>NZ_CAKZHY010000048.1 GCF_936928535.1 uncultured Bradyrhizobium sp. | reverse complement strand
TAAACACATGTTAACCGGCGGCCCAGGTAGGGGGCCGCCGGAAGCTCCGCGTCTACTGCAGGAGACCCGTTCAACCGCAGCGGGAACACCGACAGGGAAACGACATGCAGAGCACGATCATCCGCAAGGCCGCCGCCACGCTGTTCCGTCCGTCCGCCTTGCTCCTCGCCGCCAGCCTCGCCGTTTCCGCGGCGGCGCACGCCGGCTCGCTGAACATCGACACCGCCACCATCGCCGACCTGCACAACCAGCGGCGCGAGGTCGTCGAAGGCGGCCGCACCGTCTACACCGAGCCGGACCGCATCATCATCCGCGATCCCGGTGGGCAGGCCTATGTCCGCGGCAACGATCTCTATCGCTTCCGCTACGGTGCTCGCGACATCCGGACCGAGACGGTCGGCGGCGAAACCCGCACGGTCGTCATCCGTCCCGATGGCACCGAGATCATCACGGTGGTCGGTCCGGACGGGAGCTTGATGCGCCGTATCCGCAGAGATCAGCGCGGACGCGAGATCGTGATCATCGACAACACGTATCGCGATCCGCGCGCAGTCGGCGGCTTCTATGTCGACGTGCCGCCGCCGGTGGTCAGCATCCCCTATGACCGCTACATCGTCGACGCCCAGGAAGCGTCGCCGCAGGTGATCTACGACACGATGCGGGCCCCGCCGGTGCAGCGGATCGATCGGCGCTACTCGCTCGACGAGATTCGCTACAGCCCGAATGTTCGCATGCAGATGCCGAGCATCGACGTCAACACGATCAACTTCGAGACGGGATCGTGGACCATCCCGCCGGACCAGGCGGCGCGGTTGCAGGTGATCGCCGACGGCCTCAACCAGGCGATCCAGGCCAACCCGCAGGCGGTGTTCCTGATCGAGGGCCACACCGACGCGGTCGGCAACGACGTCGACAATCTGTCGCTGTCGGACCGTCGCGCGCAGGCCGCGGCCGAATTGCTCACGCAGCAGTTTGGTGTGCCCGCGGAGAACCTGACGTCACAGGGCTATGGCGAGCAGTACCTGAAGGAGCAGACTCAGGGGCCGAGCGCGATCAACCGTCGCGTCACCATCCGCAACATCACGCCGCTGCTCAATGGCGGCCAGGCCAACGCGGCACCGCCTCCGCCGCCGCGGCAGTAAGAGCATCGCAAACAGAAAATGGCCGGGAGCGATCCCGGCCATTTTTTATTCTCGTCATTGCGAGGAGCGCAGCGACGAGGCAATCCAGACTGTCGTCGCGGAAAGATCCTGGATTGCTTCGCTTCGCTCGCAATGACGAGGAAGCTGCAATCCCAAACTACGAATTCAGAACTCGTAGGGTGGGCAAAGGCGCGAAGCGCCATGCCCACGATCTGTCTCCATCATGCAAAGGTCGTGGGCACGCTTCGCTTTGCCCACCCTACGAGAGCGATGTCGCGTCAGCCCTTGTCGCTCTCGAGCTTGAAGATCTGCGAGCCTTCGCTGCCCGACAGCAGACCGGTCTTCGAATAGAGACCGAGCTTGGTGCGCGTATCGGCGATGTCGAGATTGCGCATGGTGAGCTGGCCGATGCGGTCGGCGGGTGTGAAGGCGGCGTCCTCGACCTTCTCCATGCTCAGCCTTTCAGGCGCATAGGTGAGGTTCGGGCTCTCGGTCTTGAGGATCGAGTAATCGTTGCCGCGGCGCAGCTCGAGCGTCACCTCGCCGGTGACGGCGCGCGCGACCCAGCGCTGCGCGGTCTCGCGCAGCATCAGGGCCTGCGAATCGAACCAGCGGCCCTGATAGAGCAGACGCCCGAGGCGCATGCCGCTGATGCGGTACTGCTCGATCGTATCCTCGTTATGGATGCCGGTGACGAGACGCTCATAAGCGATATGCAGCAGCGCCATGCCGGGCGCCTCGTAGATGCCGCGGCTCTTGGCCTCGATGATGCGGTTCTCGATCTGGTCGCTCATGCCGAGGCCGTGACGACCGCCGATGGCGTTGGCTTCGAGGAACAGCGCGACGGGATCAGAGAAGGTCTTGCCGTTCAGCGCGACAGGCTGACCCTCCTCGAAACGCACCACGACCTTCTCGGCCTTCACGACACAATCGTCGCGCCAGAACGGCACGCCCATGATCGGGTTGACGATCTTGATGCCGCTGTCGAGGCTTTCAAGATCTTTTGCCTCGTGCGTGGCGCCGAGCAGATTGCTGTCGGTCGAATAGGCCTTCTCGGCGCTCATCTTGTAGGCGAAGCCCTGCGCGGTCATAAACGCCGACATCTCGGCACGGCCGCCGAGCTCGTCGATGAACTGCTGGTCGAGCCATGGCTTGTAGATGCGCAAGCTAGGATTGGTGAGCAGACCGTAGCGATAGAACCGCTCGATGTCGTTGCCCTTGAAGGTCGAGCCGTCGCCCCAGATGTTGACGCCGTCTTCCTTCATCGCCGCGACCAGCATCGTGCCGGTGACAGCGCGCCCGAGCGGCGTGGTGTTGAAATAGGTGATGCCGCCGGTCGAGATGTGGAAGGCGCCCGACTGGATCGCGGCGATACCTTCGTGGACCAGCTGTGTGCGGCAATCGACCAGCACGGCCTTCTCGGCGCCGAACGCTTCCGCCTTGCGCGGGATCTCGTTGTAATCGGCTTCGTCTGGCTGGCCGAGATTGGCGGTATAGGCGTAGCAGCGCGCACCTTTCTGCTTCATCCAGAGCAGCGCCGCCGAGGTGTCGAGGCCGCCCGAAAACGCGATGCCGACTTTCTCACCCTTGGGCAGGCTTTTCAGGATCGTGGTCATGGGGCTTCCAATCGGGTTTTTAGGGGCTGATGGCGAGGGTGGTTTGACCGCGCGAATATCAAATTTCGCACGCCTCGGCACCCATTTAATGGCTCAAATCGACGCTGCGGGATCGGTCTTGCGGCCGAACAGGCGCTTGCGGAGCCGGTAGGCCGGCATGTTCAGCCGGGTCAGGGCGGCATCGACCGCCTCGTCCGAAAAGCGGGTCCGCGGCCAGCGGTAGATCAGTGCATAGCCGAACCAGATCACGATGAAGGTGACAAGGCCGGCCGTCGCAACGTCGGTGAAGAAGTGGCCGCCGAAGGCCATGCGGAGCCCGCTGGTCACCGCGCCGAACACGACAGCACCGGCATAAGCGAGCGGCCGCCAGGCCGGCGGCGCCAGCGCGGCGGGCGCCAGCGTCCAGAACGCGGTGGCGCCTTCGCCCGAGAAGAACGAGCAATTCCGCTCGCAATCGCCGCGCGGATCCCACCACGCCACGAACTGCTGATCGCCGGCAAACTCCGTCACCACCACAGGCCGCGGCCGACCCCAATAGGACTTGAAGGTGAGGTTGGTGAGGATGCCGGCCGACAGGATGATCGTTACCAGCAGGAACACGATCGCGCGCCCGGACACCATCAAGGGACGGTCCGGCCTGATCATCTTGACCACGAGCGCGACCAGCGACGGCAGCACGAACGCCCACGAGACCCACATCGCAGCGTCACGCGCGATACCAGCCCAGTCGCTCAGCTTGAGCGGAAAGGTTTTGGTTTGGGGATCGAAGAACAGCGCGGCGAGCTTGAGATCGAGCTCGGGATAGAGGCCGAAAACGACGCCGATCACAAGCCACAGCGCCAGGGCGATGAAGAGTCCAGTCCGGTTCATGGCGCGCGGTTTAGCGGAGCGAGGCGGGGATGGAAACCCTCGACGAAGGCGCACGCTCCATCATCGCTGTCGTCCCGGCGAAGGCCGGGACCCATAGCCACGGGGTCCAGTTTTGCGAAGACTCGGAGTTGCCAATTCATGTCCCAACTCCCCCCTGGGGGTATGGGTCCCGGCCTTCGCCGGGACGACACCGAGTATGCGATCACCTTGCATCCGGCCGCGAATTCGACGGCAGCGGCGGAGGCGGCTGGCGTGGGGCCGGCGGGATGCGCCAGGCGCCGGCATTGCGGCCGGCGACCAGCCAGTAGACGACGCCGGCGACAATGCCCGCACCGGTCATGATCTCCAGATGCCGGCGCACGATGCCTTCGAACTGAAACGTCTCAGGGTGGAACGGGATGAGGCCGAGATAGCAGGCAAGCCCGACCAGGCCGCCGCCGACGGCGTAAGCCAATGCGCTGCGAATATAGAGCGCCTCGGTGATCGCCACGATCACCGCCGCCGGCACCAGCGCGAAGCCAGAGACGAAGATGAAGCCGAAGCCGAGCAGGATGTCGATCGTGCCCTGGTCGACGGGACCGGCACCGAGATCGGAAAACTCCGGAAACAGCAGCGCGCCGACCACGATCATGCCGCCGACGAAACAGGCGGCGAGAAAGCCGATGAAGATGACGACGAGGCGGCCGATCAGGGACATGACGACAGCAAGTAACTGACGAACGGGATCGTCACACTCGACATCGTCATGCCCGGGCTTGACCCGGGCATCCACGACTTTCTCACTTGCGGCTCGACGTGGATGGCCGGGACAAGCCCGGCCATGACGGAAGTGCGCGGGGCGCGCATCATCAATCCGTCATCGCCATGGCGCGTAGCGCCTGGCGCTCGCGGGCCGACAGCTTCTCCGTCTCCGACTTGAGCTGGCCGCAGGCTGCGAGGATGTCGCGGCCGCGCGGAGTGCGCACCGGCGAGGAATAGCCGGCGTTGAAGATGTATTCGGAGAATTTCTCGATCTGGTCCCAGTCCGAGCATTCATAGGCGGTGCCGGGCCAGGGATTGAACGGGATCAGATTGATCTTGGCGTGAATGCCCTTGAGCAGCTTCACCAGCAGCTTGGCATCGTCGAGCGAATCGTTGACGCCCTTGAGCATTACATATTCGAAGGTGATGCGGCGGGCGTTGGAGGCGCCGGGATAGTCGCGGCAGGCCTGCAGCAATTCCTTGATCGGATATTTGCGGTTGAGCGGCACCAGCTCGTTGCGCAGCTCGTCGCGCACCGCATGCAGCGAGATCGCCAGCATGACGCCGATCTCCTCGCCGGCGCGCACGATGTTCGGCACCACGCCCGAGGTCGACAGCGTGATGCGGCGGCGGGAGATGCCGATGCCTTCATTGTCGCCGACGATCAGCAGCGCATCGCGCACGGCGTCGAAATTGTAGAGCGGCTCGCCCATGCCCATCATCACGATGTTGGTGACGCGGCGCGTGCCGTCCTCGCGATCGGCCCAATCGTTGAGGCGATCGCGTGCGACCATGATCTGACCGACGATCTCGCCGGCGGTGAGATTGCGCACCAGGCGCTGCGTGCCGGTGTGGCAGAACGAGCAGTTCAGCGTGCAACCGACCTGCGAGGAAACGCAGAGCGTGCCGCGATCGGTCTCGGGAATGTAGACGCACTCGACTTCATGCGCGCGCTCGACATTGTCGCCGCTCGGCAGCCGCAGCAGCCATTTGCGGGTGCCGTCGTTGGAGATCTGCTCGGCCACGACCTCAGGGCGGTCGACCGTGAAATGCTGCGCGAGCTCGGCGCGAATGCCCTTCGAGATCGAGGTCATGTCGTCGAAACTCTGGGCGCCGCGGAAATAGAGCCAGTGCCAGAGCTGCTGCACGCGCATCTTGCGCTGCGCGGGCGCGACGCCGATCTCGCCGAGACGATCGGCAAGCTCGGTGCGCGACAGGCCAATCAGGGATGGCTTGGCCGGCGGCACATAGGTTTCGAGCGGAGTCTTCTCCACCAGGATTGCGTCGCGCGGCTCGGTCGTCGGTTGCATTAATGGGCCTAATTGCTGTGGTCGTTCCGGGGCAGCTCGAAGAGCTGAACCCGGAACCTCGAGATTCCGGGTTCGATGCTGCGCATCGCCCCGGAATGACGGAAGAAATCTGGAACCGCCCCTATATAGCAACCGGAACAGCCGATTGCGACCGTAGAGCTACTGGCGGCGGATACAGCCTTAACGCCTGCAGTCCTGCGCGATCTTGTCGAGGGCCTGGGCGAGACCCTTCAGCGAAAACGTGTCGGTGGTTTCCGTCCCCTTGGCCGAGGTGCCCTTGACCACGAGATCGGCGGATTTGCGCATGGCTTCCACCATCCGCTCCTCTTCGGCTGCATTCTTGATCCAGAGGCCGTCACCTTGCGTATACATCGCAAAGGAGGCGCCGCCGACCTCGACCGTCGATTCCGAGCCCGGCTTCAACGCATAGCCGATCATGACGGAGACTTCGTTGTTCACCTTTTCGGCCGGCCGGGTCGAGACGAAGGCATAGGCGGGATCGCGCGGCCGGTTCGGCGGATTTGTCTTCGACGAGGAAGGCTTTGCCAGCGCAAAGCAGACCTTCTTGCCGTTGGGTGTCGCCGCATAGGCGCCCCAGGTGCCGAACTGGCCGATCAACGTCGGCTCCGCGCCGCCCGCAGCTGCCGCTGCAGCAGCGGTCGCCGGCTTGCTCTCGGGCTTGGCGGCCGTTTTGGCGGCCGTCTTAGCGGCTGCCGCGGCCGGTTTTGCCGCCGCCTTCGGCGCCGGTTGCGCCGTTTGGGCGCGCGCAGAATTATTCAATCCCCACGCCGCCACGCCAGTCATCAAAGCCAAAAAGAGCGCCCGCCACATGCTGGAGTGGTTCCCTCAATATTGTGACTGGAAGATGGCCCGGCGGCGATTTGTCCCCGTGCAGGGATAACCGGGAAAGTCCAGTTTGGGAAGGCAGTTAGCGGGATATCAGGGTCAGCTTTTCGACCGCGCGGCGCGCTGCTCCGCCCATTGCGCATCGGTCCATCGCAACAAATCTTCGGCGCCGGAACTGCGCAAATGCGCGCCGCCGTCGATCACCACCATCTCACCGTTGATGTAGGCGGCGCGGTCCGACACCAGGAAGCTGGCGAGGTCGGCAAGCTCGCCGTGCTCGCCGACGCGCCCCAGCGGGTTGCGACTGGTCCACCCCTCATCCCGGCCCTCGGGGCGCAGCTGCCCCGACGCTCCCGATGTGGGGAACGGCCCCGGCGCGATCGCGACGGTGCGGATGCCCTTCGGGCCCCATTCCACCGCAAGGCTTTTGGTCATCGCAAGCACCGCCGATTTCGCCATCGCGGAAGGGACCGTGAAGGCACGGCCGGTGATGGTCGAGGTCGAGAGGATCGAGAGCACGACACCCTTGTGCTGTCCGTCGATCCAGCGCTTGCCGGCGGCGAGCGTGCAATACATCGCGCCATGCAGGGTCGGCGCCAGGATCGCATCGGCTGCGCGGAACGACAGATGCTCGCTCTGTGCGATGAAGGTCGCGGCAGCATTGTTGACGAGGATGTCGAGCGGTGCCGCGCGCCAGATCGCATCCATCATCGCATCGACCGCGGCACCATCGCGAACATCGCATGCGATGGTCGTGACCTTGCCGCCAGTCTCTTCGCGCATCTCGCGCGCGCTTGCTTCGAGACGGTCAAGCTTGCGGCCGCAGATGATGAGCTCGGCGCCAAGAGCGAGGAAGCGACGCCCCATCGCAGCGCCAAGGCCCGAGCCGCCGCCCGTGACGAGGATGCGCTTGTCCTTGAGCAGACCTGTTTCAAACATCGTTTGAATCCTCGCTGTTTCCACCCACTCCGTCATTGCGAGCGCAGCGGAGCAATCCAGAGTCCGCGCCACGGAAAAAGTCTGGATTGCTTCGCTGCGCTCGCAATGACGAGAGGATAGACCGCGGCGCAGTTTCTACAAAGAATCCGGATTGTCCGGCCGCAGTAAATCCGGCAAAACCGCCCCAACGATAACTCCACTCGAAACGCCCCAAGGTGCCGCCATGAAAGCCATCCTCTGCTCGCAATATTGCCAGCCCGACGATCTCGTGCTTGCCGATGTGCCGGATCCGGTGGCGGGTCCCGGCGAAGCCGTGATCGCGATCAAGGCCGCGGCGCTGAATTTCTTCGACATCCTGATGATTCAGGGCAAGTACCAGATCAAGCCGCCGTTCCCGTTCTCGCCGGCCGCGGAAGTTGCCGGCGTGATCGAGAGCATCGGCCCCGGCGTCACCGATCTCAAGGTCGGTGATCGCGTCGTCGCTTCGTGCGGCCACAACGGCGCGCGCGAGAAGATCGCGCTGCCGGCGGCGGGCATCGTGAAGATCCCCGACAATCTCGATTACGACCGTGCGGCCGGCATCATCATAATCTACGGCACCGCGCTGCATGCGCTGGAAGATCGCGCCAGCCCGAAGCCGGGCGAGACACTCGCCGTGCTCGGCGCGGCCGGCGGCACCGGCCTTGCCGCGTGCGAGCTCGGCAAGCTGATGGGCCTGAAGGTGATCGCCTGCGCCTCGTCCGAGGAGAAGCTCGAATTCGCCAAGGCGCACGGCGCCGAGCTGACGCTGAACTACGCCAAGGAAGACCTGAAGGAAGGCCTGCGCAAGCTCACGGGCGGCAAGGGCGTCGACATCATCTTCGATCCGGTGGGCGGTACGTATGCGGAAGCAGCGCTGCGCTCGATCGCCTGGGAAGGCCGCTTCCTCGTCATCGGCTTTGCCGCCGGCGACATTCCGAAGATGCCGCTGAACCTCGCGCTGCTGAAGGGCTGCGATATCCGCGGCGTGTTCTGGGGCGCCTGGACCCGGCAGAATCCGGAAAAGAACCGCGCCAATCTCGAAAAGCTGGTGAAGTGGACGGCGGAAGGAAAGATCTCATCGCATGTCGACCGCACCTTCCCGCTGGCGCAGACCGCCGACGCACTGAAGGTGCTGGCGGGACGCCAGGCCATGGGCAAGGTGATCCTGCATCCGTGAGGATGTGGGCCTCGCGACCTGCGCCACACTCTCAACCGTCATCGCCCGGCCAGTGCGCATTGCGCACTAGGACCGGGCTATCCAGTACGCCGAGACGGTCGTGATTAAATCGAGAAGCCGCGGCTTACTGGATTCCCCGCCTTCGCGGGGAATGACAGCGGAATGTGCGGCGATACAGCTACGCGGCTTCCGCCTTCTCCGCCGCGTCTACCCCACGCTTCAGCGCAGCACGCGCGGCTTCGCGGTGCTCCGGCGTGATGTGGCTGGCGACCATGCGGATGGCGGTGGCGAGGATGGCGGCGTCATCGGTGAAGCCGAGCACCGGCATCACGTCGGGGATGAAGTCGAACGGCAGGATGAAATAAGCGATCGCACCCAGCAGCGAGGCCTGGACGTGACGCGGCGTCTGCCGGTCGAACGCGCAGTAATAGGCGGCGAGCAGATCCTCGGCGAACGGCAGATGCGCGACGACGCGCTTCAGCTTGCGCCAGAAGCGGCGGCGCACGCTGTCCCGATCTTCCGCGAGCCGATCGGCCGGCTCGAAACCGACGCTGTGTTCGGCAGCCATCTCTCAAAACTCCCGCTGAGCCCGGCGCGACCGAAGGCCGCATCCGGTGACGATCACAAGATGGGGATGCGCCCCGGTCCCGCAAGACGTCAGCCGGGTGTCTGCTTCGCGATGTCGTTCATCGCCGTGGCGAGCTCGATGTCGAGCCTGGTGAGACCGCCGGCGTCATGGGTCGACAGCACCACCTCGACCGTCTTGTAGACATTGCGCCATTCGGGGTGGTGATCCATCTTCTCGGCTGTTAGCGCCGCGCGGGTCATGAAGCCGAAGGCCTCGTTGAAATCCTTGAAGACAAAGGTCTTCCCGATCCCTTTGCCGCCCTGAACCTCGGTCCAGCCCGGAATGCTGCCCAGTGCCTGTCTGCGTGCGTCCGCCGATAGAAGTTCTGCCATGATCGCCTCCGTTTTCAGGGGAACTTTACCCTAACACCGTGCTTACGGTCGGGGTTCACCTTCGGATTTGGCCGGTCCGCTAACCATGACGGAGATGTAACCCCTAGGGGCAAGAAATTTGCTACAATTGCCGACGTAAACCGCCGGCCAAGATGAAACTGAGCCTGAAGCGCCTGTTAGGGAGATCGATGACCGGGGATTCAAACCTGGCCGTAACGCCCTCTCCGCCTTCGCCGCGATCCGCGGCGCGGAAGACCGCGCTCGTGTCTCTGGCGCTGGTGCTCGCCATCATCGGTGCGCTCGCCGGCGGCTATTATTTCGCGATGCGCCCGGTGACCTTGAAGATCGCGGTCGGTCCCGCCAACAGCGACGACGTCAAGGTGGTTCAGGCGCTGACGCAGGCCTTCGCGCAGAGCAAAGGTTTTGTCCGGCTGCGCCCGATCCAGACCGACGGCGCCACCGCCAGCGCCGACCAGCTCGCCGAGAGCAAGGCCGATCTCGCCATCGTCCGCGGCGATCTCGATGTGCCGAAGAACGCGCAAGCCGTCGCGACACTGCGCAAGAACGTCGTGGTGCTGTGGTCGGTGCCCGGCAAGGGCAAGAAGAAAGGCGCGAAGATCACCAAGATCTCGCAGCTCGCCGGTCACCGCGTCGGCGTAATCGGCAAGACGCAGGCAAACGTCAACCTGCTCAAGGTGATCCTGCAGCAATACGGCGTCGATCCCGCCAAGGTCGAGATCGTGCAATTCCCGGCCAGCGAAGTCGCCGAGGCGATCAAGGCGCAGAAGGCCGACGTCTATCTCGCGGCCGGCCCGGTCAACAGCAAGATCACCGCGGACGCGATCGCCGCCTCCGCCAAGGATAGCGGATCGCCGACCTTCCTCGCGATCGATTCGGCGGACGCCATCGCGCAGAACCATCCGGTCTATGAAGCCTCGGAAATTCCCGCCGGCACCTATGGCGGCTCGCCCGATCGTCCTGATGACGAGGTCAAGACCATCAGCTTCTCGCACCACATCGTGGCGCGCAAAGGCCTGTCCGAGACCACGGTTGCGGCCTTCACCCGGCAGCTCTTCGCCGTGCGCCAGCAATTGCTGACCGATTTCCCGCAGGCCGCGAAGATCGAGACGCCCGACACCGACAAGGATGCGGTGATCCCCGTGCATCCCGGCGCCGCCGCCTTCGTCGACGGCGAGGAGAAGACCTTCCTCGACAAATACAGCGACTACATCTGGTGGAGCCTGATGGCGCTCTCGGCCACCGGCTCCCTTGGCGCCTGGTTCGCGGGCTATCTGAAGAAGGACGAGCGCGACAACAACAGTCATTTGCGCGAGCGCCTGCTCGACATGCTCACCGCGGCCCGCAAGAGCGAGACGGCCGACGAGCTCGACCAGATGCAGGCCGAGGCGGACGAGATCCTGCGCGACACCTTGCGCTGCTTCGACCACGGCGCCATCGAGGAGGGCGCACTGGCCGCCTTCAACATCGCTCTCGACCAATTCCACACCGCGGTCGCCGACCGCAAGACAGTGCTATCAAGCCTGCCGCAAAACCTGCAACGCGCCGGCGCGCAATTCCGGGCCGCCGGCAACGCTTGAACGCTTGCGGGCGTAATTGCCGCGTCACATTGTCTGAATATAGGTCTCGCTGTCATTCCGGAGCGCGCGAAGCGCGAATCCGGAATCTCGAGATTCCGGGTCTGGTCCTTCGGACCATCCCGAAATGACGGCGCGAGTTGCGTGCAAGATAGCTAGCCAGCGAGCCGGCCCATGAAGATCAAATTCTCCCGCCGCAAATTCCTCACCACCAGCGCCGGCGCACTCGGCGCGATCGCGATGCCGCATCTGTCGCGCGCGGCCGACCGGCCTGCGGTCACCCATGGTGTGCAGTCCGGCGACGTCACCGTCGACGGCGGCGTGGTCTGGGCGCGCACCGACCGGCCGGCGCAAATGCTGGTCGAGGTGGCAACGACGGACACCTTCAAGGACGCCCGCGCGCTGCCGCCGATCGCGGCGCTGCCCGAGAGCGACTTCACCGCGAAGATGCTGGTGGACAATCTTCCTGCCAGCCAGGACATCTTCTACCGCGTCCGTTTCCGCGATCTCTCCCACACCGCGATCGAAGGCGAGCCGGTGGTCGGCCGCTTCCGCACCGCGCCGGCGGACCGCCGCGATGTCAGCTTCGTTTGGGGCGGCGACGTCGCAGGCCAAGGCTGGGGCATCAACCCCGATGATGGCGGCATGGTCACCTTCTCGGCCATGCGCAAGCACCGGCCGGATTTCCTGCTGCATTCCGGCGACACCATCTACGCCGACGGCGTGATACCTTCCGAGGTCAAGCTCGCCGACGGCAAGGTCTGGAAGAACATCACGATTCCGGAGAAGGCCAAGGTCGCCGAGACGCTCGACGAGTACCGCGCCGCGCACAAATACAATTTCACCGACGACAATGTCCGCGCCTTCAATGCCGAAGTGCCGATCTTCGTGCAGTGGGACGATCACGAGGTGACCAACAACTGGTCGCTGTCGAAGGATCTGCCCGCGACCTACAAGGTGCGCGACATCTCGCTGCTCGCGGCGCGCGCCGGCCGCGCCTTCCACGAGATGTATCCGATGCGCGAGAGCATCAATGAGCCGGGCCGGGTCTACCGCAAGATCGCCTACGGACCGCATCTCGACGTGTTCGTGCTCGACGAGCGCAGCTATCGCGGCCCGAACGGCGCCAATCTCGAGACCGAGTATGGTCCGGCCAGCTATTTCCTCGGGCCTGAGCAGATGACCTGGCTGAAGCGCGAGTTGCTCAATTCGCGCGCGACATGGAAGGTGATCGCTTCCGACATGCCGCTCAGCCTGATCGTCTACGACGATGCCACCAACAAGAAGGGCTCGGAAGCGTTCGCGCAGGCCGACGGCCCGGCGCGCGGCCGCGAGCTCGAGATCGCCGACATCCTGCGCTTCATCAAGACGGCGCCGATCAAGAATACGGTGTGGCTGACGGCGGACGTGCACTACGCCGCCGCCCATTATTACGATCCGAACAAGGCGCAATTCCAGGATTTCGAGCCGTTCTGGGAATTCGTCTCGGGTCCGCTGCACGCCGGCACCTTCGGCCCGAACGAGTTCGACAACACGTTTGGCCCTGAGGTGCGCTTCGTCAAGGCGCCCGGCCTCGACAAGCAGAACCTGCCGCCATCAGCCGGCATGCAGTTCTTCGGTCACGTCAAGATCGACGGTGCGTCGGGCCAGATGACCGTGACGCTGCGCGACCGCGCCGATGTCGCGCTGTGGTCGACTACGCTCGATCCGAAATTCGCGTGAAGCTGACCTAGCCGCGCGCTGCCTGCAACGCCGCCTCCAGCGCATCGCTGGAGCACGGCTTTTGCAGCCGCGGCCGCGCGGCAAATTCTGCGGGAATGCTGGTCTCCGCGCCGTAGCCGGTGACGAAGGCGAAGGGAATCTCCAGCGCTGCGAGCCGCTCGGCGATTGCAAAGCTCTTCTCGCGGATCAGCGAGACATCGAGCAGGGCGAAATCAGGCGCACGCCTTGCGATCGCATCCAGCGCCTGCGCCACCGACCCCACGGTGCGCACGCTTCTGACGCCAAAGCCGAGCAGGCGATCCTCGAAATCGATGGCGATAATCGGATCGTCCTCGACGATCAGCACATCGGTGGGGATGACGGCTGAGCCGTCGGGAGAAGCAGGTATCATGATGCTGGTTGTGGAGGGCTGCATGTTTCACCGATCAGGACAGCCTCAGGCCGACGCCTGCGCCCAGCGCATCGGAGGGTTCCCGGAACGAAACTCACCACAGAACAGTTTTGACGTCTGTCCACATGTGCACACAGCCGGCGGACGGAACTCGCTAATGTGGGAGGAGGATGGGGAGTTCACGATGGATGCACGTATCAGCACGACAAGCGAAATCGAAAGTCGCCCCGCCAACAATCTGCTGCGGCGCTTGAACGCAGCGGATTATGCGTTGCTCGCACCCTACGTCACCGTGGACGAGGTCGGCGCTAGCCATCTGCTCTACAATCCCGGAGACGACGTCCAGGTCGTGCACTTCCCCTGCGGGCCATCGCTCGCGACCTTTCTGGTTCCGAACGAAGACGGCCGCGACGTCGAGACCATTCTGGTCGGCCGCGAAGGCGCCGTCGGCGGCATCGTCAGCGAAGGATTCCTGCCGGCCTATACCCGTATCTGCGTGAAATTCGGCGGACCATTCGCTCGCATTCACGTCGCCAAGATCGAGGCGGCCAAAGCGCGCTCGCCGTCGCTGCGCAACATCTTCGCCCGCTACGCCGACTGCATGCTGGCGCAGATCTTCCAGTCGACCGCCTGCAACGCCATCCACTCGATCGAGCAGCGCACGGCCAAATGGATCGTCGCCGCGATGGAGCGAACCGGCGACGAGCACAGCGTGCCGCTGACGCATGAGCAGCTCGCCACATTGCTTGGCGTCGGCCGCTCCTATGCCAGCCGCGTGCTGCAATCTTTCAAGGCCGAAGGCGTGCTCGACACCAGGCGCGGCTCGATCCTGGTTCGCAACCATGATGGCCTGCGCTTGCGCGCCTGCCTCTGCAACGACGCCGTGAAGCTGCATTTCGAGGAGGTCCTGCGCGGCGTGTATCCGACCGAGGAGCCGCAAAGCCGCTCGGCATGAGGTGACCGGACCGGCCGCGCGCGAGCAAACGGCCGGTTTGACCCCGGATACCCCCTAAGCCCCGGAGATTCCCGGGCAAAATTCAGTCAACCAACCCGGAAAGAACGCATTGTTTTTTGGCGTTTTTTGCCTATATTGCGGCGCAAACGCATTGGGCTACCCGGTCGATATGGCCGGGTTTCCTTTTTGGGCGTAACAGGCCCCGTTTTCCACGTTTCCAGCGTTGTCCGTGAAGAGGTCCCGGCTTGACCGGCGAGATCGCGCTTAACCCATTGTCCGACCGCAAAGAAGCTCACTCATGAATCTCCGCAACGTCGCCATCATCGCCCACGTCGACCATGGCAAGACGACCCTCGTCGACAAGCTCCTCCAGCAATCCGGCACGTTCCGCGAAAACCAGAAATTGACGGATCGCGCCATGGACTCCAACGATCTGGAGCGCGAGCGCGGCATCACCATTCTGGCCAAGGCGGCCTCGGTGCAATGGAAAGACACCCGCGTCAACATCGTCGACACGCCCGGCCACGCCGATTTCGGCGGTGAGGTCGAGCGCATCCTGAACATGGTGGACGGCGCGCTCGTGCTGGTCGACGCCGCCGAGGGCCCGCTGCCGCAGACCAAGTTCGTGGTCTCCAAGGCGCTCAAGGTCGGCCTCAAGCCGATCGTCGTCATCAACAAGGTCGATCGCCCCGACGCGCGCCCGACCGAAGTCATCAACGAGGTGTTCGACCTGTTCGCGGCGCTCGACGCCAGCGAGGAGCAGCTCGACTTCCCGATCCTCTACGGGTCGGCCAAGCAGGGCTGGATGGCCGAGAGCCCCGAGGGTCCGCAGGACAAGGGCATGGAGCCGCTGTTCGACCTGATCCTGCGCCACGTCGCGCCGCCGAAGGTCGAGGAAGGTCCGTTCCGGATGATCGGCACCATCCTCGAGGCCAACCCCTATCTCGGCCGCATCATCACCGGCCGCATTTCGTCGGGTACGCTTAAGCCGAACCAGCAGGTCAAGGTGCTGCATGCCGACGGCAAGCTGGTCGAAACCGGCCGCATCACCAAGATCCTGGCGTTCCGCGGTCTCGAGCGCACGCCGCTCGAGGAAGCCGAAGCCGGCGACATCGTCGCGATTGCGGGCCTCACCAAGGGCACCGTCGCCGATACCTTCTGCGATCCGACCGTCGAGGTGCCGCTGCCGGCCCAGCCGATCGATCCGCCGACCGTGTCGATGTCGTTCATCGTCAACAACTCCCCGCTCGCCGGCACCGAAGGCGACAAGGTGACGAGCCGCATGATCCGCGATCGTCTGCTGCGTGAGGCCGAGGGTAACGTTGCGCTCCGCGTCGTCGAAGCCGCCGACAAGGACGCAATGGAAGTCTCGGGCCGCGGCGAATTGCAGCTCGCGATCCTGATCGAGACCATGCGCCGCGAAGGCTTCGAGCTCTCGGTGTCACGTCCGCGCGTCGTCTATCAAAAGGACGAAGCCACCGGCGCCACCCTGGAGCCGATCGAGGAAGTCGTGATCGACGTCGACGAGGAGCATTCCGGCGTCGTCGTGCAGAAGATGAGCGAGCGCAAGTCCGAGCTGATCGAGATGAAGCCCTCGGGCGGCAACCGTCAGCGCCTGGTGTTCTACGCGCCGACCCGCGGCCTGATCGGCTACCAGGGTGAACTGCTCACCGACACCCGCGGCACCGCGATCATGAACCGCCTGTTCCACGGCTATGCGCCGTACAAGGGCGAGATCCAGGGCCGCCGCAACGGCGTGCTGATCTCCAACGACCAGGGCGAGGCGGTCGCTTACGCCATGTTCAAGCTGGAAGATCGCGGTCCGATGATGATCGAGCCCGGTTGGAAGGTCTACAAGGGCATGATCGTCGGCGAGCACACCCGCGACAACGATCTCGAGATCAACGTGCTCAAGGGCAAGCAGCTCACCAACATCCGCACGACCTCGAAGGACGAAGCCGTGCGCCTGACCCCGCCGATCCGCATGACGCTGGAAAAGGCGCTCGCCTATATCGAGGACGACGAGCTCGTCGAGGTCACGCCGAAGTCGATCCGCCTGCGCAAGAAGCACCTCGACCCGAACGAGCGCAAGCGCGCAGAGAAGGCCAAGGAAGCGGTGGCGTAAGCTACCGCTCGCTCGTGCCCCGGACGCAGCGCAGCACGCCAGTGATGCGCTGCTGAGCCGGGGCCCAGACGTTCTCAGCTTCCGCACATCACCTTGGGTCCCGGCTCTGCGAAGCGGCGTTATACGCCGCACCGCGTCCGGGACACGAGATCGGCATATCTGGCTGGCTTCAGCGCGCTCAGCGAACATGCTAGAGCCCACCCATGTCCCTCCCCTCCTCCGTCGACGTCGCGATCATCGGGGCCGGTGCGGCCGGCCTCGGCGCGGCGCATGCGCTTGAAGGCTCCGGCCTCAGCGTGATCGTGCTGGAAGCGCGTAACAGGCTCGGTGGCCGCGCCTGGACCGTGCAGGCCTCGCCTGAGGTGACCTTCGACGTCGGCTGCGGCTGGCTGCACTCGGCCGACAAGAACTCGTTCGTTCCAATCGCACGCGCTCTCGGTTTCGAGCTCAACAAGGACCTGCCGCCCTGGCGCGAGCGGGCCTATGGCAATGCGTTTCCACAAAGCGAGCGCGACGAGTTCATGCGCGCGATGGACGCGTTCTATGAACGGCTGTGGCAAGCCGCGCAGAAGGGCAAGGACGAGCCAGCGAGCCAAAGCCTCGAGCCCGGCAACCGCTGGAATCCGATGATCGATGCGATCTCGACCTACATCAACGGCTGCGAGCTCCAGGACATGTCGACGCTGGACTGGGACGCCTATGAGGACAGCGAGCTCAACTGGCGCGTCCGCCGCGGCTACGGCGCGCTCATCGCCGCCTATGGCGCGCCCTGCCCGGTCGCACTGAACTGCAACGTCACGCTGATCGATCATTCGGACAAGCGCGTCCGCATCAAGACTTCGCTGGGCACGTTGGCCGCCGACAAGGTGATCGTCACCGTCCCGACCAATCTGATCGCTGACGAGGCAATCCGCTTCGCGCCACAGCTCCCAACCAAGATCGATGCCGCAGCCGGCCTGCCGCTCGGCATCGACGACAAGGTCACGCTCGCGCTCGACGGCGCCGAAGCCTTCCCGAAAGAAGGAAACTTGCGCGGCGCTACCATGCGTACCGAGATGGGCACCTATCACATCCGTCCGTTCGGCCAGCCTTGTATCGAAGGCTTCTTCGGCGGCAGCTTTGCCCGCCAGCTGGAGGATTCCGGCGACGGCTCGATCGCCGCGCACAGCATCGACGAGATCGCCGGCTTCATCGGCAACGACATCCGCCGCAAGCTGAAGCCGCTGTGTGAGTCACGTTGGGGGCGCGACCCGTTTGCGCGCGGGTCGTATTCGCACGCGCTGCCGGGGCATGCAGGGGATCGCGCCGTGCTGGCGGCACCGGTGGATGGACGGCTGTTCTTCGCGGGAGAAGCGACGTCGCCGAATTTCTTCACGACGGCGCATGGGGCGAGGGATAGTGGGGAGCGCGCGGCGAAGGAAGTTTTGGCGGCAACGTCCGGCGGATCCTGAACCCTAGGACTGGACGCCCCAAACCATTTGGTTCATTTTCCTGGTATGGCCAGTGGCGGACAACCAGATTGGACCGATGAAGAGCTCGATCGCATCGTCGCCGACTATTTTAGTATGCTCGTCGAAGAGATTTCTGGCACTCCCTATAACAAGGCCGCCCACAATCGGGCCTTAAGAGACGATCTCGATCGAAGCAAAAGCTCCGTAGAATTCAAGCATCGGAACATTTCAGCCGTGCTGGTCAAATTGGGGCTACCCAGCATCCGAGGTTATTTCCCGGCCGAAAACTATCAAGCTGCGATTCTCGCGGCGATTGACCGATACCTTTCTCAAAATCCAGCTGCATTGCACCCCGAGAAGATCGTTGTCGGATGGGCTGAGCGGCAAAGCCTGTTTGTAGAAGCGCCTCCGTCCCTCATGCCGGTTTCGCCGCGCAATGCAAATATTGAGCGTCTGATCCGTAAGTTTAATCCGGTCGAGCGCGACTTTCGCAACCGCAAACTAGGTCGCGAGGGAGAAGAGTTAGTCTTCCATTACGAACGCCAGAGGCTAATTCAGCTTGAGCGACCCGATCTGGCTAGGAAAATTCGATGGATATCTGAGGAGCTTGGTGACGGCGCAGGCTACGACATATTTTCTTTCGACGCGCAGGGCAGAGAACGCTTGCTCGAAGTGAAGACAACGGTTGGTACAGACGTCACGCCGTTTTATATCACGAGAAACGAGCTCTCTCTGGCTTCAGAACGCCCAGATGCTTTTCGACTTTGCCGCGTTTTTGATTTCTCGGCCCACCCTCGAATGTTCCAGTTAACTCCGCCCCTGGAGAAACTTGTTCATCTCTCGCCGCTCAATTACGAGGCCTCGTTCTCATAGAAGGCTGCTACTCAATCACCCGCGCCCGCAAATTCTCATCGGGCACGAAACACGCATCGTACTTGCCGAAGATGCGATAGCGGTTGTGCGCGATGAGGGTGTACACAGCATTGCGCAGCGGTTTTGGCACGGCGAAGAGCGCGCGCGTCCAAGCCCAACCCGGCAAATGCGACAGCACCGTCAAGGCAGCGTCCGACTTCAGGAATGCGTCGCCACCGTGGACGACGGCATTGGTATCGGGATCGTCAGGGTCGATCCCGAACGTGCGCGCGAGCTTCGCGCCATAGTCCGACTGGATCGGCGTGAAACGAAACTGCTTCGCCCTGTCGCGGGTCGCAACGAACCGCACCCAGCGCGAGCAGAAGATGCAGACGCCATCGAACAGGATCACGTCGTCGTCGGGCCATTTTGGCATCAGCGATTATCCAACAGGAGTAGCGCGACCAGCATCAGCACGATCGCGGGCCCAGTTTTCACCAGCGCGCCGAGCGGCTCGATCCAGAGGTCGGGCGTCAGGATCGCCGCGCCGACCATATAGCCGAGCGAGGCGAAAATGCCCGCGACGAGGCCGATCGCAGCAGTGCGGCGAACCGCGATCAATACGCCGATGCTCATGTCCATCAGGCTGGTGCCAATGGTGATGGGATCGACCAATGCGGGTGGAAAACTGTGCGCAGTCAAGATGCCGGCAGCAGCGCGGTAGGAGACGAACAGCGCGATGAAGCCCGACACGAGCCAGAACACGACCAGGCTCGCAATGATCAGCGCCTTGATCAGGAACAGCCGCGCGAACCATTTGTCCTGGATCGTGGCGGGATGACGCCCAATCGTGTCAGTCAGCGTCTTCGGCGCGATGCCGGTCGCGGCGATCCATGTCGAGGGATCGCCTTGCACGCCACGGCGCAGTTCGGCGATAGCCGTGGAGCGCATCGGCGGCGTCCAGCCGAGGTGATTGGCGAGATCGCCGATCTTCGCGCTGAGATCGAGCACGAAGGACGGCATCGCGACATGCGGCCAGCCGGCCGTGCCGAAGGCAAGGCGAAACTGCCTGATGACGCCGGCCATGGTGACCGGCTCGGATTGCATCAGGTCCCAACTCACAGCTTTCACGGAGGCATCGTCGATCTCGCGCGCGGCGAGCCAGGCGATTGTCGTGGAGATATCCTCGATCGCCACAGGCTGAAACGGTGTCGCCATCTCCCTCGCCGGAAGATTCAGCGGGAAGGCGGCGAGCGCGCGCAGCATAGCGCTGCCGCCATAGGCTGATGGCGCCACCACGAAGCCGGGCCGCAGGATGGCGTGGGGAATGCCTGATGCCGCAATCAGCCGCTCGGCCTCGCGCTTGGTCGTGGCGAACGCGGTACGATCCGCCTCAGGGACGCCGGGGATCGAGATGTGCACCAGACGGATCGCACGCCCGCTGCCGGCGATGGCCTGAAGCAGACGCGCGACGAGATCGCGATGCACCGCATTGGTGTCACTGCTGGGGCCATCTTGGAGCACGCCGAGGCAGTTCACGACGACGTCCACCTCATACTCGCTCAGCAAGCGGGTCAGCGCGGGCGCATCGAGGGACAGGATCGGCAGCTCGATATCGAGCGCACTCATCTCTTGCGCCGGTGACAGATTTCGCGCGACGCCGACCGCGCGAAATCCTCGCGCCCGCAGATCATCGGTGACGAAGCGGCCGATCAGGCCGGAGGCGCCGAGCACCAGGATCGTTCGGGGGTTCATCGCTGCTTTCAAAACGGCTTTGCAATCATCAACCAAAGAATCGCCATCGTCGCACCGAAGCCGGGAAAGCCGAACGCGAACCAGCGGCGAAACAGCACGAAGTAACGCTCCGGCAGCGCGGCTTGCTGCGCGGCGGCCTTGCGCGCGAGATCGCGCATCTCGATCTGCATGAAGACCACGGGGACCCAGAACAGCCCTGCGATCGCATAGAGCACGAGCGAGGCGAGGATCCAGCGTTCCGCGATCGATCTGGCCGACAGCATCATCAAGAGGCCGCCGGTGACCGGCTGCAGGATCACCGCCGACAGTGTGAAGATCGCATCCGCCATCACCCCCACCGACGCCGTGCGCGCGATGAACTCTGCATTGTCAGTCCGGTGCGCCATCAGCATGAAGAACGCGATGCCGGTTCCGGTGCCGAGAATGACGATGGCGCCGAGCACGTGCAGATATTTGACCAGGAAATACAGCGTCATGGCTTCTTGGTCGCCGCAGGTTTTGGCAGGTTCAGCGCCCGTGCGAGCTCGCCGCTTGCGGCCCGGACGCCGGCTTCGGTTTCGATCATCCAGTGACCCTCGCTGCCCACGGCCAGCAATGTGCGAAGATCATCCTTGCCGCCACCGCTGCGAAACGCATCGGCCAAAGCCTTCGAAAATACAGGCGCAAAATAGCTGTCATTGGCTGCGACCAGCGAGGTGACAGGGATGCGCGCCGCTTTGCCGAATTCGGCGGCGGCCGCGAGCAGCGTATGCGGTGCACAGATCTTGTTCGGTTCGTCATTGGCGTGACCGCCGCGCCCTGGCGCAAAGGCGATGATCGCAGAGATTTGTTTCGGATCGGCATTCGCAAGCGCGAGCGCACCCCAGCCGCCGGCGGAATGCCCGATCACGACAGCGGCATCCTTTCGAATAAAATCCTGCTTTTGCAGATAGTCGAGCGCGAGTGAAATTTCCTCCGCGGTGGCGCGACCGGCGCGGGCGTAATCCGCTTCGTCGCAGCCGCCTTGATCTTCGACATAGCGGCCACCGGTCGCGCCATGGCCAAGCCGCTCCGGCACCAGCACGGCAAAGCCGCGCGCGACCAGAAACGCTGCGAGAGCGCGATATTCCGGCTGCGGCGTTTGCGCGCGACGGAGCACGTTCTGCGTCGAGGCATGGGCGATCACGGCAAGCCGGAACGGACCGGCGCCCGAGGGGCGAAACAGCAGCGCGCGCGCGGCAATGTCGGTATCCGGTGACGGCACGCGCCATTCCTGCCGGCGCAACGGCTCGCCTTCCGATGCGGATGCCCCAAACGTGACCTGCGCGCACACAGGCGACGCAATCAGCAGAACCAGCAGAGGCAGGAGTGTCGCGATGTTGAACAGTCGCATGAGTTGCCGGGAGCGAGCACGAACGGCGACGGCCAAGCTAGTAGGAACGAATCAGATAGGGCGGACTTTCTGCGCTGCGATTGCCGTTCATTCGTTGCCGCAAGCAGTTTTGCACCGACAGACGGCACGCCGGTGCCGTTCGAAGTGGCCTCTTGTCTTTTTTCGGTACAACATGGTTAAAATACTGATGCAGAAAGTCCACAGGTTAACCGATAATTAACGATAGGTCTTGCCGCCGGCGCGGCGACTTGGTTTGATCGTGTTCATGAGCACAACCCTGATCGAGGTTCGGCCGGCCAAAGCCGCAGATGCAACTGCGGTGGCGTCCACCCATGACGAAGCCTGGCGTTCCGCCTATCAGGGCATCATTCCCGGCGCCGAGCTGGAGAAGCTGATCAACCGCCGCGGTCCGCAATGGTGGGACAGCGCGATCCGCAAGGGCAGCCGCGTCAGCGTGCTCGTGTTCGGCGACAAGATCGCAGGCTATGCCAATTACGGCCGCAATCGCGCCCGCAGCCTGCATTTCGACGGCGAGATCTACGAGCTGTACCTGCGTCCCGAGTTTCAGGGCCTCGGCTTCGGCCGCCGCCTGTTTGCCGCCGCGCGCCGCGATCTCATGCAGAGCAATCTGAAGAGCATGGTGGTGTGGGCACTCTCGGACAACGACCCCGCAACCGAGTTCTACCGGGCCCTGGGCGGCCGCATGGTGGCGCGCTCTTCCGAGCGATTCGGGCCGAAGGCGCTCGACAAGGTCGCCTTCGCCTGGACCAATTAAGATTTGGTCCAAACAAGATTTGGACCGATTGAGCTGCTCAAACCCTGATCGGCAGCGTTCCCATCCGTCGATACCGTTGCTTTTCAGCCGGTGATCGCTGGATTCATTATTTCACAAAAACACGATGGATCGGCGGGCCAAGCCCGCGTATGACAGCGCCGAAATCGCTGCCGGGCGAGATTTAACTTCGGCAAGAACGGAGCCTTTCTAATGCGTATCGATGCGGTCTCGATCGGGAATAACGTCCCCCACGACGTCAACGTCATCATCGAAGTCCCCGTGGGCGGCGAGCCGATCAAATACGAGATGGACAAGGAAGCCGGCACGCTCGTCGTCGACCGCTTCCTCTACACGCCGATGCGCTACCCCGGTAATTACGGTTTCATCCCGCATACTCTGTCCGACGACGGCGACCCCTGCGACGTCTTGATCATCAACACCCGCGCCATCATTCCCGGCGCCGTCATGAGCGTGCGCCCGGTCGGCGTGCTGTTCATGGAAGACGAGGCCGGCGGCGACGAGAAGATCCTGGCGGTGCCGTCGTCGAAGCTGACGCAGCGCTACGACAAGGTGAAGTCGTATTCCGACCTGCCCGAGATCACGCTGCAGCAGATCCAGCACTTCTTCGAGCACTACAAGGATCTCGAGAAGGGCAAGTGGGTGAAGATCACGCGTTGGGGCGGCCCCGAGGAAGCGCAAAAGCTGATCCTCGAAGGCATTGAGCGCGAGAAGAAGAAGGGCTGAGCTTGTCGTTCCGGGGCGCCTCGAAGAGGCGAACCCGGAACCTCGAGATTCTCAGGTGCGCAATTGCGCACCATAGTTCGATGCTGCGCATCGCCCCGGAATGACGACCACCTACACCGCCGGCTTCGGCAAACCTGCGATCGCGCAAGCCGCGCGCAGCGTATTCACGAGCAGGCAGGCCACCGTCATCTGGCCGACGCCTCCGGGCACCGGCGTGATCGCACCGGCAACTCCAAGCGCTTCCTGATAGGCGACATCGCCGACGAGACGGGTTTTGCCGTCCTCCTTCGGAATGCGATTGATGCCGATGTCGATCACGGTCGCACCCGGCTTCAGCCAATCGCCGCGCACCATCTCGGGCCTGCCGACGGCGGCATAGACGAGGTCGGCCTGCTTCACGATTCCCGGCAAATCACGCGAGCGCGAATGCGCAATCGTTACCGTCGCGTTCTCGTTCAAAAGCAATTGCACCAGCGGACGTCCAACCAGATTGGAGCGGCCGATCACGACGGCGTTCATGCCTTCGAGGGACGGGTGCACGCTCTTGGTCAGGATGATGCAGCCGAGCGGCGTGCAGGGTGACAGCGCCTCGAAGCCGCCGGCAAGCCGGCCGGCATTGTTCGGGTGCAGGCCGTCGACATCCTTGGCGGGATCGATGGCGTTGATCACGGCCTCGGTGTTCAGGCCCTTGGGCAGCGGCAATTGCACGAGAATGCCATGCACGGCGGGATCGCGGTTGAGTTTTGCGACCACCGCCAGCAGATCGGCCTGTGACACGTCGGCGGGCAGTTTGTGCTCGAACGAGGCCATGCCGGCGGCCTGGGTCTGCGTATGCTTGGAGCGGACATAGACTTCGCTGGCGGGATCATGGCCAACCAGGACCACGGCAAGGCCCGGCACCAGATTGTGCTCGCGCTTGACGCGGGCGACCTCCTCAGTGACGCGGGCGCGAAGGTCCGCCGCGATGATTTTTCCATCGATGATCTTGGCCGTCATGTCAGTTCCCCTCGTCTGTCGATTTGACAGGCGCGAGCTCACGCAGCGCGCCAGCAAGCCGTGCCGGATCTCCTTCGACGGCGACCTGTTTCAGCCGCGACGTCGCTCCAGACAGGAGACTGACGCTGGCCTTGGGCACACCGAGCGATTTCGCCAGCAGCGCCAGAACCGCGCGATTGGCCTCGCCGCCATCCGCGACGGCCCGCACCCGCACCTTCAGCACGCGACGGCCGTCGGAGAGCTGCTCGATCCCCTCGATGCCGTCACGGCCCCCGCGCGGCGTCACACGCAGAGCGATGCTGACGCCCGTGGTGGAGATGCGCCATGGTTCCGTCAAGGCGCCGAGAGCTCCATCACGGTTCCACCGGCCTTACGGTACGTTCGGATAAACGTATTCGGCGAGATAAAGCTGGATCAACCAGAGCACGAAGAAGGCGACGATCGGAGACATGTCGAGCCCGCCCATGCTCGGCAGCCGGCGCCTGATAGGCCCGAGGACCGGCTCGGTAATCCGATAGAGAAACTCGGCGATCGCGCCGACGAACTGGTTGCGGGTATTGACGACGTTGAACGCGATCAACCAGGACAGGATTGCCGATGCGATCAGCAGATAGATGTAGAGATTGATGATCTGGATCAGGATGAAGACTATCGGGCGCATCAGCGAAACACTCTCTGGACCAGTGTCGTGGGGCAGTGTTTGGGGTGGTCATGGGTAGATATCGGTTCCGTCAGGCCCAAACAAGGGAAGTCGGCGCCTGGAGCGACTAAAACCCCCTCACACCCGTCCTTGACTTGACCTTGGCGGGGACTTAAATGGCGCCCGGTTGTCGGCCGCGTTAACCAGAGCGGCCAGCAAAGGGGCCATAGCTCAGCTGGGAGAGCGCGTCGTTCGCAATGACGAGGTCGGCGGTTCGATCCCGCCTGGCTCCACCAGCCTTCGCTCGCTTCGCGAGC
>NZ_CAKZHY010000047.1 GCF_936928535.1 uncultured Bradyrhizobium sp. | reverse complement strand
TCACGCAAAAAGGGATTGACTAACCAAGGCCCGTTACAGAAGCCCGGATGGAGCGGAGCGAAATCCCGGCTCTCGCTTTCCGTCATTTCAGCCACCTACTTCTTGCCGCCCTCGTAGACCATCATACCGGCGGCGGGATCGAGATCGGTTTCGGTCGCCTCGGTGACGCGCGCCATCATCATGTAGAAGCCGAGCGCGACGATGGATTCGACGATCTCCTGGTCGCTGAAATGTTTTCGCGCAGCCGCAAAGATGGCCGCGGGCACGCGGACATTCTCGACGACTTCGCGGCCGAACTTCAGTAGCGCACGCTCGGCCTCATTGAGCGCCGCGGCATCGTAATCACCGCGCTCGACCGCATCGACCTGCGCCTGCGTGCAGCCGACGCCGAGCGCGATCGGCACATGCTGGCGCCATTCATAGGCCCCGCCTTCCAGCTGGGCCGCCTGGAGAATCAGGAGTTCGCGGTTGACGGCCGAGAGTTTCTGCTTGTGCAGGATCGAATTGCCGAGCCGCATCGCCGGGATCATGTTGGCCTCGGCATGGGCCATCATGCGAAAGATGTTGAGCTTGACCGGCATGCGGTCGAACGAGGCGCGGATGTCGCCGCTCGTCGTTTCCGGATCAATCAGGGGCAGCCTTGCCACGGTTCTCTCCCTTGGCTGGATAGCCATGACTGTTGACTAACGACCGATCGTTTCGCTAGTCAACCGCCGCGACGATCGAGGCCAAGTGAGCGGATCGACAACGGGAGCGCGGGCATGAGCCGCATCTTCGGCGCGGTGCGCCAGAACGGATATGTGGTGCGGGACATCCAGGCCGCGATGAGGCACTGGATCGAGGTGATGGGCGTCGGTCCCTGGTACTACATCGATCGCGTCAAGACCGACTGGTTCCGCCATCGCGGCCAGGACTCGGCCGTCGAGATGAGCATCGCGCTGGCCAATTCCGGCGATCTCCAGATCGAGCTGATCCAGCAGCGCAACGACGCGCCCTCGCTGTACAAGGAATTCCTGGACGCCGGCCATGAGGGCCTCCAGCACATGTCGTACTGGAGCCACGACTACCAGGCGCTGTACGACAAGGCGATCGGGCTCGGCTACAGGATCGGCCACGAAGGCCAGATCGGCGGCGATAAGGGACGCTTCGCCTATCTCGACACGCAGGCGCATCCGGGCACGATCATCGAGATCTCCGACATCAGCGGCACCAAGGGGCCGTTCTTCGAGAAGGTGCGGCAGGCAGCCTTGAACTGGGACGGCACGCGGCCGATCCGCGAGGTCGGCGGCGCGAAATCGTAGACCTCTTTCGTTGTGTATGTGGGGACAGGCCGAACCGTTGCCGGACCGAGGATGCATGGTAACATATGGCCTCGTGTCCGAGGGTTCAGCGAGGCAAGCATGTCTGCAACTGACAAGGTTTTCGCCGGCTCGGTTCCCAAGCTCTACGACGAATATCTGGTCCCGCTGATCTTCTCCGTCTATGCCGACGATCTGGCCGAGCGCGTCGCCGCGCTGTCGCCCTCGGACCTGCTCGAGATCGCCGCGGGCACCGGCGCGGTCACGCGCGCCGTGGCGGCGCTGCTGCCTTCAGATGTCCGCTATGTCGCAACCGACCTCAACGAGCCGATGCTCGCAGTCGCCAGGCAGCAACAGGGTGACGATCCCCGCATGACCTGGCGTCAGGCGGATGCGCTGGCGCTGCCATTCGACGATGCGGCGTTCGACGTGGTTTGCTGCCAGTTCGGCGCCATGTTCTTTCCGGATCGCAGCAAAGGCTACGCCGAGGCGAAGCGGGTGCTGAAGCCTGGCGGCACGTATCTGTTCAACGTGTGGGACCGTATCGCGGACAATGTGTTCGCAGATGACGCGACCGCCACGCTCGGCAAGGTATTCCCGGACAATCCGCCGCTGTTCATGGCGCGGACGCCGCATGGCTATCACGACAAGGACGTCATCAAGGCCGATCTGGAGCGCGCGGGCTTCAAGGACATCTCGATCGAAACCAAGTCAGCGGCGAGCCGCGCGCCCTCCGCGGAATATGTCGCCATTGCCTATTGCCAGGGAACGCCGCTGCGCGGCGAGATCGAGGCCAGGGATGCGAGCAAGCTCGAGGCTGCAACCGAGGCCGTCGCCGAGGCGATCCGCAAACGCCACGGCTCGGGACCGGTCGAAGCGAAAATTCAGGCCCTGGTGATCACGGCGCGGCCGTAGCGGCGGGAGCCGCTACGCTCCGGCCTCGCGTCTACCAGAAACTCCGCTGTATCGGCATCGGCTGTGCCGGCTGGTAGTACTGGTATTGGCCGGCGCGGCGGCGCGGATTGACGGGTTGCGGATTCGGATCGCGCTGCCCAAAGAAGAAGAAGCCGTTGCCGCCGAAGGCGCCGCCATTGCCCCAACCATCGTCGCTGGCCATCTCCACCGGCGGCGCAGTCGGCTTGCGGGTGATGAAGCCGCCTTGCGGATGGTTGCTCAGAACCGCGACGAACTCGGTGCGGTAGTTGGTCTCGGCGCTCAGCGGCTCGTCCGAGACGATGATCGAGGACCGCGGCAACGCGGTCGGCGCGATGCGATCCCATACCTCCTGCGGGATGGTGATGCGGTCGACCGCGTCCTTGGCGTTGTCGCCCTCGTCGATGCTGACGACGCTCCAGCGCAGGCCCGTGTCGCTCTTCGCCATCGCCGTGAAGATGTGGGTGCCGATCGGCTGGTCCGGATTGCGGATGGTGACGGGGACCTCGATGCTGGTGTCGAACACCTCGCCGCCGCCGTCCGGCGCGGGCTTGTGGGTGTTGCGCCGAACATAGAGCTTCTGCGTCGCGCGGCTGATGTAGACCGAGACCGGTTCCATCGCGAGCTTGGCATCTAGCGCAGCCTTCACGGCCTCGACCTTCTTGGCCGCGGCGACCTTGGCCGCTTCCTTGGTCGCGGCGACAGCATCGCGCTTGGGCTGCGCCGCGGCCTTGGCGGCGTCGAGCTGGGTTGCCGCATCCGCCGCCTTGGTCGCGACCTTCTGCTTCAGCTCGTCGGCCTTTGCCTTGGCCTGGTCGGTCTTGGCGTTCGCGACCAGTTTGTCGGCATAGGCGTTCTCGGCGTCGGCGCGGGCCTTCTGCTGCTCGAGCTTGCGCAGCGATGCCGGCAGCGATTGCGCCTCTTTCGCGGCCGCGGCTGCAGCCTTCTTGGCTTCGTCGGCCGCCCTGACAGCGTCCTCCGCTTCGAGGGAGAGCTTGTCGGCGCGCGCCGGAACGGCCGCGATGGCCTCCTTGCTCGGCACGAACAGCGAGGGATGCGAAAAATCGACCGGGACGGCGTCGTTCGGCGAGATGATCACCCGCATGCCGATATTGGTCTTGTCGAACAGGCCCTCGGCGAAGTTGAAGGGCATGCGCACGCAGCCGTGCGAGGCCGCGTAGCCGGGCAGCGGTCCGCCATGCAGCGCGATGCCGTTCCAGGTGATGCGCTGCATGTTCGGCATCCAGGCATCGTCATACATTGTCGAGTGGTGGTCCTTGTCCTTCTCGATGATGGCGAAGACGCCCGCGGGCGTCTCGCGTCCGGTCGTACCGGTCGAAACAGGTGCGCGCAGGATCCAGCCCTGGGAATCGTAGAACGTGACCTGCTGGCTCTTGATCGACACGATCGCCATTATCGGCTCGCCCGCCTCGCGCGGCGCCACCGCCTCGGCGGTCTGGCGCGGCTGCTTGGCGGCAAACGCTTCGCCCGGGGCGGCCAGGGCAAGCGCTGCCGCGAGCATCACGATTCCGGGAGCCCCCCAACGCCGCATCACCCGATTGGATTGCGCCGTCGTCATCAGGTCTTTCATGCCATTCCCCGGTTGCCTGTCCGCACTTGCGTCGATGATCCGTCAGATTGCGATCTTTGGATTAAGAATTCGCAGCCACCATCAGTTCCGTTTCGGGCGATATCAGGTCCGTTCCGGCGACGAAACTCTCTTATACGACGGTCCGGGCAGGCGGAAGGGTGATCCACAGCCGAGGCTGGCCGGGAGCTGGTGGCGCGCTGCGGCAGAATTTCAGCCTTCGACGGGTGGCCAGAGAAATGTGACCGGAATCACGGAGAATTGCGCGGGGCCGCAGCCATGCTGCCTTTAATCTCGATGAACAGCGCATTGGAGGATGAACAAGTGTCCTCAACTCTCTCGCAAATTGTCGCGGTCGTTGCCGGGCTGGCGCTCTTCCTTACGGGCCTCGTCTTCTTCTTTCCCGAGCCCAATACCAGGGGCCTGATGAAGAGCATGACCGTTTCACTCTCGCTGGCCGTACTTGCGGCCATACTGATCAACGTCGCCCGCACTCTTGGGTCTTAAAGCGGGGCCGTTTTGTGCGATTCCCATCGCACAGTTGCCGAACCAGATGGTTTTCATTCCCATTACATTTTTGTGACATAAGCCACACCGGTTCGCCGGGCGGGCTGCTAGCCTCCGGGGCATGACGAGACACCTCAGCCTCCCGATCGTCCTCGCCGCTCTGGTCGTCGC
The DNA here is from genome assembly GCF_936928535.1 of uncultured Bradyrhizobium sp. Taxonomy (GTDB): domain Bacteria; phylum Pseudomonadota; class Alphaproteobacteria; order Rhizobiales; family Xanthobacteraceae; genus Bradyrhizobium. The sequence continues at coordinate 20,709 of NZ_CAKZHY010000047.1, read as the reverse complement.
CACGCAAAGCTTCGCTGCCGAGACCACAGGCGCAGGCTCAACCTTCGTTTCGCCCGTGATGGCGAAATGGATCGACGCCTACAAGGCGAAGACCGGCAACACCGTCAGCTATCAGGCGGTGGGATCGAGCATCGGCATCGGCTTGATCAAGAAAGCCAGTGTGGATTTCGGCGCCACCGACATGCCGCTTGATCCGAAGGAGCTGGACAGGCTCGGCATGATCCAGTTTCCCATCGTGATCGGTGGCGTCGTTCCGGTCGTCAATATCGACGGCGTCAAGCCGGGCCAGATGCACTTCACCGGCGAGGTGCTCGCCGGCATCTATCTTGGCAAGGTCAAGACCTGGAACGATCCGGCCATTCGGGACATCAACCCCGACCTCAAACTGCCGAACGCGCCGATCACCGTCGTGCACCGCATCGACGGCTCCGGCACGACGTTCAACTGGTCGAACTATCTCTCCAAGGTCAGCGCGCAATGGAAGAGCGGCGTCGGCGAAGGCACCGCCGTCGAGTGGCCTGTTGGCCTCGGCGGACGCGGCAATGACGGCGTCGCCTCGCTCGTCAGCCTCGTGCCCGGCTCGATCGGCTATCTCGAATATGCCTACGCCCTGCAACGGCTCGACAAGATCTCGTTCGGCGTGGTGCAGAACAGCGCGGGCCGTTTCGTCGGGCCCGACGCCGCCTCGTTCCAGGCGGCCGCCGCGAGCGCCGACTGGACGGCCGACAAGGATTTCCATCTCGTCCTCACCAACGCGCCAGGCGAGAATGCCTATCCGATCACGGCCACGACGTTCGTCGTGATGCCGAAGCAGCCGAAATCGCCGGAGAGGTCGACCGCGGCCATCGATTTCATGCGCTGGTCGCTGGAGAGCGGCAAGACGCAGGCCGAAACGCTCAACTACGTTCCGCTGCCGGCCACCTTGGTCGAGCAAGTCGAGATGTACTGGCAGCAGAGCTTTGGGCCGGCGACCGTGACGGCGTCCGCCGCCGGCAAGCGATAGGCTGGAACGGCGCGCCCCCGCTAGGGCGCGCCAACTGCCTTGTGCGCGACAAGCGCCTCGATCTCCGCGTCAGTCAGACCAGCCTCGCGCAACACTTCGCGCGAATGCTCGCCTAGCCGCGGCGCCATGCGGTGAATGCCGGCGGGGCTTTCGGAGAATTTTGTCGCCGGCCGCGCCTGCCTGATGCGCCCTTCGGTCGGGTGATCGATCTCCGCGAACAGGCCGACGGCCTCGAGATGCGGCTGCTCGCTGATCTCGGTCAGCTTGGCGAAAGCGGTGTGCGGCACGTCGAGCCGCAGCAAAAGCTCCTCCCACTCCGCCGTGGTGCGGGTGGGTCCGATCTCGCTCATGCGGTCATAGACCTTGTCGATGTTCTGGGAGCGCAGCACGGGATCGCGCACACCGAGTTCCTCGATCAGCTCGGGGCGGCCGACGGCCTCGAAGAAGGCGCACCAATTGTCTCCGGAATAGGGCAGCATCGTCAGCCAGCCATCCTTGGTCCTCACCGGCCGCCGGTTCTTCATGCGCTTGTAGCCGGTCGGGCCGATCGGCGGATCGAACGCATGCCCTCCCAGCATCTCGATGCTGTTGAAGCCTGCGATCGTCTCCAGCATTGGCACCTCGACCATTTGCCCCTGCCCGGTGCGCTCGCGGCGGAACAGCGCCGCCGACACCGCGCCCACCATCGCCATCGCGCAGATCTTGTCGCCGATCAGGCTCGGAACGAATTCCGGCTTCTCGTCCGATCCGATCGACGATGCAAGGCCCGAAGCCGCCTGGATGATCTCATCGAAGGCCGGGCGCGCAGCCCACGGGCCATCCTGGCCGAAGCCGGTCGCGGCCGCATAGATCAGGCGCGGATTGAGCCTGGCGCAGTCGCCATAGCCGAAACCGAGCCGGGCCATCGCGGCAGGCCGGACATTGGTCACGAGCACGTCGACCGTCGGGATCAGTTTTGCAAGCGCGGCCTTGCCGTCGGGATGCTTCAGGTCGAGCGCGAGGCTGCGCTTGTTGCGATTGACCGCCATGAACTGGCCGCTCATGCCATGGTTCCGGAACAGGCCGGTGTATCGCCAGGTATCGCCGGCGGGCGGCTCGATCTTGATGACGTCGGCGCCCCAGTCGCCGAGCATCTGCGCGGCATAGGGACCGAACAGCACGCTCGTCAGATCGAGAACGCGGATGCCGCTGAGAGGGCCTGATGGTGCCATCGTCTCTTCACTGTGGTTGTCAGCCGCATCGCTCGCGATGTCGGCGAGGAGACGATACATCGATTGCGAGGGGTGAGATGTAGCACAGAATTCAGATGCGTATGCGCAAGCCGCAGCCGTTGGACCCGCCCGTTACGTCAGGCGGCTAGACGCCCAGCGCCCTGCGGTTAAACGTCCGCAGCAAGCGCAGCGACAGCGTCCGCACATTCGCGACATTGAGAAGCCACGCGATGGCGACGTAAGCGAGCCCCCCCGCAACGCTCACGATCGTCAGGGCCGCGAACCCGGTCCCATGGACCTGAGACCGCGCGAGCAGGATCGCAGCTGCCATGGCTACGGCGGAAGCGGCGATGCCGGCCAGCCTGACGACGTCGAACGGCACGGGATGAGCACGATGCATCAGAACGACGGCGATGACGAAGCCGATCACCTCGGTTGCAAGCGTCGCCAGCGCCGCGCCGTAGATGCCGTAACCCGCGACCATCATGAACATCAACGCCACGCTCATGACCAGCGTGAGAAACGACTGCGCCGCCAGCATGAAGGGCCGTTCGGCGAGCTGGAAGCTAAGCTGGACGTAGAATTGATTGGCGATGCCGAAGAAGCGGGCGAGCACCAGCGTCGGCAGCAGCGCGGACACACCGGCGCGAAAATCGACACCGACAAGCGTGCCCGTGACCTGATCGGCGGCAAGTGCGAGCCAGACCGCGACGGGCGCGACGACGACCAGCAGCAGTTCGAGGCTCTCGGTCAGCCGCTCCCGCGTCGCGTTGCTGTCCTGCTCCGACAGCGAGCGGAACACCATCGGCACGGTGGCCGCGGCAACGCTGGTGGCGATCATGACCATGAACTGGCGCGGCAGATCGGCAGCGACGCCGAAAATGCCGGCGGAATCCTTGCCGAGCAGATAGGCGACAATGAGCCGGTCGCTGGCGGAGTAGACCGCGACGGAAAGTCCGGCCAGCGTCAACGGCAGGCCGTAGCGCGCGAGCTGCATGAACTGGCTGTGCGAAAAGCCTGCGACCCTGGCGCGATCGCTGACGAGATTGAGGATGACACCGGCAAATGAGCCGAGGCCAAAGGCGGCGAGCAGGCCCATGCCGCCCCAGCCAAGCCAGATCCCGAGCAGGCCGAAGCCGACGCTCGAGACGCTGCGCACCATCGAGATCGCCGCGAAGCGAAACGGCCGAAACTTGGCGCGCTCGAACTCCTGGCCGACATCGAACCCATTCGACATGATCGCGACGAACATGCTGGCGAGCACCAGCTCGACACTGACGTCGCTACGGAACAGGAATACCAGCGGGGTCGCCGTGCCCATGGCGAGGACGGTCAGTGCAAAGCCAACCATCGCCGTGCCGCGAAAATCCACGTCCGCCGACATCGCCTGATAGCGCGACACCGACAGCTTGATCCAGGCGAAGAAGATCGCGCCCAGAATGCCGGCGATGCTCATGCCGACGACATAGACGCCATAATCGCCGGGCGTCAGCAACCGCGTATAGGCGGTGACCGCGAAGAAGCCCATCGCCGCAGACAGGACGTAGCTGACGAGATAGATGGAGAAATGACGGTTCAGCATGCGTGCACGGGACTGGCGGCCTTGAAATCGAGCGGCCGTTGATCAGTTGGACCTTGGCGTGAAGATCGAAGGCTTGGCGATCGGACTGCGCCGCAGCATCTCCCAAGATAGTCATTTAAGTCTGCAAATCGGCCGCGGAATGGGATGGCCCCACCGCTTTCGCGCGTTAGCGTTAAATTTGCCCTGTCCTTGAACGGGCCGCCGCGATCACCGAAAAGAAACCATGATTTCAAGACGTCGCCCGACGTTTGGTTAACGTGTGGACGTAGCTAGGATGGACGTTGTCGAACGCATAGGGGCAAACCCGAGCTCCCTGCCCCATGGCGGGACGGATGCGTCCCTGGTCCCGACGTCCCCCTGGGACGGCGAGCGGATGACGCTCAATTTGTTCTTCGAGGAGCGCGACGACCGCTGGTTTCCGGGCGACCGCTACGTCCGGCCGCTGGTGCGGCGGATGCTGCTCGGAAAATCCTGGATCAGCGGCCAGCGGCGCGTATTCCTCAATCTCTGCGCCGGGCTCGACAGGGTCGGCATCCCCTATCGCGTCAACGACTACAGCTACATCCAAAAGCATCCGGAGGAGCTCGCTTGCATCCTCGGGCGCCCCTTCGTGCTCGACTGGTTCGACTGGAAGAACCCGCTCCTGCTAGGCGTCGTCATGTACAACCATCCGGTTGACGTGCCCGCCCATCACAAGGACCTCCTGACCCACACCATCCTGGTGCCCTGCAACTGGTACGCGGAGATGTGCCGGCCATACTGGCCGCATATCGAAATATGGCCGGTCGGCATCGAAACCGATTTGTGGACGGCAACGCCGGCCGCGCAGAAAAGCGTCGACGTGCTGCTTTACGACAAGGTGCGCTGGGACCACGCGCGCTATGAGAGCGAGCTGATCGAACCGGTCCGCCGGCATCTCGAAGCGAGCGGACGCTCGGTGGAAGTGATCCGCTACGGCCAATACAAGGAAGACGACTACAAGGCGGCGCTGGCGCGCTGCCGCAGCATGGTGTTCCTTTGCGAGCACGAAAGCCAGGGCATCGCCTGCCAGCAGGCGCTGTCGAGCGGCGTGCCGGTATTCGCCTGGGATCGCGGCGGCCCGTGGCAGGATCCGGAATATTTCCCGGAGCGCGTGAGATACGAAGGCGGCGTGTCCTCCGTGCCCTATTTCGACACACGTTGCGGCAGCACATTCGTCGATGCCGACGACTTCATCTCCAGCTGGAGCGCCTTCTGGTCCCAGGTAGCCGCGGGGAGCTTTTCGCCTCGCGATTATGTGATGGACAATCTCACGCTCGAAAAGGGCGCGCTTCACTATTTCGGCATCGCTGAAGCGGTGATGCAGCGCCACGTGCGCTGAGCGGAACATCCGCGAAAGTTAACCCAACAACAGGAAACCGCGGCGTCGCAAGGCGCCGCTTGGTACGATGGCGCGTTGGTTCCGAAAGGACTGTAGCCACGTGACGAAGCTCGACCGACGCCAATTTCTCCTCGGCAGCGCCGCAACGCTCGCGGCGGGTGCATCGGCGTCGGCATTGCCGGTGTCGAAATTGGCGCAGCGCCGCCCAGGCTATGGCGCGGCAGCTACGCTCTGGGACCTGCAAGCCGATCCGCGGCTTGGTGAGGCCATCAGTACCTATTGTACGCAGGTGGTGCCGGTGCTGGAGCTGAAATGGCCGGTGCTGCGGCCGGATGCGCACACCTTCGCCTTCGAGCGCGCCGATGCGATCTATGATTTCGCGCAGAAGAACGACATGACCATGCGCGGCCATACACTGGCCTGGTATCACGACATTCCCGACTGGACCAAACAGATCAAGGATTCGAAGGGCGTCGAGCGCGCCTATGTCGATCACATCAACACCGTCGTGTCCTATTACAAGGACAAGCTGACCTCATGGGACGTCGTCAACGAGCCCATCCCTGACAATCCCAAGGACGTCAAGGACCGGCGTGACACGTTCTGGACCCAGCATCTCGGTAACGGCTGGATTCCGCTGGCGTTCCGAACGGCGGCCGCGGCCGATCCCTACGTCAAGCTCGCGATCAACGAATACGATGTCGAGTCCGCGAAAGATTCGTTCATCGCCAAGCGCGCGGCCTTCCGCAATCTCATCATGGAGCTGTTGGACCAAGGCGTGCCGCTGCATGCGGTCGGGCTGCAATCGCATCTGCATGCCGAGCTCGAGATCGACACCCACGGGCTCGCCGAGTTCGTGACCGAAGTCCGCTCATGGGGCCTCGAAGTCTTCGTCACCGAGCTCGACGTCAACGACGAGAAGCTGACCGGCAGTCCTGCGGAGCGCGACGCCATCGTCGCCAAGCGCGTCAACGATCTCCTCACCGCGATCTCGACCAGCGGACCGGTGCGCTCGATCCTGACCTGGGGCATTTCCGACCGCTACAGCTGGATGAACGGCCTCGTCAAGCGCCCGGACAAGCAGCCGAACCGGCCATTGCCGCTCGATGGCGACTTCAAGCCCAAGCCGTTCATGGACGTCATCAGCAAGTTCACGAAGGACGTGTGAGGGCGTGTCGCCCCGATGATCAACCAGCGCAAAACGGCGACGCTGTCTTTGCGTCACCCGGTGACGATTAACCCGCCGTCATAACTACGCCGGGACTGCAAGGAACCCACGCTGAATCAAGCCCAAGCGAAACAAGGGTTGTTGGCGGGAAAGACTAGCCTTGAGATTTCAGACCTCTGATATAGGCGATCGCCTGCTCCGCAACGGCAGGATCGAGGTCCGTCGTACGGATCCTTTGCTCAATCAGTTCCAGATCCAAAGGCCGCGTCCCATGGATCGCGCTGACGAACCGCTTGTCCCTCTCATCCAACCTGGCGAACCTTGGAGACGACAAGGTCTTCCAGCGCAGGCGCCACGCCGATTACCGTCCGCCCTTCAACCTCGGTTTGCACGGTGACCGCCCGGGTCCGCCAACCTCTCGGGAGCTTAGCGGTCGTCTCGTCGACGCCATCGATGTAGAAGCCATGCGTACGGTGAAACTGGCTTTCAGATCCGAAAAGTCCGTCGATGTGTTCAGACGCAACAGGCTGCACGCCATCACGCGTATGCTTAGCCTCTGTCATTTCCCAAACTCTTGCGTTTGCCGGAAAAGCATCGATTTCCGGCGATTCCGTCGCCGCCGCCGGAGCATCGGACATTGAAGCAAGAATTGCCTGACTACCAACGATGTACACGGTATCAGTCTTGAACTCGTAGGCAAGAGCCCTGACGACTCTAAGCAAATCCTCGAAATCGCGTACTGGACCTCCACCAGCCATCATAGATCTCGAGCAGAAGCAGTTTGAGTGCTCAAGCCGCGCTGGACAATTCTTCTCGCAGCTCTTCGTAGCCGGATCCGCGTGTCGTAATCGCCAAAATGAATGCCTTCGGCGAGAAAAAATGGCGATGAATTGCGCAATCTGACCATCTCCCGATCGCGACTGATCAGCTTTACGGCCAGTTCTCGGGTGGGAAGCGCAAGCAGTTCCCGCCACTCGCGCACGAACGGCCAATCGGCGAATTGGTCGGCCTGTCGCGTGTGAGCTTCCTTCGCCCTTTCCACTAACGTGGGATCGCGACGAAGCCTTCGCACGATCAGCCGATGCATCATCAGCTTCGCGGTGTCACCAACCACGCCCTCGTTCAATTCAACCTTCATGGGCTCATCCAGGACCGCTCCAAATATAAACAACCCGCTCGGAACAAAAAAGGACACATCTCCCCAATAGTTACTGCCCTGCCTCGGTCGGACCTAGTCCGACGGCAGCCCCTGGTCCAGGGCACGAAAGCGCAGCGGCGCCAGGGCGGATGCGCGTTGCCACCAATCGGCGACGCGATCATCGAGCGCAGTCATTCCGCGACCCTGGCCTGGAAAAATCCGGATCTGCTGTACCGCCTCGGCCACGAACCCCTTGCCCCGGTGCGTGATCTTGAGTGCGGCGCCCTCGCGGTCCCGCTGTGTCAGCGGCACCAGCAGCCGGCCGCGCGGGCGGAGCGAGGCGAGCCAGAGCGGATTCGGATGCGAGAAGCCGGCATGCACCATGATGACATCGGCCGGCTCGCCGATGTCGCGACAACCGTCGCCGTTGATGACCTCGACATTCCGATAGGCGCGAAGGTAATTCGCAGCGCCTGCCGCGAGCCGGTCGTTGCATTCGACGGCTCGCACCCTGCCCTTCGGACCCACGATCTCCGACAGGATCGCCGAGAAATAGCCGAGCCCGCAACCGATCTGGACCACATGGTCCTTCTCCCTGACGTCGAGCACATCGATGAAATGGGCCCACAGGCTCGGTAGCCCGGTGTCGAGCTTGCGGCGCGCGTCGATGGCAACGAGCACATTGTCGTAGAGATGAATGGGATCGCCGCTGGGCGTCAGCCGGTAGCTGCGCGCCGCCTCGCTCTTGATGCGCCAGGGCCCCTTCGCCAGAAAATTCTCACGCGGCACTGACGCGAGCGCTGCAAGCAGGCGCGGCGAACTAATCCGCTCGCGCTTCGCAATCAGCTCGACATAGCGCGCCCGCGCGGCGGACAGATCGCTCATTCCGCCGGATTGGGCTGCGGACGAGCCGGTGTATCGCCGCCGAGCTCGTACACCAGCTGCATGGCCAGCTTCAGGTCGGGCGTCAGGAAGCCTTCGTTGAACTTGCCGACGATTGGCAACAGCAGAAGGCTTGCGTGCTCGCGCTTGCCGGATTGGTGCGACAGCCGCGCGAGGCTGACGGCGGTTCTGAGCTCCCAGGACAACGCGCCCTGCTTGCGTGCCGTCTCCAGCGACTGGTCGAACAGATCCTCGGCCTCCTGCACCGAGGCAGGATTGCCATCCGACAAGGTGATCTCGCCTTGCAGGCGGTAGACCTCGGCAAGATAGGAGTGATCGCCGGTCCGCCTTGCGGTCGCAAGCGCACCGTCCAGCGCGCGCAAGGCGGCATCGCGCATTCCGACCTTGGCATAGGCCTCAGCGAGCAGGCAACGGAACCAGCAGCCGGCGAGCCAGGAATCCATGGCCTCATACTCGTCGAGGCCGAAGCGCATCTGGCTGATGCCTTCGTCGGCCTCGCCGAGCTGGGCCAGCGCCCAGCCGCGCAGGATCGCGGCCTGCTGCTTCCAATGCAGGAAATTGTGCTCGGTGGCGATGATCATGGCACGGTTGGCGTGATCGCGCGTGCCCTCGATATCGCGCAAGTGCTGGCAGAGATAGGCGCCGAACACGAGCGCGAAGGCGAGCGAGAACGGATGGCGGATCTTCTCCGCGAGCGCAATCGCCTGCTCGCTGTGCCGGCGCGCCGCGTCGGGCTGGCCGAGGAACCAGAGCAGATAGCCGAGATAGGACAGCGAGACGACACCCGGATCAGTGCCGTGGCGCTCCATCAGGTCGGAATGCAGATCGGGACTGTAGAGATCGATGCAGCGATGCAGATGATGCTGCGCGGCGGCGAAGCGCCCGCGATAGAGCATGGTCATCGCAATCGAGCGGTGCGCCTCGATCAGATAGCCGGTCTGCTGTGCCGCCTCCTCGTTCAACCGCTCGCGCTTGGCGAATTTCAGCAGCTCGACGCTGAGATCATGCGCGCGGGTGAGGTCGGCGCGGATGAAATGGCACACCCACAGCCCGCGCGTGGCCGCAAAGGCCTTTTCGTCGTCGTCGAGCTGCTGGCCAAGCTCGAGGGCGCGGATGTAGTTCTCCTCGACCTCCTGCACGGCGTAACCTTTGGCGGCGATCAGCGCGTTGCCGAGCGCGATCCGCAGTTCGAGCTCCATCTCGTCGGCGCCCTGCATGCGTGCATTGGCCTGCACGACGCTTAAGCCCCGGCGGAGATGGCCGATCGCTTCCAGATTGGCGCCGCTCTTGGCCGCCTGCTTGCCGGCCTTGAGCCAGAAGCTCGCCGCGCCCTCGCTCTGCCCGGACTCGGTCAGATGGTGGGCCAGCAGCTCCGGCTCGCGATCGGTCTTTTCCGGATACATCTCGGCGAGGACCTGGGCGATGCTGGCATGCAGCTTGCGCCGCTCACTGTGCAAGAGGCTGGCATGCGCCGCATTCTGGATCATCACGTGCTTGAAGGAGTAGAGCGCGTCGGGCGGATGCCCCCGGCGCATGATCAGGCCTGCCTCCTCCAGATGCGTCAGCGCCGCCTCGATCTGCTCCGCCGGCGTGTTGGCGACGGCGTGCAGGGTCTCGTAGGAGAATTCTCGGCCGATGGTGGCGCCGATTTGCGCGATCCGCTTGAACGGCCCCATCCGGTCGAGACGCGCCATCAGCGAGTCCGTCAGGGTCGCCGGGATTGCGAGCTGCCGCCACGGGCCCGACAGCACATAGCGCCCATGCCGCTCGGTCAGGAGGTTGGATTCGAGAACCGTCTTGGTCAGCTCCTCGAGGAACAGCGGCACGCCGTCGGTCTTGACGATGATCTCCTCGACGACCTCCTTGGGTAGCTCCCGGCCCGCAACGCGCTCGACCAGCGTGGTGCGCAGCGGCCGGCTCAGTCGGTTCAGCACCAGCGTGGTGATGTGCGAATGCGCGTTCCAGCTCGGCTGGAATTCGGAGCGCGCGGTGATGATGGCGAGAATCGGCCGGTTCTGCACCCGGTCGACCAGCAAATCGATCACCTCGCGAGATGTCGGATCGATCCAGTGCAGGTCCTCGAAGGCCATCACCAGCGGCATCTCGCGCGCGAGCCCCAGGAAGTGATTGACCAGCGCCGCGACAGTCGCGTCCTTCTGCTGCTGCGGCGACAGGTCCAGCGGCGGATAGCGTTCCCCGGTCGGGATCGACAGCAGCGCGGCGAACAGCGGCGCCACCTGCTCGATGTCGCCGTGGGCGGCGGCAATCGCATTCTCCAGGCTCGCCAGCGACAGCGCGGACGCATCCTCGCGGTCGAGGCCGAGCGAGAATTTGAGCTGCTCGACGAAGGGATAGAAAGCCGTGGAGGTGTAATAGGGCGAGCACTGGAACGAGACATGGCCATGCCGGTCACCTGCGATCCGCTCAAAAATCTCCTGGATGATGCGCGACTTGCCGATGCCGGGTTCGCCGAACTTGACGACGACCTGGCCGTCGCCCTCCTTGACCTGCTGCCAGCGCGCCATCAACAGCGCGATTTCCTCCTCGCGGTTGACGAGCGGGGTCAGTCGCGAGCCCATCGCGGCGGCGAAGCGGGTCTCCACGCGCGTGGCGCGCACGACGTGCCAGGCCTGGGTTTTTTCCGAGATGCCCTTCAACGCCTGGGCGCCGAGATCGCGGTAATCGAACTTGCCCTTGAGCAGCGATTGCGTCGAGGCGGAGATCACCACGCCGTTGGCGGGCGCCAGCGCCTGCAAACGCGCGGCGAGATTGACGGTCTCGCCGACGGCAGAGTCGCGCTCTTCGGTACCCTGGCCGACGAGGTCGCCGACCACGACGAGGCCGGTCGCGATCCCGATGCGGACGGCGGGCGCGTGGCTGAGCGCGCCGCGCGGCTCGATGGCGCGCGCAGTCGACAGCACCCGCACGATCTCGAGCCCGGCGCGCACCGCGCGCTCGGCGTCGTCCTCATGGGCGGTCGGATAGCCGAAATAGACCAGAATGCCGTCGCCGACGAAGCGGGCGGCAAAGCCTTCGTAGTGCTTGACGACGCGCACGCAGGTTTCGCGGAAGCTGGCGATCATGTCGCGCACGTCTTCCGGATCGAACTGGGCCGAGAGCACCGTGGAATCCACCATGTCGCAGAACATGGTGGTGAGCTGGCGCCGCTCGGCGCCAACCTCCGTGCGGGTCGGCGGACGCGCCGGCGCTTCCACCGTCTCCGCCTTGAACAGCGCGGCCGTTGCCCGCTGCAACCGCTTGCGATCGCCGAGCGGCAGCCCGAGCTCGGCAAGATCCGCCTCGGTCAGGTCGCCCATGACATCGAGATCGAGGCGGTGCTGCGCGAACAGATCGGTGTAGTGACCGAGACCAATGCCTTCGAGCCAACGCTTCAACCCGACTTCCGTCCCCGGCTCATTCTCCAGCATGGTGCCCGCCGTACACTCCCCCCGCCAAAGGGCTTAAGGTCCCTCAACCACAGATTTTGGGGCCCAAACTTCACCTCAGACTGGACGCGTTCCCTAACTCCAGTGAAGAATAGCCCAATCGGATCAAAAGGGAATGGCATTGTCGGAGATTGCATCCGAGGCGGGAGACGGGCCGGACGGCGCGGGCGTCGAAGCCGAGAACCTTGCCGATATCGGCAGCCTTCTCGCTTTTCATGCGCGCGCGACGCCGGCGGCACCCGCCCTGCTCGCTCCCGGCCGGCCTCCTCTGGCCTATGGCGCGCTCGGCACTGGGATCGCGCATCTCGTCCGAACGCTGCGCGGGCTCGGCATTACACCTGCCGACCGCATTGCCGTTGCGCTGCCGCGGGGGGCCGACAGCGCATTGGCCCTGATCGCGGTGGCATCGACCTGCGCCTGCGTCCCCGTCAATCCCGATTTCACGGCAGACGAGCTGCAACGCTATTTCAGCGAATTGAAGCTTACGGCGCTCGTCACGCGGGCGGACATGAATTCGCCGAGCCGCGACGTCGCCAGGGCGCTCGATATCGCGGTGGTCGATTTCGCACCGGGACCGGAAACGGATCTCGGCGGCTGCGCGTTCGTGGGCCCGACGATCGGGCCAGCTTGTGCCGACGGCACCGCCGGCGCGGAGGACGACGCCTTCATCCTGCTGACATCGGGCACGGCCGCGCGCCCGAAGATGGTGCCGCTGACGCACCGCAATGTGTGTCTTTCGGCGCGGAATGCCGGCCGGGTGCTCGCGCTCGCACCACAGGATCGCCTGCTCAACGTCCTGCCGCTGTTTCATGCCCATGGCCTGATCTCCGGCCTTCTGACCGCGCTCGCGGCGGGCTCCAGCGTGATCGCGACGGCCGGATTCGACGCACCGTCCTTTTTCGGCTGGACGCGGGACCTGCAACCGACTTGGTACACGGCGGTGCCGACCATTCATCGCGCGCTGCTGACCGCCGCGGAAGCGAGCCCCGAGCGTATCAGGTCGTCGTCACTGCGGGTGATCCGCTCGGCCTCGTCCTCGCTTGCGCCCGCGATCCTGAACGGGCTGGAGGCGATCTTCGGCGTCCCCGTGCTGGAAACCTACGGCATGACGGAGGCGGCCTCGCAGATCGCCGCCAATCCATTCGAGCTGCGCAAGATCGGCTCGGTCGGCCGCGCCGCAGGCCCCGAGATCGCGATCATGGACGAAGCGGGCCGCGCGCTTGCGCACGGCCAGCATGGCGAGATCATGCTGCGCGGTCCGAACATGAGCCGCAGCTATTATAATGACGAGGCGGCAACGCGGGCCGCGTTCCGCAACGGCTGGTTCAGGACCGGTGACCTCGGCTATCTCGACGCCGACGGCTATCTCTTCATCGTCGGCCGCATCAAGGACGTCATCAACCGCGGCGGCCAGAAGATCTCGCCGCTGGAGGTGGAAGAGGTGCTGCTGGCCCACCCGGCGGTGCTGGAAGCCGGCGTATTCGCCGTTCCCCATGCCAAGCTCGGCGAGAATGTCGCGGCCGTCGTGGTGCTCAGGGACAATGCCGAGACGACCTCCGACCAGCTCCGCCAGTTCGCGCGCAAGCGGCTTGCCGCCTACAAGGTGCCGAGCCTGATCCGCAGTATGGCCGCACTGCCGAAGGGCGCCAGCGGCAAGGTCAAGCGCAATGCGCTGGCCGAGCTGATTTCGACTGTACATGATGCCGACGAGACGCAGCTGCCGCGCAACGAACTGGAGACCCGGCTCGCCGAAATCTGGGCCAATCTGCTCGAACTTCCGCAGGTCGGAATCGATCAGGATGTCTTTGCGCTCGGCGCGGATTCGCTCGCCGTCACGCAGATGCGCTCCCGCTTGCGCGAACGCTTCAACGTCGATTTCTCCTTCGAGGACATCTTCGATTGCGCCACTGTCGGCGCTCTTGCGGCCCGGATCGAGACCACGGCGCACCGGGATGCGACGCTGCCGGCATGGCGGGCGGAGGCCTCAAAAGAAGACGCCCCGCTGTCGTTCCAGCAGCAGCGGATGTATGTGCTCTCGCGGCTCGACCCGACGCGCTACAATTACAACGTGGTTGAGGTCGCGCTGCTGAAGGGGCAGGTCGACATTGCCGCGCTTCAGGCAGGCCTCGCCGCGATCTGCACGCGCCACGAAGCGCTGCGCTCGCTGTTCGTGGAACGCGAGGGCGAGCCTGTGCAGCGCGTGGTTCGGGCATCGCCGCAGTTCGAACGGATCAAGCTCAAACCCTGCTCTCCGCAGCGGCGAGCTGCCGTGGTCAGGCGGGAGGCGCTCAAGCTCGCGCAGTACGCATTTGATCTTGCCAGCGAGCCGCCGCTGAAGGTCGCGCTGCTCTCCTTTGACAGATCAAGCCATGCGCTGGTGGTCAATGTCCATCACCTCGTCACCGATGGGTGGTCGCAGCGGCTGTTCTGGGAGGCGCTTGCCGCCGGATATTCCGCTGCGCGCAAAGGAAGTGTGACGGCTTTGCCGTCGGCTGGCTTTCAATATCGTGATTTTGCGCGCTGGCAGCAAAGCTGGGCGCAGACGCCGGCCGCGAAAGAGCAGCTCGATTATTGGCGGACACAGCTCGACGGCGTCACCACGCTGCCGTTGCGGACCGACCGGCCGCGGCCGGAGGTCTGGAGCGGTCACGGCGGCCGTCATTATTTCGAATTCTCCAAGACCCTGTCCGCCGACATCCGCACGCTGAGCCAGAACCAGGGCGTGACGCCTTTCATGGCGCTGCTTGCGGTGTTCCAGTGTCTGCTGTTCCGGCACACCGGGCATGAGGATGTCGCGACGGGATCGCTGATCGCGAACCGCAACCAGATCGAAAGCGAGCGGCTGATCGGGCTGTTTGCCAACACGCTGATCCTGCGCAACGATTTCAGCGGCGACCCGAGCTTCGGCGAGCTGCTGCGCCGGGTGCGCCAGGTCACGCTCGATGCCTACCGCAACCAGGACCTTCCGATCGAGGAAGTGCTGCGGGCGCTCCAGATCGCGCGCAGGAGCGACGGCAATCCGCTGTTCCGGATCATGTTCATCCTGCAGAATGCATCGATCGAAGCCGCGCGCTTCCCTGGCCTGTCGACGCGGCGGCTGGAAGTCGACCCGGAAGTCGCGCGCTTCGACATCACACTCGAGCTGGTCGAGGCCGAAGGCCGCTTCAGCGGCTTCTTCGAATACGCCACCGATCTGTTCGATCCTGCGACGATCGAGGGCATGGCGGATCAGTTCAAGACGCTGATCAAGGCCGCCATCGCCAATCCCGAGCAGCGCATCTCGCGTCTGCCGCTGCTCACCGTCGCGGAACGCCGGGGTTTGCTGACGAAGGGCCGGGCTACCGACTTCGCGGCGCGCGGACAGGTCTGCGAACGCTTCGAGCGGCAGGCCAAAAAGACCCCAAACGCCGTCGCGATATCCGATTCGAATCTATCCCTGAGCTATCGCGAGCTGGCTCGCCGCAGCCAGGCGATTGCCGGCTGGCTTGCCCGCGAAGGCGTCGGTGCGGAAACGGTGGTCGCGCTGCTGGCGGACCGCGGCCCCGACCTGCTCGCGGCGATGATCGCGGTGCAGCGTGTGGGGGCGGCGTTCCTGAATCTCGACCCCGAACAGCCACCGGCGCGGCTCGCGACCATCCTCGGCTCAAGCTGCGCAAACGTGCTGCTGACGGGACGCGCTCAGTCCGCCCTGGTCGACACACTGCTCGAACCGCTGGTCGCGCGCATCCGGGTTGCCGAGCTCGGCGATACGATCGCCCGAGAATCCACCAGGCCGGGCCGTCCCGCGCGGCGCGCGGATTCGAGCCTGGCCTATCTGATCTACACGTCGGGCTCCTCCGGCGCACCGAAAGGCGTCATGATCGAACAGCGCGGGCTGTCGAACCATCTCGCCTCGCTCATCGACGAGCTCGGCCTCACGGCTGAGGACGTGATCGCGCAGACGGCGCCGCAGAGTTTCGTGATCTCGGTCTGGCAATTCCTCGCCGGTCCCATGACCGGCGCGCGCGTCCATGTCTGCGGCATCAAGGTCGTGCAGGATCCGATGCTGCTGGCGCGCGAGATCGAACGCGAGGGCGTCACGGTGCTCGAGATCGTGCCCTCGCTGCTCCGTGTGATCCTCGAACGGATGGACGAGGCGCCGATGCTGCGCGCCTTTGCGAAGCTGCGGCTGCTGATCTCGACCGGCGAGCCGCTGCCGGTCGATCTCTGCCGCGCCTGGTTTGCCCGCTGCCCGAAGGTGCCGCTTATCAACGCGTATGGCGCCTCGGAGTGTTCGGACGACGTCTCCCTGCACCGGCTGACCAGCGCGCCTGACGCCACGACGACACATGTTCCGGTCGGAGCGCCACTGCCCAATACCCAGATCTACGTGCTCGATCCGCATCTGGAACCGCAGCCGATCGGCGTCGTCGGCGAGCTCTGCATCGGCGGCGCCGGCGTCGGCCGCGGCTATGTCAACGATCCCGCGCAGAGCCGGGAGCGCTTCATCCCTGATCCGTTCGCGCGGGCGGACGGCGGCCGGCTCTACCGCACCGGCGACCTTGCTCGCCGCCGCGGCGACGGGACGATCGAATGCCTCGGCCGCGCCGACCTTCAGGTCAAGGTCCGTGGTTATCGCATCGAGCTCAAGGAAATCGAGGCTGCGCTGGCAGACCACGCCAGCGTGCGGGCCGGCATCGTCGAGCCGCGGCGCGACGCCAATGGCGACGTCAGGCTGATTGCTCATGTCGTTGCCAGGGCCGGCAGCCGGATCAGCGCCAGCGAGCTGCGCGACTTCCTCAAGAGCCGGCTGCCGCGCCATGCAGTCCCCTCGGCGTTCCTGTTCCTGGATCAGGTCCCGCTCAATGCCCACGGCAAGCTCGATCGCTCCGCGCTGCTGGCGCCCCCGCAACAGGAGAGCGTCGCGGCCGAGACGGCCGTGCCGGCCCGGCGTTTCACCGAAAAAGTCCTGTCCGACATCTGGGCCGATCTGCTGAAGGTAGAGAGCATCGGTGTCACCGACAATTTCTTTGACCTCGGCGGCCATTCGCTGCTCGCCGGCCAGGCAATGGCGCGCATCGCCCGTGCACTCGGAATATCGCTGCCGATCAAGACCATCTTCGAGGCACCAACGATCGCGGAACTCGCCCGGCGGGTCGACGAGGCCGCGGCCATGACGCCGCAACAGCCTGCCGGCGTTCCGCGACTGGCTGAAAGCGCTCCGCCCACGCTGTCGATCGCACAGGACCAGATGATGCGGATCGAGCAGAACCTGCCCGATCTGCCGCTGTTCAACCTGCCTTTCGCCTTCCATCTCGAAGGCCCGATCGATCCGCGCACCCTGGCGCAGGCCATCGACGACATCGTGCGCCGCCACGAATCGCTGCGGACGGCATTCGGCTGGAACGGCGAGGAGCCGGTCGCCCAAGTCCTCGCGCCAGCCGCGCTTGGTCCGGTCCTGACCGTCGAGACCATCGGCGACGGGCGGCCCCATAATAACCAGCGGCGCAAGGCGCTCGAGCTCAGGAAGATCGAGCTCCTGATCGCGCAGGAGACCTATACCCCAGTCAGCACCGCCCGCGCGCCGCTGCTGCGGGCGCGGCTGCTGCGCCTTCATGCCGAGCATCATGTGCTGCTGCTGACGCTGCATCACGCCATCGCTGACGGCTGGTCGATCGGCGTGCTGTTCGAGGAATTGTCGAGCCGCTATGCCGCGCTGGCGGGTCATCCACCGCGCCCCCTGCCGAAGCTGCCGCTGGCGTTTTCGAGCGTCGCGCGCTGGCAGCGCTGGTGGTGCGGAACCGAGGCTGCCCGCCGGCAGGCCGCCGACTGGGCCGAGACTCTGCGCGGAGCCGCCCCCTTGTTTGACGTCGAAGCACGCGCGGGCGCTTCGACCGGCCATCATCCGCTCAGCCTGGAGCGCGACCTCGTCGCCGGCCTCACCTTCTACGCGCGCCAGCACAACAGCACGCTGTTCATGTGTCTGCTGACCGGCCTGAAGGCCCTGCTGCTGGCGCGGACGGGGCGTACCGACATCTCGGTCGCCACCGCCATGGCCAACCGCGCTCAGCCGGACATGGATCGCATCATCGGCCCATTCGAGAACACCGTGATCGTCCGCAGCCGGATCACGCCGGATCTGTCATTCGCCCAGGCCCTGGGCCGGGTGCGCCAGGGCGTGCTCGACGCGCATGCGCGGCAGGAGCTGCCCTTCAACATGCTGGCCGACCATCTGGAGCAGCAGGGCATCGATCCGGCTTCGCTGCTTCAGGTCTATTTCACGCTGCAAAACCCGCTGCGCCAGCCGCTCGACCTGCCCGATGTCGCGGTGCGATCGATCGGAAACGTCGCGCGGGAGGGCCAGCCGGTGCTGCCGATCGACCAGACCTTGATATCGCTGATGCTGAAGGAGCGTTCGGCAGGGATTACAGGTTCGTGCAATTACAAGCGCGATCTGCTCGACGGCGCCACGGTCGGCGCATGGATGGAGGATCTCGTCGCGCTGCTCAAGGCCGCCATCCTCCGGCCAAACACGCCGCTGGAGCGCTTGCTCGCCCGCAGGGCGGCATGACCAGCCGTGCAGGGCCGGCGAACACGAGTTCACCCGCCAAAGCTGTGATTGCCCAAGTTGCATCTTGATTATTTGGCTCCAGCGCGCAAGATTGCTCGCGCGTTTTGATTTGGACTATTTTCAACCGGGGGAGTGTTATGGGTTTCATCAAATTTACCAAAGGCTCATCGCTCAGCGACAAGGACCGCAAGTCGCTGCAGAAGCTGCTCACGGGCGAGAAGAAGAAGCTTCAGTCCGCGCTGAAGGACGTCGACGCCAGCCTCTCCATGCTGGGTGGCGCGAAGAAGGCCAAGAAGAAGAAGTAAGGATTCGGCGGCCGGGACGCCGCGCGAATCTTTGCATTTCATTTTCGATTTGGGCCGCTCGCCTGTCGGGTTGGGGTCTCGCACAAGCTTGCGCCTGTAAACCGGCCAGCAATCGACAAGAATTTGCCCGGGTGGACCGCTAGAAGCGGTCCGCCGAGTTGCTTCCTGTTCGGTTGATCCTTCAGTCAGGGCCGGATTTGGTCTCCGCCTGATGCTATGGGCCCAATTGATGGCAGACGACGGAATTGAACTGTTTGTCGGATTGACCGAGAGCATTGATACGCCCGGCGCAGTGGACGGGTGCCGACGGCTTCTCTCGGTCGACGAGCGGATGCGCGCCGACTGCTTCATGTTCGAGCGGCATCAGCGGCAATATATCTTCGCCCATGCGATGCTGCGCATGGCGCTGTCGCACGTAGCGGTCGAGGTCGAACCGACCGACTGGTCGTTCTCGACCGGACGCTACGGGCGCCCCTTTGTCGCGGCGCCCGCCACCTCGGCGCCGCTGCATTTCAGCCTGTCCCATGCCGACGGCTGTGTCGCGTGCGTCGTGTCAAGGCATGAGGCGGTCGGCGTCGACGTCGAGACCGTATCGCGGCGCGTCGCACCGTTGTCGACCGCGCTTCGCTTCTTTGCGCCGGAAGAGGTCGAGATGCTCCGCACGCTGCCGGAGCCCACCGCGATCGAGCGATTCTTCGACTATTGGACGCTGAAGGAAGCCTATCTGAAAGCGAGGGGCTTCGGGCTCAATCTGCCGCTGGATGCGTTCGCGATGCAGGTATCGCGGGAGGCGATCAAGATCAGCTTCAAGCCCGACATTGCCGATGATCCGGCAGGCTGGCGCTTCTCGCTGTGCTCGCCATCGCCCTCGCATCGTCTCGCGATCGCCGACGGCTCGCGCGCGGCCGGCGGCCTGCGCATCACCCGCAACGCCTGGCCGCTCCAGGAAGCGGCGGAGTGATGTCGGCGCGGCTGCGCGTCTTTCCTGCGATCTCGCGCAACCGCGATCCCCAAAAATATGTCGGCGAGCTGATGCGGGTGGCTGATTTCGCCGATCGCAACGGCTTCGAGGGCATTTTGCTGTTCGAAGGCAACGACGTCTTCGTCGAGCCCTGGGCCATGGCCCAGCACATTCTTGCGGCGACGACGCGATCTTCGCCACTGATCGCCGTCAACCCTGTTTACATGCACCCGTTCACGGCGGCGAAATTCGTCTCGTCCTTTGCGCAGCTCTACGGCCGCAAGGTCTATCTCAACATGATCACGGGGACCGCGATCAGCGATCTGCAGGGGCTGGGCGACGAGCAGTCTCACGCGGACCGCTATGTCAGGCTCGGCGAGTTCGTCAGCTTGATGCGCCGGTTGCTGTCGAGCCCACGTCCGGTGAATGTCGACGGCCGGTTCTATCGCGCCAGCAATCTGCAACTGCGGCCGCGCCTGCCCGCCGAGCTGATGCCGGAATTCCTGGTCGCGGGGCAATCAGACGCAGCCAAGCGCGTCGCCGAAGAGACCGGCTGCATCAAGATGCAGATGCTGCCGCCGGACCTCGATCGCGGCCTCGGCGCAGCAGGCATGAACTTTGGCATTTTCGCACGCGAAAGCGCCGACGAGGCGCGGCAGGCGGCGAAGGCGCGTTTCCGCGATAATCCAGACGATCGCGAGCTGCTCGCGCTCACGGTCGAAAATTCAGATTCCGTCTGGAAGCGGCGCTTGTACGAGGGGCAAAGCGGCGAGCTCGCGGACAATGGCTATTGGCTGCTGCCCTACCTCACCTTCCAGGCCGACTGCCCCTATCTCGTCGGTAGCTATGCCGAGATCGGCGCCAAGCTGAAGGCGTTTGCCGCGAAGGGCCTGACCACCGTCATGCTCGACATGGTCGCTGACGAGGCCGAGATGCAGCATGTCTGCAGGGCGCTCGGGGCGAGCGGGATGTTTTAGACAGTGCCCTCTTCTCCCTCTCCCCGTTCTTACGGGGAGAGGGTTGGGGGTGAGGGGCCTCTCTCCGCGGGCGCGATGGCCGTGAGACCTGTACCCCCCCCCCCC
>NZ_CAKZHY010000046.1 GCF_936928535.1 uncultured Bradyrhizobium sp. | reverse complement strand
TGCGCCAACTACTTCAGAAATTCAGGATATCAAACCTAATGCCATCACGCTTTAGTGCAGCGTTGCGTATCAGCGCTGGAGCCGTTTGTCTCAGTCCCGCAATGGTTCGAACCGCGCAACGCGCCGGCTGCCGCACCAAAGTTCGACGGGATGTTCATCGACCAGCGCGGCTGCCTTGGCTCGAGCCTCTTCCTCCGTTGCGCAATCAACAAGGTCCATGCTCAGGGCATTTCCCAGCTCGTCTAAGACATACACCTGGTAGATCATGAGTGATCCCCCGAGCCCCTACCCAATGCTGTGATGCCCCGCATGTAGCCTGGTTCGGTCGCCGGTAATCTGCCGGACGTAATCGTCGATCGCATCGATTAGCGGCTGCGTGTAGGGCACTGCCCCGTTGACGGCTTCACGCACTGCATCGGCGACAGTCACCGCGATCGAGCGAGCTGCAGTAGATGCGGGACTGCGCGTTGATGGATTGATCCGCTCTAGGAGCGCCATCGCACGTTCAGTGCGCTCCAACTTTTGAGATGCAGGAAACGCAACGTCTTTCATCTCACCTCCATGGTCATGGCCGCTGCCGCCAGCGAAGCCTTCGTTCAACGCCGACGGCAGCCCGTTTCCGGTGCGGGGGAAGGACACCCCGCGGGCCAATTCGTTTGGTCTCATGTTCCGACGACCAGCCGCCGGGCGTGATCGCGCAGGCTTGCGGCTGGTACCGGATTGATAAAACCAGCAGTGGCGTCTCCGGCGCGGCGTATCTCGTCCAAACTCGCAACCAGAATTTCCGTCATGGCGTCGACTTCGTCCAGAAGCTCCAGGACCTTGGCTGCAGCTTGCCGGCGGGCGGGAGCAAGTGCGTTCGCGACCTGCCTTGCGCGTTCCGTGCGGAACAGCGAGACGCTCTGACGACCGCGCTCGATATCAAGTTTTAGGCGCTCGAGGTTTGGCTGGGTCTCGGCGATCATCTTCGATTCAGACGGTGTCGGATTTTTATGATTCGAATGAATGCGCGCCGATTGTTCGGCGGCGAGCGCGTCGTACTGCTGGCGGAGCGCGTTTAGTGCCTGGTCGGCCAATTGATGAGAAGAGCTGATCGGCACCGCGGCAGCGAGTGCGCGTATGTCGGGAGTGTCTTCGTACTTCTCGGCGATTTTCTTGGCGAGCATTCGATGGGGCTCCATTGCGCGTTGGAGCGGACCTTGCCCTGATCCTCACTTCGAAAGCGAGTTACGCGTCACGCAGAAATCGAGAAATTTACCAACGGCTTCAGCGAGGGCCTTTTGGTCGTCAAGCGCGCTCTCGGTGAGCCAGCCATCGTCGATCAAAAGATCGACGAGCCGAAAAAGGTTACGGACTGGAACGCCGTGGATCAGATCAATACCGAGCGCCTCTCTTGCGCGCTTCGCACGCATGCGGCGCGCCGCTCCAGTGTCGACGGCCATAAGGATGACCGGGTCTCGCGGCGCATACATGCGAAGGACGCGAGCCTTTGCCTCTTCCAGCGACATCTCAGTCATCAAAAAACTCGTCCCGCTCTTTCACCTGCACGACAGCGCGCTTGCGCGCATCCGTCAGGCCCAAATCTGCCAAATAGCCGCGCAGCGCGCTATGTCGGGAAGCCGCAAATTGTGCCGGCGCCGATCGGAATTCGGACCACAGCTCGCACAGAGCGATTGCAGAAGGTTCGCGTGACGCATCGAGCCACGTTGCCGGAGTTATAAATTTTGCCCAAGCTTCTCGTTGAAGTTTTCTGAAAGATCTCGGACTGACCGGCGGACCGAAGCATTGAGCCGCAATAGCGACCGCTTCGCGCGCGTCCTCTCTGCGGCCGTGACGCGATGGCCTGTGAGTGCCCGTGACCAGGTGCAAGTGCGTTGGTTTTGGTCGTCGACCTCTGGCCATATTGAAAATTCCAAAATCCTATTTTGGCTTTGCGAGAAATTCAGGACCGACGCGGTCCCAAGGGGTAGATCTGGCGAAAACGACCTTCCCCCCTAGGCAGGCTCCTAAACCACGTCGCTCAGCGGTGTTTCGCGCTCAGCCGGACATCACGGTCATGTCCATTGCGAGACACAGGCCTGATTGGGCCCGCTCGAACCGAAACCAACTGCAAAACCGAACGCAGCAGCGCAAGACGCTGCAGCCATGAAAATAGCCATCAAAATGGTCCCCCAGACCCGGCGGTACACAAGCGCAACTGGGGAGCGAGATCAACAGAAACGTCGTTGGCGAAGCTTACCGGAAGATTACTGGGGATGTCTGCTATCGGTCCCATGAAACAGGTCGCGGCCGATTGCGTCGACGACCAGCCGTGCCCCGTCCGACGACAGATGAATCGTATCCGTTGCAATCACCTCACCTGCAGCCGTTCGGACCCGGCATTGCCGCTGGTCGCAGAGCACCTTCCGCAGCGATACGAAATCGACAGAGGCGGATTTGCCGAAATTCGCCATCAGTTCGTCCTCGGCCGGGCCCGACACGCCGGTCCCGAGCCAGTCCGGCAGTTCGTGTGCAAAGCGATAGTGGTTGATGATCTCGTGCGGAAGCGTGCGCTTCCACACCGGCGGCGGCCCGAGCACGACCACGCGCGGGACGCCGGCGCTTCGAAGCGCGGCAATGGTGCTGCCTAATTTCGCCAAGTCGTTGTCAAAGCCCCACATTGCGTGCAGCACCACGACCTCGGGGTGGGACGCCGCGATCAACGCGAAGGCCTTGCCGTTGGCATCCCTACACGTTGCGCTCCGCCCCGCATCGAGGATCGGCGTGCAGCCTGGCGCCGCGAAGCGCGCCACGCGGAACGAGGCCTGCCTCGCCGCATCGCTCATCGCCGGATAGAGCGCAGCGGCGTTGGAATCGCCCCACAGCACGAGCAGCGGCTTGGCGCCCGGCTCGATACAGCTTGCATCGAAACTGCTCCCCGGCGCCTCCAGGAAACAATGGTCCCTGAAGGCCGGATTGTCGTCGGTACTGACCGCCGCGATCGCCTGGAGCTCCGGCGGAAATCGCCAAAGGAAGCCGCCTGACGCGACTGTCACCGGGCCGACCGCGGCGATCGACGCCAGCGTGATCGACAGGGCCGGCACCACACCGCGCCGATGACGAACCGGCAATTCGATGAAGCGATAGGTCAGGATCGACAGCGCGAACGCGGCGAGGACCGCGGCCCAGATTTCAAGAAAATTCGGCACGCCGTGCCGCAGGATTCCAAGATAGGCCAAGAGCGGCCAGTGCCAGAGGTAGAGCGGGTAGCTGACGAGTCCAAGCAGCACGGCTGGCTGGCTCGACAACAACATGCGATTGGTCGCGGCATTCGGCGACACGATGTCAAGCGCGGCGCCGAGGACGGGGACGAGCGCCAACGCACCCGGAAATGGCATCGATCGGTCGAACAACAGTGCCGAGGCCACGATCGCGCCGAGCCCGATGGCTCCGAGGATATTGCTGTCGCTTTTCCTGACAAGGTTGGCTTCCGTCAGCAGCCCGCCGATCAGCAGCTCCCAGGCGCGCGGGATCGGCGCGTAGAAGCCCCAGTCCGGGTTTTCCCAAGCGAGGATCATGCTGGCGCCCAACGACACCAGCATCGCGCCAAGGATGTTCTGCCGTCGATAGGATGAGCGCTTAAGCACGATGAGCGCCAACGGCCAGAAGATATAAAACTGCTCCTCGACGCCCAGCGACCAGAGATGAAGCAGCGGATTCTCCGCAGCGAGCGGCGCGAAATAGCCGACCTGCCCAAGCTGGAACAAGTTCGAGGCGAACAGTGCACTCGCAACGATGTTCTCCCCCAGCAGACGAAACGGCTGGGGCAGCAGGATGGCCCAGCCGATCGCATAGGCGGCCAGGAGAACCACGATCAGCCCCGGAAAGATCCGCTTGATCCGTCGCGCATAGAAAGTCGCGAGCGGCATGCCGCCGGGCGCGAGCAGGATCCGCGTGATCAGAAAGCCGGAGATGACGAAGAAGATGTCGACGCCGATGAACCCGCCGGGCAGCATCCAGGGATGCGCGTGATAGCCGACCACCAGCAGGATCGAAACGGCACGGAGCCCGTCAATATCTGGCCGATAATGTTCGGACGGAATCATTGCCCCTGCACTAGCTGCATTCTTCGGCAGGCACAATCAGACACGCCATAGCAATTTCTTGAAATTTCGTCCGGCACCCGTGGTTTGGGGCCCGGCCGCCGGGGTGAGAAGCCGGCAAAATCAGTCATCCCGGCATGAACCTCCGCGCCCCGCACCTACGACCAATGTCCGACGGAAACCGCCTCACCCACGGCGGATCGCCTCACGGATTGAAGGACCTGGTTCGGCCCATGGAGCAGCGCAAATCCACCTCGGAAGGCCAGCCTGAAGCCCCCGCGGCTTCGGCCACGCCCCCGGCCTGGATCAACCGCGCGACGCCCTATTCGCCGGACCGGCGCGCCAAAATGCTCGAGCACATGGCGCGCGCCAGATCGGCGTCGCAGCCACACGCCTCGGCCCCATCCCGCAAGAGCGGCAGGAACATCCTCGCTGACCTCATCGGCTACGTCGTCCTGTTCGGCATGATCGCCATCTTCTCGATGTCACTCATTCCTCTCTATCTCGGCGCGTTCCTGTTCTTGGCTGACGACGAGCGCATCGAAAGCGCCTTCGCATCGCTTGGCATCCGCTTCGACCCCGATGCGATTGGACCCGACCTCATCAAGGGCTTTGCGTCATGGTTCGGGTGGATCGCCCTGCTCGCGTCATTGCGGGCCTCGGCCCCCGGCTGGCTCGCACCGTTTCTGCCGCCTTCACAATCGTGGGCCTTCATCGCTGCGGTGGCGATAGCGCTCTCTGTGGTCGAGGGGCTCGGATCAGTCGCAATACGCCGTGCACGCGTTTGGTTCGGATGGGAGATCCGGTTCGACAGCCTGATCTTTACAACAATCAAATTCGTGATCGCGATCGCCGCGCTCGTGCTGGCGGTCCTGCTCGGCACTGTTTGAATTCGATCCGCTTGAGCGGGCACAGCGTCGGCAATGCCGTGGTTGTGAATGCTCGCGCCCCATAATCGGGACGTTTTGTCGCCACCGCCGGCCCTCTTCCCGCCCGCTCGTTTACCAGAAATTTACCCCTGCTCCTGAGCACCGGTATCATTTGCTTAGAATTTGACTGCTACCGTGGAATTACGGAAACAATCCGAAACACAATTTTGGCGCCCATGTCCGTCGCAGAGTTCCTCAGGCAGCGTGCAGTGGAAGTGACGGTGAACGGCAGCTATTCGCTGCCGCGCTGGTACGATTGCGAAGGCAAGCTGCGAAACTTCGCCTGCCGCACCAAGCGCGTCTCGCCGTTCCGCATGATCGTGGACGTTCCGGTCGTCGGTAAAGTCGGCGAGCGCGTAACTTCCTATTTCCAGGATTTCGGCGAATTCCAGTGCACCATCAGCGCAACGCTCAAGTCGGGCTTCCTGATGGAGCTCGACATGACGCGGGCGCGTCGCGCCTGGATGTCGGAAAAGTTGACCTGGCTCGAGAAGAAGCAGAAGGACGACAGCATTGAGGAATTGCGGCGCGATGCGCGTTTCGTTCCGCAGGCCTCGCACACCATGCTGACCCTGGCCGACGGCAGCAGCCATTCCTGCTTCATCATCGACGTCTCCACCGCCGGCGTCGCGATCTCCTGCGAATACGACCCGCCACTCGGGACCCCCCTTGCAGTCGGCGCCTGCGTCGGGCGCGTCATCCGCAAATTCGAAAATGGCTTTGCGGTGAAGTTCGCCGAGAGGCAGCAGCGCGACGACATCGTCCGTTTGCTGGTGCGCCAGGCCGTTCTGCAGCCGGCTTGACGCCGTCCCGCTGCCTCCTGCAGTCAGCTGATTGTCCGCGCATCGCTGCCCTATCCCGGCCCCAATGCAGGATCAGCCTTTGACGGTCCGGCGCGCCGAACGTCGTGTTCGGACTTGCGATCGGGGGACCGGATGGCAGTCGACAGGATCACAGTTGACAAGATCACAGTTGACAAGATCACTTGGGACCGGGTCGGCCGGGTTACCGAGCCCGGCCGCTACATGTACACATTCGGCTGGCTGACGATTACGGCCGGCGATCTCGATATCTGGAAGCAATACCCGCAAGCCGCATTCACGCTGCTCGCAAACCCTTCCGAGTTGGACGAGACCATCGCCGGGGAGTTCCATCTCGGCGCCTTTGATGTCGCGCCCGACGCCCCACCGCCTTTCACCACGCATTGAGCGTCGGAGGTGCCCGCCTGACCGCCTAAGCGCCCGGCGCAGGCGAGAATGGGAACGCATGGCACGCACATTGCTTAATGATTGTCATGATGCAGATCCCAGCCGTCGATCAGGCCTTCCTGCTGTTCCTTCTTGTCTCCTGCCTTGGCACGTGCCTCGTACGTGCCCTCTGGGAGTTGGAGCAGATCCGTGCCCGCCGAATTGCGTCGCCGCCGCGCCGACGCGCGGCCAAGCGTGACTAGGTACCCGAGCAAGCCTCGCGCTGTCCGGGGGAGATTCATCCCGCCTCTGGACTCGCTGCCCGCAGACGTGCATCGTGAATCGAAGAGACTGGCGCACCACGTTGATCCAGCTTAGAAATTCCGGCCCAGGAACAGACGCCGGACTGTCGCCGGGCGGTCGTGTCATGCAATTGATCGCGCTGGTGTTCTACACGTAGCGGTCCTGATGAACGCCAGCTGTCGAGCTTGTTAAGCGACGCGACAGCCGGCGCATGACAGATGGTCGCATTGGTACGAGTGGATATGCCGGCCACGGGAACCTATTTTCGACGCCGATGTACCTGATTGAAGCTTTACCCACCGTCATCGGAACGGCCGCCATCGCCCCGGCGCTGCTGATGCTGTGGCTCGTGATTGCGGCCGAGGAACGTCCTGGCCCGCCGGCGCAGGTCTGGACAGCCTTCCTGCTCGGCGCAGCCAGCATTTCGCTTCTCGGCCTCGCCCGGGCTCCCTTCGCCAAGATGGTTGCCGCGCCAGATAATCCCTGGGCGGCGCTCGCCATGCATTCGGTGTTCGGCGTCGCGCTGCCCGAGGAGGCGGTGAAGGTGATTGCGATCGTGCTCGTGTCCTCGACCAAGCGGCGGACCTTCGTCAATCCCATGGACACCGTGGTCTATGGCGCCGCCGTCGGCCTCGGCTTCGCGGCCTACGAAAACCTCGCTTATCTGGTCCAGCATGCCGAGATGTGGCGGTCGCTGGCCGCGCTGCGCAGCGTGCTGACCGTGCCGTTTCACGGTGCGCTCGGCATCATCGCAGGCGCCTATCTGACGATCGCCCGGGCCGGAACGGCGCTGGGCGCGAACCGCCATCACCGCGACTGGGCCCGCCTCTCCAGCCGCCTGCTGATCTTCGCTGGGCCCTTGGCGCTGCATTCGGCCTTCGACTTCCCGCTGCTCACGCTCCAGCGCATGCCGGACCTCGATCCGAATTTGCGAATGTGGCTCGGCGGCGCGAGCCTGCTGATTGGCTTCAGCTCGATTGCCTTCGCCATGCGCCTGGTGCGCCGCGTCGCGCGCCATCACGCCCCCCGCACCGATATCGCGCGAGAACGTCTCAGCCAGCTGCGCCGGATGTGGGCGCTGTGGCTTGCCGGCGGCGGCGTCGGCTTCCTCGGCCTCGCCTTCGTGCTGACCTCGATCCACCACTGGCTGATCAACCCGGAGCGCAACTTGACGCTCGCGCTGATCCCGATCGGCTTCGTCTCGATTCTGCTGGGTCTTGCGCTATTGGTCGTTACGACCGCGATCTACGTGCTCGGCCGCAACCGCATCCGCACATCAGGCGACGGTTTTTCGTCAGTGCACGGCGGCGGTTGATCCACGGCATGGCATGCGTCGTCTGCGCGTACTAGATTGAGCGCGCATCTTTCGATCTGGAGCTTGCCGATGACATCGCCTGAGGAATTTTCACGGCTGCAATCCGCGATGAGCCAGGCGGTGAAGGCGCATTGGAAGGCCTTTCTATTCGAAGGCATTTTGCTCGCCGTCCTCGGCATCGCCGCGCTGATCCTGCCGCCCCTCGCGAGCCTCGCCATCACGATCTTCCTCGGCTGGATGTTCCTGATCAGCGGTATCGGCGGATTGATCGTGACCTATTGGGCGCGCGCCATGCCGGGCTTCTGGTGGTCGCTGATCTCCGCGGCGCTCGCCGTACTCGCCGGCATGTTGCTGCTGGCCCGCCCGATGCAGGCCGTGCTGACGCTGACCATCGTGCTCGGCGCCTATTTCCTCGCCGAGGGCGTCACCACCATCATGTACGCGCTGGAACATCGCCGCGAGCTGAGCGGGCGCTGGTCGTGGCTCCTGATCTCGGGCCTCGTCGATATCGCGATCGCGTTCATGGTGATCACGGGACTGCCGAGCTCGGCGGAATGGGCTATCGGGGTGCTCGTCGGCATCAACCTTTTGTTCGGCGGAGCCACCTTGATCGGCATGGCGCTGGCGGCGCGCAAGAGCAACAGTTGAGGCGCATCGCGAACGCGCGCGCCGATTGGGGGGTGACAACCCGCTGTCGGCGCGCTATATGACCGGCCATGATCACCGTCGCCACCAGCTATTTTTGGTACTTTAGCTACGACAGCTTGCTGGCGGCAGGAGGATCGCGCTCAATCTAAGATATTGAAGCAAAAGTCCGAACAGCCGCCAGACCTGGCGGCTTTTTTATTGGCCGGCAGGTTCTCGAAACAGACAGGAGCCCGCCGTGCTGAGCACGACCGACGATCTTCGCATCCGCGAACTGAAAGAGCTGAACACGCCCGAGGACGTGATGCGGGAAGTCCCGCGCACGCTCACCGCGACGCGCGTGGTGATGGCTTCGCGCAACGCCATTCACGCCATTCTCAACGGCCAGGACGACCGGCTGCTGGTCGTCGTCGGCCCCTGCTCGGTGCACGATCCCAAGGCCGCGCTCGACTATGCCGAGCGCCTCTCGCACTTGCGCGAAGACCTCGCCGACCAGCTTGAGATTGTGATGCGGGTCTATTTCGAGAAGCCGCGCACCACGGTCGGATGGAAGGGCCTAATCAACGATCCGGATCTCGACGGCAGCTTCAACATCAACAAGGGCCTGCGGCTCGCGCGCAACGTGCTGTCGGCCATCAACAATCTTGGCCTGCCCGCCGGCACCGAATTCCTCGACATGACGACGCCGCAATACATCGCCGACCTCGTCTCCTGGGCTGCGATCGGCGCGCGCACCACCGAGAGCCAGATCCATCGCGAGCTGGCTTCGGGGCTGTCCTGCCCGGTCGGCTTCAAGAACGGCACCGATGGCAATGTGCGGATCGCCGCGGACGCGGTGAAGTCGGCCTCGCATCCGCATCACTTCATGGCGGTGACGAAGCTCGGCCGTTCGGCGATCGCCTCGACCGCGGGCAACGAGGACTGCCACATCATCCTGCGCGGCGGAGCCACGCCGAACTACGATGCGGCCAGCGTCGCGGCGGCTTGCAACGAGCTTTCAAAATCCGGCGTCGCGCCGCTGGTGATGGTGGATGCGAGCCACGCCAATTCGAGCAAGAAACCGGAAAACCAGCCGCTGGTCGCGGCCGACATCGCCGGCCAGATCTCAGGCGGCGAGAACCGCATCATGGGCGTGATGATCGAAAGCAATCTCGTTGCTGGCCGCCAGGATGTGCTGCCGGGCAAGCCGCTGACTTACGGCCAGAGCATCACCGACGGATGCATTGATTGGGCGACCACGGCCACGGTGCTCGAGCAGCTCGCCGATGCGGTCGAGATCCGCCGCAACACCGCGCGCGCCGGACTGCACGAGCGCTCCGCGTAATCAGGCTCAAGAGCGGGCGGGGCGATGCTGTTCGCGCCCTGCCCGCAATTGTCATTCTTCTGGTATGATCTCTCCGGAAAAACACTTCACACTTTTCCGGATCATGCTTTAGCAGCCCCGGCAGATGCTCTTGATCTTCTTGTCGAGCAGGGCGTCTTCCTTGTTCACGGGATTGTTCGGATCGTTCAGATTCTTCTCGCTCGGCACGTCGCCGGCGCGCGGCTGACGATGGCCGACGGGCGCGTCCGGTACCGATCCCGAGCTTGCGCCTGACGACGACGATGATCCCTTGCTGCCGGTCTGCGCGACCGCCGCCCCACCGAGCAAGACTGCGATCGACGCTGCGAGCATGATCTTCTTCATATCCATTCCTCCATTCCTGAAACCGGCGTCCCCTGACCGCTCACGTCTCGGGCGGATATAGATGAACGTCGCCGCAATAGTCGACGATACGATAGCGCGTTTCTGGCGCGGCATCATCCGCATCGGCTGCGGTATTTTGCACCGCCAACACATAATTCGGCCCGACCGGCGACTTGCCCGCGCCGCCGGGAATGTCGATCACGTAGTCCGGCTGACACAGCCCTGACACCCGGCCACGCAGCTCGCGCATCAGCTCCTGCCCGTGCGCCAGTGTCGTGCGCAGATGCGCAGTGCCCGGCGCGAGATCGCCGTGATGCAGGTAATAAGGTTTGATCCGGCATTCGACGAAAGCGCGCATCAAATCCGATAAAGCGGCGATGTTGTCATTGACGCCGCGCAAGAGCACGGACTGGCTCACCATGGGAATCCCGGCATCGACCAGCCGCGCGCAGGCGTCCCGGGCCGTATCCGTCAGCTCGCGTGCATGGTTGGCATGCAGCGCGACCCAGGTGGTCGCGCCCTTGACCTTGAGCGCTGCGACCATGTCGTCGCTGATACGCGCAGGGTCGGCAACGGGGACGCGGGTGTGAAGGCGGATGATCTTGACGTGATCGATGCCGGCAAGATCAGCCATGATCTCGCTGATCCGGCGCGGCGACAGCATCAGTGGATCGCCGCCGGTCAGGATCACCTCCCAGATCTCGCTATGGGCGCGGATGTAGTCGATCGCAGCGCGATAGGCGCTGTCCGACAGCGCGCTCTCCTTGCCCGGACCAACCATCTCACGGCGGAAACAGAAGCGGCAATAGACTGCGCAGACATGGACGAGCTTGAACAGCACGCGATCGGGATAACGGTGCACGATGCCCGAGACAGGCGAATGCGGGTAATCGCCGATCGGATCGGCGTTCTCGCCCGGCTGCATCTGCAGCTCCGCGGCGGTCGGAACGAACTGGCGCGCGATCGGGTCGTCGGGATCGGAGGTATCGATCAGCTCGGCCAGGTCAGGCGTAATCGCAACCGCATAACGCGCGGCAACGCGTTCCAGCGCGGGTAGCGCCGTGGCAGGCACGAGGTCCGCCGCCACGAGCTCGGCCGGCTCGCGCAATGTCTTTGCAAGATTGGTCCTGGTCATCTCTCATCCGTAGGCGGTGTCCACACCACCTGATCAATCCGTGTTGCGCCGCTTGCCAGCATCACCAGCCGATCGAACCCGAGCGCGACACCGCTGGCTTCCGGCATTGCGGCGACCGCGGCCAGAAAATCCTCGTCCAGCGGATAGGCCTCGCCGTAGCGACGCTGCTTCTCTGCCATCGACTCGGTGAAGCGCTTGCGCTGCTCGTCGGCATCGGTGAGCTCGCCAAAGCCGTTGGCGAGCTCGACGCCGCAGGCATAGACTTCGAACCGCTCCGCGACCCGTGGGTCGTCCGTTTTCACCCGCGCCAGCGCCGCCTCTGGAGATGGGTATTCGAACAGAATGGTTAAACGCCCCTGCCCCAGATGCGGCTCGACGTGTTCGACCAGGACCTTGCTGAAAATGTCCGACCAGGTGTCGTCCCCGGCCACGCGGACCTTGCCGGCGGCCGCATCTGCGAGCCCGGCTCGATTACCCACGTTGCCCGAGATTGTCGACAGCAGGTCGATCCCGGCGAAGCGCTCGAACGCGGCAGCAACGGTCAGCAGCTCCGGCTCTTCGAAGGGGTCGGCGGTCCGGCCCCGGAAGCCGAAGGTCCCGATTCCGGTTGCCTGCGCGGCATGGGCGATGACCACGACCGTATCGGCCATAATGGCGTCATAGGGAGCCCCGGCCCGGTACCATTCCAGCATGGTGAATTCGGGCAGGTGGAGGTCGCCGCGCTCGCGGTCGCGGAACACCCGGGCGAATTCGAAAATCCGCTCCTCGCCTGCCGCCAACAGCTTCTTGCAGGCGAATTCGGGCGACGTCCGCAAATATCGGCTAACCCGGCTGCCATCGGGCCGGATCAACTCGGTCCGAGGGGCGTGCAGATGGGTCTCATTGCCCGGGGACACTTGGAGGATGGAGGTTTCGACCTCGACAAAGCCCTGCTCGGCGAAAAAGGCCCTGACGGCCCCGGTAACGGCCCCCCTCGCCTGGAGGAACGGCCGCCGGTCGAGGTGCCGCGCGGGGGTCCAGAACGGCGATATCGGCTTGTCCCCAGCCATTAACCGACCACCCCCTCAGCCAGCAAAGTGCTGGCATCCAACGGCAAAATCAGTATGTTGCGGCCCGAAACGGGCGCTGAGGTCTGATTTGAGGCCCCAAGTCCCCCATCGATTTGACCACGTCCTGGCCGGTGCCGGGCCAAGCAAGCAGGAAATATAGCTTTGAGAGTCATCGCCAGTTCTATTCGCAAGGGCAACGTGATCGAGCAAGACGGCAAGCTCTATGTCGTCGTGAGCGCCGAGAACATCCATCCCGGCAAGGGCACGCCGGTCAGCCAGATCGAAATGCGCCGAATCTCGGACGGGGTAAAGATCTCCGAGCGCTACAAGACCACCGACCAGGTCCAAAAGGCCACGATCGAAGAGCGCAACTACACCTTCCTGTATGAAGATGGCGACGGCTTCCACTTCATGAATCCCGAGACCTACGACCAGGTCCAGGTGCCCAAGGACGTCGTCGGTGACGCGGCTGCCTATCTTCAGCCAGAGATGATCGTCAAGCTGTCGACCCACGATGTCAACGTGGTCTCGCTCGCACTGCCGCAGCGCGTGACGCTGGAAGTGGTGGAGACCGAGCCGGTCACCAAGGGCCAGACGGCTTCGTCATCGTACAAGCCCGCCGTGCTCTCCAACGGCATCCGCACCACCGTGCCGCCGCACATCTCGGTCGGTACCCGCATCGTGGTGATGACCGAAGACGGCTCCTACTCCGAGCGCGCCAAGGACTAAACGAAGGATCAGGACAGTTGCCGCCGGGGGGCGAGACAGTGGTTGGGAAGAATTTCCGCTTCGTCTCGCTGCTTCTGGCGTCATTGGCACTCCTCACCGCCACGCCGGTCGCTGCGGACGAGATCCGCAGCCCGTCCCTCACAGCCCTGCGCGTCGATTGGCGCGTAGCGCTGGACCAGCTCCGCACCGAGATCAACAGCCGCCCGCCGATCGCAGGCGATTTCATCTTCGTGCCGCGTCGATCGGTGCCGCGCTTTGATCCGCGTGCGATGCCGGCGCTGGTCCAGCTCAACGCGGTCTCCTCGCAATTCTTCACCGGCATTGCCCGCAGCTCGGTTCCCGTGCTGCTGCCGTTCGATGCTGCCGCCTATCTCGAGGCGCAACGCAACGGCGCCCCGGCCACGCCAGCGCTTTCGCGCTACCAGGCCGATTTCAATCCTGTCGACATGTTCGACGCCGGCCCTGCCGGCTACACCGCGAGTTTCTCGCTCGAGCCTGGCGCCGGCGACGGCATGCCGACACGCGTCTTCACGAGGCCGGTCGAGATTCAGATCACGGGATCGGCCCTCGTCTACGACATCGCCGATCCCGCCGCCGGCAAGGGCGAGCCGGTCAAGCCGCTTGCGACTATTTATCCGGACCTGCGCAAGTTCATCCGCGAAGGCTATGTGCGCTACGCCTTCACGCGGTTTGGCGTTGCCTATGTGGTGTCGATCCAGTGCCTGGACAGCGTCGCAAAACCACGGCGGCTCGCGTGCAAGGAGGCGTATCCCGTTGCCGAGCGCTTCCTGAGGGCGCTGCACGTCGCAGGCGGCCAGCGCATGCGGCCGCTGATGGACGTTGCCTCCTACGTGATCGATCGTCCCGCCCCGCGTTCGGCGGATTTCGGCTACCGGCCCAGCGGTGACATCATCCCGAACACCGGCTATCGCAAACAGGGCGGCCATCCTGATGCGATGGCCTATGCGCAGATCCGCTTCCCGCTAGAGAAGGCACCGGCCTTCGTGCATTCGCAGTCCTACGCCAAGCGCGACAAGGACGACGGCCCAACCGCCTATCCTTGGCGTGACAATTTCTGCGAGTCGCGCAGCTTCGAGGTCTGGCAATGCGCCGGCGGCTACGGCCACCAGGGCGAGGATATCCGCGCCGCCGACTGCCCCTCTCCCGGCGATACCCGAGAGCCCTGCGATCCCAAGCAACGCGGCGTCGTTGCCGTCCGCGACGCCATGGTGATCCGGTCCTCCAAGGATCAGGCGGCGACGCTTGAAGTCAACAGCCGCACCGAGCACATCCGCTTTCGCTACATGCACATGAATCCGCAGGCGTTGAACGCCGACGGGGTGCTCAACGGCCGCATTGTCAACGAGGGCGAGAAGATAGGCGTGATCTCGAACTATCTCGATCATCCCGCCGGTACGTCAATGCACCTGCATTTCGACGTCCAGGTGTTCACCCGCGACGGCTGGATCTGGGTCAGTCCCTACGTCACGCTGGTCTCGGCCTATGAGCGCCTGATCCATGGCCGCGGGCGCGAGATCGGCACGGAGATCGCGGGCACCCCGCAACCGGTCGCGCACGCGCTGCCCGAAGATGTCATCAAGCCCGATCTGCACGAGGGATCGAGCAGCGAAGAGAATTGAGCGGCCACGTCGATCGTATCCCGGACGAGCGAAGCGACATCCGGGATAGGATCGGCCAGCTAATCCAGATACGTCGTGAGCTGCGCGCCTTCATCTGCCACGAATACGGCGATCAGTTCAGCAGGCTCCGTGGTGCTGGCATTTGCGGAGACCAGATGCGTCGCGCCCGGCGGCTCGAAGAAGGACTGGCCGACACCGAACGTCTCGACCGGACCGCCGCCAAGCTGGGAGCGGATCTCGCCCTTGGTGATGTAGGCGGTCACCGAGCCGGCGTGGCGATGCGGCCGCGAAAACCCGCCAGGACCGTACAACACGCGCACGATGGTGACACGCTTGCCCGGAACATTCGGCAGCGCGTAGGAGCCGATCGGCTCGACCTTATCGAGCGGCGAGCTTTCTGCGGCGCTCGCGCAGAGCGGCGATAGCGCGTCCGAGACCGTATCCATTGTCACGGGCAGCGCTTTGCCGATC
Organism: uncultured Bradyrhizobium sp.; assembly: GCF_936928535.1. Taxonomy (GTDB): domain Bacteria; phylum Pseudomonadota; class Alphaproteobacteria; order Rhizobiales; family Xanthobacteraceae; genus Bradyrhizobium. The sequence goes on along the minus strand of NZ_CAKZHY010000046.1, from coordinate 10,335 downwards.
GCGAATGCACACATAAGCCCGCCGACGACGGCCAAAGCCATCGATCGCGATTGATGCGGCGCAGCCGCTAACCTCATAGCCGTCATGGTCATCCCCCCTCGTCTCAATCAGGATGCCGCGGCACCGGCCGCAACCTGCCGCTTCGGTGGCGTCCAGCGAAAGGCCGCGCCAAAACGGTTCCAGACATTGATCGAGGCAATGGCCGACGTGAGGTACATCAGCTCGGTCTCGGAGAATTCGCGCTGCACCTCGTCGTAGACTTCGTCGCCGAAGCGGTCGGGCATCAGGGTCAGGGCCTCGGCCCACGCCAGCGCCGCGCGCTCGCGCGCCGAGTAGATCGGTGCCTCGCGCCAGACCGCGACGAGATGCAGCTTGTCGGCCGACACCCCGAGCCGCTCCGAGAGAAGCACATGATGCTGTACGCAGAAGGCGCAACCATTGATCTGCGAGGCACGCAGCTTGACCAGCTCGAGCAGTTGCTTGTCGAGCCCCGCCTTGGCCGCGACCTGACCGAGCGCCAGCACCAGATCGTACGCGTCGGGCGTAATTCGTTTGAAATCCTCGTATTCGCTGCGCGCGTGTGACATTGCGGTTCACCTCGTGATATTATAAGACTGCTTACATATTATAAGAGCTCTTACATTATGCGCAAGCCGGCCAGCATCACGAAATTGAAACCGGAGCAGAGGGCATCCAGCGAGGAGGCCGCGGTGCACGTCCCCGCCCCCGGCGAGGGCAAGCGCGGCGAGCAGGGCTATCTGGGCTACCTGCTGCGCCAGGCCCACGCCGCCGTCCGGCTCAAGATGGAACGCACTTTGGCCGATCTAGGCGTGACATCGCCGCAATTCGCCGTGTTGACCATGCTGAACGCCTATCCGGGCCTGTCAGGTGCGGACGTCGCCCGCCTCACCTTCCTGACGCCGCAGACCGTCGGAGTGATCATCCGCAACCTCGAGCGCGACGGCGCGATCATGATGACGCCGCATCCCGTTCACGGCCGCATCCAGCAATGGACATTGACACCGCGCGGCGCGACGCTGCTGAAGGCCTGCCGGGAACGTGTGAATGAGCTGGAGAAGCGTTTGGCCAATGGCCTCGATGTCAAGGCGGAGGCAAACATTCGCCGCTGGCTCGCCAACGTTGCGGCGGAATTGCAGGAGGACTAAGCGAGGCTAATCGCAGCCTCCTCCGTCTCCGCCATCGCAGCCACCGAAATCGCCACCCGCGGCGCCGTCACCCTGAATGCCGCGACCAAAATTCTCGGCGATGATCATCAGGATCACGACGAACAACCCGGCGCCGAACGGCCAGGGATTGACACGGATGATGTCGAACAGCTCGCGCATGGGCGCATTCTGCGCAGACAGAAGCGAACCGAGCGTAAGCAACGCGCTCGAGAATGGCGATATTCGGCATCGCGCAGATGCCGCCTATCCGCCCTTCAACACTTTCTTAACCTCGCCGTCGGGCCAGCCTTCACCTGCGGCGATCACACGGACGCGGCTCTGGTCCGTCGCATTGATCAGCACATGCGAACTTACCCGGTCGCCGCTGGGCGCCAGGTGCAGCTCGGTTTCAGGTTTCCAGCTCAGCGTCGCCGCAAGATCGCCGGGAAAAATCTGCCAGCACGATCCGTCGTCGAGTTCGACCACATGGCTTTCCGCATGCGCGCGTATCTTCATTCCACCCCAAAGTCTCGCTGAAAAAAGCGGGCCCCGGCGATCGGCCAGGGCCCTGCTTCGTCAGTCGTTGTCGTGGTGAATCACGGTCTTGCTGCGGTTGCCGAATTCATCCTGCTTCTTGATGACCGTGGTGCGGTCAGCGGGTTCACGCTCCTTGATGACCGTGGTCCGATCGCGATCGCGGTCACGATATTCGTGGGACTCGCCGACCGTCACGCCGGCACCGACCGGACCGACGTGAACGCCGACCTCATCCGCGAAAGCCGGAGCCGCAATAGCCGTGACCATGGCCGCTGCAAACAGATATTTCCGCATCTTGTCCTCCTCGATGTTGTGCGAAGAGAATGCGGACGTGCGACACTTTGTTCCGTCCGGAACATGTGGGATGTAGAGGCCGCTCGTGTTCCGGGAACTGCCCCACAGCCGCATGATTCCGGCTACAATGTTCCTATGAAACAAGCTGATTCCTCGGACAATCGCATCACCCGCCGCGCCCTGCTCCAATCCTCGCTCGGCGCCGCGACGCTGCTCATCGCGCCGCCGCAAGTGCTTGCGTCGCCGCCCGGCTTCGACGAATGGCGCGAGGGTTTTCGTGCCCGCGCCATGGCCAAGGGCATTTCGGCCGCGACGTGGCAACGCGCGATGGCCCGCGTCGAACCCGACATGAGCGTGTTCAAGCAGATGCGCAACCAGCCCGAATTCCATGAACAGGTCTGGCAATACATCAATCGCCGCGTCTCCGACTGGCGCATCATCAACGGCAAGATCGCGCTGAAGAACAACGAAGCACTGTTCGCGCGCATCGAACGCGATTTCGGCGTCGAGCGCGGCACATTGCTGGCGCTGTGGGGCGTAGAATCCGCTTACGGTGATCCGCTGGTGCAGCAGAACCACATGACGCCGGTGTTTCCCTCGCTCGCCGCGCTTGCCTGGAATGAGCCGCGGCGAAAGGCCTATTGGGAGGCCGAGCTCATCAACGCGCTGCGCATCGTCGACAAAGGCTGGAGCACGCCCGAGGAAATGCGCGGCTCATGGGCCGGCGCGATGGGAAATTCGCAATGGATGCCGGAGGTCTGGCTCAATGTCGGTATCGACTATGATGGCGACGGGAAGGTTTCGCCGTTCGGCAAGCCCGACGATGCGCTGGGGTCGACGGCGAAATATCTCGTCAATCGCGGCAAATGGCGCCGTGGCGAGCATTGGGGCTACGAGGTGCGCGCGGCCGGCGACATGAGCGGCAGCCGCACCTATGCGGCGTGGCAGACAGCCGGCGTCACCCGCGCCGATGACCAGCCGTTCCCACAGCCAAATGCATCCGCGCAGATGTGGACGCCTGTTGCGGGCGGACCGACGTTCCTGCTGGGACCGAACTTCTATGCGGTGAAGAGCTACAATCCCTCGATGAATTATGCGCTCGCGATCTGCCATCTCGGCGATCGCTGCCTCGGCGCGCCGCCCTTCATCCATCCCTTCCCCGGCTCCGAGCGCGTGCTGACGCTTGCCGAGGTACAGGAGATGCAGACCCGGCTGACCAAGGCCGGATTCGATACCGGTGGCACCGACGGGCGCGTCGGCAACGACACGATGAAAGCAATCAAGGATTTTCAGCAGCGCGCCGGGATTACGCCAGCCGATGGATATGGCGGGCTGAAAGTGCTGGCGAAGCTGCGGCAGGGATCGTAGCGGCCCGTCAGTGCCGGTACTGCGGCTCTTCCGCATCGAGCTGGCGGCGGATCGCGGCGAGATGCAGCCGCGCGGATTCGGAATCGCCCTCGCGCATTTGCTTGTAGGTCGCGGCCGCAATCGCGGGATCGACCGGCAGCACCTGTCGCCCTGTCGACATCGCCAGCACCTGCACTTCGGCAGCGCGTTCGAGATAGTAGAGATCGTCCCAGGCGTCCGCGATGGTCGGCGCCAGCACCATCACGCCGTGGTGCTTCATGAAGACGATGTCGGCATCGCCGACGCTTGAAGCAATCCGAGCGCCCTCGCGGTTATCCAGCGCGAGGCCGTTGTAGTCGCGGTCGACCGCCGTGCGGCCGTAGAATTTCAGAGCGGTTTGCCCGGCCCAGATCAGCGGATCGCCCTCCGTCATCGACAGTGCCGTGGCATACGGCATGTGGGTGTGGAACGCGACCTTGGCGCGCGGCAGGCGCTTGTGCATCTCGGCGTGGATGTAGAAGGCGGTTGCTTCGGGCTCACCGTCACCGTCGAGCACGTGGCCGTCGAAATCGCAGATCAGGAGCTTTGACGCGGTCAACTCGCGAAAGGCGTAGCCGTAAGGGTTGACCAGGAAGAGATCGTCATGGCCGGGCACGACGGCCGAGAAGTGATTGCAGATACCTTCCTCGAAACCATTGCGCGCGGCCATGCGAAAGCAGGCAGCGAGATCCTCGCGCGCGGTGCGGATCGCATCGGTGGCGAGGTCCGGCCGGTTCGAGCGAACGGCCGCAGGTGAGGAGGCGTGAAGGCTGTGCGCCATGGCGAAGGAGACCTCTTTCGGGCAGGAGACGGCAGCGTTTTACAGCGCCGACGCCTGCCCGTCAGCCCCTGCGGCCGCCGCCCTGCCCTGCGAGTCTCACGCCCGACGCGGCACCGCGCCGGCATTCATGCCGCCGTCGACGACGAGCTCGCTGCCGGTGACGTAGCGCGAGGCATCTGACGCCAGGTACAGCACGCCGGAAGCAATCTCCGCGGCCTGGCCGGCGCGGCCAAGCGGGGTCGCGATCTTGGCGCGCTCCTCCGGATCGATCGGCGCATTCTGGCCGGCCCCGGTCGCGCCGGTCGGAATCTTACCCCAGATCGGCGTGTCGATGATCCCGGGATGGACCGAATTGACGCGGATGCCGTCACCGGCCGCCGCGCACTCCATCGCGATCGATTTGGCGAACAGCCGCACGCCGCCCTTGGTCGCCGAATAGGCGGACAGGCCCGGCGCACCGCGCAGGCCCGCGAGGGAGGACATCATCACGACCGAGCCACCGCCATGCTTGCGCATCAGCGGCAGGCAATGCTTCACCGAGAGAAACACCCCGTCGAGATTGATCGCATTCTGCCTGCGCCAGTCCGAGAGCGTCATGTCGGTGATCGACGGCACGGCAATTCCGATACCGGCGTTGGAGACCATGACATCAAGCCGGCCGTAGCGCTTGGCGATATCGGCGACGATCTCGATCCAGCGCTCCTCGCTGGTGACGTCCTGCTCCAGAAAGATGGCTTTCCCGCCGGCCTTTGTCACGCGCGTGGCGAGTTCGGGGCCGCGCAACTCATCGATGTCGGTGATGACGACAGTTGCGCCTTCGCGCGCAAACAGCTCGACGATTGCCTCGCCAATTCCGGACGCGCCGCCCGTCACCAGCGCGACTTTGCCCTCAACCTGCCCTGCCATGTTCACTCCCATTTTGTTGTTTGAGGCTTATTGTTTGAGACCGTTATTCCTCGCGCAGGATCTGGTCGGAAAACCGCTTCGCACTTTTCCGGATCATGCGCTACCTAATCACGGATGGCCCCTGGTCCGGAAGTGCGACGTCGATGACGCGGAATTGCACGCGCTCGGCGCCCTGGTAGCGATCGACTGACAATGATCCCGCGACATGCAGTTGCTGGCCGCGATTGGCGAGAAGCGCGTGACCCAGCTTTTGCCCGACCGAGCGGAACGCGATGCCGTTGACGATCGCGCCATCGCCGGACTTGAAGCGCAGCCTCAAATGAGCCTGCCCAACCTCCTCGGCGAAGACGAGCTGATGCGCCGGCAGCGCCAGCACCGGCTCGGGATTGCCACTGCCAAACGGTCCGGCACGATTGAGCGTGGTCGCAAGCTCCGTCGTCACCGCGCGCGCGGAGACCGCGCCATCGATATAGAGCTCGTTGACGTGTCGCGCCTCGGCGACGTCCTGTGCCAATGCGTTTTCGAGATAGGCGCGAAACTCGGCGAGCTTCTCCTTGCGCAGCGTCACGCCCGCGGCCATCGCGTGACCGCCGCCTTTCAGCAAAATGCCGTCGGCCACGGCCTGCCGCACCACTTTGCCAAGATCGACGCCGGCAATCGAGCGGCCCGAGCCGGTGCCGATCCCGCCGGGCTCCAGCGCAATCGCAAAGGCCGGCCGCGAGAACTTCTCCTTTAAGCGGGAGGCAACGAGGCCGACCACGCCGGGATGCCAGCCTTCGGACGCGGTGACGATGACGCCGAGCTTGTCTTCCAGCCCGATCGAGGCGAGCGCTTCGGCTTCGGCCTGCGCTTCGGCCGCCTGCTCGATGACGCGACGTTCGCTGTTGAGGCGGTCGAGCTCGGCGGCAATCCGCGCGGCCTCGACGCTATCGCCTTCGAGCAGCAATCGGACACCGAGATCGGCGCGGCCGATGCGGCCACCGGCATTCACGCGCGGTCCCAGCATGAAGCCGAGATGCCAGGCTTCGGGCGGCCCGTTCAGCCGAGCCACATCCATCAACGCGGTATGGCCAACATGGTCGCGCCGCCGCATCGCGATCAGCCCCTTCGCGACGAACGCGCGGTTCAGCCCGATCAACGGGGCGACGTCGGCGACGGTGCCGAGCGCGACGTGATGCAGCATGCCGAGCAAATCGGGCTCGGGCATCTCCGCGTTCCAGAAGCCGCGCTGGCGCAGCTCCCTGTTGACGGCGACCAGCGTGACCAGCACGAGGCCGACCGCGGCAAGATGGCCAAGACCCGAGAGATCGTCGAGCCGGTTCGGATTCACCAGCGCATCGACCTCCGGCAGCTCCGTGCCGGCCTGATGATGATCGATCACCACCACCGACATACCCAGCCGTTTCGCTTCGGCGAGCGGCTCGATGCTGGTGGTGCCGCAATCGACTGTGACGAGCAGCGTGGCGCCCTTGGCCGCGAGGCCTCGAACGGCTTCGACGTTGGGGCCATAGCCCTCGAAGATGCGATCGGGAATGTGGATCAGCGGGTCGAGCCCGCAATGGCGCAAATGCCAGGCCAGCAGCGCCGCGGACGTCGCACCGTCGACGTCATAGTCACCGAAGATCGCGACGGTCTCGCCTTTCGCCGCCGCATCGGCAATGCGCTTCGCGGCGGCCTCCATCTCGGTCACCGTGAACGGATCCGGCATGAGTTTTCGAATGGTCGGATCGAGGAAATCAGGCACAGCGTCGATGTCGACGCCGCGGCCGGCCAGGACCCGCGCCAGCAGCTCCGGCAATTGGTGATGCTGCACGATGGCGAGCGCCTTGGCCGCTCCTCTTGCGTCCAGCCGGTCGCGCCAGAGCTTGTCGGTGAGCGAGCGCGCCACGCCCAGGAAGGCCTGGGGCATTTCGACGGGCAAGGCTGTGGCGGGCGGCGTCATGATTCGTGGTTCAAGTGGTCCGGGCATGAGCAGCGGCGCGACGGCCGCTTCCGATCGCAGGATTCACCGGGAATCCCTGGCGATTTGCAACGTCAGCGGCCCACAAAGCGGTGGATTGCTGAAATGCTGGGCGAGTTGACTACCATTTGAGCAGCGGCGCGGACAGCAAATTAAGTGGGCGTTAGCAGAATCTTCGAAATCTACCGATATTCGATCTGTGATTTTTAGTTCCGGGTCATTGCAGGTCAGGCCTCATTGCCAAGGGAAGTCCCCGATGTCTGCCGCGCCGGCCTTGAAATCCAAGCCTGTTACCACCGAACCCGATAACGACGATTCCGACATCTCCGCGCTGATCAACCGCCTGACTGCGGAGGTCAACCAGATCGCGGTCGACAAGACCAAGTCGATCCAGCAGATCACCAACCAGATGAAGATGCTGGCGCTGAACGCGCTCATCGAGAGCTCGCGGGCCGGCGCGCAGGGCGCGGGTTTTGCGGTGGTGGCGCAGGAGGTGCGCGGCGTCGGCCAGCAGGTCGAGACCATCGCGCGCGAGCTCGAGACGCAGCTGACCAAGCGTACCGGCGATCTCGTTGCCTCGATCGAGCGCATGAGCCAGCGCTCGCGCGGCGAGCGGATGATGGATCTGTCCCTGAACGCGATCGAGCTGATCGACCGCAACCTGTATGAGCGCACCTGCGACGTGCGCTGGTGGGCGACCGATTCCGCCGTGGTCGATTGCGCCGCCGCGCCCGCCCCGGCCGCGGTCACCCACGCCTCGCAGCGCCTTGGCGTCATCCTCGGCGCCTATACCGTTTATCTCGACCTCTGGCTCTGCGACCTCGACGGCAATGTCATCGCCAATGGCCGCGCGGATCGTTTTCGCGTCGTCGGCCAGAACGTCGCCCACACCAAATGGTTTCGCGAGGCGAAAACCCTGCGCTCGGGTGACGACTATGTCGCCGGCGACGTCGAGAACCAGCCGTTGCTCGGGAACGCCCAGGTCGCGACCTACTGCGCCAGCGTCCGCGCCGGCGGAGAGGCGCACGGCGCGCCGATCGGCGTGCTCGCCATCCATTTCGACTGGGAATCGCAGGCACGCGCGATCGTGCAGGGCGTGCGCGTCGGCGACGCCGACAAGGCCCGCGTGCTGCTGGTCGACTCGCATTTCCGTGTGATCGCCGCCTCCGACGGCCAGGGCATTCTGAGCGAGCGCATCGCGCTCTCGCTGAACGGCCAACGCTCCGGCTTCTACCACGACCGCTCGGGCACGATGATCGCCTTCCATGCGACGCCGGGCTACGAGACCTATCGCGGGCTCGGCTGGTACGGCGTGATCGTCTGCGGGGCGTGAGGCCCGAGCCGGCCGTCCCGGCTCCTCACCCCAAATCGTGAAAACAACCCCATGCACAGTAGCCAGAGCGCCGTTGTCATGAGGCTTGCGCGCGTGGCTTGACACGTCGGGCAAAACACCCGGCCCCGTCCTCCGGACAAATACGTAGGCCGCAGCAAGTTTGCGCCCGATCAAATCCAGCATGGCCGTCTCTGCCAATTATTCCCGAAATTCACGGGAGGAGCGACCCATGCTGGTCAGGATCAATACGGCGCCGCAGCGTCCGATCGACGGGCATTTGGCTGCCGTTGCCGGAGATCGAGCGTTCTGCAGTGCATTCAGGTATCGCAGGGGCAGCGAGATTTTCGGCGAGGGCGAAGAGGCGGAATACGTCTACCAAATCAACTCCGGAGCCGTGCGTACCTACAAGCTGCTCCCGGATGGTCGACGCCAGATCAACGCGTTTCATCTGCCCGGCGACATGTTCGGCTTCGAGAACAACGAAACACATCGCTTTACCGCTGAAGCCATCGTCGAGACCGATGTACGCATCATGACGCGAAGCAATCTTCTGGGGGCGATGCCAAACCAAGCCGCCGGGCCCAAGCACCTCATCGGCTTCGTCACCCAAAATCTCCAGCACGCCGAGAACCACATGCTGCTCCTGGGACGGAAGACATCCCTGGAGAAGGTCGCTGCATTCCTGCTCGAAATGGACGACCGGCTGGCACATCCGAGAGTCATGGACCTGCCGATGACGCGCCGGGACATTGCAGACTACCTCGGCCTCACCTTGGAAACCGTTTCACGCGCCCTGTCGATCTTGCGAGACGACCAGGTCCTGCGATTTGACGGACCAACCCAGCGACGGCTCGAGGTGCTGGATCGCAACAGACTTTCGAAGCTCGACGCCTGATCTTGCGGCGGAAGCCGCCCAGTTGAAGCCGGGCGCGAGCCGCTCAGCTCTCTGCAAGGCCAACGTGAGGAATGGTCATGCTCATCAAGACGCTCACATTGCACTCCCTGACCTACCTGGTGGGGATTACCAGCTCGATCGTGGTGCATCAGAATGCCCCTTGGAGCGTGGGGCTAAACCAGACCGATGCGCGTCAGATTGTTCTTCGCGCAACCAAAAGCGACAGACTGCCCGTCAAGCTGACCAGGTCTCACGCGCACGACAACGCGCCCGCACAGCTGCCGACACTCGCCAAACCTGGGATCAGGCATGCTTGTAAGCCGCCGATCGATGTCCGCGGGCGCTGCTTTGCTTCGGTCGCCTTGAGCAGTCAGGCCGCGTGACTCCTTCGCTCACGACCGAGCCCTGGCCTTGATCGTGAAGCAATTCCTGGAGCGCAACTCGCCCGCATCATTTGGCGACTGGCATTCGCATCGCTGCGCTGCGATAACCACCCTGACTGACGATCACCGGATCAGGCGACGCCGCAATGCCCACACCACCACTCTCCGACCCCGTTGCCCGTGCCGCCTCCACGAGCACGGGACACGCGCCGCGGGACGGCTTTGCCGATCTCGTGCCCGAGCTCAGCGTTTCGAACATCGAAGCCAGCCTGTCATTCTGGCGCGACCTGCTCGGATTCGCGATCGCCTATGACCGTCCCGATGCCCGATTTGCCTATCTCATCAGGGGGCGCCTCCAGGTGATGCTGTGTGAATTGAACGGCCGCTGGGAGACGGCCGAGATGCAGCGCCCGTTCGGGCGCGGCATCAATTTCCAGATGGTCGTCGATCACATCGATCCGATCCTGAACGCGCTCGACGGGGCGAAGTGGCCGCTCTACGAGCCGCCAAATGAGGCATGGTATCGGGTCGGCGAGCTCGAGGTCGGGCAGCGCGAGTTTCTCGTGCAGGATCCCGACGGATATTTGGTCCGCCTCGTCCAACGCCTGGGGACACGCGCGCCTGCGCAATCGCCGGCGCGCTAAAGCGTGATGGCATTAGGTTTGATATCCTGAATTTCTGAAGTAGTTGGCGC
>NZ_CAKZHY010000045.1 GCF_936928535.1 uncultured Bradyrhizobium sp. | reverse complement strand
GCGAAACTCTCTCACCTTGATTGACGCTGCCTTCCATCCTGATCGCCGCGCGACATCGTGCGCCGTTGGACGAGAATCAGCACTCAAGAAAGACCTTATCGCCTCGACGAGTGACAAATGATCACCCGCTTTGAAGTAAAGGGGGACCTCGCCTGCGACCTCTCGAAAGGCTGGAATATCGCTCGCAATCAAAGCCTTTCCTCTCTGCATTGTCTCGACCAGTGGAAGTCCAAACCCCTCAGCAAGGGACGCAGCGATGACCGCATCCGCCTCGTCGTAACATTTTGCAAGCAATTCATCGGAGGCGTTCTGGTAATAGAAGAACGAGCCATTCATCCCTTGGAGCCGTTGGATCTCCGACATGAGGGTTGAGACCTTCCAACCAGGGCGGCCCACCAAAATCAAGCGTACGGCAGGGTCGGATGACCATAATATCTGGAATGCACGCAGTACGGTGCTGTGACCTTTACGGGGCTCGATGGTTCCTACCATAAGAAACGTCGGAGCCATGCTCTTGACACCCGCAACAGACCGGGGAGGCAAGGAATCCGCGCCCAAATGAAAGAACTCGGTTGCCGGTCGATGCTGGCAAGGGTATCGATCGAGCTCCGATCGTGTGGTCTCCGAAATGGCAAAAACCACATCGCTTTCGCGCATCACCGAACTCATCCATGGCCGGAACATTGCGACGGTTTCGGCCGTAAAATACTCAGGATTGGTGATCGGCAAAATATCGTAGACGCATGTGAATATCATGCCGCCGAGGTTCCGAACCACGGGAAACAGGGAAGCCGCCCATTTCGGGTAGATATCCCAGGACGAGTCGAGCATAAAAAAGCTGTCTCCCGGACGGAGCGTCATAATCTGCTCCCGATCCCTGCTCGGGAATCTGGGGACCGCGGTCAAGACTAGTTTTGCATCAGGGGTACGCTTCAAGCATACCGGCAGAACGTCAAAGGCGTAGTGAGAGCTATTGCGCTGTAGAGCGGCCGTTAGAGCTCGGACGGTCCTCTGGATGCCCGTGACGTTGGACATATGATATGTGGTCGAAACGTCGACGAGCAATCGCGGCTTGCGGCCCGCCGGCTCAATCTCAAGTTCTTGAACCGAAAAATCGTCGAGGGTAAACAACTTCTGCTGCTTGCGAGCCAGCCACGCGTAAAGAGCATGCAGGGTTGGCTGCAACTCGCTTCGAAGCGAGGGAGCATAATGGCGAAGCAGATTGGCAGCTGGCCTGCTGACTTTCAGCCAAGTCGCCCCCACGGCACTCCAAAAGATCCGGCGATGCTTGTTCGTACCCAATCCAATGCTCCGAGAAACACAACGCCTGCCGTTATCTAACCAGCGAGCTATCGGATCCGACTGCGCAATCAGCCCCGCATATCCCTTCATTCATCCAGCGCCCGACAAGCGACCCGGCCGCCATATCGCAGTCTTAGCGAAGTCCACAAGTGCTAATAGGGAAGTAGCCTGGGATTTCGCCATCCTTGTACTCCGTCGACCACTACTTGAGGCCGCAAGCCGGCGAGTGACAGGATCGCCGGGCGCTCAATTTCTAGCCCCCAACCCGCTGCGCGAAGCGTTGAAAAGATGGTCCCCTCTATTTCACGCGAATGAGTGCCAACGACCATATAGGCAACCCGGCTATTGAGAAACTCGAGACTGTCGCGAATGAGGTCCGCCTCACTGCCCTGGATGTCGATGTGCAGCAGGTCGATGCGAGAGCATCCTTGCGAAACCCGATCGAGCGAGATCATGGGCAAGACCTCGTATTTTCCGCTCAGTTTGGCCTTTGCTATGTCGAACAAGGACGCGTCGAAGATCGGCTCGAGCCCCCAATTTTTTCCAGCCATCTGCTGGATGGGGAACAAGGCCTTGCCGTCACGCGCGGCGGCAATCCCGTGATGCAGCCAGACTTCGGATTCATCGAATTCATTGGCGCGACAAGCTTCGCGCGCGAATTGAATATGTCCCAGATCGCCCTCGATACCAATCAGGCGAATCTTGCGCGAAGTCCGCCGCGCAGCGGCTCCCATATTGTTGAGCCAACAGCCCCATCCGCATCCCAGCTCAATAATAGTGAAGGTCTCGCCCGCCAAATCGACCGCACGCAGCGCGGCAGCCCATTCGGCAATGTCGGCATGCCAATTAGCGGGAATCGGAATCGGCTCGACTTGCCCGGCCTTACCCTCCAGGAGGTCAGGGAAGAACTTCGGGTCAATCAGGACGCCCAAGAAATTGGTCAGATAGCCATCGCGCGGTTTGAGCTCGCTCACCGCGTGCGAGCGCATGATCCCCATCGCGTCAATGCATGAATTATAATGGAAAAAAGGGCTTGTCTCTGTCATGAAGGTCCGCCAGCTTCCGCGGAGGTCCTATGACACCCCTCAACCGCTGAAGTCAACTCTGCCAGGCAGTACACTCAGGTGACTTCCGATGTTTGGTTTTCATCACGTCCCGTCTTTTGCTAATCCCGGCAGACACTCGCGTGGGAACAAAATGAGCGTTATTCTGTCTTTCCGAATTTCTGTCTTGAGTAGGCCCATGCGGGGCCGAGCAGGCTGGGTCAAGGCGTGGCCGGAACTTGCGGCTTCCTCATGAACACGACCTCGTTTGAAAACCAGTATAAACGGTTTGAGGACCGCTTTCGGGGATCTGAGGATCTTGTCAGGCAGCGCCTGTCAATCTACTTGCCCCTCGTCAACGGCTTAAGGTTGAACAACTCAGCTTCGCACAAGGCGCTCGACATCGGCTCAGGACGAGGCGAGTGGCTTGCTCTTCTTTCCTCTCAGGGCTGGGATGTTACCGGGGTCGAACCAAACGACATCGCCGACGCGAGCAATAAAAGGTGCAGCGTCGTAAGGTCAGATGCCCTGGATTATCTCAAGACGTGCAAGAGCCAATCATATGCGTTGGTGACGGCTTTCCATGTGGTAGAGCACGTCGGCACCGATTACCTTCTTGATATGATGAGTGAGATACGACGGGTGATCGCTCCGGGTGGCCTCATCATCCTGGAAACGCCCAACCCGGAAAACATGACCGTAGGCTGGTCATTTTATGTCGATCCCACGCACAAAAATCCTTTGCCTCCGGTCCTTCTGCAGTATTTCGTCGAGCAGGCAGGCTTTCCGGCTCCCGAGATCGTGCGTCTGAATGGCTACGAGGGAGATTACGAACTGGGGCCACTGTCCGGATTGCTATCAACGCTTTTCCGTTCGGGTCCAGACTATTCGATCGTCGCGCGCTCTCCCACGGGGCAGAACGATCCATTTTCTCTGCGGATCAGGGATTTCGCGATACAACATTCGCAACGAGACCCGACCGACATGAGAGTCTTGGCCAACCTCGCAGCGACCGCAGATCTGACAATAGCGGATCATGCAAGGCAGCTCGAGGAACTGAGAGCTCGTCAATTAGGAACGGAGGCTGCACTAAATCAAAGATCGCTGGAACTTGCCGCCATTTACGGCAGCACGTCATGGCGGCTGACGCGCCCCCTCCGCTTCCTTATGCGCACTGTGCGTCGTGTCTCCAACTTACCGGGTTTACGAACTGCTCTGGCAGACATGCGACTATATCTTCGCGAGCGGCCCCAGCTGAAACGGAAAATCGTCGGTCGGTTGTATCTGGTTCCTGCGCTCAAGCGAAAGATCATAGGACTGACCCCGCATGACGAGCCACGTTGGCAAACCGATGCGCACCCGCGAGCCCGCGAAGACTGGATCAAAATCATGTCTCAGACTGAACAGCGATAAGACGGACCATGAGACTCTGGATCGACGGTCAATGCCTTCAGACTGCCAGCCGACAGCGGGGAATCGGACGTTACGTCGGAGACTTCGTTCGAGCGATCGCCGGCGGCGATTTTGGAATTGAGCTCCTTGTTTCATTCAACGCAGCGATGCCAGATGAGGCGATCTCCGCAAGGGATCACGTGAAAAGCTGGATCCCCGACAGCAACATCCACCTTTGGGAAGGTGTTGCTGAGTCCGGAGAAGCGGACAGCGGTTACACGGAGCGTCGGCATCTTAGCGAAGTCACACTGTCTCATCACGTCGCATGCCTCGCGCCGGATGTCGCGCTTTCGACCAGCCCATTCGAGGGCGCCGGAGATTTGGCGGTACCGCTGCCTCCGATGCCAGAGGTCGGCATTCCCATAGCTGCGATCTTCTACGATGCAATTCCTCATCATTATGCCGACCAGTATCTCTCGACGCCGCTTCGACGCGCTTACTATTATCGCCGGCTGGGATATTATAAGAGCTTCGACCTGAACCTGTGTATCTCCGATTATTCGCTGCACGAGGCCATCGGATTATCGGGCAATGACAAGAGCCTGAATATCGGGGCCGGGGTCTCTCCGGAATTTCTGCAATATTCCCAAACGCGAACTCCCAGAGCAGCTAAGGCATACGTTTTAAACGTTGGTTCTCTTGATTGGCGCAAAAACGTTGAGACTCTTATCGACGCTTTTGGCAGGCTCCCGGACAACCTTCGCAACGAGCTTCAGCTGTTCCTGGCCGGCGATTACCATTCGACGCGTGTTGGAGAACTTCGCGAACGCTGGATCGCTCTAGGTCTTCCCGAGCAGAATCTCGTATCTAAAGGTCATGTATCGGATGCCGATCTGGTGCGCCTGTACCAATCGGCCGGCCTCGTTGTTCAACCTTCGCTACTGGAAGGCTTCGGATTGACAGCCCTTGAAGCCATGACCTGCGGCGCTCCCGTTATAGTCTCCTCGACCGGAGCTCTGCCCGAAATCGTCAATGATCAAGACTTGCTGTTCGATCCGACCAGAGCCGATCAAATAGCCGACAGGATCGTCAGCGTTCTCGGCGACGAGACGCGAACCGCCCGAAAGGTCAATGCAGGTCTCGAGCGCGCGAGGCGATATAGTTGGGAGAATTCTGCAAGGCTCGCGGTTTCTGGCCTTTCTCGAATTGGGGGCTCGCGAAAATCCAAGGCGCCGCAGGACTTGCAATCTGTTCGGCAAAGAACCGCCAAAGTTCTTACGCGCCTGGCTGTTCCTTTGCCCACAATCGTGGAAGCTGTTGCTCGGGCCGAACCTGATTTCACGGACCACAAGCGGCTCCTCGTCGAAGCGACCTCGATCGTCCGCCGAGATCTCGGGACGGGCATCCAGCGTGTCACGAGAGAGATGGTACGAAATTTGATCTGCGGACCTTCTTTGGAGAAGCCCACGATTGTCTATTGCGATGGATTGGGCGGATTTTATGACGTGCAGGTGACGACGGCTCCGTTTGCCCTGCGGAAGAGCTCCAACAAGCTGTTTCTGGGGCGTGGCGACACAGTCTTCATGCTAGACAGTTCCTGGGAATTTTATCGCGAAGTCCTTCCGGTGCTGCTCTCGGCCAGGATGCGAGGGGCAGAAGTCATATCGTGCCTTTACGATCTGGTGCCACTTCGCCAGAATGCGTTTTGCCATCCTGGCGTGCCGCCGATCTTCCTCGGATGGTTCAAGGCTGCGCTCAGCTATTCGACCGGGTTTGTCTGCATTTCAAAAACTGTGGCCGACGAACTGCATGATCTGCTCCAGGCGATCTCCTTCCCGAGGGAACTGAAGATCGGCTATTGGCCACTTGGCGCTGACTTCACCCCTTCTGGTGTCGCTGAGCGCCCGATACGAAATTCCTCAAACCGCCGTTTCTCGCTGTTGATGGTGGGCACGATAGAGCCCCGTAAGGGATACCGGGTTGCCCTCGATGCCTGCGAGATGTTGTGGAAGGACGGCCTGGACATCCAGCTAACGATCATAGGAAAGGCCGGCTGGGAGGCGGACGAGTTGATCGATAGACTGCGCAATCATCCGAGCGTTGGCGATCGACTAAGGTGGCACTGGGCCGCGGACGACGAGCAGCTGGCCCGAGCCTATGAGGAGTGTGACGCGCTCATTGCATCGTCTTTCGCTGAAGGATTTGGTCTGCCGATCGTGGAAGCGTTGCATTATGGCAAGTCCGTCATCGCCAGCGATATCCCGATCTTTCGCGAAGTAACTCGAGATCACCCTTGTCGGTACTTCCAAGTTGGCTCCCCCGCTTCGCTTGCATCCTCCATCCGAAGTCTGATCGCAGAGCATCAAGACGATAGGTCGAGGGGCGTGCGCCCCGCGAGCTGGTCAGAAAGCGCCGCCCGGCTACAGGATGTGGTATCTAACGGCGAATGGTACCGGATCTACAAACCTTGCTCTTACAAGCCGTATTCGTCGATCTACGACTATGGCAAGACAATCATGCAAGGACCGCTTGACGAAGCCGGCCGTCGGCACACCTTGGAGCTCGTTCACGGGCCAATTCGGGATAAGAAAAATTTCCGATATATCCTCCGAATTACCAACTTGTCCAAGGAGGTCTGGTCCAGCAGCGCGGCGGAGGACTCCTGGAAAGTTCGTTTGGGATATCATCTTCGAGACGCCAGCGGGGGCGAACTAATCCCGGATGCCGCGTTCGGTGAGATAGCGTTCGTGCTCGTGCCCGGAGACAGCCAGTTTCTCTCGCTGGAACTGCCAAGGCAGGCCGTTGAAGCGGCCAGCTCACTGGAGGTTGAAATGCTACAAGGAGAAAGTGACTGGTGGGGCGTCCCCCTCTGGCTTCCTTTGTCGATATTTGAGATGTCTTAGCGAGAGATAAAAGGCACACGCGGGAGAGCAAGAGTCATGAAAGCAAATCGAGTCGGATGGATTGCGATTATCTTGCTCGCGAGCACAATTTTTGCATCCGCCCAAACCGCAAAACAGCTCAAAACGAGCAAGGGAAAGCCGGTTGGCCTCTTAAATCTTGTCAGTCCCAAAGCGGATTGCACCATTGGCACAGCGCCGATGTCGGTGCCCGTCATTCGTGAGAAACCAAGCCATGGCGTCGTTCAAATGATTGTACTGTTCGCCAATGTGCCGGCCTCGGGAGTTTGCCCGACACGGAAGATACCTGTCATAACCCTGATTTATTCTCCGAAGGCTGATTTCGTCGGGAGCGATTCTGTCACTCTCGACGTTGATGATGCTAACCGAACCACAGCCTTGAGCTACGATATCTCAGTGCTAGCTACGGGTGATGCACTTTAAGCGTCCCCCAGCGCGCGCCGACCTTCAACTCCAAGTTGGCAGCGCCACTCCATCAATATATCGCAAAGCGTGTCCTTCAGCTCGTATTTGGGCACCCAGCCCAGAAGCAACTTTGCTTTCGACGCATCACCGCAAATTCTGGGAACTTCGACCCGCCGCACCCGCGCTGGATCTTGCTGGACCCGTACCGTAGCTGAAGACATCGAGATCAACTGATCAAGGAGATCTGCCAAGCGCACCGCGCGCCCCGACGCGACATTGAGAATTTCTCCGTTACGGATCTCATCTGAATGTACGATCGCGCAGGCGTAAGCGTTCGCAACATCTCGCACGTCCAGAAAATCGCGCTCAACGTCGAGATTGCCGACATGCAGCACTGGCGTCTGCTTTCCAAGCTCGATCCTGGCGATTTGGGCAGCAAAGCTTGAGATGGCATACTGCTCTGTTTGCCCGGGGCCGATGTGATTGAATGGTCTTAACCGTATTGCCCGCAATCCGGAGGCCGCGAGGCTGCCGATTGCAAGATCCGCGGCGGCCTTGGTGACAGCATATTCGCTGATAGGTTGAAGCCTTGCGTCCTCCTTGAGAATCGCTGTTTCATTTGCGCTCAGGCCGTACACCTCGCCAGAAGCGATGGAGAGCAGCACGCAAGATGGCACGTGCCGAAGTATGGCTCGCGCCAAATTCAACGTGCCGAGCACGTTTATGTCCCAAGCGGCTCTTGAATTCGCCTGTGCATCGGCGACCCGAGAGATACCTGCAAGGTGAACGACGTGGGTTGGGCGCAGGCCCTTGATCAGATAATTGACAGCAGCTTCGTCGCGGATGTCGACGGAAGCTTGGACGCTCCCCCTCCCCGATCCGTTGCCACACGCGATCAGCTCAGCGTTCGGCAAGATCTTCCGCACAGCGTCGAGAAAATATGGACCCACAAATCCATTGGCTCCTGTCACCAAAAGTCGCATTCTTGGTCTTTCGCAGCTTGCGGATGGTTGCTGATCCGGAGGGTACGCCCTGCTCCGCATAAGGAGTAGCCAACGCGGTCGTCAAGTGGACAGTGTGGCCTCAAGCGACCGGGCTCTTCTCTACCTCGGATGTGAGCGAAATATGACCCCGGCACATTCAAATTCGAACTAGCCCCCGTGTGCGCGCCAGTCCGGATTTTTACAATGAAGGTATCTAGATACCATGGTCATTGGACTATGGGAGTGCGGGCCCAACGCCCAACGGCGTCCAGCAAACCGCCCTAGCCTCTGAAGTGCAGGTGAATTGTCATTCGCTAACGCATGCCAGGCTGGCGCCTGGCTCTGGTAGTCTGCGCGCTGAGCGATCGATCAGCCGATCAGCCGCCGCGCATAGCCAGTTCGACTGCGGCTTCGATGTCCTTCGTCGTTTTCACAGATTCGTCGTGGGGCCAGGCGACTGTATATCTGGCCCCTATCCGGCAAAGATGCACGACTATTCGTTCGCTAAAGCGTGATGGCATTAGGTTTGATATCCTGAATTTCTGAAGTAGTTGGCG
>NZ_CAKZHY010000044.1 GCF_936928535.1 uncultured Bradyrhizobium sp. | reverse complement strand
GTCATGGCTCCATCCTCTCAGGAGTTGGAGCCTCCGGCAAACCCGGGGCGGTTCAGTTCCGCCGCTTCCGGCTGATGTTAGAGAGTCTCCTTGCCCGGAGTTGCTACTTGCTGGCCCGTCATCCTTTTGGATCAAGGCAGCTAGATCCGACGAGATATGCCGCAGCTCGCCGTAGCGGGAAGTCTTACGACAATATCGACTAGCCAGAGGGGGCGACATTCAAGCGCTTCCTGGCGGTTTCAATGCACATTGTTGCGGCGCGTCAAGCAGGGTACTCTGCAGTTGCCCTCGCGGATTATTATCAGCAAAGCTTTTTGATTGGGCAGCTTTCACGACCAACGAGGCGCCCGTTGTGCCAGCAGGCCAGCGCACGATTCATATTCCTGCGAAGCCGCGCTGATCGACTGACGGCAGAACTTCCATCGCTTTGGCAACCGCCTCAGCGTATCGCGGGTGCGTTACGTCCACGTTCACCCGGGTCCTTGCCAAATTGCGTCTCAGAATCATGCGCTTTTCAGGGTCGAGGTCGTCAGAGAAAACCAGCAGGAGCGCGCGCTCAAACTCGAAATAGGGATCTCTCATAGGCTATTCTCCACACATTCAACTGACAACTGAATCGAAGGATTCTCGGAAGTGGCGGTACAAACCTCGGTCCCGAAAAGTGTTTTCGCCCAACGCCGTGCTTCCGAAACGTCATCATCCCGAAGTTCGACCAAGATTAAGTCCTATCAAGAAACATCAGAGAGGACACTTGGATTTCAGAACAACCGTCCTGACAATGGCGTGCGGAGCTATGATGCAATAAAGAAAAGTCGTCGCCCGAGACAAGCAACGAATCGCTACAAAATCTTGAAACTAGTTCGATTGAGGTTATCCGAGAACCTTTTGAACTGGAGCAAGCAGCCAAAATGTTTCACCTCTCCCACCGCGAGCAACGATCTCATCGCGCAATCGACCTTCAGGCATGCGTCAATACGAGCGGCTGCCAACAGTCGCACTCCAAGTAAGCGGGCAAGTCACAACGCGATGTCCGCCTTGACTTAAGAACTATCTGGCGCTTTTCACTGGTCGCGAAATCAAGCGCGGGGCGTGGCAATGGGCTGCCAGACCCCACTTTTCCTTTTCCCGACTGTGGTCGCTTTCGCCGCCTGTCAGTCCGCCTTTGCCCCCGACTCGATCCACCGCCGCCGCGCACATCGGCGGATCTTGCTCTCGAGCAACTTTCGGCAACAGCAGGAACCATTCCGGCGCCCTTAAGACGCCAAAGCGAGCCCCGAAAGCTAGATCAATCCTCGTTTCTCTTCGAGGTAGAGCGTTTTGCCTTCGACGGGATCACCTCTACGTGGCCTGGCTGAAACTCATTTGGATTGACTTTTACCCGTATCGTTGAGAATCCCTCTTGGCTTCTGACCTGCCCCAACACCAGCAAATCAAATTCGTCCGCTTCGGCGCCGCCGGGCACATCTGCGACATATCGAAAGCTTGGCCCGGAAAGAAACACTCTACCCCTAGCAGGTAAGCTGGTCACAGCGATGCTCTCCACTCTAATGCCAGGCGATTGAATGCTCTGTATGCAATCCTCGGCCCCCGCTGTGCTAATTGACCATTCCACCCCGTCATCAACAAGATCGTAATTGGTACGCGCCTTGAGACACCCGTAAGCGACGGCAGGCCCGAGTTGAGCAACCAAAGCAAGCATTAGTACAACTACCATTAGGAAGTTTCGCGGCTTCATCCTCTGTCTCCCTCACAGTTGTTGTGAAGGGCAATACTGAATACTGCGTGACGAACACTTGCTAATGATTGGTTGACGACCGACGAATCGTAAGCCGCGAGGAACCCCGAATATGAACTAACGATGGGGAAGAAATCCAGCTTTTCCACCTACAGCGATGCGATCAGCAAGCCGGACCGCCCGATGAGGACGAGATGTTTCGCGCCAGCCAGATCGGATCACAACCGAATGTTCGTGCCAAGATTGACTGGGACTGAGGAGAAGTGATTGCGCCGCTTTCCAGCGCGCGAAGCCGGCCGGTTTGCGAACCGCTTGCTCATAATACTTTTGTTGCTCACCTGCCTTCTTATGGCGATGCCTGCACCTCATCCTCAGCGTCGTTTAACCAACAGTATCGTCTGGTCCGCGGCCAAATGTTCTTGGTATGTTTCATTTGCGCCTTTATCTTGGGTATGTGACCTGATCATCCGTAGTAATACTTCTGTTCGAATCCTATCTTTCATGCTTCATGGTTCCATCGGCCAACGACAGAATATCGATGACAGAATCCCTAGATAGTGCCACTTTGCGACAATTGCGCCAGCGAGGTGGGCTGCTCCTTCGGGAAAGACGCAAGAATTTGGGTCTTTCGCAGCGCGAACTCGCCGAACGTATCGGCTTGGCACCATACACCATTGTTGCACAACTCGAATCTGGTGTGGGCCGTATCGAGCCGGCCCAATATGTGACCTGGGCGGATGCCTTGGAGCTGCCGATCGCACAATTCGTAGCCCGGCTGTTGGAGCACACAGATCCCTATGCGTATAACTTGTTTGTCGCTTCCATCGGTTCCGCAAAGGGTCAGGAGGTCGTAAGCTTGCGTGCCGGAATCAACTAAGGTTTTTCTTAACGAAGACGGCGGTATGCGTCGCGCTCGGCCATGATTGGCACGCTAAGACGTAGCCCAACCAATACCTTTCGATCGAACGTCGCAGGTTTTTCTTCTTCAGGTGCGCCTGAATGCGCATAATGCCGAAGACGTTTATTTTACCCAGCGAGCCGTCAAATCACACGGGAAAGGTACGCTGTGAGGTGGGCATGTCCCGGACCACAGGATCGCAACACCGTGTCGTCCGCGTGAGGCGTCGTGCCGCGCAGAATTAATCGATCAAACAAGGATTTCGCCGGCCGCTCGATCGAAAGGATCGGACTCGGCGTTGTGCCAATCGATGAACACGGTGGTGTCCGCCCTGACGCGGTGGGCTGCACCCGATGTTCTGGTGGATGAGCAGCGGAGAGAGAGAGGCTCGAACTGGTCGAGCCTTAGCGAACTGGTTAGCCAGAGCACATGCTAGCGGGTTTCTCGGCCAGTCATTTCCGAGCGGCGGATTTTTGTGAGTGATCACAAACGCTCCGGCCTTCTCACTCTTGAAGTTCGGTCCAAGAAATCGTGTGTGCCAGCGCTACGTCGACTAAACCACTCGCTCGAGCAAACATTGCTCAGATCGCTTTCACTCATTTCTGAGGACGAGATACCTGCTTCCTGAGCCGTCGGCGCGGTCGCTCCTGAATTAACCCGTGCTTCTTGTCAAAAGCCTTCATCCAACGCCTGATATAGAGCGGCTCGTCTGGACAGATCTCCTTCAAGACTCGAAGCGTCTGCTCGCGGAACTGCTCTAAAGTCCGTGCCATGTTGGTATTGCCCATA
The DNA here is from genome assembly GCF_936928535.1 of uncultured Bradyrhizobium sp. Taxonomy (GTDB): domain Bacteria; phylum Pseudomonadota; class Alphaproteobacteria; order Rhizobiales; family Xanthobacteraceae; genus Bradyrhizobium. The sequence goes on along the minus strand of NZ_CAKZHY010000044.1, from coordinate 941 downwards.
GACGTTTTGGGAAAAATATCATGCACTAAAAGCCAATGAGCGCGAGCGCCACATAGGCCGCTGCACCTATCGGCCCGCTCACCAAAACGAACAGCAAGCAATAGAGGAACGGCTTTAACATCACAGCCTCCAAATTCTCGCTTTGCATGATTTAACTTGCAACTAATAATAAAGGGGTGTCAAGTCTACTGTACGGGCAGGCTGGTTACCTTTTCATTCAGCCCGGGAGGGTTCCGCAGCCTCGGCTGCAGGCCCTTTTTCCTTCAACTCGATTGGCGGAGAGCGTTCGCCAACATCATTCTCGCGCTTAGTGCTCGCTCGCGTGAAAGCTTATCAGCCAACTTAATCCTCATTTGCGATTCACGAATGACTCGCCAACGGTCTGCCTTCGAACGCAATGGTCTTCTCAAGTTGCTGCGGCCCTTTCCGGTTCAGCGCAAACCTTCAATTGGCCTTCGTCGCGTCAATAAGAAATTCATGACAGCAGCGAGCTCCGCTATCGCGTTTGAACGCGGGGTTCGCCCAGCTCCCTCGTGCCGTTGTGATCGTGAACTGAACCTGCTCCGAACAAGTCGACACCTGGAGAGCTCAAAAAGCATTAACCTCGGACGTTAGCGGAAGACCGTCAAACGCCGGGCGGGTGAACCAGTGGTACGATTGGTCGATCGATCGGTTCGGTCGTTGTAGAGTTCGCTATGCGACTTGGTGCGTATTCGTCCGAGGACGGCCGCCTTGCGGGGTTATCCGGTTCGTAGCTGACTGTCGATATGGATATCCTTACTGATAGTCGCCAAGTGAGCCGCCTTGAAGTCGTTGAGACTGGCCGGCGTCGACGCTGGTCGGATGCCGAGAAGCTTCGAATTGTCGAGGAAAGTTTTTCGGCGCCGTCAATCGGCCCTTTAATTGCGGATTGATGTCAATTCTCTTTTTGAAGCCATTCG
>NZ_CAKZHY010000043.1 GCF_936928535.1 uncultured Bradyrhizobium sp. | reverse complement strand
AGATACCCCTCATCCGGCGCTTCGCGCCACCTTCTCCCACAAGGGGAGAAGGGAAAGAGAGAGAGCCCTACCCCACCAGATCCGCCACCGTGGTCGCGGCTTTCAGCCCGGTGCCGGTGAGGACCGCGACCGTGGTCTCGTTCGCCTTGATGGCGCCGCTGGCTGAGAGTTTCTCCAATGCGGCCGCCGCGCTTGCGCTGGTGGGCTCGGCAAACAGGCCCTGCCGCGCGAGACGACGAAGCGCGGCGACGATCTCGTCCTCCGTGAGCGCAATTGTGCCGCCCCCGCTCTCGCTGATAGCGCCGATGATCTCGCGCAGCCGCAGCGGATGTTTGATCGCGGTGCCCTCGGCGATGGTCTTGCTCACTTCGCGTGCGACGGGCGTGTCGACGCCGGCCTTGAAGCTGGCATCGATCGGCGAGCAATTGAGCGGCTGCGCCGCGAACAGGCGCGGCAGTCTTGCGATCTGCCCCGCCTTCAGGAGCTCGCGGAAGCCGAAGGCGCAGCCGAGCAGGCTGCTGCCGGCACCGACGGGGACGATGACATTGTCGGGCGCACGAAAGCCGAGATCTTCCCAGATCTCATAGGCGAGCGATTTTGTGCCCTCGAGAAAGAACGGCTGCCAATTGTGGCTGGCGTAAAACGTCTGGCTCGATTGCCTGATCGCCTCCGCCTCCGACTCCTCGCGCGGACCTTCAACCAGCTGCACCTCGGCGCCGTAGGCGCGCACCTGCGCGATCTTGGCCGGCGAGGTTGAGGCCGGCGCCAGGATCTTCACGCGCATCCCACCGGCCGCGCCGAGCCCGGCCATCGACGAGCCGCCATTGCCGGAGGAATCCTCCAGAATGGCGCCGACGCCGATCTGCCGGAGGAAAGACAGCATCACCGCGGAGCCGCGGTCCTTGAAGCTGCCGGTCGGATTGAACCATTCGAGCTTGAAGAACGGCCGCAGATCGCCCCACGCCTGCTGCACCAGCGGCGTACAGCCCGTGCCGAGCGAAATCGGGTCCTTGATCTCCACCGGCAGCGCCGCCCGGTAGCGCCAGAGCGAACGCGTGCCGCTGTCGATATCGTCGCGCGAGATTCCAGCCCCCGGCGTCACCAGCAGCGGCGTGCGTTCGTCCGAGCACCAGCGCGGTTCATGGAGCGGATAGAGCTTTCCGTTGCGGGGATCGATATAGCAGGCGGCGGACATTTTGGTGGAAGACATGGCGCACTCCGAAAACAAGGCCGGAGCCGTACGATATGTCCGATTGGCCAAGCCTTGCCTAGTCCGATGCGGCGCATGAGGCCCCTGAACCATGCATCGCTGCGCAACGAATCGCAGGTGGCGCGCGCGCCATGGCGCCGCCGAAAGTGGACCGGGTTCGCGCGCAAGGCTCTCGTCTATCACGGTGACCTCCGCGAGAAAGCGATAGCCGCGGCGCGCGACCGTCTCGACGAAGCGCGGGCTCTCGGCGGAATCGCCGAGCGCCTCCCTGATCTTGCTGACGGCCTTGTTGAGCCCGTGATCGTAGTCGACCACCGTCTGCGGCCAGAGCAGCATGCGCAGCTCCTCGCGCGTCACCACCTCGCCCGGCCGCTCCAGCAGCGCCGCGAGCAATTGAAACGGCTGCTCCTGCAAACGCACCCGCCGCCCGTTCTTGGCCAGCTCGCCGCTGCGCGTATCAGCCTCGAACGCGCCGAACCTCGTGCGCTTCGCAGGTCGGTCGATCAATTCCGGTTCGTGCAGCATGGGATTCCCGTTCGAAGCGTTGGGGAGGTGTGACCAGAAGCCGATGATTTCACGGGGCTTCCCGGGGGATTGCGAGTCCAGCGAAAGACCATCCGGCGTCCATTGAGATGGTCCGGCATTTCGATCAGGACAGCCGCGCAAGACAACACGGGACCACGCGAGGCTGGCGATGCGGGACGGCGTCAATGCGAAGAGAGACGGCATGCTGTCGCTCGACTCGGCTTACAACTTTGCGCGCTTCCTGAGTTGCGACGCCGATGCCGCCGAACACATCGTGCAGGCGGCCTTTCTTCGCGACGATGCCGATGCGGTGCGAAGAAACCGGACGGCGATGTTGAAGGGCGTGCGGAATTGCTATCGGACATGGCTGACCACCCGGCGGCGACGCGATCGGAAACGTGATGTATTCGCACACAAGCGGGTAGCTGATGCGTCAGCCGCTTCCGTCCTCCGATCAGACGACCGGGCCGACAAAATTACGTTGAGCCCCAATGTCGATGCAGCCACGGTTCGCCGCTCCATCGAGAACTTGCCGCGCCGCCTGCGCGAGATCCTGGTGCTGCGCGAGATCGACGCGCTGTCCTACCGGGAGATCTCAGAGGTGACGTCGCTGCCGACGGGCGAGGTCATGTCGCGACTGGCCTGCGCGCGGCGCAGGCTTGCCGGTTCAGCCGAGCAATGACATAAAAAGTACAATTATATCAATGTCTTAAATGAATGCGGCCGCCGGCAGACCGCTTCTCCGGCGCGGCCCCGCCATTCCGGTCAGGCCCGCCAATCCCCATATAATCAGCAGAAAGACGGCCCTGCCCGCTCCGCACGATTAACTTGTCTGTCGTGGCTGGCCGCTACAATATGATGGATTGCGTCGCCGACCTCTGCCGGTGACGCAGCAGAGCCAGGCCCGTCCGAGCGGCGGGCCGTTGGCTTTTTGGGAGTTTGGCCATGAGCCGCGCGAACCGTACTGAGCATATCCGCCTCACCTCTCATCCGGAGCCGGGCAAGAAAGCCGCGTACCCGATTCACTGGGGCGCAGGCGATGCGCGCGCCCGCGGTCCGATCATCGGCACGGTGTCGCGCGCCGGCGATCGCAACGTGATCGGCAGCCATGGCGGCTCCTATGCGATGTACCGCGCGCTCGCGGTCTCCGCCGGCGCGCTCGATCCGATCCGGCGCCCCGATCTCACCAACACCTTCCCGGCCGCGACCATCGGGCCGTTCGAGCAGTGGGGCGATCCCGCCAAGATTGTCGCGCTCGATCCCTGGGGTCATCTGGTCGCCGAGAATTTTGGCAAGGACATTGCCGAGGGCGTCGACATCCGCCCGAGCATCGCGGTGACGCGGGCCCGGCTCGACCTGCCCGAAATCCGCGAAGCGCTGGCCGCCAAGCGGCTGCGCGCCGACGGCGAAGTCGTGCATGCCAATGGCAGCGTCTCGGTGGTGAAGATCGCGATCGATCCGGTCTGGTATCTGCCCGGCCTTGCCGAGCGCTTCAAGACCAACGAGACCGAGCTGCGCCGCACGCTGTTCGAGCAGACCGCCGGCATGTTCCCCGAGCTCGTGACCCGCCCCGACCTGAAGGTGTTCCTGCCGCCGATCGGTGGCACCACCGTCTACATGTTCGGCGACGTGACCAAGCTGCCGGACCATCGCACGAAAATCACCTGCCGCGTGCATGACGAGTGCAACGGCTCGGACGTGTTCGGCTCCGACATCTGCACCTGCCGTCCCTATTTGATTCACGGCATCGAGGAATCCGCGCGCGGCGCGCAGGAGGGCGGGCTCGGGCTTGTCGTCTACAACCGCAAGGAAGGCCGCGCACTCGGCGAGGTCACCAAATTCCTGGTCTACAATGCGCGCAAGCGCCAGGAGGACGGCGATGCCGCCGCCGCCTATTTCGAGCGCACCGAATGCGTTGCGGGCGTGCAGGACGCGCGCTTCCAGCAATTGATGCCCGACACCATCCACTGGCTCGGCCTGAAGCGCATCGACCGCTTCCTGTCGATGAGCGACATGAAGTACGACGCGCTGACCTCGCAGGGCATCGACATCGTCGAGCGCGTGCCGATCCCGCCGGAGTTGATCCCGGCCGACGCCTATGTCGAGATCGCCGCCAAGAAGGCCGCCGGCTATTACTCCACCGACATCGCGCCGGAGAAGGACGTCGACGGCGTGGTCGGGCGTTCGCTGGAAAAATACTGATCTGGCGATGGCGGAGGCTTCAGAACAGGAAGCACGCGCGTTGCTTTCCGCAAAGGCGGTTCGCGCGCGTGCCGGCCAAATGCTCGACATTGGCCTGAACGGCGGGCTCACGCATTTCACCATCGATCTCGATCGGATGGACAGCGTTGCCGACGCCGTGCTGGCGGTGACGCGAAAGGCCTATCCGACGCTCGATATTCCCTTCCACGCGCGCTGGCGGCATTTTGTGTTCAGCGGCGTCGACCGCTGGGCGCAGCTGGCCGATGCGGCATCATGGCCTGATCGCGCAGCACGGGCACGCGCGGAGTTCGACCTCGCCATCGTCAGCGTGCTGCTCGATGCCGGCGCGGGCGCGACGTGGCGCTATCGCGACGCCGTGACGGGACAAGGCATCGGCCGCTCCGAGGGGCTGGCGCTGGCAAGCCTCGACATGTTTGCGGGTGGGCTGTTTTCGCGCGATGCCCGCGCGCCGTTCAGGGCCGATGCGGATGTGCTCGCGCAGCTGCCGCTTTCAGCGCTGACCTCTGCTTTCCAGGCAAGCGACGCCAATCCACTGCTTGGGCTCGAGGGACGCGCCGATCTGTTGCGCCGCCTGGGCAAGCAGGTTGCAGCGCGCAGCGATGTCTTCGGCATGCGTGACGCGCCGCGGCCGGGCGGTCTGTTCGATGACATCGCCGCGCAGGCAATTGATGGCGCTATTCCCGCCCCAGCGATCCTGTCCGCGGTGCTGAACCAGCTCGGGCCGATCTGGCCGTCGCGGCTCGAACTCGTGGGCGTTCCGCTCGGCGATTGCTGGCGCCATCCGGCGATCAAGGCCGATGATGCGACCTCCGGCCTCGTGCCGCTGCACAAGCTGTCGCAATGGCTGAGCTATTCGCTGATCGAGCCGCTGCAACGCGCCGGCTTCGACGTCACCGACATCGATGGCCTGACCGGGCTTGCCGAATACCGCAATGGCGGCCTGTTCGTCGATCACGGGGTGTTGCGCCTGCGCGATGCCACTGAGGCCGATCGCGCGCATGCGGTCGACTCGCTGCTGGTCGTCGAGTGGCGCGCGCTCACCGTCGCGCTGCTGGACCGCGTTGCCGATCTTGTTCGTACCAAACTCGGCCGCACGCCGCATTCGCTGCCGCTTGCCAGCATTCTGGAAGGCGGCACCTGGGCCGCCGGCCGCGCCATCGCCTTTGCGCGCCGTTCCGATGGATCACCGCCGCTCAAGATAATTAGTGACGGCACTGTTTTCTGAACCCTCTCCCCTTGTGGGAGAGGGTGGCTTCGCGAAAGCGAAGCCGGGTGAGG
>NZ_CAKZHY010000042.1 GCF_936928535.1 uncultured Bradyrhizobium sp. | reverse complement strand
CACTGCCTCGCCATCCTGATTGCCGCGCACTTCCTACCCAGATTGCCGCGCTACAATCAGCCAGCGTTCAAGTTCGTCTTCCCATCCCGGCATGGTCGGCCCTCCAAGAGCCGACCACCCATGAATCATTGAAAAATTGATTCGGGAATCTGGAGGGTTCTGTGAGGTCGCGCTCACGCGAGGGCGCGGCAGGCGCTTATGACGCGACCTCATTGAAGCCGGATTGAACGAAGGCGCGGGAGGCTATGCGCGGTTTTGCAGCTATGGGGATTGTTTGAGATCGCAATGCCCGATGTGCTGGCTCGGCGCGTGAGGAACAGACACGGGATGTGCGCATCGGGGAAGAGTTGAGATCAGACGCGCTTCGCCGGAGATCACGATAGGCGTTTTGCTGCATCGGACGGTTGTTGTCGCGCAGTGTGACAGCACGGATTCGACATCGTCCGCGATGATCGAGACGCTGGGGGCGAAATGACGAATGATGATCGTCGTGCACGGCATGACCTGGCTCACGATGTGTCGCATCGGAACGGTGATGTTCGAGGGCTGGGGCGTCTGAAGCTATGTCGAAAGCGCTCAATGATGCGCATGACGCCACCACAATCGGGACAGGCAGGAACCTCGGCCCACGTCAGGGCTTCCGAATCCACAGGCGACGGCTCGCCATCGTTTGATGCTGTCCGCTCACGCTCGAGAAGTTTGCGGCTCCACGTCGTCAGGGGATCGAATCATGCGCTACGAACTCGCCGACCATGAATGGACCGCCATCAAACCGATGTTGCCGAACAAGCCGCGTGGCGTCCCTCGGGTGAACGACAGACGGGTCCTAAACGGCATTTTCTGGGTCCTGCGATCAGGAGCGCCTTGGCGTGATCTACCTACGGCGTTTGGCCCGTACACCACTTGCTACAACCGCTTCGTCAGGTGGCGGCGGGCCGGTGTCTGGGGCCGCATCATAGAAGCGCTTGCCGCTGCCCATGATGCCGCTGTCCAGATGATCGATACCTCTATTGTCCGCGTGCATCAGCATGGAGCCTGCATCACAAGAAACCAACGCCAATCGATGGGAAGGTCCCGCGGCGGCTTAACGAGCAAAATACATGCAGTGGTCGACAGCAATGGTTTGCCGGTACGCCTCGCGCTGAGCCCCGATGAGGCGCATGACGTTCGACTTGCCGGAAAACTGCTGTCTCGTCTGAAATCCGGGTCAATGCTGCTTGCCGACCGTGGCTATGACGCGGATTGGATCAGGGACCTTGCCCTGAAGAAGGGCGCGTGGGCCAACATTCCACCGAAAAGCAACCGCAGCGATCCGATCTGCTTCAGCCCCTATCTCTATCGTGCTCGCAACCAGATCGAGCGGTTCTTCAACAGGATCAAACAATGTCGTCGGGTGGCCACGCGCTACGACAGGCTGGCCGCCAACTATCTCGCCTTCGTTCAGCTCGCGTCAATAAGGCTATGGCTGCGTCTTTATGAGTCCGCGTCCTAAAGGTGTTCTTGGGCGGCGAACAAACCATTCGACACCACCGCCCCATCGTTCAGTTTGAAAGTACGGTAGGCGACCAAAGCACCCTTCATATTTTTGAATTCTTCCGGCCATTAGGCTATCGAGGCGTCATGCTCCTGGGAAATGAGTATTACGAATACACTGCCCTGATGCAGAAGCGACACTATAAGCTCGGCCTGGAAGGTCACCGCGACTTTTTGTTTTTTCCACCCGAGGCGTTGGCGACAACCATCCCCCCCGATGGCTAAACAATTGCTATTTCTATTTGCATCCAAACGACGTCGGCTACGAAGATTGCCCGAACCAACGATCAATCAGATGCACATCTTGAATTCGCGGCGCATGGCAAATGCGCTGAGTACGCATCTGCTGGTGAGCCAAAGCAGGTGCGCTAGTCGACGATCGCCCGATAGAATTCACGCGCTGACGGATTGAAACCCGGTTCACAACGGTGACGCAGTTGGAACCAAGACAACTTGGCTCATAGGACAACCCGACAAACAAAGTTAGCTTGGCGCCCACGCCTTTTATCGCTTTCCGAAGTGAGGGTGTACTTGAAATAAGGGCGCCGGATCCCCTGTTGGCGCGGCCACTTTGGCAATCTTTGCTATCCTCCGAACCCGAGCTTGTCATAGATCAGATCAAGCAGCCCGAACGCCAGCAGGCAGGCGATAAACAGGCCGACCATTCCCTCCGCGGCTCGGGCATTCTGGTGTTGGAATCGGGTAACAGGAAAAATCGCCGTGTCATTGCCATCATTCACTTCATGGGAAATCGCCCCACGCGCTGGTGCTTGGATTCCAATCGCGCGCGCGGGCTCCAAAGCAATTCCGATTAACTATATTCAATCGGGAAAACTAGGCAGGGAATGTGTGTTGGTATAGGCTAGTTTGGAGTTATTGCCGCGTAAAGGTGGCGTCGTGGGTCATTGGAAATCCGAACTAGATACGTTACTCGCAGAGACGCTGGCATTCTCGGCGGCGATTAGGGATCAAATGGCGCAGCCAAGTCCCAAATACAAAGAAGAAATTGAGCGCATTGGGCTGAAGCCTCTGGACTACGGCGGTCAAGAACGCGAGGAAATCGTGAAACGTGTGCAGAGCTTCAAGGCACATCAGGAAAAATTTGCGCGGGAGCGCGAAGAATATGCTGCCGCCAAGCTCAGCCCGATTAAGCCTAGCCGCTCGTGATAATCGCCGCCCAAGGTTCATCGTGTTCTGTTGGGAGCCGTATCAGATGCTGGACTCACACAGCTCTTTCGCATCGCTCCGGCGAGCATTGCCTGAGCCCGGTGAGGGAGGGCATAACTGAATCGAAACCTCTGCCTCCGTGGAAGTACGGCTACCTGCTGAGTGGATCCGCAACGCCAAGAGGTTTGTAGCGTCGCAGCGAGGTAAGCCTGCACGGATCACGTTCGAGCGGAAATACGTCGGTGCTCGCCGCCGCACGTAAACGGGTAAGGCAGTAGTGGTTGGAACGGAAACTCAGTCCATCCCAGAGCGGCTGAGAGAGATTTGCCGTTGTGAATTTTGGACGCGCGCTGAACTGGCGAACCGAGCATCTCTTCTTTTTAAGGCAATGCGCAGTGCCTCTTCAGCCTGCCGCATCTGGTAGCGAACTTCGCAGCGCTGGTAGCGTGTAGTGGACGACCTCCCAATATAGCGCCACGCCCTACTTAACCACTCCTGCAACGCATGTACATCTCGATCCAAAGCGTCGCCCATGAGGCACCTCAGCGGTACAGCGCCACGAATATAGTTGATTCGCAGACGGACGGGCAGTGCCATCGCTACTTCGGCGCACTCAGTATTGTCCTCCTCCCAAATTGCGCTTGGATGCCCACTCAGGAGGCCAGCATAGTTTTCCCAGGATTGCTGCAATTATCGCGCGCGCGTTTCTGCCGTTTCTTAAGTTCTGCTTTAGCCACGATGGGCGATGCAAGCGGTTACAAATACCACTGACGCGCCAGCGATCTCCATAGCGACGACAGCTCTGTCCGGTCGGCTGTCTGGGAGACTCATTCATATCTCCGCCAAGGCAAGGCACTTCATAGCGGGATCAGCTCGGGCCCTCCGGAGAACAGCAAAAGATATCGGGCGGTGCGAGATGTCGTCCTCAGCGCACGCGCAGATTTTGCGCAGATCGCGTCGCGGAAGGGCGAGGGAATTATTAAAGCTCAATTTAGCCGATCGCATTGCGTCTGGCCATTGATGACATCAGAGTCTTAGCGTGCGCGCCCAAAGCAATTCGTGTTAGCATGGGAATCTCAATGAAGCGCGCTGGCGGAATTTGGTGAATGCTAAACGATTTAGCTTCGCAATTCGGTTATTTGAGCAATCAGCAGGAAGGCCCCGAGAGTTGATCAATGCTATCCAACTAAAGGCCCGGAAATGAGCGCCCAAGTTCGTTGGAAACCGGAGGAAGACGAGCGCCTTCGCGCACTCGCGAAGGCTGGAAAGTCAGTTAACGAAATCGCTAACGAGATGGGACGCAGCCGCGGCTCTGTACGCCAAAGAGCCGAGGTCTTGTGCGTCAATATCGCTAAGGTAGCTCGGCATCTCCGTTGAACGGAGATCACAATTTGTATGATGTGGAAGCATCGAAGGATGCTCGAACAGAAGAATCAGATTGGCCCGAGCAGCTCTTTCTGCAACTCCAGTCTTCCATGAGAGAGTCGGTGTAAACCGCGCGCGGCATAAACCGCAACAGCACGGGCACCGAAACAGTGGAGACGGTCGCAATTACTCGTATTCTACGCGCGAGTCATAGCTCATCGCAGCGCCTTGAGTACTTCGTACTCCCCTGCCCTTCGAGGTCTGGATATTCATGGAAACTCGCTTCAGGTCGGAGGACCATTCAAGCATATATCAGAAATTGCTGTGACCCTCGTGTCCGTGCCCCTTCTCGTCATCCCTGACCGGCCCGACTTTAGCCCCGCGACTGGACTTCTGTCCCGTCATCGTCCGCCTCCGGATTTGTGAAACAACTGAGCGGTGTCCGTCCCAGCAGCAGCTCAGGTAACAGTAGAACACGCCCCGAAGGGGGCGCTCATAACCGGAGATCCCCTAGCAAATTGTCTCAACTATTTTAGCCACCGCATCGACGACGGCCGCGGCTTCACTTTCGCCCCATCCCTCGTGAAGTAAATTATCGTAGCGCAATTCAGCCAACCAAATTCCATCTGGCATGCGCGATAGCGCAACCAGCTCTGAAGATGGCAAAACCGCGCTCCGTAAGCGTTGCGCATCCTGGATGGTCTTGAACTGTTCGTAGTGTTGCAGACAAACGCGTAGTAACTTCTGCAACTGAACGGTTCTTCTACGGAATGAGAATACGTTTGCCATTGAAGCAACAAGTTGTCGCTATTACTTCGAAAAACGTCCATAGGCCTGGTACGTTCCACGGCGCCACGAGGCAAGACGGATTTCACGGCGCATCGGCCTCTAAGATCTTGTGCGCCGCACCGGAAATGTTTTCGCGCTCGGGTCCCAGCGCTGGCCGCGGGATCTAACTGAGCCGAGCGCTCTTCAGATAACGAAGAGCTGGTGTTGCACAACCCGAAGAAACATGACGGCAAACGGCCCGGCAAGTATGCCTCCGAGCGGGGCCCGGAACGACCTTTGAGAAGGTGTCCACTGGAAGCATCAAAGGATGCATAACTGAAGTCTGAAGCAAACCTCGCGCTAACTTCTCCTGAAAGCGAGGGTCACGTCGCCTTCAGGAAACTAAAATGGCGGCTTCGTTTTGTGGTTCTGAACCTCCCCGGGTTTGCCGGAGGCCATTTGGTTTAAGTTATGCCGCTATGGCCGGTTGTT
>NZ_CAKZHY010000041.1 GCF_936928535.1 uncultured Bradyrhizobium sp. | reverse complement strand
CTCGACGATAACGGAGCTTTGGTGCGCCGAGCGCTGACCGCAATTACGTCATCGTCTGCAAATTTGACCCCTCATCGGCGTCCAATTTTGGACGCCGATCCCCCGGCTTAGGGGGTCAATATTGCAGACGATGACGTAATTGCGGTCGGCACCTGCGGCTCGAAAGGTCCGCTATCTTCAAACCTTCCGCAATCTCGCGAATCGGAGGGGACTATGAAGCAATATGTTGGGCTGGACGTCTCGCAAAAAGAAACGTCGGTGTGCGTGGTCAACGAAGTGGGTCAGGTCTTGTTCGAGGGAAAGGCCAAGTCCGACCCGGGGGCGTTGACGGCACTGCTTCGCAAGCGGGCGCCACAGGCGGAGCGCATCGGATTTGAGACCGGGGCGATGGCGAGTTGGCTATGGCATGAACTTCGTAGGGTTGATCTTCCGGTAGTTTGTATCGACGCGCGTCATGCCCACGCGGCTTTGTCGGTACGGATGAACAAAAGCGATCAGAATGATGCTCGAGGGTTGGCCGAACTGGTGCGGGTCGGCTGGTATCGAGAAGTCAAAGTCAAGAGCGAGGGAAGTCAGAAAATACGCGCGATACTTGTCGCGAGATCTCGGCTCGTGGCTATTCGTCGAGACATCGAGAACCAAGTCCGCAGTCTAATCAAAGAATATGGCTTGCTCTTCCCACGCGCGATCGGAATCCGATTTCGAAATCAGGTCTGCGAACTATTGGGCGAAGATCATCAGCTCCTTAGCGTAATCGCCCCGCTGCTATCGATCCATGAACAGATCTGCAAGCAACAGAACAACTTCGACAATGAAGTCCGCCAGTTGGCGAAGGCGGATGAGGCGACGCGCCGCTTAATGACGGTTCCCGGTGTCGGCGTGGTGACGGCGTTGACCTTCCGCCATACGATCGATGACCCGTCGCGCTTCAGATCAGCATCGAGTGTCGGCGCCTATCTCGGTCTCACACCTCGGCGCAACCAATCTGGCGAAACCGACATCAACGGCAAGATATCACGTTGGGGCGACCGTCTTCTCCGAACCTACCTGTTTGAGGCCGCGACCGTGCTACTTTATCGAACTAAGAAATGGTCTTCCCTAAAGGCTTGGGGCATGAAGCTCGCCAAGAGGATTGGCATGAGGAAGGCAAAGGTCGCCATCGCCCGAAAGATCGCCGTGGTTCTTCACTGCATTTGGGTGGACGGCACATCGTTCGACTGGGGTCTGGTGAAGGAAGCCTGACCGATTTTGTAGTTCCTGGTCCGGTCCGCCGGACTGGCGATGTCCCGCTGGGACGGTGTTGTGGCGACCTCGTTCATTCGGCTGGTGACGGCTTGTCCGTACTCCGCTGCAGACGTTGAGGCGCCCGGCCCGGACATCATCATGAGGCGCTGAGCGACCTCGGAAAGGACCATGACCCCAGCGAAGACATCAACAGTCCAAACGATCCATGCCTGGCCGGCAAGCACGTATCAGCCGCGCCCGCGCCGTCTCCGCAACCCGGACAGCTCCGACGGCGCGAGCACTACCACCGTGCCATTGGCGAGTTCAGAAATGCAGGCTTGACACCAAACTGCAATTAAAGGGCCGAATGACAGTCAGACGCAAATTGTGCAAGAACAGCTCTGCGGCTGGCGCTCAATCGCTCGCATTTCAGATGGACCCGACAATCCGCGAGGATCCGGGTGATTGCAGAGCAGCGACGCCAAATTTTTCAAACAATCCCTTGATCCGCATGTCACGAACCTCGCCGCAGCTCGTCTCTGTGTCGTCGAACAGTCAAGGAGGCCAGAAATGACACCCCGCATCAATCTTGCAAGCTCTAACGAGGGCATCGAGGCCATGCGCGCGGCGAATCGCTGGGTCCAGGGCAATCTCGATCCCAAACTGGCCGCACTCGTAAAGGTGAGGGCCTCTCAGATCAACGGATGCACCTTCTGCCTGCATATGCACAGCGCCGAAGCCTTCAAGCACGGCGAAAGCCCGACCAGGCTGCTCCTGCTCGATGGCTGGCAGGAATCGGCCCTGTTCTCGGATCGAGAAAGAGCCGCGCTGGCTTGGACCGAGAGCTTGACCTGCATCGCTGAAACTCACGCGCCTGATAACGTGTTTGAAGAACTGCGACGCCAATTCTCGCAGGATGAGATCATCGCGCTCTCCGTTGCAATCGCCCTGATCAACGCCTTCAACCGACTTGCGATCGGGGCGCGCGCCCAACATCCGGACGATCGAAAGGCCAGTTGACCATGCATGCCGGTTACTTCCGCAGGAGTGCACCATGACGGATGCCTTCCAGGAGAACACTTTGAGGAAGGGAAGCGGGCGCGGACCAGCGGACCAGTTTGAAGGGCACCGCCGCTACTTGACTGGCTTGGCGTACCGAATGCTCGGCTCGCTGGCCGAGGCGGAGGATGCCGTGCAGGAGGCGTATATTAGATGGCACAGGACCGAGCGGACGCGCGTCGAGTCACCGCGGGCCTTTCTTTCCAGGGTCGTCACGCGCATCTGCCTTGATCAGATGAAATCGGCCCGCGCGAAGCGCGAGACATATGTCGGCCCCTGGTTGCCGGAGCCAGTGCTGGACGCCGAGACAATGGGGGCAGAGACCGCGAGCGACTATGCAACCGATCTGTCCGTCGGATTGATGTTGGCTCTCGAGCGCCTTTCGCCCCTCGAGCGGGCCGCCTTCTTGTTGCATGACGTCTTCGACGTCGGTTTCGAGGAGGTCGCCCGGCTTCTCGGGCGCAACGAAGCGACGTGTCGTCAGTTGGCCGCCCGTGGGCGGGCCCACGTCCGAGAGTCGCGGTCGCGCTTCCCTGTTCAGCCTGACAAGGGCAGCGAAATCCTCCAGGCGTTCATGACGGCCTACCGGACGGGCAAGGTCGACAGCTTGGCAAGCATCCTTACCGAGGACGCTGTGTTGTACACGGACGGCGGCGGCAAACGTCGGGCCGCTCTCAACCCGATCAATGGACGCGCCAAGATCCTGGCGCTCGTGGCGGGTTTGGCCCGCAAGCGGGCGGACCCTCTCGTAGACCTGCGTCCTGCGATCATCAACGGGCTCCCCGGCTGTGTGGCTACTCTCGCATCGGGTGACCTTCTGACGATCGCTCTCGAGATCGCCGATGACAAGATCGAGGCGGTCTACGTGGTCGGAAACCCGGACAAGCTGAAACATGTCGCCGAGCCCTGACGGCGTTGGTGGATCGGGGCTCCTGCATGAGAGCACCATCGGTCATAGGCGACGTCGGGCCGATCTGCTGCGAATCGCCGCGATCCTTTCCGTCGCAATCTACCTGGTGCCCGAAGGAGCTCACTTCTTTGAAATGTTCAACAAATTGAAGATGTCATCTCTCGGCTACATGACGATTCAAAGAGCCTATGACGGCTGGGCATTTTTCGGTTTGGCGATCGGCACGGCCGTTGGATGCACGCTCGGTCATGCAATAGCGGCCTTGAGCATTCCCGCCGCCCGCTGGCTGTCACTCGGGTCTTGCATTTCGCTCGCTTGCGGGCGTCGCCTTCGCGGCCGCAACAGTCGTGCCGATCGTTGCGCGTATAAATGCCGAAGAAGCGCTGCTGATCGATGCATTCGGCCAGGACTACCAAAAGTACCGTGGCGAGACCGATCGCCTCGTGCCCGGCATCTACTGATCTGGCTGTGCTGGAGCGCCCCACATCAAGGGAGTTTGTCATGGAACTAGTGTCCCCCGACCGCGTCATGCGGCTTGATCCGGTTTTCGGCGCGATGGGACTGGAGGCAGCTCGCAGCATCTGGTCTCCATCGCTGCTCTCAACGCGCGAGAAAGCTTGCCTGCTTCTGTCCGGAGATATCGCAGTCAGGGAGCTGGGCCTACCATTCGAGCTCCATGTCGCGATGGCCTTGAGCAAGGCCAACATGTCAGCCGAGGACTTGCGTGAGCTATTGCGTCATGTCGCACCGGCGGCTGGTCTCAATCCGACCTCACGAGCATTCGAGCGACTGATTGTCGTCGTTGCGGAGCTTGGCCATAGCCCTGACAGCCGCGGAGCTCGCGCTCCAGCTCCACATCCGGCAACACCATATCCGGCCGATGTGCTCGGGGCCATCCGAGCTGCCGATCCCCAGCTCGCCCTGCGCATCGAGAGCCAATCGGCCGAGCTTTGGGCGCGGACCGGACTGAGCCATCGTGAGCGAATTTTTGCCAGTCTCGCGATCGATGTCGTGGGCGGAAGCCTCGGACAGGCATTCGCCGCGCACGCGCGCATGGGACTTGCGGCGGGCATTGCTGCGGCGGATCTGCACGAGGCGTTCCGTGTTCTTGCCGAATACTCGACCGTGAGAGCATGGGAAGCCACCGTGGCTCTCGAGAGCTCGTTGCGATGTTGTCCGAAGACCCAGAGCGGGTTGCCGCGTCTCGGAGACAGGACCCGCGAGCCCCGCGTCCTTGAAAGCAAGGTCGAGGTCGAAAGATACGAAAGGTCAGTGCTTGACCATACCGATGCGAGCGGCCTTGCAATCGTGGAGACGCGGCTGGTCGAGAAGTTCACGGGCGGCATTGTCGGCAAAGGGAACGCCACGCACCTGAGGCTTGAGCGTCCCGATGGGACCGGCACTTTGATCTGCTATGAACGTATCGCGGGCTCCGTGGCGGGCCTCGAGGGATCGTTCCTGCTCAAGGCCGAGGGCATGATGGAGCCCGGGGCCATCGTCCATGGCCGCTGGGAAATCGTGGATAGCTCGGGAACGGGTGCGCTCCAAGGTCTCAAAGGCAATGCCGAGTTTTCGGCCGAGCGGGATGAAGGGTCGCCCACGGGCTGGCGCGCAAGGACTTCGCTGACGTACTGGCTCGAGCCTCGGTCGGTTTGAAGATCCTGCTGGCCGAAAACATCATCATCCCTGGCTTAGGCAGAACTCAAGGTGAGCTCCGCGCGCGCATGGCGAAGCCTCTACTTCAGTCAATAGCGAGCGGGATCTGGATCGCTGAAGGTTCGGACGTGTCCTTCCACGGCTTTCCTTATCCAACGCGAATGGTGATCATCAAACTTTCGGATGGTGACCTCTGGGTCTGGTCGCCCGTCGAGCTCAGCGAGGTGCTACGCGCGGAGCTTAATTGTCTCGGTCCAGTCCGCCATCTCGTCAGCCCGAACAAGCTGCATCATCTGTTTCTGTCGTCATGGCGGGACTGCTTTCCCCGGTCGCGGCTGTGGGGACCGGCGTCCACGATCGGCAAGCGGCCGGACCTGACTTTCGAACGCGCTCTGACCGATGAGCCGCCTGCCGCGTGGCGCCGTGACATCGATCAAGCCTGGTTCCGCGGCTCGCCGTTCCTGGATGAGATCGTGTTTTTCCATAGGGAATCCGGTACTGCGGTCTTTGGTGACCTCGTCCAGGCGTTCGGCGAGGAGTACCTCCGAAAGAGGTGGAAGCCATGGCAGCGCCGCCTGGCCCAGTGGTTAGGCATCACTGCGCGCTCCGGCGCGCGCGCACCGCTCGACGTCCGGCTGTCGTTTATCGACCGCCGGCTCGCTCGCCAGGCGCGCTCCAAGGTGCTGAACTGGCGACCTGAGCGTGTTATAGTTGCCCACGGCGAATGGCAACGACACGATGGCGCCTCGTTTCTCGCGCGGTCGCTCTCGTGGTTGGGATAATGGCTGATCCTGTTGTCAAGCGCACCGGCGTGGCTCAACCTAGCTGAATGAGAGCGGAATGTTGTCTCGCTTGATAACCCGGCGGCATCCGCCGAGGGAGGCCAATCAAGCACCTAGCCGCGCCTTTCGACGAGAAGCCGTTCTGCCGCATGACCTTCCTCGACTGCGCGCAAAGACGAGACGGCATTCCGCAGAATGCGCACCGTAGTGGTCATTCTCTTAAGAAGCGACACGAATGTCACAATCCTGACGGCCAACTCGTCTTGTCTTCGCGAGCGACGAATGCTCAGTGCGAAACGAACAAGAGAAGCCCTAATGTCTAAGAGGATCCTGGTTATTGGCGGTGGATTTGCCGGCTTCTGGGCCGCGGTCGCCGCCCGGCGAGTAGCAGGTTATGCGGTCGACATCACTCTCTTATCCCGCGCGCCAAAGCTCGAAATCCGGCCGCGCCTATATGAGTCGAAGCCCGACACCCTCGCGGTCGAGTTGCCGCCGCTTCTAAGCAAGCTCGACATTAGATTCGTGAGCGGTGAGGCTACTGAGCTTGACGCGACCTCCAAGGTCGTCAGGCTCGTGTCAGGCGAGCCGCTTGGCTACGACCGCTTGATTGTAGCAACCGGCAGCCGTATGCGTCGTCCACAGGTGCCGGGAGCTGAAGAGGCTTATTCCGTTGATAGTCAGGCAGAAGCTATCGCTCTCGATCGACGACTGCTTGATATCGCCAAAGAAATTAAGGAACCGACCATCGCCATCGTCGGTGCGGGTTTCACAGGCATTGAACTAGCACTTGAACTGCGCGATCGGCTTCTGAAACATGGTGCAGCCGAAGCTGCGGAGTGCATGCGTATAGTCTTGATTGATCGAGCTTCGACCGTTGGCCCTGAGCTCGGGCCGGGTCCTCGATCGCAAATCGAGGCGGCATTGGAGAACGCTCGCGTCGAGCTTCGACTTGAAGCAAGGATCAGTGCACTCGGGTCCAACCGAGTCAGTTTTGTCGATGGGAGCAATCTTGCTGCCGATGTCATTGTGCTCGCGACGGGCATGGCGGCGGCGCCGTTTACAAAGCAAATTCCGGGCGAGCGAGATAAACTCGGCCGCGTGGTTGTCGATTCCACGCTGAGAGCCCCCGCTGCGCCAGCAGTGTTTGTCGCAGGAGACGCTGCGATGGCCGACACTGGCGACGGACATTACGCGCTACAATCCTGCCAGCACGCTCTTCAAATTGGACGTGTAGCAGGCGAGAACGCTGCGCGAGACCTTCTTGGCATGCCGCCTGTGGCGTATTCACAGTTGAGATACGTCACTTGCTTGGATCTAGGCCGGTCGGGCGCGGTCAGGACAGAAGGGTGGAATCGAAACGTCGAACTTACTGGGACTGAAGCCAAGGCAATTAAGCAAAAGATAAACACGAAGCTCATCTATCCACCGGTGGACGGTACGGCTGAGGATTTGCTTGCGAGCTCAATGCTCGACATCGACAAACGATACGCACTCGACGCATCTAGGTGAACGCTTTTAGGCCCATTGCGGCGGCGGCGCCGACAGACCATCTGGAGCCTCCTGCAATTCGTTGATCTTGAAGTGAAGCAAGTGCGAACACGCCAGGCAACCGCGCTGACGGCGGCGCTCTCGGAGTGGGAAGCGGATGGCCGCACGAGACGATGCCGCCGAGGGGCGACCGCGCTACTCTGCCTAGTCTGCGAGGGCGATACGCTGCACGACGCCGTGGCCCGGAATGGGCCGACAGCCCGCTGCGGCGCCGGGCCGAGGGTCTCCATGAAGGCGGGTCCCATCTCCGGCGAGATGACGAACTGCCCGACGGGCTTGCGGTTCGCCCGTAGCTCGTTCCGCTGCCCTTTAAATCGTACCTCTTAGCGGGATCGAGCAGCCTCCGCCTGGTGATCGGGTCCGCGTTCTCGGCCAGATCGCGCGCCCGCTGCGCGAAGCCTCTGTAGAACTCTTCCACGACGCAAGCCCGATTTCAATATCGGGCGGCGGATAGGTCAAGGTACGGGGAAATAAGCTGCAGGCGGCAGAGGAAAATCCGATGGCTGTGCTCCACTCGAGCCGAAAGCTGTGCCCGACGTGCGGCAAGCCGATGACGGCTGTTCCGGGCGAAGCGGCGGCGGACCGGCACCGGTACGTTTGCCGCGCCTGCGATGACGATCCGCTGCACGACCCCGCGGCCCAAAAGTGGGCCGACAGCTCGTTGCGGCCGCCGGCCAAGTAGCGGGACAGAAATCGGCCCCGGCAGCCGAATTGCTGCCCGGGCCGATCGTGCTCTCAAACTGTCAAATGCTTTCGCCGTCCAACCCGCAGTCCCGAGCTTCGTTCCATCGAACTTGCTCGCGCGTCGCTCTCGGAGCCGACGTCGTATCTGCGGTCGCAAAAAGGGAGCGGAGCCCGGAGTGCCTAGGAGTCCGGGTCTCCGCAACCGTAACAGCACCGGAGCACGCGCTCATGCCGCTCGGTACGTTGTCGATTCTACGCTTCACGGACAGGTTCGCTTTGAGCCAGCTCAACTTCGCGTGGCTGCAGCGGCTCCCTTCCGCAGCTCTTCTCGCTCGCGGCAGAGGTCATCGATCTTCGCCCGCATGCGCGTGAGCAGGAGCTCGGCCGATGCGGTCGCAACTCTGGCCCGCTGCAGCATCCCGATCTCGCTCCTGGGCGCGGATCTACTCCCGCATGCCATGCGGGAGATCTCGTTGCGGACCCAGTCGAGCTTCACAGCGCGCTCAGGTCGTCGGGCACGTCCCCGAACTTCCGGATCAGCCTGGCGTCGCTGAAGTCGCCGCTTGAGGGATCCCCGGTCCGCGAGAACGCGATGGCGCCCGCATGCCCCGGCTTGCGGGAGAGCGCCTCCGCCCGCATCACCGCGGCGTTGGCGCTCAGGCATTCCGCGGCCTCGCCAGCGGCCATGCCGTCGTCGGAGAAAACGAACGGCAGAGCGACGTAATAGGTCACCTCAGACATCTGCTTCATCCTTGCGTTCGCGGGCCCCTGGAAGCCGCCCGCGGGCATAGCCGGTGGACACCTTCCTCCGGAGGTCGTCGAGCTGCGCCTCTAGAAAGTCGTTGGCGACGATCAGGGCCTTCACGGCCTCCCGGGCGTCGCCGCCGCAGGCCGCGATGGCCTGGTCAGCGGCGGCGTCGAGGGGCGGGCCGGCCTGCTCGCAGGTTGCGTTCATTGAATTATGTTCACTTTTTGTTCTAAAGAGTCAAGGGACCCTCTCCTGAAATTTCCATTGGTGCCGTGACGGTGTCCGGATGAATCTCGGGGACAGTCGACCGGCTGTCGGAACTGGCGATCCCCGTTCGTCTTGAGTCAAAGTCCCGTACTTGGAGCGTTGCGTAACCGTGGCCCCGCGAGCGAATTGGAAAGGCTTCCTGCGTCTATCTCTCGTCACCTGTCCGGTTGCGCTGTATCCGGCGACCTCCGAGAGCGAGAAGATCTCGTTCAACCAGCTCAATCGGCAGACCGGCCACCGCATCAAGTACCTGAAGGTCGACGCCGACACCGGCGACGAGGTGCCCAACGAGGACATCGTCAAGGGCTACAAGGTCGATACCGACACCTTCATCGAGGTCACCAAAGAAGAGCTCGATAACGTCGCGCTGGAATCCACCAGGACCATCGAGATCGACGAGTTCGTCGACCGCAGCGACATCGACCCGCGCTACCTGATCCGCCCCTACTACATCAGGCCCGACGGCAAGGTCGGGCACGACGCCTTCGCGGTGATCCGCGAGACCATCCGCGAGATGGACAAGGTCGCGATCGGGCGGGTGGTGCTGACCAACCGCGAGCACATCATCGCGCTGGAGGCCATGGACAAAGGACTCGTCGGCACGCTGCTGCGCTACCCCTACGAGGTGCGCAGCGAGCAAGAATACTTCGACGAGATCCAGGACGTGAAGGTCACGAAGGACATGCTCGATCTCGCCAAGCACATCGTGAACCAGAAGGCGGGCCGGTTCGATCCGGAGAAGTTCGAGGATCACTACGAGAGCGCCTTGGTCGAGCTGAAAAACCAGAAGCGGGCCGGCAAGGTCATCCGTCCCAAGGAACGGCCGAAGGGCGATAACGTGGTCGATCTGATGGAGGCGCTGCGCAAAAGCGTCGGCGGCGCTGCGGCCGAAGCAGCGACGCCGAAGAAGTCGCCCAAGAAGGCGAAGAAGGCATCCGCCGGCCAGAAGGAGATGCTGATGCCGATCGCCGGCAAGAAGCCGGCCAAGGAGGCCGTAGGAAAGAAGCCGACGGCGGGAGCACGGCGGAAGTCGGCTTGAAGCACCCGGTTACCCCTGATGGTCGCTACTTTGCCGTCCGCTGCCGGCTGTGGCGAATGGTAAATCCAGACCTTGACGAGGCGGAGAGATCGAAGTTGACGAAGCGGCTGATGGTCGCCAGGCGGGCGGTCCGAGACGCCAAGGCAGCGAGGGACCCGGAGGCCGAAGCCGTCGCCCATCGTGCCGTGGACGTCGCCAAGCGCGCCCTCGGCGAACGCGGTCCAGTCTGGTGGAAGGACGGCTCACCCGACCTCAACCGTCGCATAGCGAAGAACACGCCTTACGCTGACTGGTATGCGCAAGTTACTCGATCGCGCCACGGAGGGTCTTGAATGCCGAAAGCCGCAATTTTCGATCTGGATGGGACCCTCATGGACTCGGTGGATCTGCACGCCCTCGCCTGGCACGAAGCGATGGTGAAGTTCGGCCACGACGTCAGCTTCGACCAGGCTCGGGGTCAGATAGGCAAGGGAGGCGACAAGCTGATCCCGCACTTCCTGTCCGAAGACGCGCAGCGGGACCATGGCAAGGAGATGGAGGAATGGCGCGGCAATCGCTTCAGATCCGAGTATCTGCCGCTGGTGCGCCCGTTTTCGGCAGTCCCCGATCTGCTGCGGCGCGTCAGGGATGTCGGCGCCCGGATTGCCGTCGCTTCCTCCGCCAGGAAGGATGAACTTTCTAAGTATCTTGAGATCGCGGGCATCGGCGACCTGGTCGACGTGACGACCTCTTCGGACGACGTCGAGGCATCGAAGCCGGCTCCCGACATCTTCGAAGCGGTCCTGAAGAGGCTTGAGGTCGAAGGCCACAATGCGGTTGCGATCGGTGACACTCCGTACGTCGCCGAAGCGGCGAGCAAAGCGAAGATCGCGACGGTCGGCGTTCTGTGCGGCGGCTTCACAGAAGGTTCGCTGAGGCAGGCTGGATGCGTCCAGGTATATCCCGGCCCGGCCGCCCTGCTTGCCTGCTTGGGGGATTCGCTCCTAGCAAGATGAGTCCCACGGGAAAGGTCATGATCAACGCGAGCCTGAAGGCGGCGGTTTGCTCTTGAGTTACCAAGCCGCCTTTTCGCGTACCGTCTGACCGGCTATAGCGGGGACAGCGTGTTGTTCGACGGTTTGTACAAATGCGAGTATCGCGCTGGCCCCGTGCTGAACCGTAGTGTCATGCATGTGCGCGGTGGCCGCATGTTGGGAGGAAACTCAGCTTTCGCCCACATCGGAAGCTACGAAGAGATCGACGGCGTGATCGTCGGCCGCGTAGCCGGACAGCGCCACGCCCTCAATTCCGAGGTGCGGCAGCTCTATGGCGCGGACGATGATGAGCTGATCATACGCGGCCGTGCTGTCGGCAATTCCTATCATTTCGACGCCTCTCCAGTCCGGCTTCCCGATCAAGTCATGCATGCGGTGATGACCAGCTTGGATGAGGACTCGTTGCCGCCCCCTGGAAAGGTCGGCAACGGCGGCATCTTGAATGGCCTCTACGGGCTGCGCATCCGCGCGCTCGATGGGATTGACGGCGGACTGACCGGTGTGATGCTGCTGGAGGACGGTCGCATGCTGGGAGGCGACGCCTTCTTCTACTATCTGGGCTCTTACTCCTCGGCGGATAGCCGATGGCGCGGTGAAATCGTCAACCAGGAACACACGGCGGCTCGCGACGCGATCTTCGGGGGGTACGAAGTGGGCATTGGCTTTTCGGGCAGCTGCGAGGCCAGCGGCGCGATTTGGGAGGCGACGGCGCTGGCCGGAAAACGAAGTTTCCAGCTGGCGGCCGAGATGAAGCTCCTGCACAGGATCTGATCTAGAGTTAAGGCCGTGCTCGAGTGAGGCCGCTGAGAGCCACAAAGCTACTCAGTAGAGCTGTCGGTGCGGTTCAGTCCGGCCGGCACTCAGGGCAGGTATCGCCGATCGAACCCAGGACATCGCGAAGCTCCGCGACGGCCTCGTCCGGAGTGAGTCCGGACGGCGGATCCTCGCGGGCGGTCTCGAATGCGCGCTGGCGTGCCAGCGGGTCGGCGCGGTCCTTCGCCCAACCGTGCTCCTCGCATTCGTGGATGGCGCCGACCTCCTGCAGCACATGGATCGCCCAGCCGCGCAGGCTGCGGATCGCTGGCCGTCGTTCCTTCGTCATCAGCATCGAGATAGCTCCTGCCTGGACGAATCCTTCCGCCCGCCTGCTCGTTCCCAGCGGTTAGCACGGGTCAGGGTTTCGCAATCGGCAGCGCCAGTCCTTGTCCACGTGTTCCGCCGGCGAAACCGAAGAGGTGGGCGAAGACTGTGGTGCCTCGGCGCGCGGGAATGGCCGCACACGCGAAGCAACGTCTTCGGGCAACGGGTTTTGGGTTTCCGGATGAGCCACGAAAAAACCTCGAGCGAGGTCAGGCGATCCCCGTCATGTCCCGCAACGTCGCGATCAGTTCCACGCCACGATACGGTTTTGGCAGGAAGACGCTGCCTTCCGGCAGATCCTTGGCCGCGGCACGCACGTGGCCCGACGTCGCCACGATCTTGATCGGCGGCCACCGGTCCCGGACGAAGCTGGCGAGCTTTAACCCATCCATCGAACCCGGCATCTGAATGTCGGTGAAGACGAGGTGAACATCAGACCGCGCAGAGAGGATAGCGATGGCTTCGTCGGCGTTCGCCGCCGAAATGACTTCGAACTCCGCATCCTCCAAAATCTCGACGGAATCCATCCGCAAAAGGAACTCGTCTTCGACGATCAGGATGACAGGCTTCATACTCGACATTTGTGCGATCCTCTCCTGCCCAAGCGATCTGGGAGCACGTTGTTCCGAAGATTAACGACTTAAGGCTTGCCAATCCGCTCATCCGCCTGGGCCAGCGGCATCGAAAATGCGAACCGGGTCTCCTCGGGGCTGGATGTAACGTCGATCCTTCCCCCGTGCGCCTGCGCAATCTGCGAAGCGATATGAAGCCCGAGGCCGAGACCCTGTCGGCTCGCGCGGACGTCGCCGCGAAAGAACGGCTCGAAAAGTTTTTCCATGGCGGAATCGGGGATGGGTTCGCCTGCGTTGGCGACCCAGAACTCGAATTCATTGCCATTCGTTTTCGCCCCGACCCGCACTGGCATGTCCCGGGCGCCATGGGTGAGGGCATTGCCGATGAGATTGGACGCGAGTTGCCCGATCCGCGTGTGATCGCAATTGACCGGGTCTGCGATCTCGAAGCGGGTCTCGATGACGCGCTGTGGGGAGGCCGTCCGCAATTCGTCGACGACCTGTTCGAGTACCGGCTCCAGCGGTCGTATGGCCCGATGCAAAGTGATGCCGCCTCCCAGCCGCCCGCGAGCAAAGTCTAGGATGTTGTCGATCAGGTCGGACATCCGGGTGACCGTCGAATTGATCATGTCCAGGACGCGGAGTTCTTTCTCGTTCTGGAGGTTTCCCGAGCGTTGAAGAATCCTGGCGCCGGCGCTGATGGCGGCCAATGGATTCCGCAGATCGTGACCGAGGACGGCTATGAACTGCTCGCGCAGCTCCGCTGTTTCGCGCTCGTTCGCGAGGCTTATCCGTAGCTCGGATCTCGAATCGACCAGCTGGCGTTCGTACAGGCGCCGGTCGGTAGCCTTGATGAAGACCAGGGCTGTGAACCGAACTCCGCCCTCGGCATCCCGATGCTCGGCCGCGTTCGCGATCGTTGGGAGCCGCTCGCCGGCGGCCGTCTCGAAATCCAGTGCGAACTCATTGAAGAACCCTTGCATCCGCAGCAAAGGCGCGATGTGCGTTTCGTAGTAGATGCGGCCCGCCATGTTCAGGAACTGATGGAGCCGTTGGCCGACGAATTGTTCTGCGGCGAACCCGGTCCACCTCGCAAGGGTCGCATTGACCTTGGTTATGCGCCCGTCCGATCCGATCGTGAGGCAGCCGCAAGGGGCGTTCTCGAACAGATCGCGATACTCGTCGGATCCGGACTCAGACATAGGCTCGGATCGCCGACACGACCTCGGCCGGTGCGCTCAGGTTCGGGCAGTGACCGGTCGCCTTGAGAAACACGATTTCGCTGCCGGGAATGCGGCTGCGGACGAACTTTCCGACCTCTTCGGAAGCGATGATGTCTTCGCTGCACTGAAGGATCAAGGTAGGGACCGTCACCTTCGAGAGGTCGCTTCGGTTGTCGGACGTGAACGTCACCCGCGCAAAGGCCTTCGCGATCTCCGGGTCGGTTCGGCAGAAGCTGTTGGTCAATTCCTCGCCGAGCTCCGGGCGATCCGGGTTGCCCATGATGGAAGGTGCCATCGCGGCGGACCAGCCCATATGGTTGTCTTCGAGGAATTCGAGAAGTTCGGCGATCTGCTTTTCGCTGAAGCCCCCTTTGTAATCGCCGTCATCGATGTACTTGGCGGACGGGCCAATCAACACCAGTCGTCCGAACAAATCCGGCGCCTTGATCGAGGCCAGCACCCCGATCATGGCGCTGACGGAGTGGCCGACGAACACGGCGTTCTTCAATCCCAACGCGGCGCCGATCTCCACCAGATCGTCGGCGTAGCCGAGGAGCGTGGAATACTTCGCCTTGTCGTAGGCCGACAGGTCGGATCCGCCGGCGCCGACGTGGTCGAACAGTACGACCTTGAATTCGCTCTCGAACTCGGGTGCAACGAAGCGCCACATGTTCTGATCGCAGCCGAAGCCATGAGCGAACACCATAGCTCTATCGCCCCGCCCCCTTACGTGGACGTTGTTCCTCGCCAACACATCCATGTTGCATCCTTGGCTGTCGCCGAAACGAGCGTACCACGAGAGCCAAAGCCCGCTGGCGTCATTCGTTCCATTTCGTCACTCAGCGGCAAAAAGGCGGCTGACTCGTCAACGGCGCATCTACGCCCGCGGCAGCCTAATCTTGAACGTGGTACCCATCGTTTCCTCCGAGATGACGTCGATATCCCCGCCGTGGGCCTCGACGATCAGCTTAGCGATGTAGAGCCCAAGCCCAAGATGCGAGTGCTCATCCGCATCTTCGACCTGGCCACGCATCCAGGATTGGAAAATCGTCTTTTGGCGTTCTACGGGGATCGGCGGGCCGAAGTTGTGGACGCTCACTCCGAGCGTTCGGGGATCGGATATGGGCGCCGACGAGGAGCCCTTGGCCAGCCGTAGGCCGAAACGTCTGGGGGCTTTCCAGTCCCATCGTAACGCCCTCGACGAGGGTGACTGACTGCCCTTTCGCAAGCGCCTTGGCTACGTTTGCACCGAGAAATTCACCCACGATGGTGTGCTCGAAGCCGCCTTTCTTCGGCACTACGAGGGTTACGCGGGTGATGCCCTTTTCCTTGACTAGCTTCACGATGCCGGCGAAGGCCGTGCGGACCTGAGTAGCGTTTCGTTCAACTACGTATCGCTCGATGGATGCCAATTGGTCACTCGCTTACTGCGCTCAAGGCCTAGCGGAAAATGGTGTCTCCCAACCTTAGATGGGCCTCCTTGGTCCGCCTAGTCAGTTAGCTTATCAGACGGTGCAGAACTCCACCGGGACACTGAAGGCCGTCTCCGTCCTTGGTTCCCCGCTAGTAGTGCAAAGGGCCGACAACCTACCCAGAAAAGGCCCTTCAACTCACTGATTTCAAGGCCTATTCGTTAATGGAATCTCAGCCAAAAAGTGCTATATTATTGATATGGATAAGGTAACTGCCTCCTCGACCGCCGAGCACATCCGGACACTGGCCCGGACCTTTCACGTATCTTATTCTGAAGGTCCGAATGACCGGTTGGCCCATCACATCTCGCGCCTGGCCGGGGATACGGTCGAGCTGGACGAGATTGAGCGGCTACTCATTGGTCTAGTACGCGCGGAGCGGATTACACGCCCGGAAATGATCATCCTTCAGGCCCGCTATCTTCGCGAAGCCAACCCGTGACATTTGATCCGTTCGGCGACTTCGAAACGCGCGGATACCTACGCAATCTTGCCGAAGAGAAAGACCCTGCGATTGTGCGGAGGCTGGAGCATGCCTCCTTCACGACTGGGATAGACTATGCATTCGCGGCCCTTCAGAAAAAGACGGTCCTCACCTACGCGGACGTTCTAGGCACCCACAAAACACTGTTCGAAGCTATGTATCCGTGGGCCGGACAAGATCGTAACCAAACAGCACCTGATATTGCCGTCAAACGCGGCGACGTCCTCTTCGCGCATCCGAAGTCTATTCAGAATGCCGTTGAGCATGCCCTGAAGCTCGGCAATGATCCAAAGACCATGCGGGCCAAGCCGGGTGAAGTCATGGGCTATCTTGCGCACGGCCATCCCTTCTTAGACGGCAATGGCCGGACGATTATGGTCGTCCATGCCATACTGGCGCAACGCGCCGGCTTCAGCATCGATTGGGCTGCCACGGACAAGACGAAATACCTGCAAGCGCTCACCAAAGACCTCGACAATCCCGGCAAAGGTATTCTCGACAAATACCTTGAGCCATATATCCGCCCAGCCGTCACCGATCTCAAAGAGCACATCAACGCTGCCAAAGGGCTTGATGGCGGCAGGGGTGAGACGGACACCGTTCGCGGAAGCAACGACGATCCGGCGATACAAGCCGAGTACAAGCAGCAACAGCTCAAACGGGACGAGCAGACGGGCGGCTCGAAGGATGCCGCTCGCTAAGCAACGGCAAAACGCACCCGCTGAGGGGCAGTGATAGCGACGCCGGAACGGCGGGACCCGAAAGCGAGTGCAGCCGCGAGACCGTTAAGAGGGCACTCGCGCGACGGGCAGCAATAGCGGTGCCGCGAAGCGGCAGCCCTTCGCGCGAGTGCCTTCGGCGAGCGACACCGATCGACGCTTGCTCGTCAAGGACAAGCCGAGAGATCTCTTGCAAAGAAATAGCGCCGGCTGGCCAATCGCAACTGCTTGTTGACGAGGCCGATGCCGTCGCGATCAATGCTTTGATTAATCGCAGGGTTTGCCAAGGCAATCGTTGGAGTAATCGGTACGAACGCGTGCACGGGCCAATCGGGCGCAACAAACTCGCCGCCGGAGGCTCTAACGATGCCCCAACTCGCCGATGGATTTATTTGTCGAAGATAACCGACAGCGGAGGCTAGCGCTCAGACGGGGCCGCCGACACATCGGCTGCTTCGTACCTCCCTTGCGTCAACTTCCAGGTCAGCTGAAGTCTTGAACCGCCCCATCAAAGAGATGGCGGTGCACCTCTCGGGCAAACAGCCGATCGTGCAAGGGTTTGAAAAACCTACCGTTCGCCCTTGAGCCATTCAGCCGCGCGGCTGGGTTTTGTGGTACGGACAGTGGTACGAATGAAGTCTCAACAGCGGTGGGGGCAAAAAACCCTTGTTTCATTGGTAGCGGGGGAGGGACTCGAACCCCCGACCCCAGGATTATGATTCCCGTGCTCTAACCAGCTGAGCTACCCCGCCACAGGGATCGCGGCGGCGAATAACGCCGATCTCGCGAACGCGCGGCATATAAGGAAGGGGGCGGTGGGAAGTCAATCCGCCTTCGGCCTCGCATCCGCGAAAGCTTCGGCGCGACAAGTCCGCTTGGGGACAAATCAGCCGATTTTGGACCGAATTCCTCGCAAAAGCCCGGGCATGACGGAGTTTGGGGAATCCGGAGTACGCCTATTTCGGCTTCACACTCGGGTCGCCGCCGGGGCTGCCGGGTGGCGGGATAACAGGCATTTTGCCGTCCGTGCTCGGCGCGGGGGCATGCATTTCGGGGTCGACGCCTGATGGCGGGCAGAGCACGCCGTCCGATTTTGCCAATTTGTCGCCGAGCGGTTCCCGCGACTGGCCGGTGGTCGTGCCATCGGGCGCAGTGGCACGGTTCGGGCGGTCCGGCGAGGCGCAGTCGGCAGCGGCGTGTTGCGGGGA
>NZ_CAKZHY010000040.1 GCF_936928535.1 uncultured Bradyrhizobium sp. | reverse complement strand
GGGGTTCTCTCCGCGCGCTCGACAGAGTTTTATCGCGGATACAACCCCTCACCCGTCTCGCCGCTTGCGCGGCGAGCCACCCTCTCCCACAAGGGGAGGGGGCAAGAAAAGTCACGCCTTGAAATACGCAATCTGCGTCGTGGTCGCGAGCAGCCGCCCGTTCGGTGACCATAGCTCCGCGTTCTGGTCGGCGTAGCTCTTGTGCATGATCTTCGAATCGGCCGTCGCCAGCACGCGCGTGATGTCCTCAGCCGCGAGCTCTTCGCTGTCGGTGTGGAAATAGGTCGTCAGCGACACCGTGCCGAACGGCACCAGCTCGCGACGGACGTGGAAGATGCGGCCGAAGAAGGCATCCGACATCGACATCAGCGACAGCATGTCGAGCTTGCGCGGTTCGCGATCGCTGATCCAGATTTTCGAATAAGTGCTGGCGAGCTCGGCCTGTGGCGGCCCGAGCCGCATCTCGCCCTCGACGAAGCGGAATTCATACTGGTTGGCCCAGGATGCCTGGATCTTCGGGAATGGCAGCGTCTGTTCGAACGGCTTCGCATCAGGGTATTGCGCCACGCGATGTTCCCAGGACGGCCGGCGCTCGGCGAATACTGCGGTGGCGAGCGTCGCGACCTCGCCGCCGCTCTGCGACAGTTCGACGCTCCAGTGTTGGCTGGAGCGGTTGGCCTTCACCAGGCGGATGTCGAGATCGAACGGACCCTTGGCGATCGGTGCGCAATAATTGACGGTCAGCGCCAGCGGATCGCCGGCCGCTTGCGGATGCTCGATTAGCGCGCGCAGGATGGTTGTCGCGGTGGCGCCGCCGAACGGACCGACGAAAGCCCAGTAGTCGTCGCTGGTGTGCCCTTGCCAGCTTGAGTCACCGGCGGTGATGCGGGTCGCGTCGTCGAAGGGGTGTGGCAGCTTGGCGTGCATTGTTGGTCCTCGATGTCGTCCTCGTCGTCATTGCGAGCGTAGCGAAGCAATCCAGAATCTTTCCGCGGAGGCAGCCTGGATTGCTTCGCTACGCTCGCAATGACGGTGTCTGAGGCAATGGCGCCCGTATCGCTGACACCGTCTAGGGGATGACGATAGTCATATCATCATCCGCCCGGCGAGATGCAATAACCTCGCAGGTAACGCCGATTTCACGCTGCGGAAATATCAGCCGGTTGCGTCGCGCCGATCTTCTGCTGTCTGGAATGGCGGCGTGATCGGATTGACCGGCACGTTCCAGATCTCCTCGGCATATTCGCGGATGGTGCGGTCGGACGAGAACCACGCCATGCGCGCGACGTTGAGGATGGACGCGCGCGTCCAGGCCGGCGCCACCTGCCAGCGCGCATCGACCGCGCGCTGCGCCTCGTAATAGGAATCGAAGTCGGCGCTGACCATGTAATGGTCGAGATAGCGCAGCGCATGCGCGATCGATTCGAACCGGCCGGGATCGCCGGGCGAGAACTCGCCCGCACCGATCGCGTTGATGGCGCGCTGCAGCTTCGGCGAATTGCGGATCACGTCGGAGGCATCGAGGCCCTGCTTGCGCCGGATCATCACGTCGCCGGCTTCCATGCCGAAGATCGCGATGTTCTCCACGCCGACCTGGTCGCGGATCTCGATGTTGGCGCCGTCGAGCGTGCCGATGGTGATGGCGCTGTTCAGCGCCAGCTTCATGTTGCCGGTGCCGGAGGCTTCCATGCCGGCGGTCGAGATCTGCTCGGACAGATCGGCCGCCGGAATGATCACCTCGGCGAGGCTGACATTGTAGTCCGGCAGGAACACGACCTTCAGCTTGCCGCCGATCGCGGGATCGTTGTTGACGACCTCCGCGACGTCGTTGATCAGCTTGATGATCAGCTTGGCGTAGCGATAGCTCGCCGCTGCCTTGCCGGCGAAGATCTTCACCCGCGGCACCCAATTGCCGTCGGGATCGTCCTTGATCGACTGGTACAGCGCGACCGTCTCGATGATGTTGAGGAGCTGGCGCTTGTATTCGTGGATGCGCTTGATCTGGACGTCGAACAGCGCGGTCGGGTCCACCTTGATGCCGAGCCGCTCGCCGATCAGGCGCGCCAGCGCGGTCTTGTTGTGCAGCTTGACGTGACGGAATTTCTTCTGGAATTCGACGTCGCTGGCGCGCGCCTCGAGCAGCGACAGTTGCGTCGGATCGTCGAGCACGGCCTCGCCGCAGGCCTCGCGCAACAGCTCGGTGAGCTTCGGGTTCGCCAGCATCAGCCAGCGGCGGAAGGTGATGCCGTTGGTCTTGTTGGTGATGCGGCCGGGATAGAGATGGTTGAGATCGTGGAACACGGTCTCGCGCATCAAATCCGAATGCATCGCCGAGACGCCGTTGATGCGGTGCGAGCCGACGAAGGCGAGCTGGCCCATGCGGACGCGACGGCCGCTCTTCTCGTCGATCAGCGAGACCGAAGCGCGGAAGTCGATATCGCCGGGCGCGCGGGCTTCGGCGAGCGCAAGATGCTGCACGTTGATGCGGTAGATGATCTCGAGATGCCGCGGCAAGAGACGCTCGAACAGCTCGACCGGCCAGGTCTCCAGCGCTTCCGGCAGCAGCGTATGATTGGTGTAGGACAGCGTCGCGACCGTGATCTTCCAGGCCTCGTCCCAGCGAAAATTGTGGAGGTCGACGAGGATACGCATCAGCTCGGTGACGGCAAGGGTCGGATGGGTGTCGTTGAGCTGCACCGCGACCTTGGACGACAGGCTGCGCAGCTGGCCGTCGGAGGCGAGGTGCCGCTTGATCAGATCCTGCAGCGAGGCCGAGACGAAGAAATATTCCTGGCGCAGCCGCAGCTCGCGGCCGGCCGGGCTCTCGTCGTTCGGATAGAGGAATTTGCAGATCGCTTCGGCGCGCGATTGCTCGGCGCTGGCGCTGACATAGTCGCCCATGTTGAAGGCGTCGAGCTTCAGCGGATCCGGCGAACGCGCCGACCACAGCCGCAGCGCGTTGACGTGCTGGCCGCGCCAGCCGACGATCGGCGTGTCATAGGCGATCGCCTGCACGGTCTCGCCAGGATGCCAGATCGCGCGGTCGCGGCCCCTGTCGTCGACATGCTCGACGCCGCCGCCGAAATTGACGTCATAGATCACTTCCGGCCGCTGCAATTCCCAGGGATTGCCGAAGCCGAGCCATTCGTCCGGATATTCCTGCTGCCAGCCCTGATTGATGATCTGGCGGAACAGGCCGTAATCGTAGCGGATGCCATAGCCGATCGCGGGGATCGACAGCGTCGCCATGCTCTCCATGAAGCAGGCGGCGAGACGGCCGAGGCCGCCATTGCCGAGCGCCGCATCCGGCTCGCATTTGCGCAGCTCAGGCAGCGACACGCCGAGATCGCCGAGTGCGACCTCGAAGATCTTCAGGAGCCCCATGTTGTTGAGAGCGTCTGTGAAGAGGCGGCCGATCAAAAATTCGAGCGAGAGATAATAGACGCGCTTGCGGCCGGCGTCGTAGCTGCGCTTCTCGGCCGAGAGCCAGCGATGCACGATGCGGTCGCGCAGCGCCAGCGCCGCGGCCTGGTACCAGTCGTGCTTGGTCGCCATGCCCGCATCCTTGCCGATGGCAAGGCGCAGCTTCGCCAGGATCGCACCCTTGATCTCCGACAGCGCGAGTTCGTCGATGGGCTGGCCGGGGGCGGGGAAATTAGACTGGAACGATTGATCTTGCACGGCCGTCACTTCCTGGTCGACAGAAACACCACTAAACCCTACGCGTCTTTGCCTGCACCGGAACCATCGATGGCGCGGCAGTGCACTGCGCTGGCGTAAAATTATGCAAGGAACGGGCCGCTTTGGGAACCCGGACCAGCACGGAGAAACGCCGATTTGGTGCTAGCTTGGGGACAGATTCAGCCATCACTGTGGAGGAGAAGCCTCATGAGACCACTGATGCGACTGCTGATCGAAATCGCCGCGGCTGCTGTCCTCGTCGTCTGCATCACCGCCTCCAGCGCCGCCTTCGCCGCCGGCAAGCGCAGCGCCGATGGCCTCAGCTGCGCCGTCTCCCTCCCGCAAAACGCAACGCCCGCGCAACGCTGCGTCGCCATCAAGCGCCAATGCGGCGGCAAATTTTACGCGAGCGCGTGCGGGGACAAGCTGATGTCGGCGGTGAATTGAGGGGCAGCTAGCGCACCACCACTGGTGTCGTCCCGGCGAAGGCCGGGACCCATAGCCACCGCTATCAGAGAAGATGCGATAAATCGCGCCAATCCGGATTATCCTGCTCAATCAGGCGGATCTTCCAATCACGGCGCCATTCCTTCAACGCCTTCTCGCGCGCGATTGCTTCGGGCGGCGAGGCATACGTCTCAACATAAACAAGTCGCGTGACGCCATACTTCTTGACGAATTCCGAGCCTCGTCCCGAGCAGATGCAATGACAGTCGCTTGCGAAGGTCGTTGCAGACACCGATGTAGAGCGTGCCGTAGCGCCGGCTCGCGAGAATGTAGACGTAGTAGACGGCCTGTGCATTCATTGCTGGGGCGCCCATTTCCGGAAACGTCTGGCGGTCGTGGTTATGGGTCCCGGCCATCGCCGGGACGACATCCCTTGCTAATCCTTTGTTGTTCATCGGAACAAATTAAGAACACTTTAGCAAGTCTTTGATATATCATTGTGATTCGGCGCATTGCCGACACAATATCTAGGGTCTGTCTTCAGTCGCGAGGACTACATGTCCACCATTGCCTTCAATCAGTTTGCCCTCACCCGGATCGCCGATTTCGCGCGGTCGCTGTCACGGCTGCACCAGGCGGCGCGGCGGCATGCGGTCGACGACGACCAATTCGACCGCGAGTTCAACGCGGTGTGCCAGTCGATCTGGGGCTACACGATCGACGACATCAGCGATGATCTGTTCGCGCCCGAGGACCATCATTTCCTCGACACGCTGGACGAAGCGCATGCGCGCATCTTTGCGGCCGAGCAGGGTTATGACCTCGTCAGCGAGGCTGGCATGCTGACCGACTGGTGGGGTTTCTGCTGGATGATTTTGGCCGAGAAGCGCGGCCTGCTGACGGCCGAAAATCGCGCCGCCGCGCGCGCGGCGATCGAGGAAAAATATCTGGCCGCGCCGAATGTGATCGGGGTGATCATCGGGCGATGACGCTGTCTTCCTTCGTCATTGCGGAGGAGAGAGCTCGGGCCTAATCCAATCCCGCCCGCTTCGCCGATTTCGCCGTCGCCTTCGGCACGGCGGTCACATCAGGCAACGTCTCGCGCACGATCTCGGCGGCCGGGGCATCGGCCGCCACCGTCTCTGCGCGCACCGGCGCCACCCTCATCTCGCCGAGCCGGGCGCGGACCTGTGCGGTGAGGCCCGGATAGGACGCGACCGGGGTGAACTCTGCGCTCTGCTCTTGGCCGAGGCGGACGCCGGTATAGGCAACTAGCCCGTCGGTGGTGGCGATGACGTCGCCGGCCTTCAGCGAACCGTCGAGTGTCAGATCGACCGGCGCGAGCCCGGCGGGCTCGCGGCCGTTGCAGGTGCAGTCGGCGCGCAGCGCCTTGCGGTAGGCGAAGGCGTTCTCGCTGTCGGCATAGCGCTCGCCGGTCTGGCTATAGGCGCCATCGATCGAGGAGCCGAAATACACCTTTGTCGCGCTGGCAGGGCAGAAGGCCTGACACATCTGCGCCGGCGAGGCGAGGCCGCGCATCAGCGGAAAATACTTGCCGTCGCAGCTGCGCACGCAGAAGGCCGGGCCGGAGGCGTTGGCCGAACGCGTCGGCGGCACATATTGCGGCTGGCCGGCCGGGTTCTGCTGATTGGGATCGACGAAGGGGCTCGCTTGTTGCGGCACGTCGCGCTGAGGCCGTTGCTGCGCTCCGCCGAAGAGGAAGTCGAACAGGCCTTCAGCCGAAACCGGGGCTGGGGTTGCCAGCAGCGGGCTTGCGAGAATGGCGGCCACAAGCATCGCGCGACGCCGCCGGCGCGCATGGGACACAATGGTACGCAACGCTTACTCCACCCGCCGCTACTGAACCGGCCGGGACCGTCAGGTCTCAGCACATGATTCACCATAAAGCGGGATGGTAAATGAGGGGTTGAAGGAGGCCCGAATGCTGCGCGTCGCGGCTGCAGCGAAAGCCCTTATGCCTTCAGGAATTCCGACGCTTTGTAGAGCGAGCGGAACGGCAGGCCGGCCGCACCGAACGTGTCGGTGGCGCCTTCCTCGCGATCGACCATGGTCAGCACCAGCACCACTTCAGCGCCGGTCTCGCGCACGGATTCCACAGCCTTCATTGCCGAGCCGCCTGTCGTGGTGACGTCCTCGACGATCACGACACGCTTGCCGGCGAGCGTCTCGCCTTTCGGCAGACCTTCGATCGCGAGCTTGGCGCCATGCTCCTTCGGCTTCTTGCGCACGAAGAAGGCCGCGATCGGATGACCCTTGATCCAGGAGATCTGTGCCAGTGCACCGGCGAGCGGCACCGCGCCCATCTCGAGCCCGCCGATGAAATCGAGATTGTCGTCCTTCAGCGTCTCATAGGTGAGCTCGGCAAGCAGGGTCGCGCCCTCTGGGTCCAGCATGGTCGGCTTGAGGTTGAAATAGAAATCGCTCTTGCGGCCCGATGCGAGCGTCACCTCGCCCCGGCCGAAGGAGCGGCGGCGGATGATTTCGAACAGGCGGGCACGAGAGGCAGATTTCGACACGGCGGTCCCTCGGAGGCGTTCTTGAGAGGTGGCGGAATTTATCCGCGACTGCCGCGACATTCCAGTGGGGGTGTCCCCCGTCAACAGGGATCGGCCATCCCGGTCCGCCGGTTGTGGGGGCGCAACTTTCTGGGGTAGGTGGATGCCGGACTGCTCGGGCGGGAAACTGGGGCAGGAAACTGGGGCAAGGAAACAGACAAATGACAATCGAGCTGCACACCTGGAATACGCCCAACGGCCGCAAAATCTCGGTGGCGCTGGAGGAAATGGGGCTCCCCTACAAAGTGGTTCCGGTGAACATCACCAAGGGCGAGCAGATGGCGCCCGGGTTTCTCAAACTGTCCCCGAACAACAAGATTCCCGCGATCCTCGACCCCGAGGGGCCGGACGGCAAGCCGGTCAGCATCTTTGAATCCGGCGCGATCCTGCTCTATCTCGGCGAAAAGACCGGCAAATTCCTGCCGAAATCGCTTGGCGAGCGGATTCCGGTCTACGAGTGGCTGATGTGGCAGATGGGAGGCTTTGGCCCGATGCCCGGTCAGGTGCACCATTTCATTGCGCTGGAGAACGAGCAGGACCGCGCTTACGGGCTGAAACGCTACATGGCGGAGACCCGCCGGCTTTACGGCGTGCTCGACCGTCGCCTGGAGGGGCGCGATTTCGTCGCCGGCGACCTCTCGGTGGCCGATTTCGCCATTCTCGGCTGGGCCTGGCGCCATCCCCGCCACAAGGTCGATCTTGCCGACTTCCCCAACGTCAAGCGCTGGTACGACGCGCTGATGGCGCGTCCGGCCGTCAAGCGAGGCATGGACGCGAAGCTGGATTGAGCCGACGCTGTCGTCGCCCGGCTTGACCGGGGCATGACAGCGGAGGGGCGGCGGGCAGCGGGCCTATCTCACCGCGACACGTGCGCCGACACCGCGAGCCATCTCCCGTTCTTCTTCGCCCAGCAATCCGTGTATCGCCCGGTCGCCTGCTGCCCGTCCGCCGTCGTGTAGCTGGTCGCGGCGTGGATGATGGCGAAGTCGCCCATGATGCGGATGATGACGTCGAACGCGTGCAAGTCCCGGATCGCGATCGGCCGCGCCGTCTGCTGCAGGAAAGCGGCGCGGTCGACCAGCGTCTTGTCGGGATTGGAGCAGTAAAACTCCGGCGCCAGGATCTCGTCGAAACGCCTGACGTCGCCATTCTGCACCGAAGCGACGTAGTCGCGGTTGAGTGCGGTGAGCTGTTCGAGATCCTGGCTCATGGCTTGCTCTCCCTGGGTCGACGTCTTCAATCGTCAAACATCTTCGGCGGCACGAAGCCGCCGAACTCGCGCTCGATCAGCTCGGCGAGTTTCAGCGGGGTGCGGTCCTCCAGCCAGGGGCCGACGATCTGCACGCCGACCGGTAATCCGTCTGGCGCAAAGCCGGTCGGGATCGCGGTCGAGGGAAGGCCGGGCAATGTGGCGATGCCGGGCCAGGCGAGCTGGTCGGTATAGATGTGCGGCTCGCCGTCGATCAGGATGCGGCGCTGCTCCTGGTCTTCCGAGTGATCGTGCGGATAGGCCGGCGTCGGCATGATTGGGCAGATCACGGCATCGAACGTCCTGAACAGCTCGCGCCATTGTGCCCGCAGACGCGTGCGTGCGCCATTGGCCAGCAGCCAGTCACGATGGCTGAGCGCGATGCCGCGCAGCCGTTCGGCCTGCAGGCTGTTGTTGCTGGCCGGCAGGGCGGCGGCTGCGGCGACCGCGCCGGCGTAGAACTCGGGCGAGAAGCTGGCTGCGAGGAACGACAGCAGCATCCGCATATAGAGCCGCGATGACGCGGCGAAATCCGGCAGCAGCGGACTGCTGCGCTCGATCCTGACGCCGGCCTTGGCGAGCTTATCAGCGAGCGCGTTGATGCTGCCGCGCACCGCGGCGTCGGTCGGCAGCACCGGATCGGTCTCGATCACGAGGACACGGAAATCCTTCAGCGAGCCGTGACGCGCGGCAGGCAGCTCGAGCCTGTAGGCCTTGCCGTTCTCGAGCGGGTCGGGCCCGGCCATCACGTCCAGCAGCAGCGACAAATCCGCGGCGCTGCGGGCCATCGGCCCGATCACGGCGAGATCGCGCTCATACGCCAAGGGCGGAGCAGGTGGCGGAGTGTGGCCGCGCGACGGCAACAGATCGAAGGTCGGCTTGTGCGCGTAGACACCGCAATGGAAGGCGGGCACGCGGAGCGAGCCGCCGATGTCCGAGCCGAGTGACAGCGGGCCGTAACCCGCGGCGAGCGCCGCTGATGAGCCGCCGGAGGAGCCTCCGGGCGTGCGACCGAGATCATGGGGATTATTTGTCGTGCCGTAGATGTCGTTGTAGCTCTGCCAGTCCGCGAGCGAGAGCGGCACGTTGGTTTTGCCGAGCACGACGGTGCCGGCATCCTTCACCCGCGTGACTGCCAGCGAATCTTCCTTGGCAATAAAATCCTTCTGCGCGGGATTGCCCCAGGTCGTGGGCAGGCCGGCGATGTTGTAGGATTCCTTCACGGTCATCGGCAGGCCGAGCAGCGGCTTGCGTTCGCCGCGCGCCAGCGCTGCGTCGGCTGCGCGTGCCACATCGAGCGCACGGTCGAAATCCCGGACGCAGATCGCGTTGACCTTGCCGTCGTGACGTTCGATGCGGCCGATCGCGTCCTGCGTGAGCTCGACCGACGAGACCTTCCTTGCCGTCAAAGCGGCCGACTGCTCGACCGCGCTCTTGAAACTCCATTCCGATCTGGCCACGGCATGCTCCTGCGCTTCACTGGAGGAATGATGCGCAGTTTTAGCCCATGCCGCAACCGCCGTTTGATCGCGGTTGATCTGTCGGAAATGTTACCCCGGCAGCATGCGCTGCATCACGCGGTCGCGATAGACGAAGATATGCGCGAGCGCAGCGGCGATATGGATGAGGATGGTGATGAGCAGCGCCCATTCCATCGCCTGGTGGAGGCCGTCGATGGTGCGGCCCGCGGCGGCGTTGTCGGACGCCAGCATCGGCAGCGGGACGAGATAGAAATACGAAACAGACCAGCCGCGGAACGACGCAAACAGCCAGCCGGAGACCGTCGTCGCCAGCACCAGCACGTAGAGCAGCCAGTGCACGACTTCGGAGCTCAGGCGCTGCCAGGCGGGAAGCGAGCTCTCAGGCGCGACCGGATGAGCCAGCCGCCAGACAAGGCGGAGCGCCGTCAGCACGAGGATCGTGATCCCGATCGAGACGTGAAATGTCATGCCCACACCGGGACTCATGCCGCGGTGGAGATCCGGCATCAGCCAGCCGATCGGATATTGCACGGCCAGCAGCGCGACGATGAGCCAGTGGAACATCTTGGCAGGCGTGCCGTATTGAAGACGGATGGTCATGACAGTCGTTCCGTTGAAGGCCGCGCCGGTTAGGGTTGGAAGCTTCGCGCCGCGGCATGAATGAACGGGTTGACGGGCCCGCTGCTCATCCGCGTGTTGGCGTCCGGCTTTTGCCCCGGCACAGGAAAGGCGTAGCCGATGATCGTCTTGACCACGAGGCGGTCAGACGCTGGAGTGAACCCGTAACCAACGCCGAAGTTCACGTCGAACACGCCGGCCTTGAAGTCAGTGACGGCAAACAGGGTGTGCTGCTGGTCGGCGAGCTTGCTGAAATTGCCGATCTCGCCGAAGTCGGCGTAATATTCGAAGCCAGCGAACACGTCGTTGCCGAAGTTGCGCGCCAGCCTCGCGGCGGGCGCGAAATCGGCCTCGCCCTTGCTGCCGAAGCCGATATCGACGATCGGGTTGACGATGAATTCGTATTGCGAATTGCGCACGCCGATGATGGGGCGGATCTCGAGGCCCCATCGCGTCTGCGCGAATTTGGGCATCTCGTAGCTCAACTCGAAATTCACGCCGTAAAAGAAATTTCGCTGCTCCGCGTGCGGCGACACGAACAGCGTGCGCAGCTTGAAGGCGTCGGACAAGAATTGCCGGTCCTGTACAGCGAACGGCAGATAGAGCCCGAGCTCCCACCAGTCGGTCACGCCATAGGCGAATTCCGGCGTGCCGTTGAGGCTATGGTTGGACGGAAAGCCGCCGGGGAACGGTGGGTCCTTCTGTCCGAGCGCGACATAATTGAGATGCTGCTGGATGGTGAATTGGCCGATTTCGGCGATGCCGGCGTTGTAGACCTGGATCTCGTCGGTGGCGCGTGCGTCGTCGTGCGACGCAAGCAGGATCAACGCGCCGGCAAGGTTCGCGATCGCGACGTGACGTGAACGATGTCGCTTCATCATCGCCTGCCTACGCGGCCCCGATCAATATTCCCACCGCCAGCACGATCGCGCCGCCGAGCACGATCTGGAACACGGCCTGAAGGAACGGCGTGTCCATGTAGCGTGCGCGGATGAAGGCGATCGCCCACAGTTCGAAGAACACGACGACGCCAGCGATTCCAGTCGCGATCCAGAACGCGTTGGCCCAATGGTCGGGCACGAGATAGGGCATGGTATGGCCGAGCCCGCCGAGGGTCGTCATCGCGCCGCAGGTGATGCCACGCAGCCAGGGCGAGCCGCGTCCCGTGAGCGAACCATCGTCTGACAGCGCTTCCGCAAAGCCCATGCTGATGCCGGCCCCGATCGAGGCGGCGAGGCCGACCAGGAACGTCTGCCAGTTCTGGTGCGTGGCGAAGGCTGCGGCGAACAACGGCGCCAGGGTCGAGACCGAGCCGTCCATCAGGCCGGCGAGGCCCGGCTGCACATATTGCAGCACGAACATGCGGCGGTTGGTGCGGTCTTCTTCCGCACGCACATCGGTGCTCAGGATCTGGTCTGTCAGTTTCGCAGCGGTGTTTTCATGGCCCTTCTCGGCTTCGGCGAGATCGCCCAGCAGGCGGCGCACGCCGACATCCTGGGCCTGTTCGGCGGCCTTCACGTAAAAGCGCTCGGCCTGCATTTCCATGGTCTCGACCTCCCTGCGGATGGTGTCGAGCGGCAGGTTCTTGATAAGCCAGACCGGGCGGCGTTTCAGGAATCCCTTGACGTCCTCGCGGCGGATCGGCGGCAGGTGTGGGCCGAAGCGCTGCTCATACATTTCCAGCAGCATGTGGCGATGGCTGCGCTCTTCCTCGGCCATCTGCTCGAAGATCTTCGCCGAATCCGGATAGCGCTCCTTGAGGTCCTCGGCGAAGCTCATGTAGATGCGGCTGTCCTCCTCTTCGGAGGAAATCGCGACCGCCAGCACTTCACGCTCGGTCAAATCGGCAAAATTCTTCACTGAGTGCGCCTGATGTAGTTTAGAAGGATTCTAAACTGATATAGGCTGCAATTCGTTCAGGGTCAATTCAGCCGGCGCGCGCGAAGGCTTGGATCGCCAATGGCCGTCACGACGACGCTTGGAAGTACGGAACCGGGTCCTGATGTACAGGTTCGAGTGTGGGTGGACGGGTGAATGATGGACAAGGTCAAATTTCGTCTGAACGATCCGCGGCTGGCGCCGCGCCGCACCAAGCTTGATATTCCCGGATGGGCCGGCAAGCGAGAACCGCGCGCGAATGGTTCGCGTGAGCAGGTCTGGCATTGCGTGCCCTTTTCCGAGGGCGCGCAATACGGCATCGAGCTGTTCTATCCCTATGACTTCGAGCTTCACGTCACGACCAGGGACGGTCAGTTGATGCTCGAGGCCGATTGGGGTGAGCCCCCGGAAGGCGGGGCGGAGTGGCCGCCGTTTCGCAATTTCGGCGACGCTTTCTACACCTATCAGATCTTGCTCGACCTCAAGGTCGAAAAAGGCATGGCGATCCGCAC
This sequence comes from uncultured Bradyrhizobium sp., assembly GCF_936928535.1. Lineage (GTDB taxonomy): Bacteria > Pseudomonadota > Alphaproteobacteria > Rhizobiales > Xanthobacteraceae > Bradyrhizobium. The sequence continues at coordinate 5,481 of NZ_CAKZHY010000040.1, read as the reverse complement.
GGAGCCGCATCCGCGCTTCTACACCGATCGGACCGACACCGTGCCGATCGCCGTCCCTGCGCTGATCCGCAATTGGTGGCCGATGATGTTCTTCTGCGTTTTCAAGGCGCCGGCCGAGGGCCGAACCCACATCTTCAGGCCCAACGAACCCTTCGCTCAGATCATCGTCATTCCCGAGGAAGCGAATTTCGAGCTCGAGCCCATGGGCGAGGAAGAAGCAGCGGAGCGCGAGCTCCAGTCCCGCCGGATCTACAACAATCGCCCCAAGCTGGCGGCCGGCACCGAATGGACGTCCTCGTCCGATACGGTGTTCGACGGCACCTACCGGCACTTGCACCGCGCGGCCAAGGAAAAGGCGCGTAACGAATAATCGCTGCCGGACTTGCCGTCCCCTCCGCTTGCTGGCGCGTGCATGACCACCGGATCGCGGCTATGCGGCGATCATGATGCGTGATCTTGCCAGGCTTTCCCGTTGTCCCGTCACCAAAAGCAAACAGGACCCGCAGGTCCTGTTCGTCCGTTCCCAAGCCGCTGCGATCTCAATAGCGGCGATAGAAGCTGTGGTGATGGTGGTGGTGATGGTGATGATGGTGGTGGTAGCGCCGATAGCGCGGGACCACCACGACCGGTGCGTCGTAATAGCGGCGATAAAAGCTGTGATGATGATGGTGATGGTGGTGATGATGGTAGAATTGAGCGACTTGAACATTTTCGCTCGCTTTCGGCGGAGCTGCTTCATCGATGGCCTGCAGCAGGGCGCCGGCGTTCGCAATCGGCTCCAGCAGGTCGGCGTATGAATTCGCCTGCAGCACGTCAGCCGGGGCCGGCGCGGCCTCGACGGCGCCGAGCGTTCCGAGCGTCGCCACCGCTCCCAATAGTCCGGCGATCTTCCTGTCCATTGTCGTCTCCTTGGTCGCCGGACGCAGTTCCGGCATCCCGCAACGTCAGACATTGCCGAATGTTCCCTGAACTGCGGATTAACGCTCTGTGACGAGACGAAGGCGGCACCTCAGGCCATCGCGGCGTCGCGGAGGAAGTCGAGCAGCAGGCGGCTGACCTCGGCCGGTTGCTCCTGCTGCACCCAATGGCCGGCGCCGTCGACCAGATGGCAGCCGAGCATCTTCGTGCAGCCGCGGCCCTGCATCGCTTCGAACACGCCGGGGCGCTGATGCGTGCCCCAATCCTGCTTGCCCGAGATGAAGCAGGAGGGCACGTCGATGCTGCGGCCCGCAAACAGCTGCATCTCGTTGTTCAGCATCCCTGACGTGCCGTAGCGATACCATTGCAGCCCGCCCTGGAATCCGGTGCGGGCATATTCGGCGCTGTAAAAAGCCAGATCGGCGTCCGGCAGCCATTGATTGGCGGCGATCGCCGCGGCCGAGGGCATCTCCTTCGCGACTGTCTCGGCCATGGTCTCGCCGAGGTCCATCACGTAATAGGTCGGCAGCTTCGCGAGCTCGTCAGCTGACCACGATTTCAGCGGATAAGGCTTGTTGTCGGTCCAGTCGGCGCTCTTGTGATGATAATAGGCGCGCAGGAAATCATGCAGGCCTTGCGGCGCATGCAGCAGGTCGGCGTTGGCCGGGTGTGTCGAATAGTACCATTGATAGTGGATGCGCGGGCGCGGCAGCGCCGCCAACTCGCGATGCACGGGGTCTTCGGCAGGCGGCTGTGCTGGCGCATCGGCCGTGTTGAACGGCAGCGTCGGCGCTCCGCCGAATGGCGCGCTCATCAGCGTCACCGAGCGAAACACGTCGGGCCGGATCAGCGCGCACCACGCCGCGACCGGGCTGCCGAAATCGTGCCCAGCAAGGTCCACCTGCTTGTAGCCGAACGCCGACACGAGGGAGAGCGCATCGCGCACGAGGTTTGGAAGCGAGAACGGCGTGAGATCGCCGTCGTAATCGGCTGTCCATCCCGTAGTGCGGCCATAGCCGCGCTGGTCCGGTGCGAGCACGTGATAGCCGGCGGCGGCCAGCGTCGGCATCACCTTGCGCCAGGAGAAAGCAAGCTCCGGAAAGCCGTGCAGCAGCAGGATGCAGGGGCGGCCCTTGGTCTCGAAGCCAGCCTCGAGCACATGCATGCGCAAGCCGTTGATGCCGTCGACGTATCGCGAGCGGATGCCGGCGGGCAAGGGAATGTCGGGGAGTGTTGTCATCAGTGCGTCCTCGTCATGGCCGGGCTTGTCCCGGCCATCCGCGCTCTCGGTCAGTCGGAGATTGTAAGAACGTGGATGCCCGGGACAAGCCCGGGCATGACGGAAAGGAAGGTGGCGCTAAACCGACTCACACACGAACGCGCTGCCCTTGCGCTTGATCTTGCCCACCGACGGCGAGGGGAAATGCGCGGTGCAGCACAGCGTGTCGGTGTCGCAATAGCGTTCCAGGAAGCTGCGGCGCGTCGTGGCCGCCCTGGTCGGATCGACATCGAACTTGATCGACAGCTCCGGATACAGCGTTTGCAGCGGCGAGTGCATGAGATCGCCGGAAAACACCGCCTCGTCCCTGCCGCGGCCCATCGCGATGGCGACGTGGCCCGGCGTATGGCCAGGCGTCGGCACGATGCGGACGTGATCGCCGATCTGGTGATCGTTACTGATGAGCTCGTGGCGCTTGGCCTCGACGACAGGCAGCACGCTGTCGACGAAGGGCGGGATCTCCGTCTTCGCATTCTCCGCGAACCAGTGATCGTATTCCTGCTTGGCGAACAAATAGCGTGCCTTGGGGAAGGTCGGCACCCAGCGGCCGTTCTCCAGCCGGGTATTCCAGCCGACGTGATCGACATGCAGATGGGTGCACATCACGAAGTCGATGTCATCGACCGAGACGCCTGCGGCACTGAGCGCGCGCAGATACGTATCGTCGGTCTTCATGTTCCATTTTGGGCGATTGGGCCGCGGCTTGTCGTTGCCGATGCAGCTGTCGATCAGAATCGTGTGGTGCGGCGTCTTCACCACATAGGACTGGAAGCACAGCATCAGCACATCCTGGTCGTCCAGGGCCTTGGCCTGCCGCATCCAGTCGCGGTTCTCGGCCAGGACCTCAGGCGTCAGCCCCGGCAGCATCTCCAGCGCCGGGACGAACGAGGTCTCCTGCTCGATGACGCGCTGGATGGTGAGATCGCCGACCGCATATTTCAGGCTCATGCTCGTTTTCCCAGTGATCAGTGCGCGTCGCGCACGGATGGAATGACGATATTGGAGAGGATGTCCATCGCGGCCAGGCCTTCCTTGGGCTGGCCGTACTGCGCGGTGGTGGTCATCATGACGAGATCAAGCTCCGGCACGATGAAAATGCGTTGTCCACCCCAGCCGAAGGCGCCAACCCATTTGATCTCCTTGCCTGCGGCGAGCGAACGGCCCATCCACCATTGATAGCCGTAGAACAGCGTGCCGCCGAAATAGCCGACGGCCTGGAAGCGCGGTGTGATCGATTGTGCGATCCAGTCGGCTGGGACGACTTGCCGGCCGTTCCACTGGCCGCGATTGAGCACGAGCTGGCCGATCTTGGCCGCATCGCGTGGCCGCAGGCGCAGGCCCGCGGCCGCCGCGATCTTGCCGTTCTTGTAGGGCTTCCATTCGACATCGGTGATGCCGAGTGGCTGGAACAGCGCCTCGCGCGCGAACGCCTCCAGCGACTGTTTCGAGACGCGCTCGATGATGTTGCCGAGCAGCTCTGTGTTGCCACCACTATAGGTCCATAGCGTATCGGGCGGTGCCGCGATCGGTCGCGACAATATATAACCGAGCGGATCCGGTTCGGTGACGAGACGCGGCTCGTCGTTTTTGGGATCGGTCCAGGCCCGCGCCTCGTCCCATTTGAAGCCGGAGGACATCGTCAGCAGATGGCGCAGCGTGATGGCATCCCATCCCGGCTGCTTCAGCGCCGCGTAGTCGGGGAAAAACCTCAGGACGGGCTCGTCGACGCCTGCGATCAGCTTGCGGTCGATCGCGATGCCGATCAACAGCGAGGTTACGCTCTTGGTTGCCGAGCGCATGTCGTGCTTGGTCGTCGCGGTGAATTCGAACTGGCCGTCGGGCTGTCCCCAGGGCTGGTCGTAGCCGGGAAAATATTGCTCGAAGACGAGCTTGTCATGTCTGACGACCACGATCGAATGGACCGTGGTTGTCCGCTGCGCGAGCCGCGCCGCGATGGTGCAAAGCTTCGCGCCGTCCATGCCGACGCTGTCGGGCGAGGAAATCTCCCAGCCATCGTCGATCGCCGCAGGCGATCCGCAGGCCTGATCGGTTTGTCCTGGCGGCATGCTCTCGGCCCGCAGATGGGTGGCTGAGACGGTGAGCGCGAGCACGAGGCTCGCGCTCAAACTTGTGAGGCGGGAGAAGCGATCGCGCATCGTCATTCTCCCGGCATCTCCCCGCTACGCGGCCGGCGGGACCGAGATCTTCACCGAGGGACGCTCCAGCATCTTCTGGTGGAAGGCGTCGAGCTTCGGATAGGTCTTGCGCCAGCCGCAATCGGCGAAGCGGAAGTCGGCATAGCCGAGCACGCAAACGAGGCCGATCTGCGAGATGTCGAACGGGCCGTTCAGCACGTCGGGCATGTTCTCGAAGCGCGCCATGCCGGTCCAGGCCCGGTTCCAGTGGTCGTCCGACCACGCCTGCCATTGCAGGCCCTGCGGCCGCACCATCTTCTCGTAGCGGCACAGCAGCATGGAATCGAGCATGCCGTTGAGCAGGGAGTGGTTGGTCTTGGCCTTCCAGCGCCGCGGACCAGAATCCGGGATCAGGCTGCCGCCGGCCATCTCGTTGAGATATTCGACGATGACGTAGGAATCCAGGATGACGTCGCCGTCATCAGTGATCAGCACCGGCAGCTTCTTCAGCGGCGTGATCTTCGAATAGTCCTCGTTGACCGTGCCCGGTGCGACGGTTGCCTGCATGAATTCGATCTTGTCGATCAGCCCGAGTTCGATCGCGGCGATGCGCACCTTGCGGGCAAACGGGGAGGCTGGGGAGAAGGAGAGCTTCATGGAGAATAATTTCTTCCATAGAACAAGTAAGATCTTCCTGTCAAATCACACAGGAAGCCCCTTTATATTTTGTAATTCATATGAGTTGATTGTATTTAATACTTAATGTTTGTCGTTTGCAGTTTATCAGGAGTCAGCACACAGAGTGGGTAAACAGTATAGATGCTTATGCAATGAAAAAGCTAGAAAAAAACCTTCTTGATGATGGTGGCAATGGGTTATACTTGCTCAAATTTGATCCAACACTTCTTGGTGTAGCTCATGAGGTTTAATTTCTAATAATTGGAGCTATATTTCATATTTATTATCTCATCTTCATTCAAGAACACTTTACAAAACATGAATGCATGGATGGAGTTTCTGTTTCCGTAATTGGTAGGTTTATTAGAGTCAGTACAATAGTTGATTATCAATCCTGTTTTGGGAGCATATTTAGAGAGCGTCATACTCTTGAGTGGCTCAATATTTAGATACCCAGGACAGTCTTCTGAT
>NZ_CAKZHY010000039.1 GCF_936928535.1 uncultured Bradyrhizobium sp. | reverse complement strand
TGCCGGTGAACGCGGTGACCCGCAGCCAGCTACACCACGCGACGGGGCACGATCCGCTATCATGTCATGGCGTTGCTCGTGGAGTTTCTTGACGTGTGCAGTCTGCCCTCGTGAATAGAGCGAAAGCGAGGTGGTTTGGCTCGGCCATTGCGCTTTCCATCACAATGGTCGCCGTCTCGCCGGCAACTGCGCAGCGGTACGATCCGAGATCTCCCGTCTGCCTCCAGCGATGGGAGTGGGGAGGTAGCAGCATAATCGATTGCAGCTACGATTCCTGGGACGCGTGCAGATCGGCAACGATAGGCTTGCCCGCGATGTGCCTTATCAACCCGTATTGGGCGCAAACGACGACGACCGGCGCCACGCGCAGGCCTCATCGGGGCACTCGTGATCAGACGTTGCGATGAGCAAACGCGCTATCCGCTCTCGCCCGACAATTGCTGTTGGCGGCGCATCGTAATGTGAACGACCAGCGCGGTGGCCATTCGCCTTCGCAGATCTGCGATCGTCCCAGCTGCGCCAAATGCGATTCGTGAAAGCATCACGTCCGCGGCACCCGCCGGAATTTGAAAAGCGCGTGTGATCATCTTCGTCGTTTGCGATGAAGACATGTGGCGCAGGTCTCCAACGCCGCCGTCCGCAAAGTCGTTTTCCCTGCAACCGCGCTTGACCTCCGATTCCCGGGATCGTCGAGATGCCGGGAACTCGGCCGGACCAAGCTTTACTGCGGTCCTTACTCGGGATCGTGGCCCGCAGCAGCCGAAAGTTTCCTTGTGTTTTCAGTCCCGGCGCACCGCTGAGCGCACCTTTTCGAGCACTCTTTCCACGCGGCCCGATTCGACCTTTTCAAGCCCAAACGCGGGGTCTCCAAGGACTGGCCTCTCAGCCCCGCCAGGACAGGTTCCATCCGGGACCTCGAGCGTCACGCAGGTGTGATAGATATTTTGTTAAATATAATCAATGCGTTACATGATCTCTGGCTGGAAAATGCTGCGTGATTTTTGTGCAACACCTGCCCGGATTCGGACTGTTGGGCGGTGTTTGGGGCGGTTCGGATGTTGCGTGTGCATCGGCCATCGATCATGGTGATCGGGCGACGGAGGGGGGCATCCCAAGGTCGTCCCGTTTAGGTCTTTCGCTTAAGTCCCTCGCGTTCATGCGGGTGTGTCCGAAGACGCGAAGGCGGCCAAAGCGGTGATTTAAAGGGGGTTGGGGAATTGGCCGTTCGGGTCAGTGACCTTCCCTGAAGAGCAACTTGGAGGTTTAACATGAAGTTGGTTAAGAGCCTTTTGCTCGGCTCAGCGGCGGGTCTGATCGCCGTGGGCGGAGCTCAAGCAGCCGATCTCCCCGTGAAGGCCAAGGCGGTCGAATACGTGAAGATCTGCTCGCTGTACGGTGCGGGCTTCTACTACATGCCGGGCACTGACACTTGCATCAAGTTCGGTGGCTATCTGCGCGCCGACGTTTGGGCCCAGGGTGGCGACTACGGTTTCCGTCAGGGCACGAACCAGGGTTCGAACAACCGTCTGACCAACTACTGGGGCGAACGCGCTCGTATGGACTTCACGGTCGATACGCGCACGGCGACCGAGTATGGCGTGGTTCGCACCTTCGCCGACATGGTCTTCTCGTGGGATACGCAGAGCGTCAACAGCAGCAACCCGTCGGCCATTACGGGCACACCTAACACTTCGGCCACGCTCGGCCTGTACCATGCGTTCATCCAGTTCGCTGGTTTCACCTTCGGCCGCACGGTCTCGATCTTCGACGCTCCGTGGCAGAGCTATCCGGCTGGCGGTCCCGATACGCTTCCGGGCGGTTCCAACCATGTGACCGGTATCAACCAGGTCGCTTACACTGCTGACTTCGGCCAGGGCATCACCGGTTCGATCGCGATCGAGGATGAAACGACATCCGCTGGCGGTCAGTCGAACCTTTGGAACCTGTCGAGCGCGAGCGCAGCCGGCATGATCACGGGCGCTTATGGTGCCAACGATTGGGGCGGCACGCGTTCTCCCGACCTCACCGGTGCGATCCGTGTCGACCAGGCCTGGGGTCTGGCTCAGATCTCGGTTGCCGCGCATGACATGCATGCCGCCTACTACGGCACCACGGAACCCACGGGTCACCCGTCGGACAAGTGGGGTTGGGCGATCCAGGGTGCGTTGTCGATCAAGAACATCCCGACTGGCGCGGGTGACTCGATCAACTTGCAGGCCGTCTACACCGACGGTGCAAGCCGCTACAACTTCCAGAGCCTGTTCCCGCAGACCTTCTTCATGTACAGCGGTAGCGGCATTGGCGCCTATCAGGGCATCGGAATCGCCGGCATTGCTGATGGTGTCTTCACCACCGGCTCGTCGATCGAATCCGTCAAGACCTGGGGCTTCCGCGGTGGCTACAGCCACAACTGGAACCCGAACTGGGTGAGCGCGATCTATGGTGGCTACGGCGCCGTGCAGTACGGTGGCGGTGGCAAGGCCACGATCTGCGCGAACATGGTTGGGCTGCTCGGCCTCACCGGCAATTGCAACCCCGACTTCAACTTCGGTGTGATCGGTGTCAACACCGTGTGGACCCCGGTGAAGAACCTGGCCTTCACGGCGGACCTGAGCTGGTCGCGTCTGGACCAGAAGTACTCGGGCACCATTGCGGCCCCGGCCAATCTGCTCGCCGCCAAGCCGGCAGCTATCTACGAGATGAAGGACCAGGACTCGCTCGCCCTGCTCCTCCGCGCTCAGCGCAACTTCTAAGCTCAGCCTGAGCTAATAACAAAGACCCCCAGCGATTTCGCTGGGGGTCATTTTTTTGTTTGTCACGTTGAAAATCATCCTCGCCGCGCGAAGCATCGAAAAAGCCGAGTTCGTCGGCATCGATATTGTCGCCCGCCAAATCGGCATACGCGGGGCATTCAGTGGCTCACAGCGCCCGGCTCGGCCGTTGTTCTCTTCCACCAAGGCGACTAGAGTTTTTTCACATTCACCGAAAAACCCGCCCGGAACCCCACCCGCATGTCGCAGCAGAGCCGCAACAAGGGAGCGCCGGCTTCCTCCTCACTGAATCCGTCGGCTGTTCTGGACCGGGCGATTGCGGCGCAGCGTTCGGGCAATCTGTTGGAGGCAGAGCGGGCCTATACAGCCGTCCTGAAGGGAAGCCGAACGCATCCGGTGGCGCTGCATATGCTGGGGCTGTTGCACATCCAGCGCGGCAATTTCGCCGACGCGGAGCCATTGCTCAAGAAGGCAGCACGCGTCGACTCAGCCAATCCCGATGTTCTGTTTAACTATGCCAACGTACTGCGTGCGTTGGACAAGACGGACGAAGCGCTCGATTGGCTTGCGAAAGCGATTGCTCTGTCGCCGAACTTCGCCCATGCGCATCTCAATCGCGGCGCGATCCTGCTCGGACGGAAGGAGCCTCGTCCCGCCATCGCGGAATTTGACCGGGCCATTGCGATCGCGCCGTCGAGTGCAGCGTTCGTAAACCGAGGCAGTGCGTTTCAACAGCTCGGTCGGCTCGAAGAAGCGCTTGCCAGCTACCAAAGGGCTGTCGAGCTTGCACCGTCGAATCCACAGTACCATTTTCTCTTGTCCGAGGTCCTTAGCCAAATAGGCCGACCTGATGAAGCGATCGGAGCGCTCGAAAGAACTGTCGCGCTGAACAAGGCGTTCCCGTTCGCCTTGAGCAAGCTCGTCGATTCCAGGCGGAAGCGCGCCGACTGGCGCAATTTCGAACGTGAACAGGCGGGCCTGGACGAGGCCGTCGATTCCGGGGTGGCGGTCGATCCCTTCCTGTTCCTTCATGCCTCGTCGTCTCCCGCACGCCAGTTGACCTGTGCGAAGACATACGTCGCCAACGTTGCCCCGGAGCGAGGTGCGGCGAGACCCAGAACACCGTCACCGGCTTCCCGGCTGCGGATCGGGTACATGTCTGCCGATTTTCGCAATCATGCCATCGGTCATCTGATGGTCGGGGTCATCGAGGAGCACGACCGCGAGCGTTTCGAGGTCAGCGCCATTTCCTACGGACCCGACGACCGGAGCGAGGTGCGCGGCCGCCTGAAGGCAGCATTCGAGCGCTTCGAAGACGTCAGCCATATTCCCGACGAGGAGGTGGTCGAGCTGATACGCCGGCTCGACATCGATGTCCTCGTCGATCTCGGAGGCTTCACCGCCGGCGCGCGGCCGAGGATCCTGGCGCACCGGGCGGCTCCGGTCCAGGTCAACTATCTCGGCTACCCCGGCACGATGGGCGCATCCTACATGGACTACGTCATGGCCGATCGGATCATCGTCCCCGAAGCAGAGCAGAAGCACTACGCCGAAAAGGTGATTTACCTTCCGGATAGCTATCAGGCGACCGACGCGAAGCGATCGCTTGCAATTGTACCTGCTAGGCGCGAGGTCGGACTGCAGGACGATGCATTCGTCTACTGTGCGTTCAACAGAACATCCAAGATCACGCCCGTGATGTTCGATGTCTGGATGAGACTGCTTGCCAAGACCGCCGGCAGCGTCCTCTGGCTGCTCGATGGGGATCCGATCGCCAAAGAGAACCTGAAGCGAGAGGCAGTTGCGCGCGGCATCGCGGCAGAGCGGATCGTGTTCGCCCCACATGCGCCTCCCGACGCCCACTTGGCGCGCCACCAGCTCGCCGATCTGTATCTGGATACGCTACCCTACAATGCTCATACGGCGGCCAGTGACGCTCTGTGGGCCGGCTTGCCGGTCGTGACCTGCCTCGGTACCGCCTTTGCGGGGCGCGTTGCAGCCAGCATCCTGAACGCCGTCGGCCTGCCTGAACTGGTGACGCGATCGCTGGACGATTATGAGAGTTTGGCGCTTCGGATCGCGCATGATTCCGAACTTCGAACCGCACTGAGGAGCAAGCTGGCGTCGCAGCGGACCACTTGGCCGCTGTTCGATACGGCCCGCATGACGCGGCACATCGAAAAGGCCTACAGCGAAATGTGGCGCCGGCATTGCGCCGGCGAAGCGCCGGCCTCGTTTGCCGTCTAAATCCCATCATGAGGTCGCCTTGGCGTGAAGCCTCATGTCATTCCTTCCATAGGCTTCTCCTGAAATGACCGACAATGAACCGGACCTTCTAAATAGTCTCATCCAGCCGGCACGGCTGACCGCGGTCGTGGATGTCGGCGCCAATCCGATCGATGGCGAGCCACCTTACAAGGCGATGTTGCAACGAAGACTCTGTACCGTCGTTGGCTTTGAACCGCAGGACGAAGCGCTTGCACAGCTCAATGCCCGCAAGAGCGATCTCGAGAGCTACTATCACTATGTCGTCGGGAATGGGCACAAGGCAAAGCTGCGTCTGTGTCGAATCCCGGGAATGACGAGCCTGCTGCTTCCGGATCAGAATGTGCTGTCGCATTTTGCGAAGTTTTCCGAATGGGGCAGCGTCGTCAGCGAGCATCCGGTTCAGACCCGCCGACTCGATGACATTGCCGAAATCCAGGATCTGGATTTCCTGAAGATCGACGTTCAGGGCTCCGAACTAGCTGTGTTCGGCAGCGGACGGCAAAAGCTGAAGCAGGCGGTCGCCATCCAAACGGAGGTCTCGTTTCTTGGTCTCTACAAGGACCAGCCGACGTTCGGCGATATCGATGGCGAATTGCGCAAGCAGGGGTTCGTTCCTCACGCCTTTACGGCCATTAATCGGCGTATGATCGCTCCCTTGAGCGACCCATCCAATCCTTACGCGGCGATGAACCAGTTGCTGGAGGCCGACATCGTCTATGTGCGAAACTTCATGCGGCCGGCTGACATGACGGTCGAGCAGCTCAAGCATCTGGCAATGATTTCTCATCATTGCTACCGCTCATTCGACCTCGCCGCGAATTGTATTCACCATCTGATTGCGCGCAAGTCGATCCCGGATCAGTCGATCCACGAATACATGGCGTCCATCCAGCTTCCGCAACGCTGAGCTAGAGCATGATCCGGAAAAGTGTGAAGCGGTTTTCCAAGAAGATCATGCTCCAACGAAGAGTTAAGCGGCGCAAATTACTTGATCTTGTCGTAGGCCGCCGCGAAATCGTTCAGCGGCATCGGGATTGCGATCGTCTCCTTGGCCATGTTCTGGAAGGAAACCTTCAGCTGCTTGCCCGAGCGAAGGCTCGCAAGCAGGTCGGGGGCAATAGGCGTCGAGGCATAGCAGCCACGGTTCTCGCAGGTCTGGATCTGCAGATCGATCGTCTTGCCGTCGTCGACCTGAAGCTTGGCTCCGAGCGGAAGATTGAGGCCGAGCGGCAGCTGCAGCAGCGCAATCGGCTTGCGGGTATCAGGCGCGATGCGGATGTTGACCAGGACGATGGTCTGGCCGGTCTTGGTCAGCACGGCGTTCTGCTCGATCGCGCATTCGAGCGGGGCGTCGCGGCTCGCGCTGGTGCAGCGCGCGATCCAGCCAGGCTGCGGCGGAGTGCCCTCGGCTTGCGGCTGGGTCGGCGCGGGCGCGGGTTGAGCGGCGGGGGCAGGGGAAGCTGCGTTCTTCTTGGCGCCCTGCTGGGCAGACGCGGCGCCCGTCGACAATAGGACGGCAGTGGCGAGGGCGACAAGTCTGGATTGCATGGGCATGGCGTGACCGCGTTGGCGTGAACCGAGCGCCTCGCTGTAGCGTCGCAGAAGGCGCGACGCAAGCTTACTCGGCGGCTTCCTTGACGGCGCGGTGCTCCGACGTCCCGTGCCCTTCCTCGTCGGTCGAGCTGCCCTTGAACAGGTTCGAGAACTTGTCGAGATAGAGATAGACCACCGGGGTGGTGAACAGGGTCAGCGCCTGGCTGACGATGAGGCCGCCGACCATGGCGTAGCCGAGCGGCTGGCGGATCTCGGCGCCGGTGCCGTGGCCGAGCATCAGCGGCACGCCGCCGAGCAGTGCTGCCATCGTCGTCATCATGATCGGTCGGAAGCGCAGCAGCGCGGCCTGACGAATCGATTCCTCCGGCGTCTTTCCGTCGCGCTCGGCTGCGATGGCGAAGTCGACCATCATGATGCCGTTCTTCTTCACGATGCCGATCAGCAGGATGATTCCGATCAAGGCAATGAGGCTGAAGTCGAAGCCGGCCGCCATCAGGATCATGAGCGCGCCGACGCCGGCCGAGGGCAGGGTCGACAGAATCGTGATCGGATGGATGTAGCTCTCGTAGAGGATGCCGAGGATCAGGTAGACCACGACCAGCGCCGCGAGGATCAGGAGCGGCACGGTGCCGAGCGACTGCTGGAACGCCTGCGCCGTGCCCTGGAAGCTCGAATTCAGCGTCGCCGGCGCGCCGAGATCGGCCATCGCCTTCTGAACGGATTGGGTGGCCTGGCCCAGCGCCACGTCCTGAGCGAGGTTGAAGCTGATCGTGATCGCGGGGAACTGGCCCTGGTGGCTGATCGAAAGCGGACGGACCGGATCAGTGGTCCAGGTCGCGAAGGTTGACAGCGGCACCTGATCGCCGGTCAGCGGCGATTTCAGATAGAGCTTGTTCAGCGAGTCGAGGCTCCCCTGCATCTCCGGCAGGATCTCCAGGATCACGTGATAGCTGTTGAGCTGCGTGAAGTACTGGGCGACCTGGCGCTGGCCGAAGGCATCATAGAGCGTGTCGTCGATCAGCTGCGGCTGGATGCCGTACCGCGAGGCGGTGTCGCGGTTGATCTTGAGCTGGACCGTCGTGCCCTGGGTCTGCTGGTCGGTCGCGACGTCGCGCAGCTCCGGCAGCGTCTGCATCTTGGCGAGAATCTTCGGCGCCCACTCGTTGAGTTCGCCGAGATCGGCGTCCTGCAAGGTGAATTCGAACTGGGTGCGGGTCGGACGGCCACCGAGGCGGACATCCTGCGCTGCCTGCATGTAGAGGCGCGCGCCCTCGACCTTGTCGAACTGTGGACGCAGTCGCCCGATGATCTGCTGGGCCGAAGCCTGACGCTGGTCGCGGGGCTTCAGCGTGATGAACAGGTTGCCGTTGTTGCCGGCGCGGCCGCTGCCGCCGATCGACATGGCAATACTGGCCACGTCCGGATCGGCCAGGATGATCTTGCCGAGCTGCTCCTGGCGCTTGACCATTTCCTTGAACGAAATGTCCTGAGAGGCTTCCGACGTGGCCGTGATCAGGCCCACGTCCTGCTGCGGGAAGAAGCCCTTCGGGATCAGGACGAAGAGATAGATCGATAGCGCGAGTGTCGCAAAGAAGATGAAAAGCGTCGTTCGCTTCCAGCTCAGCGCGTGGTCGAGCACATATTCGTAGCCGCGCAGCATCGCGTCGAAGGCGCTCTCGCTCCACTGGTAGAACTTGCCGTGGGTAACCTCGCCATGGGCGCGCAGGAAGCGCGAGGCCATCATCGGCGTCAGGGTCAGCGACACGAACATCGAGACGAAGATCGTCATCGCGAGCACGACCGCGAATTCACGGAACAGGCGCCCGATGATGCCGCCCATCAAGAGCAGTGGGATCAGCACGGCGACCAGCGAGATCGAGATCGAGACGATCGTAAAGCCGATTTCCTTTGAGCCCCTGAAGGCCGCGGCGAGCGGCTTTTCGCCTTCCTCGATATAGCGCGTGATATTCTCGAGCATCACGATGGCGTCGTCGACCACGAAGCCGACGGCGATCGTGAGCGCCATCAGCGAGAGATTGTCGAGCGAGTAGCCGAACACCCACATCAGCGCGCAGGCACCCAGCAGCGCGAGCGGAACCGTGATGGTGGGAATGACGGTCGCCCAGAAGCTGCGCAGGAAGACGAAGATGACCATGACCACGAGGGCGATGGTCAGCAGCAGCGTGAACTGCACGTCCTCGACCGCGGCGCGGATGGTCGTGGTGCGGTCGCTGATGACCTCGATCTTGATCGCCGGCGGGATCGCCGCCACGAGCCGAGGCAGGGTCGCCTTGATGCGGTCGACGGTCTCGATGACGTTGGCGCCCGGCTGCTTGAACACGACCAGGAAGACGCCGCGCTTGCCATTGGCCCAGGCCGCTTGCTTGGCATCCTCAGGACCCGTGACCGCCTGACCGATGTCCTTGATCCGCAAGGGACCGCCGTTGCGGTAGGCGATGATGACGTCGTTCCAGTCCTTGGACTGGGTGAGCTGGTCGTTTGCATAGATCGTGTAGGCACGTCTATCGCCGTCGATGTTGCCTTTGGGGCTGTCGACAGTGGTGATACCGATCGCGCTGCGGACGTCCTCCAGGGACAGGCCCTTGGCGACGAGCTTGCCCGGATCGACCTGCACGCGCACGGAGGGCTTCTGCTGGCCGCCGATGAAGACCTGCGCCACGCCGGAGAGCTGGCTGATCTGCTGGGCAAGCTGGGCGTCGACCGCGTCGCTGACGCTGGTCAGCGGGAGCGTGTCCGATGTCGCCGACAACAGCAGGATCGGCGCGTCAGCCGGATTGACCTTGCGATAGGTTGGCGGCGAGGGCAGGTTCTTTGGCAACTGGCCGCTGGCGGCGTTGATGGCGCCCTGCACGTCGTTCGCCGCACCGTCGATGCTGCGGTTGAGGTCGAACTGGATGGTGATCGAGGCGGTGCCCAGATAGCTCGTCGAGGTCATCTGCGCGATGCCGGGAATCTGGGCGAACTGGCGCTCCAGCGGCTGCGCGACCGACGAGGCCATGGTCTCCGGGCTGCCGCCCGGCAGATTGGCCGTGATCTGGATGGTCGGGAAGTCCACCTGCGGCAGCGGCGCCACCGGCAGCAGGGGGTAGGCGACAAGACCGACAAACAGGATGCCGGCCATCAGCAGCGACGTGCCGATGGGATAACGGATGAAAGGTGCCGAAATCCCGCCTTCGGTCATTCCTGCTGAACCTTGTTTTTCTGGACCGGATCCGAACTCGCCACGGCCGTCGATACGAGACTGCCGGGCTGCACCTTGTACTGGCCACCGGTGATCACCTGCTGGCCGGGGCTCAATCCTTCATCGACGACCGAACGTCCGTCGATGGAGTAGCTGACCTTGATCTTGTGAACCTCAGCCTTGTTGTCCTGGCTGACGGTATAGGCGTAGAGGCCGTTGGTCGAATGCTGGACCGCGTCATCGGGAACGATGGTCGCGTCCTTGAGCGTCCGGACCAGGAGGCGTGTCGACACCGATTGTCCCGGCCACAGCGTGTGCTCCTTGTTGTCGAACACCGCCTTGAGCCTGATAGTCCCGCTGGTCGTATCGACCTGGTTGTTGATGACGGCAAGCTTGCCTTGGGCCAGCGTCTTCTTGCCGTCGGTGGTGAACGCGATCACCTTGAGCTCGCCGGATTTCTGGCCCTCGCTGATATAGGGCAGCTGGTCCTCCGGCGCCGTGAAGATCACCGTGATGGGCTCGATCTGTGCGATGGTGACGATGCCGGTCTGGCTCGAGGCGTTGATGATGTTGCCGATGTCGACCTGGCGCAGGCTCGCGACGCCGGTGATCGGCGACTTGACCTGGGTGTAGTCCAGCTGGGTCTGGGCGTTGGAGATCGCGGCTTCGTCGGCGGCGATCTGGGCGGTGAGCTGGGCAACGGTGGAGCGCTGCGTATCGGTCTGCTGCCGCGTCGCGAATTCACCCAGCTTGGTGTAGCGCTGAAGGTCGAGATTGGCGTTGGCGAGGTTGGCCTCGTCCTGCGACTTCTTGGCCTTGGCCTGATCGAGAGCGGCCTTGAACGGGCGCGGATCGATCTCGACCAGGAGATCGCCCTGTTTGACCGTTTGGCCCTCGGTGAAGGCGATCTTGTCGATCTGGCCATCCACCCGGGTCCGGACTTGTACGGTGTTGAAGCCCTGAACGGTGCCGAGGCCGGTCAAATAGACCGGGAAGTCGGCTTTCTGGACCGCCGCGATGCTGACGGGCACGGCGGGCGCGCGCGGCGCACCCTTCTGTGCAGTCTGGGCTTTTGCGGCCTCCGTGGCCTGATGTCGCTTCCAGCCGTAATAGCCGCCACCGGCCACGGCTGCGATGATGATAATCCACAGGATCGGCCGTGACTTTTTCATATGTGAGCGTATCGGCTTGTATGCCCAAAACAACGAATGGCGGGGCAATCGAAGGGTTCCAGCAAGGCTTGTATATTACACGCCAAGTTCCAGTGTAAACAGCACTATCAGTTGAGAATCCTAAACAATTGGAAAGCTTTGCACCCCGTAGGCAAACGGGTGACGCACCGGTGTGCAGTGCTGCATTTTCCCGTCGCGAGCGAGGAGCGTGCGAACGACAGGAAATGCTCGTTGACGGCGTGGGCGTGCGACGGAGGACGCGCGCGAACGCGCTGTGCGGGGAAGACGCATTTGCCTGCGCGAGAACGGTTCTAAATCGCCGGGGCCGCGTTTTGGTTGTCACCAAAACCAGCGTCGTTCATATCAGCGCCGCCATATCAGGAGTGCGGAATGGACGAATTGAACGGCAAGCTGATCGCGTGCCAGATCTTGATCACGGGACTGATCGCACGCGTGGCCAATGAGCAGCGCGATCCCTTGCGCTTTCTCACCGACTTCCGCGACGAGATCAAAGCCGTCGTTGGCGGAGTCAACATCGCCGGCATGGACAATACCGATCGTGTGCGTGCAACCGCGCAGCGCACCGTCGACGAATTGTTCTCGCTGATGAAGCCGCCGAGCAGCGACTGACGGCTGCGCGAGACGATGCGCGAAGACAAGTGCGGCTGTGTCCGACTGCATCAATGTGTCGCGCGACATTTCAGCGATTTCGAAATCGAAATTTGGAATCACTTTGAACTAGACCTATTCAAGTGCTCTCGCGGGCCTCGCTGCATTGACCCAGTTTTTTGCGGTCGATAGCACCGCCTCATCGCTCGTCGCGCATGTCGCGCAAGGACGAACTTGGAATGGGGAGTGTTGGAATGGGGCTCGCGGTAGCTCCGCGATCGCTGCGTGCGATCACGGCAAAAATTTCGATTGAAGAGAAGCTCGACGGCAATTCCGGCAAGGCGGCATCAGTCGTTGCCGGCCTGATTGCGGCGTCGGTGTCGAGCGGCGCGCAGGCGCAGCAATCGGCCCTGCCGCCGGTGAATGTCGATGCGCCGGTCGAGCGTGCGCGTCCGGCGGCCTCGAAACCGTCGCCGGAGCAGGTGCGTGCGCGCAATGCGCTTCGTCGCGCAGCGCAGCGTCAACAGGCGCAGCAGCAGGCGGCCCCCGCAGCGCCGGTGCCGGCCGGAGCGGTCGATCGGAATCCCTATGCTGATCCGACCGCGCCCTACAAGGTCGATCACGTGCAGGCTTCCGGCAAGTTTCCCGAGCCGATGCTGAACACGCCGAAGACGATCACGGTGCTCAGCAAGGAGGTGCTCGAGGACAAGAACGCGACGACGCTCAAGGAGATCGGGCGCTCGACCGCGGGCGTGACGCTGGGATCGGGCGAGGGCGGCAACGCCTTCGGGGACCGCTTCTTCATTCGCGGTTTCGACGCGCGCAACGACGTCTTCATCGACGGCATCCGCGATCCCGCGGTGTCGATCCGCGAAAACTTCTTCACCGAGCAGATCGAGATTTTGCGCGGGCCCGCATCCTCCTACGCGGGTCGCGGCACGGCCGGCGGCGCCATCAACATCGTCACCAAGCAGGCCGGCGACGTCAACTTCAAGCGGATGGATACCGAGTTCGGCACCGACAGAACCAAGCGTGTTACGCTCGACGTCAACCAAGTGGTCGACCCGACTTTCTCGGTGCGCACGGGCGGCCTGTTCCAGGACGCCAATGTCGCGGGGCGCAATTACGTGACTGACGATCGCTGGGGCACGTTCCTGTCGACCAAGTACACCCCGACCAACGATATCAAGATCACGACCAACTACGTCCACACCGATCTCAGCGGTCTGCCCGACTTCGGCGTGTCCTATTACAAGCAGGGCAACGTCCCGGTGACGTCGGCCGGCATTCCGCGTGGCAACTGGTACGGATTCCTCAACCGCGACTTCCAGACCGCGCGGCAGGATTTCGGCACTGGGACGGCGGAGTACAAGGTCAACGAGGCGATCACGCTGACCAGCAAGGTCCGCGGCGAGCATTCGCTGCTGAACTACATCGGTACCCTGCCGCAGAACCCGGTGACGACCAACGTCAATCCATTGCTCTGGACCACGACGGCGAGCGCGCAGAGCCGCTACCAGACCGTGGACGTGTGGGCCAACCAGAACGAGGCCACGTTCAAGCTCGACACCGGCGGGGTCAAGCACACCGCGGTGTTCGGTGTCGAATACACCAACGAGAATGTCTCGATCGATCGCTACGCGGGTCTGACATCGGAGCTCGCGGGCTCGCCCTTCACCAGCAATGGCGCCATCTCGGGGGTCAATCTCTATTCCCCGCAATACGCCTATCTCGGCGGCTTCGGCACGCCGTCACTGACGGGCAATCCGACGCGCTATGGTGTCAACACCAGCAGCGTCTACGCCATGGACACCGCAAACTGGCAGGACACCATCATCCTGAACGGCGGCATTCGTTACGACGGCTACGCCATGAGCTCGTCGACCAACTCTGCCTATCTGAAAATGAACTCCGATCTCGTCAATTACAACGTCGGCCTGGTCTACAAGCCGATGTCGATCGGCAGCATCTATGCCGCCTATGCGACCTCGGCCAATCCGTTCGGCTCGGAGCTCGACGCCACCGGCACCGATTACGGCGGCGTTCCCGCCAACACCGCCGTGCTGCTCGGGCCCGAGCGCAACAAGGCGGCCGAGCTCGGCACCAAGTGGGAACTCGCCGATCGCCACCTGCTGGTCACCGCGTCACTGTTCCAGACCACAAAGGACAATGCACGCGAGACCAATGCAGCCGGCGTGCTCACCTCGAACGCGGCCTACCGCATTCAGGGCATCGACATCGAAGCCGAGGGCAGGATCACCGATCGCTGGAGCGTGTTCGGCGGCCTGGTGCTGATGCAATCGAAGGTCACGCAGAGCAACATTGCATCCAACATCGGCCTTCAGCTTGCCAACGTCGCGCACCAGTCCTTCAGCATGCTGACCAAGTACAAGTTCGATGGAGACTGGGAGGTCGGCGGACAGGCTGTGTACCGCTCCAAGGTCTATGGCGGCACGTTCGCGGCCAACACCGGCAACGAGCTGCCGAGCTACTGGCGCTTCGATGCGTTCGTCGAGAAGAAGATCGACAAGAACTGGACCATGAAGTTCTACGCGCAGAACCTGACCAACAAGCTCTATTACGACACACTTTACCGGAGCGCCGTGCCGTTCGTCGCGGTCGCGCCGGGACGGGCGTTCTACATCGTGACGACGGCCAAGTTCTGACGAGGTTCTGATCGCGCCGCCATCATCGCGATGCACGAGAGCGTGCATCGCAAGGACAAATATCGGCTCCAGTTTAGAATGCTTACAAACACCAGTTTAGAACGATTTAAAACTCGAGTTTAGAATCGTTTTGATCTGGATGGATTCAAGATTGCTCTCGCCGTGATCGCGTTGACCCTCATTGCCCCGCTCGATACGACCAGTGTGTCGAACCGCCACGGTGCGACACACTGCAGCATTGGAATGGGGCGTAGGATGGGCATGGCGAGGGCTCCGCGGTCGTTGCGTTCGACCGCGGCACGGCAAGCATTGGTCGGCAATTTCGATGGCGCGGCTGGCAAGACTGTCTCCACCGTCGCGAGCCTCATCGCAGTCGCGTCCGTCTCCAGCGGAGCCCAGGCGCAGCAAACATCTCTGCCTCCCGTCAACGTCGATGCGCCGAAGGAGCGGCCGCGCCCCACTGTGTCGAAGCCGTCGCCCGACCAGGTTCGCGCCCGCAACGCGCTGCGACGAGCCGCGCAGCAACGCCAGCAGGCTGCAGCGGCCCCGGCGGAGCCAGCCAACGCACCCGCGGCCGACCGCAATCCCTATGCGGACCCGGCTGCGCCCTACAAGGTCGATCACGTCCAGGCCGGCGGCAAATTTCCCGAGAAGCTGGTCGACACGCCGAAGTCGATCACGGTTTTGAGCAAGGAGGTGCTCGCGGACAAGAACGCCACCAACTTGAAGCAGGCCATTCTCAGCACGGCCGGCGTGACGCTGGGCTCGGGCGAGGGCGGCAACGCCTTCGGTGACCGCTTTTTCATCCGCGGCTTCGACGCTCGCAATGACATCTTCATCGATGGCGTGCGTGACCCCGGCGTCAGCGTGCGCGAAAACTTCTTCACCGAGCAGGTCGAGATCCTGCGCGGTCCTGGTTCGACCTTCTCCGGTCGCGGCGTCGCCGGCGGTGCGATCAACATCGTCACCAAACAGGCGAACACCGAGAAGAGCTTCTACAACATGGACAGCTCGTTCGGCACCGACAAGACCAAGCGCGTGACGCTCGATGTCAACCAGGTGATCAATCCGACCTTTGCGGTGCGCGCCGGCGGCCTGTTCCAGGATGCGGGCGTTGCTGGGCGCGACTTCGTCACGGATGACCGTAGCGGCGCTTTCATCGCGACCACGTGGAAACCGGTCGATGCCGTCAAGGTGACGACGGACTACATCCATACGTATCAGCATGGCATCCCGGACTTCGGCGTGCCGTACTACCGGCCGGGATCGACAGGCGTCAGCGGTCAGCAATTCAGCACGACTGCAGGTGGACCGTTCCCGGATTTCGGTTCGAACCGCAATAATTTCTACGGCTTCGTCAATCGCGACTTCTTCAAGGTCAAGCAGGACATCGGAACGGTCGGTGCCGAGGTCAACGTAACGCCAGATCTCGTCCTCACCGACAAGATCCGCGCGTCGCGCTCGGTCAACGACTACATCGGAACGCTGGCCGAATCTCCGATCGCCACGATTCCCTTGTCGGCTTCGACCGTGACGCTCAATCCTCAGAGCCGCTACCAGGTCACCAGTGTTCTGGCTAACCAAAGCGAGGCGACCTACAAATTCGACACGGGCGGATTCAGGCATACGGCGCTCGGCGGCGTCGAAATCTCGCGCGAAACGTCCTTCATCGACAAATACGCCGGGCTGGACTCGGAAGTGACGACCGGCCCCGCCTTCACGTCCGGTGGCTCGACCTCGGGCGTCAGTGTGTTCGCGCCGCAATACACCTTCCTCGACACGTTCAGTCCACCGCGGATGCTGGGAGCGCCGACAAATCTCTCGATCGACACCAAGAGTGTCTATGCGATGGACAGCGCCAACTACCGCGATCTCGTCATCCTCAATGGCGGCGTCCGCTACGACGACTACACCATCAACAGCAACGGTTACGGCACCGTCGGCGGCAAGCAGCAGTTCGGCTCGCAGGGCGCAGAGTTCGGCCTGCCGAACTTCAACCTCGGTGTCACGCTGAAGCCGCTGCCGAACGGCAGTGTCTATGCGGCCTACGCGACCTCGTCGAATCCGGTGGGCGCCGAGTTCGACGGCACCAGCACGGCCTATGGCGGCCTTTCGCCCGTCCTCAACGGCAGCTCGAACCAAATCTTCGGGCCGGAGAAGAACAAGGCGATCGAGCTCGGCACCAAGTGGGAGTTGTTCGATCGTCATCTGTTGCTGACCGCCGCGCTGTTCCAGACCGAAAAGGAGAACGCGCGCGAGGCTCAGAACATCACGTCGGCAACTGCCACCGCAACCTGTCCCTATCCGGCGGGAGCGTCCGGCACGGTGTCCTGCATCACGGCCGGGGCTGCCTATCGCATCCGCGGCATCGATCTCGGCGTCGGCGGCAAGATCACGGACAAATGGAGCGTGTTCGGCGGTCTCGTGCTGATGCAGTCGGAGGTCACGAAGTCGCTCGCGCCGTCGGCGGAGCCGGCGCTCTATCCGACCAATGTCGGGCGTCCGCTCGCCAACATCGCGCACCAGTCGTTCAGCATGCTCACGAAGTATCAGCTCACCGACGTCTGGGAGCTCGGCGGGCAGGCGGTGTACCGCTCGCAGATCTATGGCGGTACCTTGCTGGCGGCGAACCAGGGCACATCGATCCCCGGCTACTGGCGGTTCGATGCCTTCGCCGAAGCCAAGATCAACAAGAACTGGCAGGTGAAGCTGTTCGTGAACAACATCTTCGACAAGCGCTATTACGACGCGCTGTACCAGAGCGCGACGCCGTTCGTGCTGGAGGCGCCTGGACGCGCTGCTTATCTGGTTCTGTCCGCGCGCTACTGATGGAGACATGACGAGGTGCCATGCTGACATGCATTGAAGGCGTCCTGAGCAAGGATGATGTGGCGGAGTTCCGCCGCATCATGGACGCCAGCGAATGGGTAGACGGCCGTTCCACCGCGGGCGCGCAATCGGCCATGGTCAAGCGGAACGAGCAATTGCCGCCGGACAGCGAGGTCGCGCGCAAGCTCGGCAATCGCATCATCTCGGCGCTGACGGCGAACCCGCGATTTCTGGCCGCCGCCATCCCGCTGCAGATCTTTCCGCCGCTGTTCAATCGCTATGCAGCGGACAGCGGCCACCATTTCGGCCTGCATGTGGACAATGCGATCCGCGGCGACCGCCTGACCGGCCTTCGCATCCGCACCGATCTTTCGATTACGCTTTTCCTGAGCGAGCCGGAGGATTACGACGGTGGCGAACTTGTGATCGAGGACACCTACGGATCGCACGAAGTGAAGTTGCCAGCCGGGGACTGCGTGCTCTATCCCTCGACCAGCCTGCATCTGGTGACCCCGGTGACGAGGGGGGCACGGGTTGCGTCTTTCTTCTGGCTTCAGAGCATGATACGGGACGATCAAGCCCGCAGCATGATCTTCGACCTCGACACCGCCATTCAGGCGTTGATGGCACGGCTCGGGCGCGACGATCCCGAAACGGTCAAATTGACGGGTATCTATCACAACCTCATTCGTAGCTGGGCCGAAGTATGAAGATGGCATCTTTCCACGCAAGCCTCGCTATAGCCGCGCTGCTGACGCTCACCTGGCTCGCAGCGCCCGTTTCGGCCCAAACACAACCCCAACCGGCGGCGCAGGCTCGCCCCGCGGCGCCGGCCCCTGTGGTGGCCCAGCCGGCGCCGGCTGCTCCCGCTACCGCGGCGCAACCGGGCGCGACTGCGGCGCCGTCGACCGCAGCCCCGACGGCTG
>NZ_CAKZHY010000038.1 GCF_936928535.1 uncultured Bradyrhizobium sp. | reverse complement strand
CGGTGCGGCCGGTGGCTTGGGGGCGGCAGGCGGTGCCGGCGGCGGCGTTGCCGGGCGCGCAGCGGGCGGCGGTCCCTTTGGCGCTTCCTTCGGAGGCTGCTTCGGTTTTCCGTCAGGGCCCGTCTCCGGCTGGGCCTGCGCGACCACGAGCGGCGGCGCGCTTTGCGCATGAGCTGCAGAGCCTGCAAATTGCATCGCGGTCAGGGCCGTCGTGGCAAGCAGCACGAAACGAAGGTTGGTCATGTGGTTGAACTTCCCCGGAAGGTTCTTTGACGATGTGAAGTCGGGTGATGAACAGCTACGCGTTAGGCCGGATTGTGGCGGGCGAAGACATTGCGTCGCGATTTATTTCTGCATGGAAATCATGTCACGAGAACAACGTTCATTACGCATTCAGGCGTGAGTCGCAATCGCCTCACATGTGAGTGCTCTGTCTCACATGTGACGCCTGCGACGAATTGGCATCCGTCGCGGGATTCGGCGTGAGCGGGCCGCTCGGTCCACGCGACGGAATCTCTTCGGGCACGCGGCCCGGCAATTCGTCGGGCCGAGGTGATTCGCCGGGCTCGTGCACCGGCGGCGTGACTTCAGGCTGCGGATTGCCCGGCGGAATACCGGGCGGCGGCTCGGTCGGCGTGCCCGGTGTCGATGGCGGTATCTCGGGCGGGTCAATCGGCATCGGCATCATCGAGGTCAGTTGTCAGGAGAACGACAACGATGATGCGGCACCAATGTTCCGCCGCGCGTTACGCTATTCCGGCGCGTGGCAGACCGCCTCGATGTTGTGGCCGTCGGGGTCGAGCACAAAGGCGCCGTAATAGTTCGCGTGATAATGCGGGCGCAGGCCGGGTGGCCCGTTGTCGCGGCCGCCTGCCGCCATCGCAGCCTTGTAGAACGCATCAACCGTGGCGCGGTCTTTCGCCGAGATCGCGACATGCACCGGCTTGTTCATCGCGCCTTTTCCGTCGATCCAGAAATCCGGCTTGCCGCCCGCACCGAATCCGGCGGCTGCGGCGTGACCGGTCTGCTCCTCCGTCACTTCCATGATCAGGCTATAATCGAGCGGCGCGAGCGCCTTGCTGTAGAACGTTTTCGCCGCCTCATAGTCGGAGACGGAGAGGCCCAAATGATCGATCATCGCTAGGCTCCGTGGTTCAGCGCGACAGGAACGTATTGCTGCGCGTCTTGCGCGCGACGGTAAAGCCGCGCGCGACCATGTCGGCGATACAGTCCTGCTGCCATTCGTTTTGTGACAGATGCTCCATTACGACCGCGCGCGGCCATAGCGCTTGTTGCGCATCACGGAAGAAGCCGATCAGCACGCGGTCCTCAAAACCCTCGACGTCGATCTTGAGCGAATCGACCTGGGTCACGCCGGCCTCTTCAAGGATGCGCGTCAGCCGCAGCGAGGGCACCTTGATGGCCTCCGTGCTGGCCGCGCCGGTGACCACATGCGTGGCGCCGAGATTGCCGCCGCCGCTCTCGATCATCAGCTCGCCGTCGGCATCGCCCGCGGCGGCCTGCACCAGGCGAACCTGCGCCGCCTTCGATGCGGCATGGTTGAACGTGAGCCGCGCGAACGTGAGGGGATGCGGCTCGATCGCGACAACCTTGCCTGATGACCCGACCTGCCGTGCCATCACCAGCGCAAAGGTGCCGACATTGGCGCCAACGTCGACGAACGTGCCGCCTTCGGGTGTGTGCTGGCGCAGGAAGTCGAGCTCGTCGATGTTGTAGTCGGGATTGAACAGCGCGCCGCGCTCGGTGGCGCTGCCCTGATGGTAGAAGCGAAACGAAGCGCCCTGATATTGCACGTCGACCGGCCCGCCGCGCAGCAGGTTGACCAGTCGCGACATCCAGGGACGGAACGCGCCGCGCTTCAGCCCGGACCCCTGCGCGAGGCGGATGATCGCGGCCTGCGCTGCGTTGGGCGCAAACGCGCCGAACGGCGCGGTCGAAAGGGCGTTGTCGGGCGTCAAGCAGGCGGTCCTCGTTGCAGGCGGCGCATGCATAGCCGGTTTTGCAGAGAGCTACAATTTCAGTGTCATCCCGGCGCAGGCCGGGATCCATAACCCCAGGGAGGAGTTTGACGCGAGGCGCTCACTCCAAGTCTTCGCTAAACCTCTCTCGGTGGGTATGGATCCCGGATCTGCGCGCGCTTAGGGCGCGCTTGTCCGGGACGACGGCCTTACACCTTCTTCCGCTGCCGCAGGAATCGGCCGAGCAGCTTGCGCCTGCCCTTGCGCGGGATCAGGTCGATATCGCTGACGAGCTTGGCGCCGCCCTTGTGGCGCTCCAGCACGATCTTGCGGCTGTGGAAGGCCTCCAGCTCGACGCGATGCGCGACGCTGACGATGGTCGCCTTTGGCAGCTCGTCGGTGATCATCTGCATCATCTTGTCCTGGCTCTTCTCGTCGAGTGCCGATGTCGCTTCGTCCAGCACGACGATGTCAGGGTTGTGTAGCAGCAGCCGCGCGAAGGCGAGGCGCTGCTTCTCGCCGCCCGAGAGGGTCTGGTCCCAAGGCCCCTCTTCCGCGATCTTCTCCTTGAGATGGTCGAGGCCGACCTTGTGCAGGGCTTCGCCGATCTGCTCGATGCTCCAGTCGTCCTCCGCGCCGGGATAGGCGACCGCACGGCGCAGACTGCCCGAGGGCACGTAGGGCCGCTGCGGCAGCATGAACAGCCGCCGGTCTGGATGGAAATTGACGCTGCCGCCGCCCCATGGCCACAGGCCCGCGATGGCGCGCACCAGCGTGCTCTTGCCGGTGCCGGATTCGCCGGCGACCAGAAGCCGCTCGCCGGGCTCGATCACCACCTCGGTCTCGCCGACCACGGCGGTGCCGTCGTCGAGCGTGACGGAGAGGTCGTGCAGCTCCAGCATCGCATCGTTGCTGGTTTCGCCGCGCTTGATGCGGCCGAGGCCGTCGCCCAGCTCGGCGCGCTCGAGGCCGTCGAGCGACATCATCAGCGAGGCGATGCGGCGCGCGCAGGCGTTCCAGTCGGCGAGCCGCGGATAATTGTCGACCAGCCAGCCGAACGCGCTCTGCACGATGGTGAAGGCCGAGGCCGCCTGCATCACCTGTCCGAGGCTCATGCTGCCGTCGAGGAATTTTGGCGCGCAGAGCAGAAGCGGGACCACGGGAGCAACAAGGCTCGAGCCCTGCGACACCAGCGTGGTCCGCATGTGTTGCCCGGCGAGCCGCGCCCATTGCCTGAGCACGCTGGTGAAATTGCGGTCGATGCCGCCGCGTTCTTCCTCCTCGCCGCCGAGCAGCGCGATGCTCTCGCCGTTCTCGCGCACACGCGTCAGCGTGTAGCGGAAATCCGCCTCAGCCTGGTTCTTGTCCTCGGAGACCTGCACGAATTGACGGCCGATCCGCCCAGCGTGACGGTCAGCGCGCCGCCGATGGTCCAGAGCACGACGATGAAGGTTGCGGCCGACAGCAGCGCCGAGGTGACGCCGGCGAGGAAATCGACCGGCGAATCCGTCGCGATGCGCAAATCCTCGGCGATCCGATATTCCGGGTTCTTGTGGTCGCCGCCGACGAGGTTGAGCTGGTAGTAGCGCCCGTTCGCGAGCCACCGCGTCAGCACGCTGCTCGTGAGCCAGGCGCGCCAGCGGCGCTGGATGCCCATGCGCGCGAACACCTGGGCGACCCCGAGCACGATGCTGCCGATGGCGAGCGGAAAGAACACAGCGGTGAGATGGAGCACCGTGGTCGCATCACGCTTCTCGATGGCGTCGAAGATCGCCCTGTTCCAGACATTGATGCCGTATTGAAAGCCGACGGTGAGGACGATCAGCACGACGAGGCCGAGCGAAAAGGGCCAGGCGAGGCGGTCGCCCTTGCGGCTCCAGAAGCCCCGCGCGCTGATCCAGAAGCGCGTCAGCAGATAGTCCCTGCGCGCCTGCTCGGCCTCTTCGGCCGTCAGCTCGGGATCGGGCTCCAGCAATTCCGGCGGCGGCGGGACGACTTCATCGCCATTCTCGCCGGTGATCTTCACGATGGGCGGCGTCGTGCCCTGCTCACTTTTCCGGACCGGCTTCTGCATGAGGGAACAACGCCATCAGGTTCCCAGCGGTTCCAAGGAGGTTCCCAACCTCACTCGGCGGCGCCGTCCCGCACCCGCCTCGACCGAGCGGCCTGGTGCAGCACACGCGACAGCTCCTGGATCGAATAGGGCTTCTGCACCAGCTCGAAGCCGGCGACGCCGTCTTGTGACAAGGCCTGGCTATAGCCCGTGGTCAGAACGATAGGGACATCGATGCAACGATTCCGCATCGCCTCCGCAAGATCGAGCCCGGTCATCCCGGGCATGACGACGTCGGAGAACACGACGTCGAAGCGGTCCGGGTCGCTGACCAGTTCGGTGAGGGCGTCGGTGGCGTTGTCGATCAACGTGATGCTGTAGCCGAGCTCGGTCAGCCCGTCGGCGGCGAAATTGCCGAGCTCGATATTGTCTTCGACGACCAGCACCGACATGCCGCTGCCGGCGACGGCGGGAGCCGTGGTCGGCGCCTGGCTCCGCGGCAACCGATCGGCCGGCACGCGCGGCAGATAGAGAGAGAAGGTGCTGCCCTGGCCGACTTCGCTGACGACGGTCACTTCGCCGCCGGATTGCCGGGCGAAGCCGAACACCTGCGACAGGCCGAGGCCGGTGCCCTGGCCGACCTGCTTGGTGGTGAAGAACGGCTCGAAGATGCGCCCCAATTGTGCGGCGGGAATGCCGACGCCGCTATCGCTGACGGTGACGCAGATGAATCCAAGATC
This sequence comes from uncultured Bradyrhizobium sp., assembly GCF_936928535.1. Lineage (GTDB taxonomy): Bacteria > Pseudomonadota > Alphaproteobacteria > Rhizobiales > Xanthobacteraceae > Bradyrhizobium. The sequence continues at coordinate 37,645 of NZ_CAKZHY010000038.1, read as the reverse complement.
TTTCAAGGTCTGGCTTCCGGACAGATGCGTCAGCGTCTCCGGACCGCTCGTCGCCGTGTGGACCGTGAAGACGATCCGGCCCTTGCCCTGCATGGCATCGCGCGCATTGGTCGCCATGTTGATCATCGCGGTCTCGAACTGACCGGCGTCGGCGCTGACGAGGCAGGGCTCGCTCGGCAGCTGCGTGACGATCTCGATCGCAGATCCAAGCAGTGTGCCGAGCATGTCGCGCAGCGCACGCATCCTCTCGCCGACGTCGAACACCTCGGGCTTCAAGGTCTGGCGCCGCGCAAAGGCGAGCAGCTGCGAGGTCAGCTTGGCGGCGCGCGCGACGGCTTCCGCGATCGCCGTGATGTAGCGCTGCCGCCGTTCCTCGCTCAATTGCGGGCGGTTCAACAAGTCGACCGACGCGCGGATCACGGTCAGGAGATTGTTGAAATCATGCGCGACGCCGCCGGTGAGCTGGCCCAGCGCCTCCAGCCGCTGGCTGTGCTTGAGCGCCTCCTCGGCCTCGCGCCGCCTGGCAGCTTCGAGTTGGAGATGCTGGGTGCGGCGGAAGGCGAACGCCAGCAGGATGAACAGCAGCGCGGTGGCGGGTACGCCGAACACCAGATGCTGGCTCATGGTCGCGAACCAGCGCGCACGGATCGCCGAGGTCTCGAGGCCGGCGCTGACATAGATCGGATATTCGGCGACGCGCCGGTAGCCGATGCGCCGCTCGATTCCGTCCGATGGCCAAACGATGGTCATCAGCCCGCGGTCGGAATGGGCTGCAATGCTGTGGCCGACCGGGCCGTTGGGATCGAGTCGAAAGTCACGATCGAGCCGCGGGAATTGCGCCAGCAACACCCCATCGGCGCGTCCCATCGCAAAGAAGCTGCCGGGATCGGTCCCGATCCTGGCGTAGAAGCTCTCGAAATATTCAGGCAGGACGGAGGCCTGGATCACGCCGGTGAAGCTGCCGTCCTCGGACGAGCGGCGACGGCTGACGCCGAAGAAGCGCGCGCCCTGATATGGCAGACGCGGCGTCAGCGTGGCGCCGATGTAAGTGCCGATGCTCTGGTCGACATGGGCATAAAAATAATCGCGGTCGGCAAAGCTCAGCTCCGGCGGCGGTGACGCCAGGCTGTTGACCAGCGCTTTGCCGTCGGCATCGAAGATCCAGGCCGATTTGAGCTGCGGCAGCGTGTCGGTGAGCTGCTTCAGGCGCTTGTGCAGCGCTGCTTCCCGGGACCGGATCACGTCGTCGGGCAGGTCGCGCACGACCTCGTTGAGCTCGGCGAGACTCCGGTCGATGGTCTCGAACACCTTGAGCGCGTGCTCATGGGCGACATCGAGCGTCCGCTCGATCTCACGGTCGGCGATATCAAGCGTCGAATGGTAGGAAATCGCGGAAGCAATGGCGAACAGCGCAATGGGCAGCGCCAGGGATGCCGCCATCATCCACTGCAACAGTCTCAGCGAGTTGCGTTGTGCGCCCTGCACGGTCGCTCCGGTCCCCCGACCGGAGAGCTTACTTGAATCTGACGGGCGGAAGGAAGCGGCTTTGTGACGGAACTTCAGGTTGTGGTTCGCCAATTCGCGCGTACCGCGAGATCAGTCAATTTTGTCGAAAATCGTACCCCGGCCGCGCGGGCCGGGGTCGGTCGCATCAAAAAAGCCGTTAGATCTGGCGCTCGACCATCTTGAGCTTGAGCTCGGCGATGGCCTCGGCTGGGTTCAGGCCCTTCGGGCAGGCCTTGGCGCAGTTCATGATGGTGTGGCAGCGATACAGCCGGAACGGGTCCTCGAGATTGTCGAGCCGCTCGCCGGTGGCCTCGTCGCGCGAATCAGACACCCAGCGATTGGCCTGGAGCAGTGCGGCAGGGCCGAGATAGCGGTCGCTGTTCCACCAATAGCTCGGGCACGAGGTCGAGCAGCAGGCGCACAGGATGCACTCGTAGAGGCCGTCGAGCTTTTCGCGGTCCTCGTGGCTCTGGCGCCATTCCTTCTGCGGCGTCGGCGAGGTCGTCTTCAGCCACGGCTCGACCGAGACGTATTGCGCGTAGAAATTGGTGAGGTCCGGAACGAGGTCCTTTACGACGGGCTGGTGCGGCAGCGGGTTGATCTTCACCGCGCCGTCCTTCACGTCGTGCATCGAGCGGGTGCAGGCGAGCGTGTTCTGTCCGTCGATGTTCATGGCGCAGGAGCCGCAGACGCCTTCGCGGCAGGAGCGGCGGAAGGTCAGCGACGGGTCGATGTGGTTCTTGATCCAGATCAGGCCGTCCAGCACCATCGGACCGCAATCATTGACGTCGACGTAATAGGTATCGACGCTCGGATTCTTGCCGTCGTCGGGATTCCAGCGATAGACGCGAAACTCGCGCGTCTCGGTCGCGCCCGCGGGCTTCGGCCAGGTCTTGCCGCCAGTGATCTTGGAGTTCTTCGGAAGTGCGAATTCAACCATTTCTCTAACCTTTCGTCATTCCGGGATGGTCCGAAGGACCAGACCCGGAATCTCGAGATTCCGGGTTCGATGCTGCGCATCGTCCCGGAATGACGGCTACTGTTCGCTCAATACACGCGCGCTTTCGGCGGGATGTACTGCACGTCGTTGGTCATGGTGTAGTCGTGAACCGGGCGGTACTCGATCTTGACCTTGCCCTTGTCGTCGAGCCAGGCCAGCGTGTGCTTCATCCAGTTCTTGTCGTCGCGCGCGGAGAAGTCCTCGCGGGCATGCGCGCCGCGGCTCTCGGTGCGGTTGGTGGCGGAGTCCATCGTCACCACCGCCTGCGAGATCAGATTGTCGAACTCGAGCGTCTCGATCAGATCGGAATTCCACACCAGCGAGCGGTCGGACACGGCGATATCGGAGATGCCGCTGTGGACCTTCTCGATCAGGTTCTGGCCTTCGCTCAAGACCTCGCCGGTGCGGAACACGGCGCAGTTGGTCTGCATCACGTGCTGCATGCCTTCGCGCAGCTTTGCGGTCGGCGTGCCGCCCGAGGCATAGCGGTAATGGTCGAGGCGGCCGAGCGCGAGATCTGACGAGTTCGCCGGCAGCTCCGGCTGCTTGGCGTTCGGCGTCAACTTCTCGGCGAGGCGCAGCGCCGCGGCGCGGCCGAACACGACGAGGTCGATCAGCGAGTTGGAGCCGAGGCGGTTGGCACCGTGCACGGAGACGCAGGCGGCTTCGCCGATCGCCATCAGGCCGGGGATGATGGCGTTGTCGTCGCCGTCCTTCTTGGTCAGGACTTCGCCGTGATAGTTCGTCGGGATGCCGCCCATGTTGTAATGCACGGTCGGCACGATCGGGATCGGCTCGCGCGTTACGTCGACATTGGCGAAGATCTTGGCCGACTCCGAGATACCCGGCAGGCGCTCGGCGAGCACGGCGGGATCGAGATGGTCGAGATGCAGGAAGATGTGGTCCTTCTTCTTGCCGACGCCGCGGCCTTCGCGGATCTCGATGGTCATCGCGCGCGAGACGACGTCGCGCGAGGCGAGGTCCTTTGCCGACGGCGCATAGCGCTCCATGAAGCGCTCGCCTTCGGAGTTGACGAGATAGCCACCTTCGCCGCGGGCGCCTTCGGTGACGAGACAGCCCGAACCGTAGATGCCGGTCGGGTGGAACTGCACGAACTCCATGTCCTGCAGCGGCAGTCCGGCGCGCAGCACCATGCCGCCGCCGTCGCCGGTGCAGGTGTGCGCCGAGGTGCAGGAGGCGTAGGCGCGACCGTAGCCGCCGGTGGCGAGGATCACGGTCTGGGCGCGGAAGCGATGCAGCGTGCCGTCGTCGAGCTTGAGCGCGATGACGCCGCGGCAGGTGCCCTGGTCGTCCATGATCAAATCGATGGCGAAGAACTCGATGAAGAACTCGGCCGCGTGACGCAGCGACTGGCCATACATCGTGTGCAGCATGGCGTGGCCGGTGCGGTCGGCGGCGGCACAGGTGCGCTGCGCCTGGCCCTTGCCGTAGTCCATGGTCATGCCGCCGAACGGACGCTGGTAGATCTTGCCGTCCTCGGTGCGCGAGAACGGAACGCCCCAATGCTCGAGCTCGTAGACCGCCTCGGGCGCGTTGCGCACCATGTATTCGATCGCGTCCTGGTCGCCGAGCCAGTCCGACCCCTTCACGGTGTCGTACATGTGCCAGCGCCAGTCGTCCTTGTGCATGTTGCCGAGCGAGGCGGAGATGCCGCCCTGCGCCGCGACGGTGTGCGAGCGGGTCGGAAACACCTTGGTGATGCAGGCCGTCTTCAGGCCGGCCTCGCTGCAGCCGACCACGGCGCGCAGGCCGGCGCCGCCGGCGCCGACCACGACGACGTCATAGGTGTGGTCTTCGATCGGATAGGCTTTGCCATTGGTGGCGGGAGCGCCGTTGCCCTTGCCATTCGTCTCGTTGGCCATGGGTTACACTCCGGAAGACAGTTTGAGGATCGCATAGGCCGAAGCGAGCGCCACGGCGATCGAGAAGAAGTTGTTGAGCATGATCGAGACCAGCTTCAGCTTCTCGTGATGGACGTAGTCCTCGATCACGACCTGCATGCCGATCTTCATGTGCCAGGCGCTGGCGACGATGAAGAGCAGCATGATGACGGCGATCGGCAGCGAGCCGAGGGTCTGTGCCGCGAACGCCTGGTTGCGTCCAAACAGCATGACGATCACCACGATGACAGGGATCATCAGCAGCGTCATGGCGACGGCCGTGATGCGCTGGCGCCAGAAATCGGACGTGCCGGAATGCGCGGCACCGAGACTGCGGACGCGGCCGAGCGGGGTGCGCATGCTGCGCTTGGGCGTATCTGACGCGCTCATCGTCCACCTCCGATCGCGTAGGCGATGATCCAGATCAGCACCGTCAGCGCGATGCCGCCGATCGCTGCGCCCCAGGTCAGCGCTTCGCGCTCATTGGCCTTGAAGCCGTAGCCGAGGTCCCAAACGAAGTGCCTGATGCCGCTCAGCATATGGTGCATCAGCGCCCAGGTGTAGCCGAACACGATCAGCCGGCCGATGATGCTGCCGGTGAAGGCCTGCACGTTGGCGTAGGCGGCGGGGCCCGAAGCTGCGGCAACCAGCCACCAGACCAGCAGCAGGGTTCCGACATAGAGGGCGATACCGGTGGCGCGATGGACGATGGACATCGCCATCGTCAACGTCCAGCGGTAGACTTGCATGTGTGGTGAAAGCGGTCGTTCGATCCGTGCGGTCATGGGCTTTTGATGTTTATGGCGGCCCAGCGGGGCGCGCGCGGGGATCGCGAGAGGTCGGCTCTATTTACGGAGTCGATTTGGCCTGCGCAATCACCAAATCGCCATAAATCGAACCGGCATTCAGCTCTACGACATTGATGCAACAAGCCAATCGGGGGCTTGGTATACCAGCGCGATGGTGAACCGCCGAAGAAGAGAATATTAATTCATCTCTTTCTGCGACCGTCAAGGTGCATTGAAATTGCTATTGGAACGGCTCTAAGCCGCTGGCTGGTCATCAGGGTTCGAACCAGTCAGTTCATGGCACGCAGGCGCCTCGGCAAGCGCGCGTTCCACTCGCTGATTTCCACGACGCGCATCGATTTTCCGCGCCGCGGCGGATATGCGCCGTCTGCAATCCACCCAAGACTACCGATGCAGCGTGTCGACCGTCCAAATGGGATCGCCTACAGCTTCGCGCGCAGCTCAATTCGTCGCGCGAATCGGAAAAGTTGCGGTGAGCTGCGGGGGCAGGTCCGGGTGATCGCAGGTCTTTATATCAAGGAGCTCGTCGAGCTCGCGCTGCTGCTGATCGCAGTCGGCGCGCTATCAGGATTTCTCGCCGGCGTGTTCGGCATCGGGGGCGGCGCGATCCTCGTGCCGGTGTTTTACGAATGCTTCCGCATCGCCGGCGTGCCGCTGGAAGTCCGCATGCCGCTCTGTGTCGGCACCTCGCTCGCGGTGATCATCCCGACGTCGATCCGTTCGTTCCAGGCGCATTACAAGCGCGGCGCGGTCGACATGTCGATCCTGCGCGTGTGGTGGCTGCCGATCGTCATCGGCGTCGTCGCCGGCAGCGTGATCGCGCGCTACGCGCCCGAGCGCTTGTTCAAGATCGTGTTCGTCGTCGTTGCCTATTCCGCATCGGCCCGCCTCATCTTCGGTCGCGAGACCTGGAAGCTCGGCGACGACCTGCCGAAGGGACCGTTGATGCGCGTCTACGGCTTCTGCGTCGGCATTCTCTCGACGCTGATGGGCATCGGCGGCGGTCTGTTCTCGAACCTGCTGATGACGTTTTACGGCCGTCCGATCCATCAGGCGGTCGCGACCTCATCGGCGCTCGCCGTGCTGATCTCGATCCCCGGTGCGCTCGGCTACATCTATGCCGGCTGGCCCGCGGCCGCGACCTATCCCGGCGTGTCGGCCCTGCAAGTGCCGTTCGCGCTCGGCTACGTCTCGCTGATCGGCGCCGTGCTGGTGATGTCGATGAGCCTCGTCACCGCACCGCTCGGCGTGCGCGCCGCGCACGCGATGTCGAAGCGGACGCTGGAAGTCGCGTTCGGGTGTTATTTGTTTATCGTCGGCAGCCGGTTTGCGATGAGTTTGGTGGGCGGGCAGTAGCCGCCACAACCTCCGTCATTGCGAGTGCAGCGAAGCAATCCAGAATTTCTCCGCGGCGGCAGTCTGGATTGCTTCGTCGCAAGGGCTCCTCGCAATGACGGCGAGAGAGCGGGTCCCCTCACTTCTTCGCGTAAATATCCTTGTACGTATCCCGCAAGACGTTCTTCTGCACCTTGCCCATCGTATTCCGCGGCAGCTCGTCGACGACGAAGACGCGCTTGGGCATCTTGAATTTTGCCAGCCGTCCGTCGAGCGCCTTCAGCACGGCGGCCTCGGTGATGTCGGCGCCCTTGTTGCAGACCAGCACCGCGGTGACGCCCTCGCCGAAATCGGCATGCGGCACGCCGATCACGGCGGATTCGATCACGCCGGGCATGGCGTCGATCTCGCTCTCGATTTCCTTCGGGTACACGTTGAAGCCACCCGAGATCACGAGGTCCTTGCCGCGGCCGAGGATGTGGACATAGCCCTTGTCGTCGATCTTGCCGAGGTCGCCGGTGATGAAGAAGCCGTCGGGCCGGAATTCGGACTTGGTCTTTTCAGGCATGCGCCAGTAGCCCTTAAAGACGTTCGGGCCCTTCACCTCGATCATGCCGATATCCTCGCGCGGCAATTCCTTGCCGGTCTCGGGTTCGGTCACGCGTACCGAGACGCCGGGAAGCGGAAAGCCGACCGCGCCGGGGATGCGTTCGCCGTCGTAAGGATTCGACGTGTTCATGTTGGTTTCGGTCATGCCGTAGCGCTCGAGCACGGCGTGCCCGGTGCGTGCGGACCATTCGCGATGGGTCTCGGCCAGCAGCGGCGCCGAGCCCGAGATGAACAGACGCATATGCCTGGTCGTCTCCTTCGACAGCGACGGATTTTGCAGCAAGCGCGTGTAGAAGGTCGGCACGCCCATCAGCACCGTGGCGCGCGCCATTAGCTTGATGATGAGTTCAGGATCGAGCCTCGGCAGGAAAATCATCGAGGCCCGCGCGAACAGCGTCACGTTGGTCGCCACGAACAGGCCGTGGGTGTGGTAGATCGGCAGTGCGTGGATCAGCACGTCCTTGTCAGTGAAGCGCCAATAGTCGACCAGCGAAAGTGAGTTCGACGCGAGATTGTCGTGGCTGAGCATTGCGCCCTTGGAGCGGCCTGTCGTGCCCGAAGTGTAGAGGATCGCGGCGAGGTCGTCGTTTTCACGCGAGACCGTTGTGAACTCGCTGCTGGCCTTCTCGGCAGCGTCCGTCAGCGAGCCCTTGCCGTCAGCTCCCAATGTCTCGACCTTGGCCTTCACCTTGGCGGCGATCGGGGCGAGCCCTTCGGCCTTGGCGGGATCGCAGACCACCAGCGACGGTTCGGCATCGCCGATGAAGTAGTCGAGCTCGTTGAGCGTATAGGCGGTGTTCAGCGGCAGATAGACCGCGCCGGCCCTGACCGTGCCGAGATACAGCACGATATTGGCAACCGACTTCTCGACCTGCACCGCGACGCGGTCGCCCGGCTTCACGCCGCGCGCGACCAGCACATTCGCCATCTGCCCGGCCCGCGCGATCAGCTCGCCATAGCTGATACGACCGCCGTCCTGCGTCTCGATCGCGAGGCGCTTGGGATCGTCGAGGCCGTCGAACAGGCGGGAAAACAAATTGGCGTTGGCTGCGTGGTTCATGCAAGATTTCCTCGACCGCAAGACTGACAAGGCCGGTCAAAACCGAGGGCTGGATTAGCAAAAACCGCCCCAATGAAGCAACGGAGACAGTTTGCATGACCAAATCTGGGAAACGCGTGGCCTGGGTCACCGGTGGCGGCAGCGGGATCGGGGAGGCCGGCGCCGAGGCGCTCGCGGCCGATGGCTGGACGGTAGTGGTCTCCGGCCGGCGCAAGGACGCCCTGGAGACCGTGGTGGCCAAGATCACGGGGGCGGGCGGTGCCGCCGAGGCCATCGCGCTGGACGTCTCCAACGCGGACCAGGCCCAGAAGGCGGCCGATCAGATCGTCGCAAAGCACGGCCGGATCGACCTGCTCGTGAACAATGCCGGCATCAACGTCCCCAAGCGCAGCTGGAAGGACATGGAACTGGAGGGCTGGGACAGACTGGTCCAGGTCAATCTCAACGGCGTGCTCTATTGCATGCGAGCGGTGCTGCCGACGATGCGCAAGCAGCAGGACGGCTCGATCATCAACGTCTCCTCCTGGGCCGGACGCCACGTCTCGAAAATGCCGGGCCCAGCTTACACCACCACCAAGCATGCGGTGCTGGCGCTGACCCATTCCTTCAACATGGACGAATGCGTCAACGGCCTGCGCGCCTGCTGCCTGATGCCGGGCGAGGTGGCGACCCCGATCCTCAAGCTGCGTCCGGTGGTGCCGAGCGAAGAGGAGCAGGCCAGGATGCTGCAATCCGAAGATCTCGGCCGCACCATCGCCTTCATCGCCAGCATGCCGCCGCGCGTGTGCATCAACGAGCTGCTGATCAGCCCGACGCACAATCGCGGGTTCATCCAGACGCCGAACAACAGGGATTGAGGCGAGGCACTGCTGTAGGGTGGGCAAAGCGAAGCGTGCCCACCATTCTCAATTGCGGAGAGAGATCGTGGGCACAGCGCTTTGCGCCTTTGCCCACCCTACGGCACCATTCGCTCAGCATGCGCGCACCCCACACGGCCACCCGCCCCATAGTTTCACGCATCACAATAAATTATTCCCCGAAACTCCCATGCGAACCCTCCCGTAGTTCGGCCAACGACGCGCTGCTGCCTCACGTCAAACTGTCGCCAGCAGCCGTTGTTGCCCCAACGCAAAGGCCGGTCATCGCCGGTCACCATCGAAATCGGGAGTTTCTCCATGTCGAAGCGCATTGCCTATCTCACCGCCGCTGCCTTCAGCGCGCTGGCCATCACCGCATCAGTCATCGCGCCCGCCCGCGCCGAGGAAAAGACCGTCATGGTCGGCGGCGCCGCGATGTTCCCCTCGAAGAACATCGTCCAGAACGCCGTCAACTCGAAGGACCACACGACGCTGGTCGCGGCGGTGAAGGCGGCCGGCCTGGTGCCGACGCTGGAGGGCAAGGGCCCGTTCACGGTGTTCGCGCCGACCAACGCCGCCTTCGGCAAGCTGCCGGCCGGCACCGTCGACACCCTGGTCAAGCCCGAGAACAAGGCGACCCTGACCAAGATCCTCACCTACCATGTCGTGCCCGGCAAGCTCGAGGCCTCCGACCTCACCGACGGCAAGAAGCTGAAGACCGTCGAGGGCGAGGAACTGACCGTGAAGAAGCAGGACGGCAAGGTCTGGATCGTCGACGCCAAGGGCGGCACCTCGATGGTGACCATCTCCAACGTCAACCAGTCGAACGGCGTGATCCATGTGGTCGACACCGTGCTGATGCCGGCGACGTAACACCTGATACCCCTGTTTCATCCCCGACAGGATCCGTCGAAACAGCGAGCCGGGGTGACCCGGCTCGCTTTATTGTGACTGATAAGGCAGGCGATTCGATCTGCCGGCTGGCGTAACGAAAGCGGGCAGACCGGCGTATAATCACTGACGCCAGACCTTCAGGACGGAACCATCATGTCGAGCCTTACCGTGACCGACGAGCAGATCAGCGCCGTCAAGCCCAAGGTGATCCAGCCGGTCTGGGTCCGGGTCATGCATTGGACCAACGCGTTCGCCATGATCCTGATGATCCTGTCCGGATGGCAGATCTACAACGCCTCGCCGCTGTTCGGCTTCAGCTTCCCGCGCGACTACACGCTGGGCGGCTGGCTCGGCGGCGCCCTGCTCTGGCATTTCGCGGCGATGTGGCTCTTGATGATCAACGGCCTTGCCTATCTCATCACCGGTTTCGCATCCGGCCGCTTCCGGAAAAAACTGCTGCCGATCACGCCGTCGGGCGTGCTCCACGACGTCAGGGCGGCGCTGACCTTCAAGCTCGGCCATGACGACCTCAGCGTCTACAATTACGTGCAGCGCACGCTCTATGCCGGCATTATTGTTGTCGGAGTGCTGATCGTGCTGACGGGCCTGTCGATGTGGAAGCCGGTGCAGCTGCATTGGCTGGTGACGCTGTTCGGCGATTACCCGACCGCGCGCTACGTGCACTTCTTCTGCATGGCCGCGATCTGCGCCTTCCTCGTGATTCACGTCCTGCTCGCGCTCTTGGTGCCGAAGAGCCTGCGCGCGATGATCATCGGTCGCTGATTAGGAGAACCATCATGGCCAAGCGTTCATTCCTGATCCCCGGCGTCGACAAGCGGCTGCTGATCAAGGACTCCCTCAAAGTGATGCCTGACGTGACCCGCCGCCGCTTCATCGCCGGCGGCGCCAGCCTCGGCGCGCTGACCTTGCTCACCGGATGCGACGTGGTCGATTCCTCTTCGGCCGATACGCTGTTGGCGAAGGTCTCGAAATTCAACGATGCCGTGCAGGATTTCATCTTCAACCCCGATGCGCTGGCGCCGACCTTCCCCGAGAGCGCCATCACGAAGCCGTTCCCGTTCAACGCCTATTACGATCTCGACGACGCGCCTGACGTCGATGGCGAGGCCTGGAAGCTCGAGGTGCGCGGCCTCGTCGACAACAAGAAGTCCTGGACGCTGCCGGAGCTCTACAAGCTGCCGCAGTTCACGCAGATCACGCGTCACATCTGCGTCGAAGGCTGGAGCGCGATTGGCAGCTGGACCGGCACGCCGCTCCGCGATTTCCTAAAACTCGTCGGTGCCGACACGCGCGCGAAATACGTCTGGTTCCAGTGCGCCGACAAGGACGGCTACAACTCGCCCCTGGACATGCGCACCGCGCTGCATCCGCAGACGCAGATGACGTTCAAATACGCCAACGAGATCCTGCCGCGCGCCTACGGCTTCCCCATGAAGATCCGCGTGCCGACCAAGCTCGGCTTCAAGAACCCGAAATACGTCGTCTCGATGGAAGTCACCAACGACTACAAGGGCGGCTATTGGGAAGACCAGGGGTATAATTCGTTCAGCGGGAGCTGAGGCCTAGGCCGGCCCCACCTTCCGCTGCAGCAACGCCAGTACCGCGCCGAGCGCCAGTAGCGCGGCCGAGACATTGAGCGCGTAGCTCAGGCTCCCCAGCGCGTCCGTGATCGCGCCGACCACGATCGGCCCCAGCGTCTGGCCGACGCCGAACGAGATCGTCATCGCCGCGATCGCGGTTGGCCACATCGCCGGTGGATAGTTGAAGCGCACGAAGGCGGTGGTCGAGCCGACCACGGCGAAGAAGGCGACGCCAAACACCACCGCCGAGATGGCGAGCCAGGCGGGCGAATGCCCGAGGATCGGCAAGGCCGCCCCCAGCGCGTTGGTGCCGAGGATGATGGCGGTGGCCAGCCCGCCGCGATCGAGCGCGAGCACGCGCCGCCAGGCCCAGGGCGTGACGAAGGCGCTCATGCCGATCAGGCCCCAGAACGCGGCCTGTGCCGCAGCCCCTCCACCGCCGTCGCGCACATAGGCGATCATGAACGTCATGTAGGCGATGTAGCCGGCGCCGAACAGGAAGTAGGCGCCGAGATAAATCAGCACGGGAGCAACAGCGAAGGCGGCGTGGCTGCCTTCCGAAAAGCGCGCGCCGCTCTCGATCCGGACCAGGAACAGCGGCACGGTCATCGCGGCCGAGAGCAGCGTCATCGCCCACCACACGATCCACCACGAGCCCGGGCCGAAATGCTGCAGCGTGAACGGGGCGATCAGCCCGGAGGCGAGAATGCCGATGCCGGGTCCGGCATAAAACAGACTGAGCAGGAAGTTGGCCCGCTCCGGCCGCGTCTGCGCGATCGTTGCGGCCAGCGCGCCGCCGGCGACGAAGCCGGCCGCCGCGCCCAGGCCCAGCACCAGGCGGGCGAGGCTCAGCGCGATGAAATTGCCTGACAGCGCGCAGGTCGCGAGCGCGGCGACGCAGGCCAGGGTTCCGCCGCGGATCGCAGCCGACCAGCCGACGCGCTGGATCAGCCGCGACGCCATGAGCGCGCCCACGAGGTAACCGACGGCGTTGATGGTGTTCATGAAACCAGCCGCTGAGTAGGACCAGCCGAGGTCCTCCCGCATATCGGGCAGCACCAGCGCATAGGCAAAACGACCGATGCCGAGGCCGACGGTGGCGGCCAGCGACAGGGTCAATATCAGCCGCGCGGGATGCGCGACGGGTGGGCGGCGGTCTTGAGAAGAACAGTTTGGGGCGAGCAAGGGGGACTCCGGCGAGGCGCAGTGTGGCAGGCCCTGCCCGCCTTGCACAGCCGCGGCGCAGCAATGGTGTCTTGCCAAGCGCGCAACGCCGCTCTAGCACTCCGGCCGAATTTCGATCTCAGAGGAAACTGATATGGCGACCCACAAATTGCTGCTGCTCCCCGGCGACGGTATCGGCCCGGAGGTGATGGGCGAGGTGAAGCGGCTGATCGATTGGCTCAACTCGGCCGGGATCGCCAAATTCGAGACTGATACGGGCCTGGTCGGCGGCTCCGCCTATGATGCCCACAAGGTGTCGATCTCCGAGGGCGACATGGCCAAGGCGCTCGCCGCCGACGCCATCATCTTCGGCGCGGTCGGCGGTCCGAAATGGGACGCAGTGCCCTACGAAGTGCGCCCCGAAGCCGGCCTGCTACGCCTGCGCAAAGATCTCGCTTTGTTCGCCAATCTGCGTCCGGCCGTCTGCTATCCGGCGCTGGCGGATGCCTCGAGCCTGAAGCGCGAAGCGGTCGAGGGCCTCGACATCATGATCGTGCGCGAGCTCACGGGCGGCGTCTATTTCGGCGAGCCCAAGACCATCACCGATCTCGGCAATGGCCAGAAGCGCGCCATCGATACCCAGGTCTACGACACCTATGAGATCGAGCGCATCGGCCGCGTCGCCTTCGAGCTTGCCCGCAAGCGCAAGAACAAGGTGACGTCGATGGAGAAGCGCAACGTCATGAAGTCGGGCGTGCTCTGGAACGAGGTCATGACTGCCGTCCACAAGCGCGAATATCCCGACGTCACGCTCGAGCACCAGCTCGCCGATTCCGGCGGCATGATGCTGGTGAAGGCCCCGAAGCAGTTCGACGTCATCGTCACGGACAATCTGTTCGGCGACATGCTGTCCGACATCGCCGCGATGCTGACCGGCTCGCTCGGTATGCTGCCCTCGGCCTCGCTCGGCGAGGTGGACGTGAAGACCAAGAAGCGCAGGGCGCTGTACGAGCCCGTGCACGGCTCGGCGCCTGATATCGCAGGCCAAGGCCTCGCCAATCCGATCGCGATGATCTCGTCCTTCGGCATGGCGCTGCGCTATTCCTTCGACATGGGCGCGCTCGCCGACAAGGTCGACGCGGCGATCGCCGCGGTGCTGGCCAGCGGCCTGCGCACCGCCGACATCAAGTCGGAAGGCACCGCCGCCGCCTCGACCACGCAGATGGGCGAAGCGATCCTGAAGGAACTGCAGAAGCTGCACGCGTAAGGCGGGTGGTGTTGTCATTCCGGGATGGTCCGAAGGACCAGACCCGGAATCTCGAGATTCCGGGTTCGGCTCTTCGAGCCGCCCCGGAATGACAGCGCCGTAGCTCGGAGTAAGTTCATGGATGCACCCCGCCCGAAGATCGCGGAAACCTTCATCGATGAGACGGTGCGCCAGCGCGAGGCGCGGATCGGGCGGCGCTGCGAGATTCTCAGCCATACCCGCATCGAATATGCCTCGCTCGGCGATTACTCCTATCTCGGCGAATACTGCGAAATCGCCGATGCCGTGATCGGCAAGTTCACGGCCATCGCCAATTCCGTTCGGATCGGTGCGCCCAATCATCCGATGGGCCGCGCCTCGCAGCATCGCTTCACCTACGTCCCCGAATATTACGAGGCGAGCGCAACGCGCGACCGCGACTTCTTCGCCGATCGCCGCGGCGATCGCGTCATCGTCGGCAACGATGTCTGGATCGGTCACGCCGCGATCCTGCTGCCGGGTGTGACCGTCGGCGACGGCGCGGTGATCGGCGCGGGCGCGGTCGTCAGCCGCGACGTCGCGCCTTACACGATTGTCGGCGGCGTGCCCGCGCGCCCCATCCGCAAGCGCTTCGACGATGCCGTCGCGGCAAGCCTGCAACGTATCGCCTGGTGGGATTGGCCGGACGAGCTGATCTTCGAGCGCCTCGCCGATTTCCGCTCCGAGGCGATCGAGGAGTTTTGCCGGCGCTATGATCCGGCCGCTAATTCGTGAGGCGGACGCACCTCCCGAAACGAAAAAGGCCGGGCTCACGCCCGGCCTTTTGATTCGAAAGATACGCCGCTCAGTACAGCGGGAAATTCTGCGGATAGCCGCCGACATCGGCAGGCGTCGCCAGCGGCTGGCGGTCGATCGGGCGGTTGAGGTTTTCGCGGGCGAAGGACGGATAGCCGACGGCCGGCGGGAAGGCGTAATCGGTGAACTTGCGGTCGCCCGGATTGACCTCGGTGCCGCCGTCGAGCCAGGAGCGCTTGCTCACGTAAATGCGGGTGCGGCCCTGCTGGTAGACCGCATTGGGGCCGGCCGGACCGTAATAATGTCGGCCGCGATCATCAAAGCGCTGCTTGGTCTTGGTGTCGGCCGAGGCCGGCGCAGCGAAGGCGATCGCAAACGCGGCGCTCGCCGCAAGCAACGTCGCCAGTTTGTTCGCCGCAGAAAAATTCGAGCTCATCACGTCCCCTTCAGGCGGCGCGCCGCCAGTCGATTTCCCCCCATACTAGCCCGGCCGGGGGGACTGCAACTAGGTCTATTCAGTCACACCAGGACGGAATAATCGGGCGCGCCGGCAAAAGTTGCATCAATACCAGCGGCTTGAGCTTGATGCGCCTCAAAGCGTCCCGCGCAATTGCGCATTCGCCGCGCCCAGCAGCCAGTCACCCGAACCCGGGGCGTCGCAGGAGCGGCGCTTCAGCTCGGCATGGGCGAACAGCTCGGCCAGCTTCGGTTCGTTGCCCGAGCCGAGCTGCGTCAGCCGGTTCAGCGTGCAGGCGATCGCCGCACGCCGGGCCGGCCAGGTGTCGCCCTGGCAGGAGAAGCCGGAGATCTGCAGGGCCGGCTCCTCGTTGCGCTTGAGATAGCCGAGGCATGCAGGCGAACCGTCCGCTGCGCCCGACGGACGGAACAGGGCGACGGGGCCGAATTTGGTGTCGATCAGGCCGGCCTGCTCGAGCGTGGTATCGGCACCCAGGCCCATCTGGGCGGCCAGGCCTGATGTTGCCGGACGCGTCACGTCGAATTCGCTGCCTTCCCGATAGATCTCGAGCTCGGCCACCACCTTGTCGGCGTCGCCAGCCCAGCGCATAACGTCGCGGCGGCCACCTTCGGGGTGCCGAAAAATGGTATAAGAGGCTGTTTTCTCTGACGTATCCAGTCGGCTGAGAGCGAAGGCCGGATGCGAGCGGTCTGCGACCGCCCAGCCGGGTTTTGCGGCGGGCTCGTCGCCCTGCAAATCAGGCAGCTGGCCGAGCCCGGCCAGCGCGAGGATGGCAAACAGGGCCAGCGTCCCCACATAGGCGAACAGGCGCGCCAGCGTGCCGACGACCTCGTCGGCGAAATTGGCGAGCGCCAGATGGATCTGGGTGGGATTTGCGGCCGTGCCGGCCTCAGGCGACTGCATCCACGTCCCTAAGGCATGGTCCAACGTTGTCTTGAGGCCGGTTCTCGCATAGAAGCGCTGCTCTTCCTGTTTAAGCATCAGCTTCAGGAACGGCCTTTTTCATCGGAGAGTGAACGATGGGTTACAAAGTCGCAGTCGTCGGCGCGACCGGCAATGTCGGACGGGAAATGCTCAACATCCTGGATGAGCGCAAATTCCCCGCGGACGAGGTCGTGGCCCTGGCGTCACGCCGCAGCGTCGGCGTCGAGGTCTCCTATGGCGACCGCACCCTGAAGTGCAAAGCGCTCGAGCATTACGATTTCTCCGATGTCGACATCTGCCTGATGTCGGCGGGCGGCTCGGTGTCGAAGGAATGGTCGCCGAAGATCGGCGCCGCCGGCGCGGTCGTGATCGACAATTCCTCGGCCTGGCGCATGGATCCGGACGTGCCGCTGATCGTGCCCGAGGTGAACGCGGCCGCGACCGAAGGCTTCAAGAAGAAGAACATCATCGCCAACCCGAACTGCTCGACCGCGCAGCTCGTGGTCGCGCTGAAGCCGTTGCACGACAAGGCCACCATCAAGCGCGTCGTGGTCTCGACCTATCAATCAGTGTCGGGCGCCGGCAAGGATGCGATGGACGAATTGTTCTCGCAGACCAAGGCCGTCTACACCAACAGCGAGCTGGTCGCGAAGAAGTTTCCGAAGCGCATCGCCTTCAACGTCATCCCCCACATCGACGTCTTCATGGAGGACGGCTACACCAAGGAAGAGTGGAAGATGATGGCGGAGACCAAGAAGATTCTTGATCCCAAGATCAAGCTCACCGCGACCTGCGTGCGCGTGCCCGTCTTCGTCGGCCACTCCGAAGCCGTCAACATCGAGTTCGAGAATCCGATCAGTGCGGATGAAGCGCGCAACATCCTGCGCGTGGCACCCGGTTGTCTCGTCATCGACAAGCACGAGCCCGGCGGTTACGCGACTCCTTACGAAGCGGCCGGCGAGGACGCCACCTATATCAGCCGCATCCGCGAGGACGCGACGGTGGAGAACGGCCTCGTGCTGTGGTGCGTCTCGGACAATCTGCGCAAGGGCGCCGCGCTGAACGCGATCCAGATCGCGGAAGTCCTGATCAACCGCAAGCTGATCAGCGCGAAGAAGCAGGCGGCGTAACGAACTCTCTCCCCTCGTCGTCCCGGACAAGGTGCCGTAGGGTGGGCAAAGCGAAGCGTGCCCACGAATTTTCGTGATCGAGAGAGGTGGTGGGCACGGCGCGTTGCGCCTTTGCCCACCCTACGAGAGCAGCGCTACACCACGCTCCGCGCGCTCCTGAATTCCTTGCTCGCCTTGTCCAGCACGAACAGCGTTCCCTCCGCAACGCCGAAATAGGCGCCGTGCAGCTGCATCTGGCCGCTCTCGACGGCCTTGCGCACGAACGGGAACGTCATCAGGTTCTCCAGGCTGCGGAACACCGCGGCCTTCTCGATGCGCTCGACGAATTGCGCCATCGTCTCGTGGTTGCGCTGCTCGACCACCTCGCCCGGCTTGATGAACATCTGCATCCATTTGCCGATGAAGTCGCCCGGCGTCAGCGGCTCGATCTTGTCGACGAAGGCGCGGATGCCGCCGCATTGCGCGTGGCCGAGGATGACGATGTGCTTCACCTTCAGCACGGTGACGGCATATTCCAGCGCGGCCGAGACGCCGTGGGCGTTGGCGTCGGGCTGATAGGTCGGCACCAGATTGGCGATGTTGCGGACGACGAACAATTCGCCGGGGCCGACGTCGAAGATCGCCTCGGGCGAGACGCGGCTGTCGCAACAGCCGATCACCATCACTTCGGGCGACTGTCCCTTCACCGACAGCTCGCGATAGCGGTTCTGCTCGGCCGGCAACCGGTTGGTGGCGAAGGCGTTGTAACCGTCGAGCAGGGACTTCGGGAATGTGATCATGGCCTATGCCTAATCATATACCGGTAGCGCGAACAAGCCTTTCGAATAGGCAGGCCAGATGCTATCGGCTTCGGCCATCATACCGAGGAAACAGGAAGGACCGCCTGCATGACCCGTCCGCGCCGCAGCCATCTGTTCATGCCAGGCTCCAACCCGCGCGCCCTTGAAAAGGCGCGCAATCTCGCCGCCGACGGCCTGATCCTGGACCTCGAGGATTCCGTCGCCCCCGACGCCAAGGCGGTGGCGCGCGACGGCATCGCCGCCGCGATCGCTGCAAAAGGGTTCGGCAAGCGCGAGATCCTGATCCGGACCAACGGTCTCGACACGCAATGGTGGGCCGAAGACGTCGCCATGGCCGCCAAGGCCTCGCCTGACGGCATCCTGGTTCCAAAAGTTTCAAGCATCGAAGATCTCCAGACCATCCGCCGCGATCTCGCCGGGCTCGGTGCCGCACCCACGGTGAAAGTCTGGGCGATGATCGAGACCGCGCGCGCGGTGCTGCATGCCGAGGAGCTGGCTGAGGCCGGTCGCGATCCATCGAGCCGCCTCGCCGGCTTCGTGTTCGGCCCGAACGACATCTCGCGCGAGACGCGGATCAAGATGCTGCCCGGCCGCGCCGCGATGATCCCGATGATCACGCATTGCATCCTGGCGACACGCGCCGCCGGCCTCGAAATCCTCGACGGCCCCTATAGCGACATCGCCAATCCTGACGGCTTCGCCACCGAATGCGCGCAAGGCCGCGATCTCGGCTTCGACGGCAAGACGCTGATCCATCCCTCGCAGATCGAAGCGTGCAACGCGATCTTCACGCCGCCCGAGGAAGACATCGCGCGCGCACGCAAAATCATCGCAGCGTTCGAGCTGCCGGAAAACGTCTCGCGCGGCGCGATCCGTCTCGACGGCGCAATGGTGGAACGCCTGCACGCCGACATGGCCCGGCGCACCATCGCAATCGCCGATGCGATTGCGGCGATGAGCAAGGGCTGAGACAGGAACTGAGCAAAGGGCCCGGTCCGGTCCGCCAGGCCGGGCGTGATGGAACGGAGGTCGTTTCGCGGCGGGAAGCGTCGGTAATCCGCTGATGTGCCTGATGCTGCGGTGCCACGGTGCCTTCGGGATCACGTCCCCGCGAATATGCCCCGCGGCCACCGCCGTTGACTTGCGCAACGCCCGCGTCGCAAGGTAATCCCGGAAACATCTGAACATATCGGGCCCAACCTTGTGTGAGGTCTCCCCATGACGGCACTTGCGGAAGTGGCTGCTCCGGCCAATCTCGTTGATGAACTCACGGCACATGCGGTGCGCAGCATCGAGGCCGCGGACCATTCCGCATCGCCATTCCCCCATATCGTGTTCCGCGATTTCTTCCCGGCGGATTTCTACCGGGACATGATCCGAAGCGTGCCGACGCAAGGCTACGATCCGATCACCGGAACGGGGACGCGCATGGCGCTGCGCCTCTATGGCGAGAACGTCGACAAGATCGAGCCGTCGCTGCGCCCGGCATGGGCCGCGGTGTCGGCCATGCTTTGCTCGAAGCCGGTCGAGGAGGCGATACGGAACCGGCTGCATGACGGGCTCGAGATTCGCGCCCGTGGCGACAAGGTGGCCCGTGCCGAGGACCTGACGCTCGTCGCAAAGCCGGTCGTCTACGTCGACAGGGACGGCTATCAGATCAAGCCGCATCCGGACACGCGCAAGAAGGTCGTGACGATGCAGCTGTATTGTCCGGCCGATGACAGCCAGGAAGCGCTGGGCACGACGCTCTACAAGGCTTCGCTCAAGGGCCTGTTTCACGTCGGCTCTTATTGCCTCGAGCCCGTGAAGACGATCCCGTTCCTGCCCAATGTCGGATACGCCTTCGTCGTCCTGAAGGCCTATCACACCCTGACCCGGATGAGCTGGCATGGCCGTCCGCAGATCCATACCGATCGTGACAGGGTCACCATTCTCAACACGTTCTATGTGAACGAGAAGGTCGGCTTCTGATCTCTGCGCATCGGTCGCGTCAGCGCGGCGCGACCTCGGCGCGATCGAGCGATTCCAGCGTCGCGGCGTTGCCGCAATAGCCGTGATAGTTTTCAGCCGCGGTGCCGTCGGCGAGATCGCGGTCGCATTGTCCCTTGTGACCGCAGAGCGAGCAGACCCGCTCCATGTCGCGCAGCAGCAGCGGCTGTGCGCGTCCGAGTCCCTCCGCGTCGATGCCGAGCTGCTCCAGCATCTTCGGCAGTTCGTCGGCGGCATGCTTGCCGTTGCGGACCAGCTCTTCGAGATCGTCTGGTGCGATCCTGAGATCGTTCGCGATCCGGTCGAATTCGGCGCGATCGAGTTGCCGCATCTCGGTCATCTCGCGGCGATGCTTCAGCCAGCTGGCGAAGGACTCGATGAGATCCTGGACGATGGGATAAGGCCTGCTTGCGGTGCTCATGAAAAGCTCCATTGGGATCGTGCGATTGGAGCAAGACTAGGCAAAATGATGCAGGGGCGCGTTGCGCTGGATCAAATTGGAAGAAAGCCGAGGAAACCGATGCCGTGTCCCGGACGCGGCGCGGCGCGAAGTGCCGCTCCGCAGAGCCGGGACCTATTTCTCTACATAACTGGGCCCAGGCTCAGCAGCGCACCGCTAAAGAAGCGCTGCGCTGCGTCCGGGGCACGAGAGAGCTACGCGAACCGCTCCACCGCCCAGGCATAGAGGCTGCCCGGAACGGGCGGTTGCAGGCTGCGGCCCTTGCCTGAGATGTGCAGGCCGATCACGTTGGGGTCGGTGACGATGCCGAGATAGCTCGACGGATCGAAGAACAGCTTTGGCTCGGAATGCACCGCATAGAACGATCGCTTCGGCAATGCCCGCGGAAGATCGCCGGAGCGCCGTGCCAGGATGGTCAAGGCCGGAGGCCCGAAGATGGCGATGCGCAGGTCGGAGAGGCGCTGCGAGCCGCCGCCGAGGCGCTTGATCGCAAAGCTCAGACGATGGCTGAGCGACAGCCATTCCGGCGTCAGCTCCTCCTGCTCCATCAGGTCCTCGAAGGCGCCGACGATTTGATGCTTCTGCGGCAGATAGAGGACGGAGTTGCCGAGCCGGCGGGATCGCTCCCAGGCGAAGTAGGGTTTCGCCGGATCGATCTCGACCGGCTTGAGCAGCAGCACGTCGGCGTCGAGCCAGAGGCCGAGATTCCTGGCCATCAGCTTCATGCGGAAGAAGTCGCTGAACTGAAGCGTGGTCCAGTCGCGCCAGCTGCCGTCCGTCTGCGGCGGCCGCAGGCGCTCGGAAAAGGCGTGCGGCAGGATCGCCTCGGCGTCCGCATTCTCGACGCCCGCGGGCAGGCCCGGGATGGTGTCGAAACTGTAGACCGTCACCTTGTGGCCGGCAGCCAGCTGCGAGCGCAGACAGGTCTGGCGTAGCGCGTCCATCGGGCCATGCCAGAAGGTGACGATCTCGGGAAGCATGCGTGCAGCTTAGAGCATGATCCGGAAAAGTGTGCAGCGGTTTTCCGATAAGATCATGCTCGAAAAATAGAGGATATCTCAGGCAAAGAAAAAGCCCCGGCGCCTTTGCACGCCGGGGCTTGAACCGAAATGTGCGATCAAGCCCAGGCGCGTTCGCTCTTGAGCTTCTCTTCATAGGTGTCGATCGAGGACTTCTTCTCCATCGTCAGACCGATGTCGTCGAGGCCGTTGATCAGGCAATGCTTGCGGAACGGGTCGATCTCGAATTTGACCTTACCGCCGTCGGGGCCCCGGATCTCCTGGTTCGGCAGGTCGATCGTCAGCGTTGCGTTGGCGCCGCGCTCGGCGTCGTCGAACAGCTTGTCGAGGTCTTCTTGGCTGACGCGGATCGGCAGAATCCCGTTCTTGAAGCAGTTGTTGTAGAAGATGTCGCCGAACGAGGTCGAGATCACGCAGCGGATGCCGAAGTCGAGCAGCGCCCAGGGCGCGTGCTCGCGGCTCGAGCCGCAACCGAAATTGTCGCCGGCGACCAGCACCTTCGTGTTGCGATAGGCGGGCTGGTTGAGGACGAAGTCCGGGTTCTCGCTGCCGTCATCCTTGTAGCGCTGCTCGGAGAACAGTCCCTTGCCAAGGCCGGTGCGCTTGATGGTCTTGAGGTACTGCTTCGGAATGATCATGTCGGTGTCGACATTGATGATCTTCAGCGGCGCCGCGACGCCTTCCAGCGTGGTGAACTTGTCCATCTCAGGCTTCCCGGTTGGAACTCAGGGGAGGGCTGTTTAGCCCGGTTGGTGCGCAAATCCTAGGCCGGATTCGGCAATCTTGGTCTGTCAGAGCGGCGGAGCCATGCTGTCAGGGACAAAGCCGGTCGGCAGGCCGTCGATGCTCTTCATATTCTTCATGCCCCAGTATTTCCGTAAATTGTCGACGCCCTGCTTCGTCCAGTAGCGCACGAGGCTGCCGCGCTCCTCTTTGTAGTCGAACAGGGGCACGCCCATGCCGCACGATGTCTGCACCAGTTCGACCGAGAGGCGCACGATCTGGCGTGCCCCGGTCATGTCCTCGAACCCTGGGGCGAGATCGTCGTATTCAGCCGTGCCGCGCATCAGCGATCGGCCCTGGCCATAGAGCCGCAGGATCACCGGAGGACCTTCGAAGGCGCAAAACATGATGGTCAGCCGCTTGTCGTCGGATGCCATCAGGTGCGCGCGGGTCTCGCTGCCGCTGCCGGTGCAATCGAGATAGGCGACGTCGTTCGCTCCCAGCACCCGGAATGACGACAGGCCCTTGGGGGAGACGTTGACGCGCCCCGTCGGCGGGGCGCTGGCGACGAAGAAGATCTTCTGCCGCTCGATGAAGGCCCTGTGTTCGGGTTCGATCCCGGCGAATTGCTTGCCCATGTCCGTGCGTCCTTTTCCGAGCCAGGCTAGCACTTCTTTGGTACCAGTTTAAGAACATAAGATATGCTGGTATAAAAACCACCATGAAGGAACAACATCCGATCGCTCCGGCTCTGTCGCTGAGCGCGTTCTTGAGGGCGCTCCGGGAGCGCCAGTCTCCGGCAGAGTTCGGCCTTGCCGCCGGACCACGACGGCGCACGCCCGGCCTCCGGCGTGAGGAGGTCGCCCAGCTCTGCGGCTTGAGCGTCACCTGGTACACCTGGATCGAGCAGGGGCGCGATGTGTCCGTCTCTGCTTCGGCCCTTGCGCGCCTCGCCCGCGGATTGCGCCTGTCACGCGCCGAGCGCGGCTATCTTTTCGAAGTTGCGGGCAAACGCGATCCCGAGCGGCCCGACACCAGGGACGATCCACCTGAAAGCGTGCTCGCCTGTGTCGATGCGATCGATGGTCCCGCCTACATCCTCGATCGCACCTGGAGTGCGTGCCGCTGGAATGCGCAAGCGTCGCGCTTGTTTGCAGGATGGCTCGATGACGACGGCGAGAAGAATCTGTTGCGCTACATCTTCGTCAGACCAGAGGCGCGAAGCCTGATCCTCGACTGGACGTCCCGTGCGCAGCGCGTCGTCGCCGAGTTCCGTGCCGCGGTGACGGCCTATTCGGACGGTCCGGAAATTCGCCGGCTCGTGGACGAGCTGAGAATGGCAAGCTCGGACTTCGAGCGCTGCTGGCAAACCCAAGGGGTGTTGGCGCGCGAAGGCGGCGAACGCGCGTTCAATCATGCGACCATGGGATTGCTGAGATATCAGCAGGTGTCGCTGTCGCTCGCGGGGTGGCCCGATTATCGGCTGACGATGCTTCTGCCCGCACCATCCCCGCGCAATCGATGACGTCCTATTCGGCCTGAACCTCGATCGCGTCCATGTCGTCGTCAGAGAGGCCGAAATGGTGGCCGATCTCGTGGATCAGCACGTGGCGGACGATATGGCCGAGGCTCTCGTCGTGCTCGGCCCAGTAATCCAGGATCGGACGGCGGTAGAGCCAGACCATGTTGGGCAGCCGGGCCACGTCGCCAAGACTCTGCTGGGGCAGGCCGACGCCCTGGAACAGGCCGAGCAGGTCGAACTCGCTTTCGCATTCCATCTCGTCGAGGACCTCTTCGGTCGGGAAGTCGTCGACGCGGATGATCAGGCCCTCGCACAGCCCTCGAAACTCCGCCGGCAGGCGTTCGAAAATCTCGTGCGCCGTCGCTTCCATCTCGGCCAGCGAGGGCGCTTTCAGGTCTGTCCACATCGGTTCCTCTTAGCGCGGGTTTCGCAGCGATGCATCCGGCTTTACAAGCGCGTGAGGTTGACGGGCGCCGCCAAAACGGGGAGCTTGGGGCTCAAGTCGGTGGCGGTCCAGGTGGGCGAAAAAAATGCGAGTAAAAACAGCGGTAGCTCTACTGTGCATGGGGTTGTTTTCGCCCGTCGGCGCGAGCGCCCAGGCAGAGAGGGCCGGCACGGTGGTCCGCATGGCCCAGGCTGCCTCGCCCGACCACGTCGTGCCGCCACGCAAGCGGACCCGCCTGCGCGTCACGCCCTATTACAGCCCTGACGGCGTCTATCCGCGCTACAACCCGGGCCCGGATGCGGTCCGCGAATGCAGCGTCGCCTATGTGCAGGAACACAGGCCCAGCGGCACCGTGATCACGCCGCATATGAGCTGCTTCTGGCGTCGCGGCTGACCCGATCAGTGTCCGCGTAGCGCGCCGATCAGGCCGGCGCCGACGATCACGGCGGAGACGCCATAGACCAGGACCGCCATCACGAGCTGCGTCAGCGGGCTTGCCGTGCCGCTCTCGACGCCCGGCCCCTGCGAGGCCAGTGCCGAGCTCGCGCCAAGGGCGATGCTCGCTGCGATCGCGAGGCGAGATATCCGCAATCTCATGGAATTTGCCATGACCATCTCCTGCATTGGTTCGACCAGAAGATACGTGCGTCACTGATAGCAGGTTCATCCATAGCAGATTGAGGCGCCGCGTTCCAGATTGGGCGCTTTTAACTTGCCGGCGGCCGTGCGATCCCCTCATGTTGCGGGCGGAGGTCGTCATGACGAGATGGATCGCGTTGACTGTCGCTGTCGGACTCACTGCAAGCCTGCCGCACGTCTCCGCCGCGCAAAGGGTGACGAAGCTGCCGGATGCCTCCGCGGGACGCGCGGTGTTCGATGGGCGGCGCCACGTGCGATATGATGCTGCGCGATACGTTCGCCGGCCCGACCCGCATTATTACGCACGACCTGTCTATTACCGTCCCTACCCGTACGGTGTGCCCGCGCCCTTCGTCATCGGCTACGGACCGTTCTGGTGACGCGGCTCACGCTGCGGGTGTAAAGCCTGTCAACTGCGCAATCGCGTAGACGGTCATCTCTCGAATTCCCCTTGCCGCGGACTTGCGCGGAGTATCGTCATTCATGACGCGTTCACGTCACTGTCTCTAGTTTAATCTCGGGAGCGACTGCAAATGAACAGCGACGGCGGCACGACTGCGCCGCAATGACGCTGTGCAGATTCAGGGAGACATTCCATGCTGAGGAACATGCGGCTCGGGACAAGCTCGTTGCGCTTGCTCGGGCTTGCCGTTGTTGCTGCTCTGACGTTATCGGGCGTGACGGTGCGCCGCGCTGAGGCGATGACGCCGATCAATCCGGCCGCGCTGCCGGTGGCGAAGGCTGCAAGCGACGACATGATCACGCAGGTGCGCTTTGGCGGCGGACACGGTGGCGGTGGGCATGGCGGCGGCGGGCATTTCGGCGGAGGAGGCCACTTCGGTGGTGCCCATGTGGGCGGAGGTCATTTCGGTGGCTTCCACGCTGCACCGGCCTTCCATGGCGGCGGCATGCGCTACGGCGGCATCCATTATGGCGGCTATCATCGCCATTGGGGCGGCGGCTACTATCGCCCGTATTACGGCTATCGCCATTTCCACCGGCGCTCTTATTACGGCGGCTATTATCCCTATTACCACCATCCGCGCCGCTGCCGGATCATCTGGACCTATTATGGTCCGCGCCGCATCTGCCACTGGCATCATTGGCATCGCTGGCACTATCCGTACCGCTATTGGTAAGTGCGGGCGAAATCAAAAGGGCGCCTGAACGGCGCCCTTTGTTTCACTGCGTGGCTTAAAGCCAATCCTTCACATTCCATGACGCCGGCTTCCATCGCATCAGCGTCTCGATCTTCCACTTCCTGAACATCGCCGGCGGCCAGCGGCTGAGCTTCGAGATCTCCTCCGGCTCGGGCTTGGCGACGATACGCAAGCCCGGCGCTCGCCGCCGGTGCTGGCGGGTCGCCTCGCTGATGAGATCGACATATTCAGGCTTGTTGGCCATGAGGTGTCCTCGCGAGATCGTCGCGAGGACACTGTCGGACTTGCGGCTTAACGGCGGTTTGCCGCGTTCGTTCAAATTGCAGGAAGCGGCTCAGCGCCAGTGCCTGACGTCGACAAAGTGACCCGCGATCGCGGCGGCCGCGGCCATCGCCGGCGACACCAGATGGGTGCGGCCCTTGAAGCCTTGACGGCCCTCGAAATTGCGGTTCGAGGTCGAGGCGCAGCGCTCTTCCGGCTTCAGCTTGTCCGGGTTCATCGCAAGGCACATCGAGCAACCGGGCTCGCGCCATTCGAAGCCGGCCTTGATGAAGATCTTGTCCAGACCCTCAGCTTCGGCCTGCTCCTTCACGATACCGGAGCCCGGTACGACCATGGCGTTGACGCTGGCCGATACCTGCTTGCCTTCCGCGATCTTGGCGGCGGCGCGCAGGTCTTCGATGCGGCCGTTGGTGCAGGAGCCGATGAAGACAC
This sequence comes from uncultured Bradyrhizobium sp., assembly GCF_936928535.1. Classification (GTDB taxonomy): domain Bacteria; phylum Pseudomonadota; class Alphaproteobacteria; order Rhizobiales; family Xanthobacteraceae; genus Bradyrhizobium. The sequence continues at coordinate 10,865 of NZ_CAKZHY010000038.1, read as the reverse complement.
GGTCGAGCTTGATGTCGGTGATCTTCGTGCCCGCGGTCAGGCCCATGTACTTCAACGCGCGATGCTTGGAGAGACGCTTGGCCTCATCAGCGATCTTGTCGGGGTCGGGCACGATGCCGGTCACCGAGATCACGTCCTCAGGGCTCGTGCCCCAGGTCACGATCGGCGGCAGTTTTGCTGCATCGAGTCGCAGCTCGTGGTCGAAATGCGCGCCGTCGTCGGAACGCAGCTTTTCCCAGTAACGCATCGCCGCATCCCAGTCCGCGCCCTTCGGCGACTTCGGACGGTCGCGCAGGAAGTCGTAGGCCTTCTGGTCCGGCGCAACGAGGCCGGCGCGGGCGCCGCCTTCGATCGACATGTTGCAGACCGTCATGCGGCCTTCCATCGAGAGCGAGCGGATGGCGTCGCCGGCGTATTCCAGCACGTAGCCGGTACCGCCCGCGGTGCCGATCTCGCCGATGATGGCGAGGATGATATCCTTGCCGGTCACGCCTTCAGGCAATTTGCCGTCGACGGTGACACGCATGTTCTTTGCCTTCTTCTGGATCAGCGTCTGCGTCGCCAGAACGTGCTCGACCTCTGATGTGCCGATGCCGTGCGCGAGCGCGCCGAACGCGCCATGCGTCGAGGTGTGGCTGTCACCGCAGACGATGGTGGTGCCGGGCAGCGTAAAGCCCTGCTCGGGGCCGATGACGTGGACGATGCCCTGGCGCTTGTCGAACTCGTTGTAATATTCGATGCCGAATTCCTTGGCGTTGTCGGCGAGTGCCTTGATCTGCTCGATGCTTTCAGGATCGGGGTTCGGCTTGGTGCGATCGGTGGTCGGCACGTTGTGGTCGACGACGGCGAGCGTCTTCTCGGGCGCATGGACCTTGCGCCCCGTTGCGCGCAGGCCTTCGAACGCCTGCGGCGAGGTCACTTCGTGCACCAGATGGCGGTCGATATAGAGCAGGCAGGTGCCGTCGTCGGCTTCGTGCACCAGATGGTCGTTCCAGATCTTGTCGTACAATGTGGTCGGCTTGGACATGAGCTTAAGCTCCGAAGGAATGTGTGAAGCAGTGAGCGCGACTCGCGCGCGGGGCAACAAAATCATCAAGCGCAGCTTTTAGGCTGCGCGCGTAAGCTCTGACGTTGCCGATGTCGCGAAGCGTCCGAAGAACCGGCCAGGCAGCCGCGAGCGATCGTCGATGACGATGCGCTGGGGGCTCACGAAGCTGGTCAGATCTGGAAACATTCCAGGAATATATAGCAGGCCGAATTGGAAGCGCGAGTGGTTTGACGCGCACGGCTGAGGCAACAAAAAAGCGCGGGGTTTTGCCCCGCGCTCTCGAAAACTCGCTGTAAGTGGAGCTTACTCGTTGACGGCCTTGGCGTGCTCGGTCTTCTCGACGATGCGGGCCGACTTGCCGCGGAGATTGCGGAGGTAATAGAGCTTGGCGCGACGCACCTTGCCGCGACGCACCACCTTGATCGAGTCGATCATCGGCGACATCACCGGGAACACGCGCTCGACGCCTTCGCCGTAGGAGATCTTGCGAACGGTGAAGCTCTCGTTGAGGCCACCGCCGGAACGGCCGATGCAAACGCCTTCATAGGCCTGCACGCGGGTGCGGTCGCCTTCGACGACCTTCACGTTGACGATCACGGTGTCGCCGGGGCCGAATTCCGGAATGTCCTTGCCGGCGGACAGCTTGTCGAATTGCTCTTGCTCGAGCTGCTTGATCAGGTTCATGGGTAAATCTCCATCGGCGCGCCCAGCCTTGCGAAACGGGGGCTGCGCGAAATTCGTCTATCCAGCCATTGCGGATGTGGGCGCTCCTATAAGGCAAGCCGGAGCGTTTGTCACCCGTCTGTCTTGTTTTTTGGCGTTTTTTGGCGCCTCGGCCGATTCGGGGCTTTGGGCGGGATTTGGGCCCATAAATCCGGCCGCCGGGCCTCTGTGAGGGCCTCCGACTGCGCCCGCCGCCAGGCGGCAACCTTGGCATGATCGCCGGAGGTCAGGATCTCCGGGATCGGAACCCCCTCGAACAGCTGCGGGCGGGTGTATTGGGGGTATTCGAGCAGGCCGTCCGAGAAGCTCTCCTCGGTTCCCGAGGCTTCCTTGCCCATCACCCCCGGCAGCAGCCGGACGCAGGCGTCGATCAGCGCCAAAGCGGCGATTTCGCCCCCTGAGAGCACGTAATCGCCGATCGAGACTTCCTCCAACCCGCGGCTGTCGATCACCCGCTGGTCGATCCCTTCGAACCGGCCGCAGACGATGAGGGGGCCGGGGCCCTGGGCGAGCTCTGCCACGCGGGCCTGGGTCAATGGCCGACCACGTGGGCTCATCAGCAGGCGAGGGCGGTCCGGGGCGATCGCTGCGGTGTCGATCGCCGCGGCCAGAACATCCGGCCGCAGCACCATGCCCGGCCCGCCGCCGGCGGGGGTGTCGTCGACGCTGCGATGGCGGTCAGTTGCGGAGGCTCGGATGTCACGAGCCTCGATCTGCCACAGGCCGGACGCCAACGCCCGGCCGGCTAGGCTCACGCCAAGCGGTCCCGGAAACATCTCCGGAAACAGCGTCAGCACCGTCGCGCGCCAGGGGGAGGGATTGGTCATTCGATCTCAGTTCTCGTCATCCCGGACAAGCGAAGCGCAGATGCGGGATCCATAACCACCGCAGCCAATTTTGCGACGGCCGGAGCGATCAGCTTACCCAAAAGTACAGCCTGTGGTTACGGGTCCCGGCGTTCGCCGGGACGACTCGTGGAGGGAGCTTCGTCCTCGTCCTTGTCGCCCTCGATCTCCTGCGGCAGCGCGATCACGACGCGGCCGCCTTTGAGATCGACCTCCGGCACCACGGCATTGGAGAACGGCAGCAACATCGTCGCGCCCTTGAGTGGTGCGATCTCGATGATGTCGCCGGCGCCGAAATTATGGATTGCGAGCACGCGGCCGAGCGCATCGCCGTCACTGGTGACGGCGGCGAGCCCGATCAGGTCGGCGTGGTAATATTCATCCTCGTCGGTCGCGGGCAGTTTGTCGCGCGCGACGTAGAGTTCGATGCCGTTGAGGCGCTCGGCCTCATCGCGGGTCGCGACGCCCTTGAAGGTCGCGACCAGATGGTCCTTCGCTTCGCGGACCTGCGCCAGCTCGAACTGGCGCCTGCCATCCTTGGAGAGCAGCGGACCGTAGCGCTTCACGGCAAAGGGATCTTCAGTGAAGGTCCACAGCTTGACCGCGCCGCGCACACCATGCGCGGCGCCGATCCGCGCGACGCAGATCAGCGCCGACATGGTCTAGCCTTAGCCCTTCGCAGCGGCTTCGGCCTGCGCCTTGCGCTCCTTGCGCGGCACGGCCTTCTCGGGGTTGTTGCGCGCTTCGCGCTTCTTGACGCCGGCGGCATCGAGGAAGCGGGAGACGCGGTCCGACGGCTGCGCGCCCTTGGCGAGCCAGGCCTTCACCTTGTCCATGTCGAGCTTCAGGCGGGTCTCGTTGTCCTTCGGCAGCAGCGGATTGAAATAGCCGAGGCGCTCGATGAAGCGGCCATCCCGGGGGAAGCGCGAGTCGGCGACGACGACGTGATAGACGGGACGCTTCTTGGTGCCTGCGCGGGCGAGGCGGATAACGACGGACATTCAGTTCTCCTTCAAAGTACAGTTTGTTCGGTGATTGGTATTCCGCGTAGCGCGAGACCGATGCGATCCCTCGCGACGAATTCCTCATTTCTTCTTGCCGGGGAAACCGCCGAGACCCGGAAGGGTCGGCTTGCCGCTGAGGCCGGTGAGCCCCGGCAAATTCGGCAGGCCCGAGCGAAGACCGGGCGGCAGATCCTTCGGCAGGCTGGGCAGACCTTGTCCGCCGCCACCCATCTTCTCCTGCATCGCTTTCATCTCTTCCGGAGACGGCATCTTCATGCCGCCGCCAAAACCCATCGCCTGCGCGATGCCGGCGAGCGGGCCGCGCTTGCCCGAACCCATCGCCTTCATCACGTCGGCCATGTTCCGGTGCATCTTCAGGAGCTTGTTGACATGCTCGACGCTCTGGCCCGAGCCTGCGGCGATGCGCTTCTTGCGGCTCGCTTTCAGCAAATCCGGATGACGGCGCTCGTCGCGCGTCATGGAATCGATGATCGCGACCTGGCGCTTCAGGATCCTGTCGTCGATGCCGGCGGCCGCGATCTGGTTCTTCATCTTGGAGATGCCGGGCATCATGCCCATCAGGCCGCTGATGCCGCCCATGTTCGCCATCTGCAGCAGCTGCTCGCGCATGTCGTTAAGGTCGAACTGACCCTTGCGCATGCGTTCGGCGGTGCGCGCGGCCTTCTCGGCATCGATATTGGCGGCGGCTCGCTCGACCAGCGACACCACGTCGCCCATGCCGAGGATGCGGCCGGCGATACGATCGGGATGGAAATCCTCCAGCGCGTCGGTCTTTTCACCGGTGCCGATCAGCTTGATCGGCTTGCCGGTGACCGCGCGCATCGACAGCGCAGCGCCGCCGCGGCCGTCGCCGTCGACGCGGGTCAACACGATGCCGGTGAGGCCGACGCGCTGGTCGAACGAGCGCGCGAGATTCACGGCGTCCTGGCCGGTCAGCGAGTCCGCAACCAGCAGCACTTCATGCGGGTTTGCGGCAGCTTTAATGGCAGCCGCTTCCGCCATCATCTCTTCGTCGAGCGTGGTGCGGCCGGCGGTGTCAAGCAGCACGATGTCGTAGCCGCCGAGCTTGCCCGCTTCCAGCGCGCGTTTCGCAATCTGCGGCGGCTGTTGTCCCGCCACGATCGGCAAAGTCGGAATGTCGAGATCGCGGCCGAGCACGGCCAGCTGCTCCATCGCCGCCGGGCGATAGACGTCGAGCGAGGCCATCAGCACCTTGCGCTTGTCGCGCTGGACCAGGCGGCGGGCGAGCTTTGCAGTGGTGGTCGTCTTGCCCGAGCCCTGCAGACCGACCATCATGATCGGCACCGGCGGCACCGAGTTGACGTCGATGGTCTGGCTTTCGGCGCCGAGTGTGTTGATCAGCTCGTCATGGACGATCTTGACCACCATCTGGCCTGGCGTGACCGACTTGACGACGGTGGCGCCGATCGCCTGCTCGCGGACGCGTTCGGTGAAGCTGCGCACGACCTCGAGCGCAACGTCGGCCTCGAGCAGCGCGCGGCGCACCTCGCGCATCGCGGCATCGACGTCCTTTTCGGTCAGCGCACCGCGCCCCGTCAGACGATCGAGAATTCCGCCAAGCCGTTCCGACAGATTGTCGAACAATGAAGTTGTCCTCTTTTACCTCTCCCCGCCTGCGGGGAGAGGTCAGATCGCCCCCGGCGATGCAAATCATCGTCCGGCGCGATCCGGGTGAGGGGGTACGGGTCCATCAACGCGCCTCATGCGCGGAGAGAGCCCCTCACCCCGACCCTCTCCCCGCAAGAGCGGGGCGAGGGAGCAGAAAGTCCAGACACCTTCACGCCCGAGGGCGCATCGCGCTGTCGGGCGTTGACCTCTGGCCTCCAGGGCCAGTCGGCGGGTCGAAAAGAAAGCCTTTCCGAGAAAGTGGCGGGGTTAAACGCCGCTCCCGCCCAAAAGTCAAGGAAAGTTAGGGTGCCGGGACGCCGCTGCCAGGGTAAATCCTTGAAATTCCAGTATTTCCGACGATGGGTTCCTTTTTCGGAGGCCCTGCCCATATAGCCGGTGATGTCTTACCGTTTCGACCAGCCCTGAGCCCCGCTCGTGCCGATCACCCGCCGCCGCCTGTTCGGACTGTTTGCCGGGGCCGGCGCGCTGGTCGGTATCCCGCCCCTCTGGATATCCAATATGAAAACCTATGACGGCCCCGTCTCCGACCATTTCAACGGTCTGCATTTCTTCGACCCCGACGGTTCGCCGCCAAAATCGCTCCGCGAGGTGCTGCGCTGGCAGCTCAGCGGACGGGAGCGGGCCAAATGGCCCGTGTGGGCCCCGAGCCCTCACGCCGACACGCCGCCGGAGCGGGTCGATGGCGAAAAGGTGCGGCTTTCCTTCGTTGGCCATGCGAGCTGGCTGATCCAGGCCGGCGGCCTCAACATCCTCGTTGATCCCGTCTGGTCCTCGCGGGTCTCGCCGGTCGGCTTCGCGGGGCCGAAGCGTCACAACGATCCCGGCATCGCCTTCGAGAAGCTGCCGAAGATTGATATCGTGCTGGTCTCGCACGGCCACTACGACCATCTCGACATCGCGACGCTGTCGCGGCTTGCCAAGAACTTTGCCCCGCGCGTGGTCACGCCGCTCGGCAATGATGTGACGATGCGCAGTGCCGATGCCACGATCAAGGTGGAAGCCTTCGACTGGCACGATCGCGTCGAGCTCGGGGGCGGCATCGCCGCGACGCTGGTGCCGACCCGGCACTGGACCGCGCGCGGCATGTTCGACCGCAACAAGGCGCTGTGGGCGAGCTTCGTGCTGGAGACGCCGGCCGGAAAAATCTACGTGGTCTGCGATTCCGGTTATGGCGATGGCACGCATTTTCGTCGCGTCGCCGAGACGCATGGCGCGTTGCGTTTGGCGATCCTTCCCATCGGCGCGTACGAGCCGCGCTGGTTCATGCGCGACCAGCACATGAATCCGGAAGATGCGGTGAAAGCGCTCGGTGATTGCGGCGCCGAGCAGGCGCTCGGGCATCATCACGGCACGTTCCAACTGACCGACGAGGCGATCGACGCACCAGCCAGGGCGCTGGTGGAAGCGCTCGATGTCGCACAGATTCCGCAGGAGCGGTTTGTCGCGATGAAGCCGGGGCAGGTGGTGGAGATTTAGCTGCACCCTCCGCTGTCGTCCTGGACAAGCGAGCGTAGCGAGCGCAGATCCAGGACCCATACGCCGCAGCAGTCATTTTACGAAGACGGGTGATGACCATCTCGCGCAACGACAACGGCTGCGGCGTATGGGTCCTGGCTTTCGCCAGGACGACGGCTGTAACTGTTGCAGCAGTGCGCCTCTTACCGCCTACTGCGCAGGCTTGATCGCCCAGCTCACATTCACCGTCACCGACAGCGTTTCCTCACCCGGTGCAACCGCGGCAGGAGCAGCCATTGGGGCTGCGGTCATTCGCGCTTTGAACAGCGGCATCGGCGCGCCACCTTCGGACACGCTAAGCGGCGCACCTAACGTGACGCCGGTGGCTTTGGCATAGATCTCGGCCTTGCGGCGGGCATCGGCCACCGCCTGCTCGCGCGCATCGTCGAGCAGCTTGGAGGCTTGCGTCACTTCAAACGAGATGTTGCCGATATCATTGGCGCCGGCGCTGACCAGCGTGTCGATGACGCTGGCGACCTTGGTCACGTCGCGAATTTTCACCGTGACGCGATTACTGGCACGGAAGCCGACCACCGGGTTGGCGCCGGTCGAGCGATTCGGCGCATATTGCGGCTGCAGCGACAGACGCGAGGTCTGGTAATCCTTCTCGGGGATGCCGGCGCCCTTCAGCGCCAGCAGCACCTTGCCCATCGCGGCGTTGTTGGCATCGGACGCTTCCTTCGCGGACTTGGCATCGTTGGCGACGCCGGCATCGATCTGTGCAAGATCGGGTGCCGCGGAGACGGTCGCCTCGCCGCTGACGGAGATGGCGGACGGGAAATCATCGGCCAGTGCGGGCGCTGCCAGCAAATTGGCGGCAAGAGCGGCGGCGAGGGAGGTAGCAACGGCGGCAGTTTTGTTCATCGGTCTCACTTCAGCGGTACGAACACATTGATCACGAGCTTGTCCTCGGCCGTCTTGAGCGGATCGGTGAGGTACTCCTCGATGAACGTGTCCTTGGCTTCCAGCTTCTTGTCGTCGAGGTGATTGGTGATCGCCTCGTAGGTGTTGTCCATGTTGTCGTAGGAGCCGCGATGGACGAATTTCAGTGCCTTGCCTTCAGGCGATTTGCCGATGCTCATGTCCTTGGGCAGGTTCTTCGGATCCTGATCAACAGGGATTTCGGCAAAGAAGGTGAAGCCGGTGTCGTCGGTCGAGGTGTAGACGATCATCGCATTGCCGGCGTGCTTGATGCCCTGCTTGTCGAGCAGGGTGTTCAGCGCCTTGAAGGCGTCGACCAGGGTGTCGAAGGCCGAGTCCCAATTGGCGGTGCCCTTGACCATCAAGACCTTCCGGGCCTCCAGCGTGGTCTCCAGGCCAAAGGGATCGGCGGTCTGAACCGGAGCCGGGGTAGCGGCCGCAGCGGGCGGCGGGGCCGCCGGGCTCGGTGAAGCGCTGGCCGCAGGTGAGGGCGATGTGGCCGGCGCAGGCGAGGCGCTGGCCGCCGGCGACGGGGTCGCTGCCGGCGCGGGCGAAGCACTTGCAGCCGGAGAGGGCGAGGCCGACGGGTCAGGCGAGGGACTTGCCGAGGCAGCGGGCGTCGGGCTCGGGGTCTGCGCGAGGGCACCGGACAGGCCAAGCGACAAGGCCGCTGCCGGGATCAGCGCGGCCAGAGCAAGACGACGAAACCTAATCATTCCATTCTCCCCAAAACCTTCTCGTCAAGACCTTCTCGTCAAGACCTTGCCCACCAAGGCCAGAATCCGGCTTTGCGCATGGTTGCGGATCCCCGATCGCGCGAACTGCGCCGTTCTAACACGCGAGTGCCAAATTCGTCCCATGACAGATGCGTCATGGCAGACGTCTTGACGATCTGGCCGCAAATCACTGGCCAAGCCGCCTCACATCGCCATATAAGACAGGCGAAATTCGGGAATTTTCATGAGCGCGCTGGCCAACCACGCATTTGCCAAGATGAACGGCATCGGCAACGAGATCGTCGTTGTCGACATGCGCGATTCTGCCGGGCGGGTCACGGCTGACGACGCCCGCGTGGTGGCGTCCGCGGACGGCGGCGTGCCGTACGATCAGCTCATGGTGCTGCAGAAGCCGCGGCTCGACGGCACCGAAGCCTTCATCAGCATCTACAACAGTGACGGCTCCGCAGCTGGCGCCTGCGGCAACGGCATGCGCTGCGTGGTCCGCCGCATCTTCGAGAAGAGCGGACAGACCACGGCGACCTTCGAGACTGCGGCTGGCCTGCTCAATGCCTGGCAGGGCCCGGCGCCGGATCTCTACACCGTCGACATGGGCGCGCCGAAGTTCGGCTGGCAGGACATTCCGCTGGCGGAGGAGTTTCGCGACACCCGCTACATCGAATTGCAGATCGGGCCGATCGACAATCCGATCCTGCATTCGCCCTCCGTGGTCAGCATGGGCAATCCGCACGCGATCTTCTGGGTCGACGACGTCAACGCCTATGACCTCGAGCGCTTCGGTCCGCTGTTGGAAAATCACCCGATCTTCCCCGATCGCGCCAACATCACGCTCGCCCATATCGTCGATCGCGAGCACATCACCATGCGCACCTGGGAGCGCGGCGCCGGGCTGACCAGGGCGTGCGGCTCGGCGGCCTGCGCGACCGCGGTGGCGGCGGCGCGCTTGAAGCGCACCGAGCGCAAGGTCGAGATGACGCTGCCCGGCGGCAAGCTCGGTATCGAATGGCGCGAGCGCGATGACCATGTGCTGATGACGGGCACTGCGACCTTCGAATATGAAGGCCATTTCGATCCGGCGCTGTTCGCGCCGGTGGGCTGATGGCCGTCGACATCGTCACCTTCGGCTGCCGCCTCAACGCGTTCGAGGCCGAAGTGATCCGCCGTGAAGCGGAGGGCGCGGGGCTTTCCGACACCATCGTCATCAACAGCTGCGCCGTCACCAATGAGGCGGTGGCACAGGCACGTCAGTCGATCCGCAAGATGAAGCGGGAGCGGCCGGAAGCGCGCATTGTCGTCACCGGCTGCGCGGCGCAGACGCAAAGCCAGATGTTCGCCGAGATGGCCGAGGTCGACCGCGTCGTCGGCAATGACGACAAGATGCGAAGCGAAGCTTGGCGCGCGGCGCGCGACGCCTTCGATCTCGACGCCGCCGAGAAGGTCGCGGTCAGCGACATCATGGCCGTGACGGACATGGCGCCGCATCTGATCGACGGCTATGCGAGCGGCCTGCCACGCGTGTTCGTGCAGGTGCAGAACGGTTGCGACCATCGCTGCACCTTCTGCATCATCCCCTATGGCCGCGGCAATTCGCGCTCGGTACCGATGGGTGCGGTGGTCGATCAGGTGCGCACCCTGGTGGAGCGCGGTCATGCCGAGATCGTGCTGACCGGCGTCGATCTCACCAGCTACGGCACGGACCTGCCGGGCGCGCCGAAGCTCGGCCTGCTGACCAAGCAGATCCTGCGGCACGTGCCGGAGTTGAAGCGGTTGCGCATCTCTTCGATCGATTCGATCGAGGCGGATGGGGATCTGCTAGATGCGATCGCCGATGATGCGAGGCTGATGCCGCATCTGCATCTGTCGCTGCAGTCGGGCGACGACATGATCCTGAAGCGCATGAAGCGGCGGCATGCACGGAGCGATGCCATCGCGTTTTGCGATCAGGTGCGCCGCTTGCGGCCGGATATCGTGTTCGGCGCCGACATCATCGCGGGCTTCCCGACCGAGACGGACGAGATGTTCGCGCGCTCGCTCGATCTGGTCGAGGAATGCGGGCTGACGTTCCTGCATGTGTTTCCGTATTCCCCGCGCCCGGGCACGCCGGCCGCGAAGATGCCGCAGGTCGCGGGATCCGCGATCAAGCAGCGCGCCAGGCGGCTGCGTGCGGCCGGCGAGGTTGCGTTACGCCAGCGGCTAAATTCCGAGATCGGCGCAACGCGCGAGGTGCTGATCGAGAGCGACGGTCAGGGGCGGACCGAGCACTATTTGCCGGTGGCAATTGCGGGCGAACGCATCGGCAGCGTCGTGCCGCTGACGATCGCCGGCAGCGATGGCGAGCGGCTCACCACGTGAACCGCGGCTCTTTTCCCTTCTCCCCTTGTGGGAGAAGGTGGCGCGAAGC
>NZ_CAKZHY010000037.1 GCF_936928535.1 uncultured Bradyrhizobium sp. | reverse complement strand
ACCCGCTGGTCTGCTCGGCGTTCAACGCCGACTTCGACGGTGACCAGATGGCCGTGCACGTTCCGCTGTCGCTCGAAGCGCAGCTGGAAGCGCGCGTCCTGATGATGTCGACCAACAACATCCTGCATCCGGCGAACGGCCAGCCGATCATCGTGCCCTCGCAGGACATCGTGCTCGGTCTCTACTACGTCTCGATCATGCGCGAAGGCCTGCCCGGCGAGGGCAAGCTGTTCGGCGACATGGCCGAGCTCGAGCATGCCCTGCACGCGAAGGTCATCCACCTCCACACCAAGATCAAGTATCGGTGGGAAGGCATGGACGAGACCGGCAAGGTCTCCAAGCGCTGGATCGAAACCACCGCCGGCCGTGTCATGCTCGGCAATCTGCTGCCGAAGAACCCGCGCATCTCGTACGAGATCATCAACAAGCTGATGACCAAGCGCGAGATCTCGGGCGTCATCGACCAGGTCTACCGTCACTGCGGTCAGAAGGAGACTGTGATCTTCTGCGACCGCATCATGGCGCTCGGCTTCTACAATGCGTTCAAGGCCGGAATCTCGTTCGGCAAGGACGACATGGTCGTGCCGCACTCCAAGTGGAAGATCGTCGACACCACCCGTACGCTGGCGAAGGATTTCGAGCAGCAGTACAACGACGGTCTGATCACCCATGGCGAGAAGTACAACAAGGTCGTCGACGCCTGGTCTAAGGCCACGGAAGAAATCGCCAAGGCGATGATGAAGGAAATCTCCTCCACCAAGAAGACGGCGGCTGGAGCTGATGCCGACATCAACTCGATCTACATGATGGCCCACTCCGGTGCCCGTGGTTCGCCGGCCCAGATGCGCCAGCTCGCCGGCATGCGCGGCCTGATGGCCAAGCCGTCGGGTGAGATCATCGAGACGCCGATCATCTCGAACTTCAAGGAAGGCCTCTCGGTTCTCGAGTACTTCAACTCGACCCACGGCGCCCGTAAGGGTCTCGCGGATACCGCGTTGAAGACCGCGAACTCGGGCTACTTGACCCGTCGTCTGGTCGACGTCGCACAGGACTGCATCATCACGCAGTCCGATTGCGGCACCAAGCTCGGCATCAAGATGCGTGCCATCGTCGATGCCGGCACCGTGGTCGCTTCGCTGGGCTCGCGCATCCTCGGACGCACGGCCTGCGAAGACATCAAGGACGCTTCCGGCAAGGTGATCATCAAGCGCGACACGCTGATGGAAGAAAGCCATCTGGACGCCATCCAGCAGGGTGGTGTGCAGGAGGTGAAGATCCGCTCGGCGCTGACCTGCGAACTCGTCAACGGCATCTGCGGCAAGTGCTACGGCCGCGATCTCGCTCGCGGTACGCCGGTCAACCACGGTGAAGCCGTCGGCGTGATCGCGGCGCAGTCGATCGGTGAGCCGGGTACCCAGCTGACCATGCGCACCTTCCACATCGGTGGTGCGGCGCAGCTCAACGAGCAGTCGTTCGTCGAAGCCAATTTCGACGGCAAGATCGTGATCCGGAACAAGGCCATCGCCCGCAACAGCGAAGGCCACCTGGTCGCGATGGTCCGCAACATGGTGATTGCGATCGTCGATGCGGACGGTACCGAGCGTGCGACGCACCGTATTCAGTACGGCGCCCGCCTGCACGTGGACGAGGGCGACATGGTCAAGCGTGGCCAGCGCATCGTCGAGTGGGATCCATACACCCGTCCGCTTCTCACCGAAGTGGAAGGCACCATCGGCTTCGAGGATCTGGTCGAAGGCCAGTCGATCTCGGAAACGCTGGACGAGGCCACCGGTATCGCCAAGCGCGTTGTCATCGACTGGCGCTCGACCCGCGGCGGCTCGGACCTGCGTCCGGCCATCGTGGTCAAGGGCAAGGACGGCAAGGTGCTCAAGCTCGCCCGTGGCGGCGATGCCCGCTACATGCTGTCGGTCGACGGCATTCTCTCGGTCGACGTCGGAGCCAAGGTCCAGGCAGGCGACATCCTCGCCCGTGTCTCGACCGAAAGCGCCAAGACGCGTGACATCACCGGCGGTCTGCCGCGGGTGGCGGAACTGTTCGAGGCACGGCGTCCGAAGGATGCTGCGATCATCGCTGAAATCGCGGGCACCATCCGGTTCGGGCGCGACTACAAGAACAAGCGTCGCATCTCGATCGAGCCGATGGACAAGACCGACGAGGCGCGCGAGTACCTGATCCCGAAGGGCAAGCACATCCACCTTCAGGACGGTGACATCGTCGAAAAGGGCGACTTCATCGTGGAAGGCAACCCGGCGCCGCACGACATCCTTGCGGTCAAGGGCATCGAGGAGCTTGCGGCCTACCTGGTCAACGAAATCCAGGAGGTCTATCGGCTTCAGGGCGTGCTCATCAACGACAAGCACATCGAGGTGATTGTCCGTCAGATGCTCCAGAAGGTGGAAGTCACCGACCAGGGCGACACGGACATGATCTCCGGCGAGCAGGTCGACAAGATCGAGTTCGACGCGCTCAACGAGAAGGCCAAGGAAGAGGGCAAGAAGCCCGCCACGGGTACGCCGGTTCTGCTCGGCATCACCAAGGCGAGCCTGCAGACCCGCTCCTTCTTCTCGGCGGCCTCGTTCCAGGAGACCACCCGCGTGCTCACGGAAGCGGCGGTCAACGGCAAGGTCGATCCGCTCGAAGGCCTCAAGGAGAACGTCATCGTCGGCCGGCTGATCCCGGCGGGCACCGGCGCCTCCATGGCGAAGATCCGCGAAGTCGCCATGAAGCGCGACAAGCTGATTTTGGACGAGCGCGAGAAGCAGGCGGCCGTTGTGTCGCCCGCGCCGGAAGCAGAGCTTCCTGCGCTGCCGCCCGCGGAATGATAGATCATCCGTAGGATTACTGAGGACAACGAAAAGGCCGGCGAAAGCCGGCCTTTTTGCTGCTTTGTTTGCCTGTTGCGATGCGGGATCAACCTTTGTTCATCTTTCCTTCAGGCGCAAAAGCGCTTCTGCTAAGGGAACTTAGACCGGTGGTCCTGTGACGGGGGCAGGGCCGGAGACCACGGAACTAACATGCTTGATCTCGCAATCGTAGGCGGTGGCCCCGGCGGGCTGATGAGCGCTTGGTACCTGAAGCGTAAGCTCGGGGACCTCTGCCGCATCACCATTTTCGAGGCCTCCGACCGGCTCGGCGGCAAGATCGTCACGCGCAAATTCGATTCCGCGCCGGCGCTGTACGAGGCCGGCGTTGCGGAGATCTATGACTACTCGATGACGGGTCCCGATCCGCTGCGCGAGCTGATCCAGCATTTCGGCCTGCAGACCATTCCGATGGACGCCGAGCAGGTGCAGTTCGGCGGCGAGCTGCTCGACGACGTCGCGGGCATGCGCCGCAAATACGGCGCCAAGACCGCCGCCGCGATCGAGGCGTTTCGCAAGCGCTGCGCCGAGGCGCTGTCGCCGGTCGAGTATTACGAGGGCGTCGGCGCGCACGACAACGAGAACCCGTGGGCCTACAAGACCGCCGAGCAGGTGCTCGACGAGGAGGTCGAGGACGAGACCGCAAAGCGCTTCTTCAAGGTGATGGCGCGCTCGGACATCGCGACCGAAAGCCACAACACCAACGGCCTCAACGCGCTGAAGAACTATCTTATGGATGTCGACGGCTATATCGGCCTCTATTCCATCCAGAACGGCAACGAGCAGTTGATCGATTGCCTGCAGTCGGAGGTTAATGCCGACATCCAGCTCAATCACCGCGTGCTCACCGTCGGCAAGGCGCCGACCGGCCGCTACCAGCTCAAGATGATGAACGGCAAGGGGCCGGAGACGCGCGACTTCGATCTCGTGCTGGTCTGCCTGCCGCATTCCTGGCTCGCCACCATGGGCTGGGAAGGCGAGCAGCTGCGCAAGTCGATGGTCAAGCACGTGTCGTATTTCGACCGTCCCGCGCACTATCTGCGCGTCTCGATTCTGTTCGACTCCCCGTTCTGGGGCGACAAGATTCCCGGCGCCTGGTTCATGTCGGAAGCTTTCGGCGGCTGCTGCGTCTACAACGAGGGCGCGCGCCACGACGTCGGCAAGCATGGTGTCTTGAACTGGCTCATTCCCGGCTCCGATGCGCTCGCGTTCGCCAATCTGTCTGACCAGGAGCTGATCGACGCCGCCGTGAAATCGCTGCCGGCCTCGCTGGGCGATGCGCGTGCGCATTTCATGGAAGGCAAGATCCACCGCTGGCTGTCGTCGGTGAATGCGATCCCGGGTGGTCTACCGGTGCGCGATGTCATGACCAATCACCGGCCCGAGCCGAAGGAGCATCCCGGCATCGTCGTGGTCGGCGACTATCTGTTCGACTCCACGTTGAACGGTCTGCTCGACTCCTCGGACGCGGCGACCGACATCATCCTGACCGAGATGATGCGGCTGCGCCGCGAGCGTGCGCAGGAAGAAGGCGAGCCGATCTCCGACAAGATCGATCGCGACTATTTCGAGAGTTACCGCGGCCTCGGTCCCTATAGCGAGGCGTGGAAGCAATTCACCGACCCAGACTATCTCACAAAACTGATCGGGATCGTCTGGGGCAGGGCCAAGGGCGCAAAACTCCTGGTGGCGGGCTCCGCCAGCGGCGAGCTGGTCGGCGCGTTGCGCGATCGCGGCATCGATGCCTGGGGCATCGAGAACAATCGCGCCATCCACGCCAAGACGCCGAAGGCTCTGAAGAAGTACAACAAGCTCGGCTCGATCACCGACATGCCGTTCAAGGACGGCAGCTTCGACTTCGTGTTCGAGACCAGCCTCTGCCACGTTGCTCCGAAGCAGGTGGTCCGCGCGATCCGCGAGTTTAACCGCGTGGTCAAGACCGGCCTCGTGTTCGGTTCTGTGACCTCGGACATGGCCTCCGCCGTGATCGACCGCTACGACCTCTTGCGCGGGGTCAAGAAGCTCGGCACCTGGTGGGAATGGTCCGAGCTGTTCTTCGGTAACGGCTTCGATCTGTCGATGCATCGCAAGGATTGCACCGACGCGCTCTGGACCGCGACGCTCGCCGCCAACAAGGGCCCGGGCCAGTGGTATGCCGACGCCGACAGCTTGCGCTATTCCTTCTTCGACAAGGTCGAGGACGACGACTAGCATCACGGGGCGGATGAAAATCGCCAATTGCTTTGCCGAATTCATCCTGATCGCATAGAATCGGTGCAAATAGCGGCTTCCGCTATTTTCTGCTTTCTCTGCGGTCATGCCGGCCGTCAGCATCGGTTGGTTTCATGGCGTCCAGGCCTCTCTCTCCCGACAAACAGAAGCTCGCCGCGCAAGAGGCGGCCGAGCTCGACGACAAGCTCGCCTCCAGCGCCAAGCCGGATCTCGAGGACGACGAGGACGACGAAGACGAGGATGATGACGAGGACGAGCTAGAGCTCGACGACGACGATGATGACGAGGATCTCGTCGTCTTTACCGCACGCGAAGCCGCCGGCGCGCTCGCGACCATCCTGGGTTTCGTCAAGCCTTTCCTGTCCAACTACAAGCGCATCCTGGGCTATGTGGCGTTCGGCGTTCTCGTCGAGACGCTGTTCAACGTCATCATGCCGCTCAGCCTGAAGTTCCTGATCGACGACGCGCTCGGCGAGGAGGATTTCCAGGCACTGTACAAGATCCTCGGCGTGCTCGCGGTCGCCGGCATCTTCACCTCGATCGTCGCGGTCTGGTACGAGCGCTGGGACGCGCGGCTGGCCGCCTGCGTCATCTCCGATGTCCGCAAGCGCCTGTTCGAGCACGTTCAGGACCTGCCGGCTGCCTATTTCGGCCGCACCAAACGCGGCGAGATTCTGTCGCGCTTCTCGGTCGACCTGTCGGCCTTCGAAGGCTCGGTCAAGTCTTTCGCCAACAGCGCCGCGCTGCCGTTTCTGGAATTGATCGCGGGCATCATCCTGATGCTGTTCCTGAACTGGCAGCTCGCAGTCGTTGCGCTGTTGGTGTTTCCGATCACGCTGATCGGCCCGCGCATCCTGACGCCGAAGGCGGTGCAGGCCAATTACGAGCAGAAGCTGAACGAAAGCGCATTGCTCGGCATGGTGCAGGAGAACGTGGCGGCGCAGGCCGTGATCAAGGCGTTCAGCCTGCAGCGCAAGATGTTCGGCTTCTTCACCTTCCGCAACGACGCGGCACGCAACAGGATCGCGGCCGCCGGGTTCCTGTCGACGATGGTGGAGCGCACCGTCACCATCTCGGTGCTGTTGCTGCATCTCGTCGTCCTTGCGATCGGCGCCTATCTCGCGACCAAGGGCCAGATCACCATCGGCACCTTCGTCACCTTCGAGAGCGCGTTCTGGGAGGTCTCCTACAACATCGCTCATGTGATGCACTTCATCCCGGTGTCGATCTCCTCGGCCGCCGCGATTCGGCACATGCAGGAGTTGCTGGATCAGCCCACCCGCGGTGCCGATCGTCCGGGCGCGCCGGATCTGCCGCGCATCACTCACGACATCACCTTCGACCACGTGACGTTCCAGTACGAGGGCGCGCAGACGCCGGTGCTGGACAATCTCAGCCTCAAGCTCAATGCCGGCAAGCGCATCGCCATCGTCGGCCCCTCGGGCTCCGGCAAGAGCACGCTGTTGAACCTGATCTTGCGCCTCTACGTGCCGGACGAAGGCCGCGTCACCATCGACGGCGTCGACGTCCGCAAGGTGACACTGGATTCGTTGCGCCGGAGCATGGCGGTGGTGTTTCAGGAGAACATGCTCTTCAACGTGTCGATCCGCGAGAACATCCGGCTCGGCAAGGAGGGCGCGACCGACGACGAGGTGGAGGAGGCGGCCAAGAAGGCCGAGATCCACCGCTACATCATGAGCCTGCCGCAGCGCTACGACACGCCGGTCGGCGAGCGCGGCGATACGCTGTCGGGCGGTCAGCGTCAGCGCATCGCGATCGCGCGCGCCGTCATCCGCAATCCCTCCGTGCTGCTGCTGGATGAGGCGACCTCGGCACTCGACCAGACCACGGAGGCCGCGATCAACCGCACGTTGCTGAAGGTCGCCAAGGGCCGCACCATGATCTGGTCGACCCATCGCCTGACGTCGGTGGTCGAGATGGACGAGATCATCGTGATTTCAGGGGGCAGGGCGATCGAGCGCGGTTCGCATGCCGAGCTGCTCGCCAAGAACGGCACCTATCGCAAGCTGTGGAACGACCAGATCCACCAGCCGCACGGCGTGGTCGCTCAGGCCGATGACGATAGCGACGATGACGAGGACGACGAAGACCTCGACGAGGATGATGAGGACGAGGACGACGAGGAGTGACCGAGGAAGTTCGGCTCCAGATGGAGTACCCCTCCCAGCCGCCGCAATAATCCTTGGGTCGACCACGCCGTGAAGCGCGCCCAGCGCTGCGCGGTCCAGTAGGGGCTCGTCGCAATCGACACCTGGCGGAAATCGAACGCTTTTGCCGCCGACCATTCATCGCAGGCCCGCTTGACGGGATCGGCGTAGAAGGCCGCGATCTTGTTCGCATCCATCCCGTCAGACGCCAGCCATTGCGGGATGTGGACGTTGCAGAGCCGCTCGACGTCGGTGAACACCTTGTCGCAACCGGTGCCCGCGACCGGGCAGGAGGTTGCGAAGGCATCGCCCGCCAGCACCACGCCCGGCTGGTGGCTGGCATCGTTCACGTAGAGATCGACCGGGCGAATCTTAAGCTCGCCCATGATGTCGAAGGCGCCGGTGATGCGCTTGAGGCGGGGCAGGGCGGCATTCAATGTTTCCGCGGGCGCGCGGCGGAATTCGCGCAGCCAGGGATCGTCGAAGCTGCGATACACGAACAAATTGGCCCGCATCCGCGTGCCGACCGGAAACAGCGAGATGTAGGGAATACGGTCGCTCGGCCGTTCGGAGAAATAGGTCAGCGCCGGAAAGTCGAACGCATTCCGCCCGGCCGGTGCCACATCGAACCCGATCGAGATCGAATGGCACGCGCTGATGATGTTTCTGGTGATGCCAAGCTGGTGCCGCAGGCCGACGTTCAGACCGTTGGCGAACACGACCAGGCGGGCCGAAATCGTCTCATCATTGGCGAGCGCCACCCTCTGCCGCTCGGGGCTGGTCTCGACCGATACCGCTTTGGTCCAGATTCGTTCGACGGTGTCGGGAATCTCGTCGCGGATCGCGTTAACCAGGGAATCATAGAGGATGTTGAACTGCCGGCTCGGCGCCTTGTCGAGGAGACGGCCGAACCGTGCGATCCAGTTCTCGCCGGAGAACGTCGCACGGCGCAGCACCTGGTCTGCGATTCCCGTGCGCTGGAATCGCTCGACCTGGGCGTGACCGCTGAGCTTCTCGACGCGAAAATCGGCCGGATAGGTCTCATGCGGGTCGATCATGACAGCCGAAATACCGGCGCGCCCCAGCATCGCTGCGGCGGTTGAGCCGGCAAGTCCCCCGCCAATGATGGCAATATCGGTGTACCGCATGGCGCTTGTCTCTGCCGAAGGAGGCAGATTGACGCATCAAGAGGAAAAAAAGCCTTAGCGTTGGTTATAAAAGTACATTTCCTCCGGGTAAAAATTAGGCTGAGGCTGGCGGAGCAGGGGCTCCATACCCATATCCGGCATGCACCGAGCAGGCAATTTCTCAAGGTGCGAGAAGCGCTTTGTGACTGTCGTTTCGCCTTGACTTGAGCGATTCTCACTTATAGAAAGCGCCTCACTTAACGACAGGCGGTGAGCATCGCCAACGTCGGAACGGGCCACCCGTTGATCCCTCAGGGGTCACAAAGACGGGCACCAACCTCGACGAATGCCGCTCAAACGCTGTCGATAATAGCTAGGCAATGCCAGTGCGATTTTAGGTCTTTCGAGCATGTTCTCGTGAGGCCGAATTCGGATGCATGACCTCAGTGCGCGGGCCGCGGCTTTACGCTGATCGGTCTCCATACTGCGGTCCTCTGTGGCGTCGAAGCGCTTTCCACTCAGCAATGAGCGGTTGGCGCGATTTCGCTTTGTGCGGATGTTCCGCGCGAGGCGAGCCCCGTCGGGCGGGTAGCGCGACAAGAATTTGCGGTTCCGGCGACGGGCCGCGGCAAGACAGCGGATCCGCAAGGGGCCGCGATAACAAAGGGTAAGGCCAGGATGCCGACGATCAACCAGCTGATCGCTCAACCGCGTGAAGTGCAGAAGTCGCGCAAGAAGGTGCCGGCGCTGCAGCAGTCGCCGCAGAAGCGTGGCGTTTGCACGCGCGTCTACACCACGACCCCGAAGAAGCCGAACTCGGCGCTTCGTAAGGTCGCCAAGGTGCGTCTGACCAACGGTTTCGAGGTGATCGGCTACATCCCGGGTGAAGGCCATAACCTTCAGGAGCACTCGGTGGTCATGATCCGCGGCGGTCGCGTCAAGGACTTGCCCGGCGTGCGCTACCACATCCTCCGCGGCGTTCTGGATACCCAGGGCGTCAAGAACCGTAAGCAGCGTCGTTCGAAGTACGGCGCGAAGCGTCCGAAGTAAGCGGGAACCAGCTCAATGTCTCGTCGCCACTCAGCGGAAAAGCGCGAAGTTCTTCCCGATCCGAAGTTCGGGAACATCATCGTCACGAAGTTCATGAACTCGGTGATGTACGCCGGCAAGAAGTCGGTTGCGGAAGGCATCGTCTACGGTGCGTTCGGCATCATCGAATCCAAGACCAAGCAGAACCCGCTCGGCGTGTTCGAGCAGGCACTCGAGAACGTCATGCCGACGATCGAAGTGCGCTCCCGCCGCGTCGGTGGCGCGACCTACCAGGTTCCGGTCGAAGTTCGCTCGGTGCGCCGTCAGGCTCTGGGCATCCGCTGGCTGATCTCGGCTGCGCGCGAGCGCAACGAGAAGACCATGACCGAGCGGCTCTCGGCTGAGCTGCTGGACGCCTCGAACAACCGTGGCAACGCCGTCAAGAAGCGTGAAGACGTGCACCGGATGGCGGAAGCCAACCGCGCCTTCTCGCACTATCGCTGGTAACGGCGACACACGGAATCTAAGGAACATCCCATGCCTCGCGTTCATGCCATAGAGAACTACCGCAATTTCGGTATCATGGCGCATATCGATGCCGGCAAGACCACGACGACCGAGCGCATCCTCTATTACACCGGCAAGAGCCACAAGATCGGCGAAGTGCACGAAGGTGCCGCGACGATGGACTGGATGGAGCAGGAGCAGGAGCGTGGCATCACGATCACCTCGGCTGCGACCACGGCGTTCTGGGCCGGCAAGCGCCTGAACATCATCGACACCCCCGGTCACGTTGACTTCACCATTGAAGTCGAGCGTTCGCTGCGCGTGCTCGACGGCGCCGTCTGCGTGCTCGACTCGAACCAGGGCGTCGAGCCTCAGACCGAGACCGTTTGGCGCCAGGGCGACAAGTACAAGGTTCCGCGCATCGTCTTCGCCAACAAGATGGACAAGACCGGCGCCGACTTCTTCAAGTGCCTGGCCGACATCGTTGACCGTCTCGGTGCCAAGCCGATTGCGATCCAGCTTCCGATCGGTGCCGAGAACAACTTCAAGGGTCTCGTCGACCTCGTGAAGATGCAGGGCATCATCTGGAACGACGAGTCGCTCGGCGCGAAGTTCGACTATGTCGCCATCCCGGACGATCTGGTCGAGCAGGCCAAGGAATATCGCGAGAAGATGGTGGAAGCCGCCGTCGAGCTCGACGACGACGCCATGGCTGCCTATCTCGACGGCAAGGAGCCGGACGAGGAGACGCTGAAGCGGCTGATCCGCAAGGCGGTGCTGACCGGCGCGTTCTATCCCGTGCTGTGCGGTTCGGCCTTCAAGAACAAGGGCGTGCAGCCGCTGCTCGACGCCGTCGTCGACTATCTGCCGTCGCCGATCGACGTGCCTGCGATCAAGGGCACCGACGACCGCGGCAACGAAGTCGTGCGCAAGGCGGACGACAAGGAGCCGCTCGCGCTGCTCGCGTTCAAGATCATGGACGACCCGTTCGTCGGCACCATCACCTTCTGCCGCATCTATTCTGGCGTTCTCCAGAGCGGCACCGGCGTCGTGAACTCGACCCGCGAGAAGAAGGAGCGCATCGGGCGCATGCTGCTGATGCATGCGAACAATCGCGAAGACATCAAGGAAGCCTATGCCGGCGATATCGTCGCTCTGGCTGGCCTGAAGGAAGCGCGCACCGGTGACACGCTGTGCGATCCCGACAAGCAGGTCATCCTGGAAAAGATGGAATTCCCCGAGCCGGTCATCGAGATCGCGATCGAGCCGAAGTCCAAGGCCGACCAGGAAAAGCTGGGCGTGGCGCTGGCGAAGCTTGCCGCGGAGGATCCGTCCTTCCGCGTGTCGACCGACCAGGAGTCCGGCCAGACCATCCTCAAGGGCATGGGCGAACTCCATCTCGACATCAAGGTCGACATTCTCCGCCGCACCTACAAGGTCGACGCCAACATTGGCGCGCCGCAGGTTGCGTTCCGTGAGCGCGTCACCAAGAAGGCCGAAGTCAAGTACACCCACAAGAAGCAGACGGGCGGTACCGGTCAGTTCGCCGAAGTGTCGATCGTCGTCGAGCCGAACGAGCCCGGCAAGGGCTACGAGTTCGAGTCGAAGATCGTCGGCGGCGCGGTGCCGAAGGAATATATCCCCGGCGTTGAAAAGGGCCTCAACAGCGTGATGAGCTCAGGCGTGGTCGCGGGCTTCCCCGTGGTCGACGTCAAGGTTCAGCTCGTCGACGGCAAGTATCACGACGTCGACTCATCGGCGCTCGCCTTCGAAATCGCTTCGCGCGCTGCGTTCCGCGAAGCGCTGCAGAAGGGCAAGTCCGTCCTGCTCGAGCCGATCATGAAGGTCGAAGTGGTGACCCCGGAAGACTACACCGGTTCGGTCATCGGCGACCTGAATTCCCGGCGCGGTCAGATCCAGGGTCAGGACATGCGCGGCAACGCCAACGTCATCAACGCGATGGTGCCGCTCATGAACATGTTTGGTTACGTGAATAATCTGCGCTCGATGAGCCAGGGTCGCGCGACCTTCACCATGCAGTTCGACCACTACGCAGAAGCGCCGGCCAACGTGTCGGCAGAAGTCCAGAAGAAGTTTGCCTGATTGTCGTCGGTCACGAACTGACGATTGAACGGAGAGTCAAATGGCCAAAGCTAAGTTTGAACGTACCAAGCCGCACTGCAACATCGGTACCATCGGTCACGTCGACCATGGCAAGACGTCGCTGACCGCGGCGATCACCAAGGTTCTCGCCGAAGCCGGCGGTGCGACGTTCACCGCGTACGACCAGATCGACAAGGCGCCGGAAGAGAAGGCGCGCGGCATCACCATCTCGACCGCGCACGTCGAGTACGAGACGCCGAACCGCCACTACGCGCACGTCGACTGCCCCGGCCACGCCGACTACGTGAAGAACATGATCACCGGCGCCGCCCAGATGGACGGTGCGATCCTGGTCGTGTCGGCCGCTGACGGTCCGATGCCGCAGACCCGCGAGCACATCCTGCTCGCCCGCCAGGTCGGCGTGCCCGCGCTCGTCGTGTTCCTCAACAAGTGCGACATGGTCGACGATCCGGAGCTGCTCGAGCTCGTCGAGCTCGAAGTCCGCGAGCTGCTCTCCAAGTACGACTTCCCGGGCGACAAGATCCCGATCATCAAGGGTTCGGCTCTGGCCGCTCTCGAAGACTCGGACAAGAAGCTCGGCCACGACGCCATCATCGAGCTGATGAAGAACGTCGACAGCTACATCCCGCAGCCGGAGCGTCCGATCGACCAGCCGTTCCTGATGCCGGTTGAAGACGTGTTCTCGATCTCGGGCCGCGGCACCGTCGTGACCGGCCGTGTCGAGCGCGGCGTCGTCAAGGTCGGCGAGGAAATCGAGATCGTCGGTCTCCGCGCGACCCAGAAGACCACCGTCACCGGCGTCGAAATGTTCCGCAAGCTGCTCGATCAGGGCCAAGCCGGCGACAACATCGGTGCGCTACTCCGCGGTACCAAGCGTGAAGACGTCGAGCGCGGCCAGGTGCTCTGCAAGCCGGGTTCGGTCAAGCCGCACACCAAGTTCAAGGCTGAGGCTTACATCCTCACCAAGGAAGAGGGCGGTCGCCATACCCCGTTCTTCACCAACTACCGTCCGCAGTTCTACTTCCGCACCACCGACGTGACCGGTGTCGTGCACCTGCCGGAAGGTACCGAGATGGTGATGCCGGGCGACAACATCGCCATGGAAGTGCACCTGATCGTGCCGATCGCGATGGAAGAGAAGCTCCGCTTCGCCATCCGCGAAGGTGGCCGCACCGTCGGCGCCGGCGTCGTCGCCTCGATCATCGAGTAATTACGCGAATAGGGATTGGCGGGTAGCGAATGGTGACATTCGCTATTCGCTATTCGCCACCCCCCACTAAAGAGAGACCACGGCAATGAACGGCCAAAACATTCGTATCCGTCTCAAGGCGTTCGACCATCGTATCCTCGATACGTCGACCCGCGAGATCGTGAACACGGCGAAGCGTACCGGTGCGCAGGTCCGCGGACCCATTCCGCTGCCCACCCGCATCGAGAAGTTCACCGTCAACCGTTCGCCGCACGTCGACAAGAAGAGCCGCGAACAGTTCGAGATGCGCACTCACAAGCGCCTGCTCGACATCGTCGATCCGACCCCGCAGACCGTCGATGCTTTGATGAAGCTCGACCTGGCCGCCGGTGTCGACGTCGAGATCAAGCTCTAAGATTTTTGGATCACGTTCGCACCTTGCGGACAGAAAGAACAGGAAGCACGCCGATGCGCTCCGGAGTGATCGCACAAAAGGTCGGGATGACGCGGGTCTTTACAGAGGCCGGCGAGCATATCCCCGTGACCGTGCTGAAGCTCGGCAATTGCCAGGTCGTAGGCCACCGCACTGAAGAGAAGAACGGTTATGTCGCGCTCCAGCTTGGTTCTGGCAGCCGCAAGACCGTGTACATGCCCAAGGCTGAGCGCGGCCAGTTCGCGGTCGCCAAGGTCGAGCCGAAGCGGCAGGTCGAGGAGTTCCGGGTCACTGCGGATCAGATGATCCCGGTCGGCGCCGAGATCCAGGCGGACCACTTCGTCGTCGGCCAGTTCGTCGACGTCACCGGCACCTCGGTCGGTAAGGGCTTCGCCGGCGGTATGAAGCGCTGGAACTTCGGCGGTCTGCGCGCCACTCACGGCGTGTCGGTCTCGCACCGCTCGATCGGTTCGACCGGTGGTCGTCAGGATCCCGGCAAGACCTGGAAGAACAAGAAGATGCCCGGCCACATGGGTGTCGATCGCATCACCACGCTCAATCTTCGCGTCGTCCAGACCGATGTCGAGCGTGGCCTGATCCTCGTCGAAGGGGCCGTTCCCGGCTCCAAGGGCGGCTGGATCCGCGTGCGCGACGCCGTCAAGAAGCCGCTGCCGAAGGAAGCTCCGAAGCCCGGCAAGTTCAAGGTTGCGGGCGGCGAAGCCGAGGCTGCGGCCCAGCAAGAGGGTGCGTGAGATGGAATTGAAGGTCACCACCCTCGAGGGCAAGGAAGCTGGCTCCGTCCAGCTGTCCGACGCCATTTTCGGTCTCGAGCCGCGCCAGGACATCATTGCACGTTGCGTGCAGTGGCAGCTCAACAAGCGCCAGGCCGGTACCCACAAGGCCAAGGGTCGCGCCGAGATCTGGCGCACCGGCAAGAAGATGTACAAGCAGAAGGGCACCGGCGGTGCTCGTCACGGCTCGGCCCGCGTGCCGCAGTTCCGCGGCGGCGGTCGTGCCTTCGGTCCGGTCGTGCGCTCGCACGCCACCGACCTGCCGAAGAAGGTCCGCGCGCTCGCCCTCAAGCATGCGCTGTCGGCCAAGGCCAAGGACGGCGATCTGCTCGTGATCGACAAGGCCGCGCTGGAAGCCGCCAAGACCAAGGCGCTGCTCGGTCACTTCTCCGGTCTCGGCCTGACCAACGCGCTGATCATCGACGGTGCCGAGCTCAACAACGGCTTTGCCGCTGCGGCCCGCAACATTCCGAACATGGACGTGCTGCCGATCCAGGGCATCAACGTCTATGACATCCTGCGCCGTCAGAAGCTCGTTCTGACCAAGGCGGCCATCGATGCGCTGGAGGCGCGCTTCAAATGAGCAAGAATATCGAGCCTCGGCATTATGACGTGATCGTCGCCCCTGTCGTCACCGAAAAGGCGACGCTGGCGTCCGAGCACAACAAGGTCCTGTTCAAGGTGGCCGCCAAGGCGACCAAGCCGCAGATCAAGGAAGCGGTCGAGAAGCTGTTCGACGTCAAGGTCAAGAGCGTCAACACGCTGGTCCGCAAGGGCAAGACCAAGGTCTTCCGCGGCAATCTCGGCTCGCAGTCGAACACCAAGCGCGCGATCGTGACCCTCGAAGAGGGTCATCGGATCGACGTGACCACCGGTCTGTAAGGTCGCACGACGATGGCACTGAAGAAGTTCAACCCCACGACACCGGGCCAGCGCCAGCTGGTCATGGTCGATCGTTCGGCCCTCTACAAGGGCAAGCCGGTCAAGGCGCTCACCGAAGGCAAGCACTCCTCGGGCGGTCGCAACAACACCGGTCGTATCACGGTCCGCTTCCGCGGCGGCGGTCACAAGCAGACCCTGCGCATCGTCGACTTCAAGCGCGACAAGGTCGACGCGCCTGCGACCGTCGAGCGGCTGGAATATGATCCGAACCGCACTGCGTTCATCGCGCTGGTCAAGTACGAGGACGGCACCCAGGCCTATATCCTGGCGCCGCAGCGCCTGGCGGTTGGCGATTCCGTGGTGGCCGGCAACTATGTCGACGTGAAGCCGGGCAACGTCATGCCGCTCGGCAACATGCCGGTCGGCACGATCATCCACAACATCGAGGTCAAGATCGGGAAGGGCGGCCAGCTCGCTCGTTCCGCCGGCACCTACGCCCAGCTCGTCGGCCGCGACCAGGACTACGTCATCATCCGCCTGAACTCGGGTGAGCAGCGTCTGGTGCACGGCCGTTGTCGCGGCACGATCGGTGCGGTGTCGAACCCGGACCACATGAATACGTCGATCGGCAAGGCCGGCCGCAATCGTTGGCTGGGTCGCAAGCCGCATAACCGCGGCGTTTCGATGAACCCGATCGACCATCCGCACGGCGGTGGTGAAGGTCGTACCTCGGGCGGTCGCCACCCGGTCACCCCGTGGGGCAAGCCGACCAAGGGCAAGAAGACCCGCACCAACAAGTCGACCAACAAATTCATTCTCCTAAGCCGCCACAAGCGGAAGAAGTAAGGAACGCCGGACATGGTTCGTTCAGTCTGGAAAGGCCCGTTCGTCGAGGGTTCTCTGCTCAAGAAGGCAGATGCCGCGCGCGCGTCCGGCCGTCACGACGTCATCAAGATCTGGAGCCGTCGCTCGACGATCCTGCCGCAGTTCGTTGGTCTGACCTTCGGCGTCTACAACGGTCAGAAGCACGTGCCGGTGGCCGTCAACGAGGAAATGGTCGGTCACAAGTTCGGCGAGTTCTCGCCGACCCGGACCTTCCATGGCCACTCCGGCGACAAGAAAGCCAAGAAGGCTTGAGGATTAAACGATGAGCAAACCTAAGCGCGAACGGAGCCTCGCCGAGAACGAGGCCAAGGCGGTCGCCCGGATGCTGCGGGTGAGCCCGCAGAAGCTCAACCTGGTCGCCCAGCTCATTCGCGGCCGGAAGGCTTCCGCTGCGCTCGCCGATCTGCAGTTCTCGCGCAAGCGGATCGCGGTCGACGTGAAGAAGTGTCTGGAATCGGCGATCGCCAATGCCGAGAACAACCACGACCTCGACGTTGATGATCTCGTCGTGGCGCAGGCTTTCGTCGGAAACGGCCTCGTGATGAAGCGCTTTGCAGCCCGCGGCCGTGGCCGCTCGGGCCGTGTTTACAAACCATTTTCGCAGCTGACGATCATTGTTCGTCAGGTCGAAGCCGAAGCAGCAGCGGCTTAAGGGTCGCAGGAGAAAACGATGGGTCAAAAGATCAATCCGATCGGTCTGCGTCTCGGTATCAACCGGACCTGGGATTCCCGCTGGTTCGCCGGCAAGCAGGAATACGGCAAGCTGCTGCACGAGGACGTCAAGATCCGCGAGATCCTGCACAAGGAGCTCAAGCAGGCAGCCGTCGCCCGCATCGTGATCGAGCGTCCGCACAAGAAGTGCCGCGTCACCATCCACTCGGCTCGTCCGGGCGTGGTGATCGGCAAGAAGGGCGCCGACATCGACAAGCTGCGCAAGAAGGTCGCGGACATCACCTCGTCCGACGTCGTCATCAACATCGTCGAAATCCGCAAGCCGGAACTCGATGCGACGCTGGTGGCCGAGTCGATCGCTCAGCAGCTGGAGCGCCGCGTGGCGTTCCGCCGCGCCATGAAGCGTGCCGTGCAGTCGGCGATGCGTCTTGGCGCGGAAGGCATCCGCATCAACTGCTCGGGTCGTCTGGGCGGTGCGGAAATCGCGCGCATGGAGTGGTATCGCGAAGGCCGCGTGCCGCTGCACACGTTGCGTGCCGACATCGACTACGGCGTTGCGACCGCGTTCACGACCTTCGGCACCTGCGGCGTCAAGGTCTGGATCTTCAAGGGTGAGATCCTCGAGCACGATCCGATGGCCCAGGACAAGAGAATGGCCGAAGGCGAGAGCAGCGGCGGTGGTGATCGCGGTGGCCGTGGGCGCCGTGACAACGCTGCGGCCTGACGCCAGCACAGAGAGTTTGAGGGCTTAAAGCCATGATGCAACCTAAGAAAACGAAGTTCCGGAAGGCGCATAAGGGCCGCATTCACGGCGTTGCGACTTCGGGCGCGACGTTGGCGTTTGGCCAATTCGGCTTGAAGGCGACCGAGCCTGAGCGCGTCACCGCGCGCCAGATCGAAGCCGCTCGCCGCGCGCTGACCCGCCACATGAAGCGCGCCGGCCGTGTCTGGATCCGCGTGTTCCCCGACGTTCCGGTGTCGAAGAAGCCGGCCGAAGTCCGCATGGGCTCCGGCAAGGGTTCGCCGGAACTGTGGGTCGCCCGCGTCAAGCCGGGCCGGGTGCTGTTCGAGATCGACGGCGTCAACACCCAGACGGCGCGTGAGGCGCTGACGCTCGCGGCCGCCAAGCTGCCGATCAAGACGCGCTTCGTCGAGCGCATTGCGGAGTAATGGTCATGGCCCAGATGAAGATCGAAGACATCCGCGCGATGAGCCCCGACCAGCAGGACGATGCCGTCCTGAACCTGAAGAAGGAGCGCTTCAACCTGCGCTTCCAGCGTGCCACCGGGCAGCTCGAGAACACCTCGCGTCTGCGCGAGGCTCGCCGCGACATCGCCCGGATCAAGACCGTCGCCGCGCAAGCGCGCGCGAAGAAGAAGTAAGGGGCTAACGGATATGCCGAAACGTACTTTGCAAGGCGTGGTCGTCAGCGACAAGACTGCCAAGACCGTCGTGGTGCGCGTCGATCGCCGCTTCACGCATCCGATCTACAAGAAGACGATCCGCCGTTCGAAGAACTATCACGCGCACGACGAGAACAACGAGTTCAAGCCGGGCGACATGGTCTGGATCGAAGAGACCAAGCCGATTTCGAAGTTGAAGTGCTGGATCGTGATCCGGGGCGAACACAAGAAAAGCGCCTGATCTGTTGGCCTTGGCCGACTGACTTCAGGGAAATGTTGAGCGCCGGCTAGGCTGGCGCAAAGAGAAAGAGGACGAGGTGCATCAATGATTCAGATGCAGACCAACCTCGACGTGGCCGATAATTCTGGCGCACGCCGTGTCATGTGTATCAAGGTGCTCGGAGGCTCCAAGCGCCGCTACGCCACGATCGGCGACATCATTGTCGTCTCGATCAAGGAAGCCATTCCGCGTGGCAAGGTGAAGAAGGGCGACGTGATGAAGGCCGTCGTGGTGCGTGTCCGCAAGGACATCCGCCGCGCTGACGGTTCGGTCATCCGCTTCGACCGCAACGCCGCCGTTCTGATCAACAACCAGGCCGAGCCGGTCGGCACCCGTATCTTCGGGCCCGTGCCGCGCGAGCTGCGTGCGAAGAACCACATGAAGATCATTTCGCTCGCGCCGGAGGTGCTGTGATGGCTGCGAAGATCCGCAAGGGCGACAAGGTCGTCGTGCTGACCGGCCGCGACAAGGGTCGCACCGGCGAGGTGTTCGAAGTTCGTCCCGACGCCGGCACGGCGCTCGTGCGCGGCATCAACATGGTCAAGCGTCACCAGAAGCAGACGCAGGCCCAGGAGGGCGGCATCATCTCGAAAGAGGCGCCGATCCAACTGTCCAACATCGCGTATGTCGGCAAGGACGGAAAGCCGACCCGCGTCGGATTCAAGATTCTGGCGGACGGCAAGAAGGTCCGCATCGCCAAGAGCTCGGGAGCTGAGATCGATGGCTGAGGCCGCTTACACCCCGCGCCTGCGCGCGGAATACGATGCGAAGATCCGCACGGCGATGACCGAGAAGTTCGGTTATCAGAACGTCATGCAGGTTCCGCGCCTGGACAAGGTCGTGCTGAACATGGGCGTTGGCGACAGCGTCAACGACCGCAAGAAGGCCGAGACCGCCGCTGCCGAGCTGACCCAGATCGCCGGCCAGAAGGCGATCGTCACCTACTCGCGTATCGCGATCGCGACCTTCAAGCTGCGTGAGAACCAGCCGATCGGCTGCAAGGTTACGCTGCGCAAGGCCCGCATGTACGAGTTCATCGACCGCCTGGTGACGGTCGCGCTGCCGCGCGTCCGCGACTTCCGCGGCCTGAACCCGAAGAGCTTTGACGGCCGCGGCAACTACTCGCTCGGCATCAAGGAGCACATCATTTTCCCCGAGATCGACTTCGACAAGGTCACGGAAGCCCGCGGTATGGACATCACCGTCTGCACCACGGCCCAGACCGACGAAGAGGCGAGGGCCTTGTTGACCGCTTTCAATTTCCCGTTCCGGCAGTGAGACGCTGACCTAAAGCCTCTCAAACGCGGATACCCAGGAGCCAAGCATGGCAAAGAAGAGTTCAATCGAGAAGAACAACCGGCGCAAGCGGATGGTGAAGAACGCCGCCCCGAAGCGCGAGCGGTTGAAGGCGATCATCGCCGACAAGACGCTGCCGATGGAGGAGCGGTTCGCCGCTACCCTGAAGCTTGCGGAAATGCCGCGCAATTCGTCGGCCACCCGCATCCGTCTGCGTTGCGAGCTGTCGGGCCGCCCGCGCTCGAACTATCGCAAGAACAAACTGTCCCGTATCGCGCTCCGCGACCTTGGCTCCAAGGGCATGGTCCCGGGCCTCGTGAAGTCGAGTTGGTAAGGAGGGTCGTTTAGATGTCTACGCACGATCCAATCAGCGATCTGATCACCCGCATCCGCAACGCGCAGATGCGCGCCAAGAGCAAGGTCTCCACGCCCGGCTCGAAGATGCGCGAGAACGTCCTCGAAGTGCTGAAGAGCGAGGGCTACATCCGCGGTTACGCGACCCTCGAGCACGCCTCGGGCCGTAGCGAGATCGAGATCGAGCTGAAGTATTTCGACGGCGAGCCCGTCATCCGCGAGATCGAACGTGTCTCCAAGCCCGGGCGCAGAGTTTACGCCTCGGTGAAGAACCTGCCGCGGGTCAATAACGGGCTCGGTATTTCGGTGTTGTCGACGCCGAAGGGGATCATGGCCGACCACAGTGCGCGTGAAGCGAACGTGGGCGGTGAAGTCCTCTTCACGGTGTTCTGAGAAGGGTTTTTGATCCATGTCACGAGTTGGCAAAAGGCCTGTGGCGGTTCCGTCGGGTGTGACCGCGACCGTCGATGGGCAGACCGTCAAGATGAAGGGGCCCAAGGGCCAGCTTCAGTTCGTCGTCCATGACGACGTCGAGGTGAAGCTCGAGAACGGCCAGGTGAAGGTGAACCCGCGGGTCGAGACCAACCGCGCGCGTGCGCTGTACGGTACCGCTCGCGCCCAGGTCGCGAATCTGGTCGAAGGCGTCACCAAGGGCTTCGAGAAGAAGCTCGAAATCACCGGCGTCGGTTACCGCGCCGCGATGCAGGGCAAGAACCTGCAGCTCGCGCTCGGCTACAGCCACGATGTGGTCTACGCGATCCCGGAAGGGATCACGATCACCGTGCCGAAGCCGACCGAGATCACGGTGACCGGGAGCGACATCCAGCGCGTCGGCCAGGTCGCCGCCGAGATTCGCTCCTATCGTCCGCCGGAGCCCTACAAGGGCAAGGGCGTGAAGTATGTTGGCGAATTCATCTTCCGCAAGGAAGGCAAGAAGAAGTAACGGAGCCGGTCATGTCGAAAGCCAAGGTTACGAATGCCCGGCGCAAGCGGAGTGTGCGGCTGAAGCTGCGCCGCTCCGGTGGCGGCCGTCCGCGTCTGTCGGTGTTCCGCTCGTCCAAGCACATCTACGCCCAGGTCATCGACGACCTGAAGGGCGAGACGCTGGCCTCTGCCTCCTCGCTCGAGAAGTCGATGCGCGACGGCGGCAAGACCGGCGCTGACATCGATGCAGCGAAGGCGGTCGGCAAGCTGCTGGCCGAACGCGCCGCCGAGAAGGGCGTCAAGGAAGTCGTGTTCGATCGCGGCAGCTACCTCTACCACGGGCGCGTCAAGGCTCTCGCCGACGCTGCGCGTGAGAGCGGGCTGAGCTTCTAACAGAATTTGAGGATTGAGGCGCAAGCCTCTGAAGGATTGGAAAAATGGCAGAACGCGAACAACGTGGTGGACGCGATCAACGCGGCGGCGGACGTGAACGCAAGGAGCGCGAAGAGCGCGACAGCGAGTTCGTCGACAAGCTCGTCCACATCAATCGCGTGGCCAAGGTCGTCAAGGGCGGGAAGCGCTTCGGTTTCGCAGCACTGGTCGTGATCGGCGATCAGAAGGGCCGCGCCGGCTTCGGTCACGGCAAGGCGCGCGAAGTGCCTGAGGCGATCCGCAAGGCCACCGAGTCCGCCAAGCGCAACCTGACCCGCGTGTCGCTGCGCGAGGGCCGTACGCTGCATCACGACATCGCCGGCCGTCATGGCGCGGGCCGCGTCTACCTGCGTGCAGCTCCGGCTGGTACCGGCATCATCGCCGGCGGTCCGATGCGCGCCGTGTTCGAGACGCTCGGTGTCCAGGACGTGGTGGCGAAGTCGATTGGCTCGTCGAACCCGTACAACATGGTGCGTGCGACCTTCGATGCGTTGAAGCATCAGGACTCACCGCGTTCGGTCGCGGCGCGCCGCAACATCAAGGTGTCCACCCTCCAGGGTCGTCGCATCGGCGGCGATGCCGAGGCGGCCGCCGACTAACGAACGCTTTCCGGAGTAGACCACGATGGCCAAGGCCGCAAAGACGATCAAACTCGAGCAGACCGGCAGCGCGATCCGCCGCCATCACTCGCAGCGTTCGACGCTGATCGGGCTCAAGCTCAACAGGATCGGCCGCACCAGCGAACTGCCGGACACCCCGGCCGTCCGCGGCATGATCGACAAGGTTCACCATCTCGTTCGCATTGTCGACGAGAAGTAAAACAGGGCGCATGATCCCGAAAATTGGATACCGGTTTTCGGACCAGATCATGCGCAAGACACAAGGAGCAGGGCGATGAAGCTCAGCGATATCGCCGACAATGCCGGCTCGCGCAAGAAGCGCATGCGCGTCGGCCGTGGCATCGGTTCGGGCAAGGGTAAGCAGTCCGGCCGTGGCGGCAAGGGTCAGACCGCGCGTTCGGGCGTGCGCATCAAGGGCTTCGAAGGTGGTCAGATGCCGTTGCATCGCCGTCTGCCCAAGCGCGGCTTCAACAACATCTTCCGCGTCGAGTTCGCCGAGATCAATCTCGACCGTCTCCAGGACGCGGTCGATGCCAAGAAGCTCGAGGCCGGCGCCGTCGTCAACGTCGAGGCGCTGGTGAAGGCCGGCGTGCTGCGCCGCGCCAAGGCCGGTCTGCGGCTGCTCGGCCGCGGTGAGCTCAAGGCCAAGCTGAACATCGAAGTCCATGGTGCCACCAAGTCCGCGATCGAAGCGGTCGAGAAGGCCGGTGGTTCGGTGAAGATCCTCGCCCCTGCCAAGGAAGAAGGCGAGGCGGCGTAACAACTGCGTCATTGGCCCGCGCCTCGCGGGCCTTTGCGCATGCGGGACGATGGACTTATCGAAGCCGAAGCCCCAGATAATGTCCGGCGTCCGCTAAAATAGCCCGGCCGCGGGTATGACGGCGCAAAAGGCGGCGGGAGAAAGTCCAATATGGCCTCAGCAGCGGAACAACTGGCAGCCAATCTCAATTTCGGCGCGTTCGCCAAGGCCGACGAACTGAAGAAGCGCATCTGGTTCACCCTGGGTGCGCTGCTCGTTTATCGGCTCGGAACCTACATCCCGCTGCCCGGCATCGATCCCAACATCTGGGAGCAGGTGTTCAAGTCGCAGGCAGGCGGCATCCTCGGCATGTTCAACATGTTCGCCGGCGGCGGCATCCACCGCATGGCGATCTTCGCGCTGAACATCATGCCGTACATCTCGGCCTCGATCATCATCCAGCTCCTCACCACCGTCTCGCCGCAGCTCGAGGCGCTGAAGAAGGAAGGTGAGGCGGGCCGCAAGACGCTGAACCAGTACACCCGCTACCTGACGGTGATCCTGGCCGCGTTCCAGTCCTACGGCATCGCGGTCGGCCTCGAAGGCGCCGGCAACGTCGTCAGCGACCCCGGCATGTTCTTCCGTCTCTCCACCGCGATCACGCTGACCGGCGGCACCATGTTCCTGATGTGGCTGGGCGAGCAGATCACCTCGCGCGGCATCGGCAACGGCATCTCGCTGATCATTCTCTCCGGCATCGTCGCGGAGCTGCCCGCAGCGCTCGCCAACATGCTCGAGCTCGGCCGTCAGGGCGCGATGTCGACCGGCCTGATCCTGGTCGTTATCGTGATGGCGGTCGCCGTGATCGCCTTCATCGTGTTCATGGAGCGTGCCCAGCGCCGGCTCCTGATCCAGTATCCGAAGCGTCAGGTCGGCAACAAGATGTTCGAGGGCCAGTCCTCGCATCTGCCGCTCAAGCTCAACACCTCGGGCGTGATCCCGCCGATCTTCGCGTCCTCGCTGCTGCTGCTGCCGACCACGGTTGCGAACTTCAACGCGGGCAAGGGACCGGAATGGTTCCAGTGGATCACCACCCAGCTCGGCCACGGCCGCCCGCTGTTCCTGGTGCTCTATCTCGCGCTGATCGTGTTCTTCGCCTTCTTCTACACCGCGATCGTGTTCAACCCGACCGAGACCGCAGACAATCTGAAGAAGCATGGCGGCTTCATTCCGGGCATCCGTCCGGGCGAGCGCACCGCGGAATATATCGACTACGTGCTGTCGCGCATCACCGTGCTGGGCGCGATCTATCTCGCGATCGTCTGCTTGATCCCGGAGATCCTGATCTCCTACGCATCGGTGCCGTTCTACTTCGGCGGCACGTCGCTGCTGATCGTGGTCAGTGTCACCATGGATACGGTTGCGCAGGTGCAGGGCTATCTGCTGGCCCATCAGTACGAAGGACTGATCCGCAAGTCGAAGCTGCGGGGCCGTCGCCGCTAAGCGGCACGTCCATGAAGGCGGCGCATCTGCGCCGCCGATTCGCCGCGCAACTGATGCGCGGCGCCCACCGAGGCGATCCGTCGGTCATTCCCACTCATCGGAAGAGCTGCTCTCACTGCAGCGCAATCCCTGATTTCAAAGGCCTTCTTGGCGTCCGGGCATTTGCTCCCCTATGATATGGGTAGCGGTGCGGCGCCGATTGTGGTTTGCACTGTTGTCAAACTTTCAAACACGGGTGCGCGACCTGTCGCTCACCAATCGGGGGGCGTACGCCGATGAGAATTATACTTCTGGGACCGCCGGGGTCGGGCAAGGGGACCCAGGCGCAACTTCTGGTGCAGCGCTATGGCATCGTCCAGCTCTCGACCGGCGAGATGTTGCGTGCAGCCGTCGCGGCGGGAACGCCGGTCGGTCTGAAGGCCAAGGAGATCATGGCCGGCGGCGGACTCGTGCCTGACGACGTGGTGGTGGGGATCATCTCCGATCGCATCGATCAGCCGGACGCCAAGCAGGGCTTCATCCTGGACGGTTTCCCGCGCACCGTGCCGCAGGCCGAGGCGCTCGACAATCTGCTCCGGCACAAGCACCTCAAGCTCGACGCCGTGATCGAGCTCCGCGTCAACGAGAGCGCGCTGCTGAGTCGCGTCGAGACACGCGTCGCCCAGATGCGGGAGCGCGGGGAGGAGGTCCGCCTCGACGACACCCCCGAGGTCCTGACCAAGCGGCTGGCCAGCTACCGCAGCCAGACCGAACCGCTGATTCACTACTATTCCGAGCGCCGCAAGCTCTCGACCATCGACGGCATGATGGCCATCGACGAGGTGACCCGCGCCGTCCACCGCCAACTCCTGGCGCTGGGCGCGGTCGAGCCCAAGACCCACGTCCGCAGCGCGGCCAAGGCGGCACCCGCCAAGACGGGGGCCAAAAAGGCCAAAGCGGCCAAAACGCCGGCGAAATCAGCCAAAAAGACAGCCAAATCCGCCAAAAAGGCCGTGAAAGGCGCCAAGAAAGCAGCCAAGAAGGCAACCAAGAAAACGACCAAGAAAGTGGTCAAAAAGACTGCCAAAGGGGCCGTCAAAAAAGGTGCCAAAAAGGCCGCAAAAAAGGTCACGAAAAAGCGAGCTAAGCGCTAGCGGCGGTTGACGAAAGCCCCCTGAATCCCTTAATAAGCCCCGCATCCAAGTCGGATAGTTTCAAACGATGCCGGGCCCCAGGAAGACCAGGGGTGGGCGTCGTGTTCGCGTTTGTGAACACCTGCCCGAGAAACATAAGCACTTAAAGCCCGATTCCTGACGAGGGATCGGCAACAGGAGAGAAGGCCGTGGCCCGTATTGCCGGCGTGAACATTCCGACCAACAAGCGCGTGCTGATCGCGCTCCAGTACATCCATGGCATCGGCCAGAAGATCGCTGGCGAGATCCTCGAAAAGGTGAAGATCCCCGAGGATCGTCGCGTCAATCAGCTCAGCGACGCTGAAGTGCTCCAGATCCGCGAAGTGATCGACCGCGACTATCTCGTCGAGGGCGACCTGCGTCGTGAAGTCGGTATCAACATCAAGCGTCTGATGGACCTCGGCTGCTATCGCGGCCTGCGTCATCGTCGCGGTCTGCCGGTGCGCGGTCAGCGCACCCACACCAATGCGCGTACGCGCAAGGGTCCGGCCAAGGCCATCGCCGGCAAGAAGAAGTAAGTTTTCTATTCCAATCGCGGCGTGCGGCGAATCGGGGAGACCTGTTCGCCGCGCGCCTTTCGTTCCATCAGGTGTAGCCGCTGGCATTACGGCGGCGTTTGAGATCTTCAGGAAAGGTACTCTATGGGCAAGGAAGCCACCCGCGTTCGTCGTCGTGAGCGCAAGAACATCGCCTCCGGCGTCGCGCACGTGAACTCGTCCTTCAACAACACGACCATCACCATCACCGACGCGCAGGGCAACACGATTGCCTGGTCATCCGCGGGTACGATGGGCTTCAAGGGCTCGCGCAAGTCGACCCCGTATGCCGCGCAGGTCGCCGCTGAAGACGTGTCCAAGAAGGCTCAGGAACACGGCATGCGCACGCTGGAAGTCGAAGTCGCCGGTCCCGGTTCGGGCCGTGAGTCGGCGCTCCGCGCGCTGCAGGCTGCGGGCTTCACCGTCACCTCGATCCGCGACGTGACCACGATCCCGCACAACGGTTGCCGTCCGCGCAAGCGTCGGCGCGTCTGATACGAAGTTGCGGGCGCTGTAGTGCCCGCGATGCTCTTTTTAAGAAGCCGCGGGCTTGGTCTGCGGCCTTTCTCCAACGCCAGTATTTGAATTTTCAAATCGACTGGCCTGTATGGGTGAAACAGTGACGATCCAGAAAAATTGGCAAGAACTGATTCGGCCGAACAAGCTCCAGGTTACGCCTGGCAGCGACTCCTCGCGTTTCGCGACCATCGTCGCGGAGCCGCTCGAGCGCGGTTTCGGCCAGACGCTCGGCAACGCGCTGCGCCGCATCCTGCTCTCTTCGCTCCAGGGCGCAGCGGTGCAGTCGGTGCATATCGACGGCGTGCTGCACGAGTTCTCCTCGATCGCTGGCGTCCGTGAGGACGTCACCGACATCGTGCTCAACATCAAGGACATCTCGATCAAGATGCAGGGCGAAGGCCCCAAGCGCATGGTCGTGAAGAAGTCCGGCCCGGGCGTCGTCACCGCCGGCGACATCCAGACCGTGGGCGACGTCGTCGTGCTCAACCCGGACCTGCAGATCTGCACCCTCGACGAGGGCGCCGAGATCCGCATGGAGTTCACGGTCTCGACCGGCAAGGGCTACGTGCCCGCCGAGCGCAACCGTCCCGAAGACGCGCCGATCGGCCTGATCCCGGTCGACAGCCTGTATTCGCCGGTCCGCAAGGTCTCCTACAAGGTCGAGAACACCCGCGAGGGCCAGATCCTCGACTATGACAAGCTGACCATGACGATCGAGACCAACGGCGCGATCTCGCCGGATGACTCGGTGGCTTACGCCGCCCGCATCCTGCAGGATCAGCTCAACGTGTTCGTCAACTTCGAAGAGCCGCGCAAGGAAGTCGCCCAGGAGATCATCCCGGACCTCGCCTTCAACCCGGCCTTCCTCAAGAAGGTGGACGAGCTCGAGCTGTCGGTTCGTTCGGCCAACTGCCTGAAGAACGACAACATCGTCTACATCGGCGACCTCGTGCAGAAGAGCGAAGCGGAAATGCTCCGCACCCCGAACTTCGGCCGCAAGTCGCTGAACGAGATCAAGGAAGTGCTGGCTCAGATGGGTTTGCACCTCGGCATGGAAGTGCCGGGCTGGCCGCCGGAGAACATCGACGAACTCGCCAAGCGCTTCGAAGATCACTACTGAGAATTCGTCGTTCCGGGGCGATGCGCGA
Source organism: uncultured Bradyrhizobium sp. (assembly GCF_936928535.1). Taxonomy (GTDB): domain Bacteria; phylum Pseudomonadota; class Alphaproteobacteria; order Rhizobiales; family Xanthobacteraceae; genus Bradyrhizobium. Next base: position 13,586 of record NZ_CAKZHY010000037.1, on the reverse strand, counting down.
GCATCGAACCGGGAACCTCGAGATTCCGGATCGTCGCTTCGCGCCGTCCGGAATGACCGTCCAGGGCGAACGCAGGCAGCCCACCTGAGCAACATGTCCGACGAACCGTCGCGGCAGTTTTAAATAAGGACTATACACATGCGTCACGGCAAGGTTCATCGGAAGCTCAACCGCACGGCCGAGCACCGCCGCGCGATGTTCGCCAACATGGCGGCCGCGCTGATCAAGCACGAGCAGATCGTCACCACGCTGCCCAAGGCCAAGGAGCTTCGTCCGATCGTCGAGAAGCTCGTCACCCTCGGCAAGAAGGGCGGCCTGTCCCTGCGCCGCCAGGCCATCTCCGAGATGCGCGACAAGGATCAGGTCAAGAAGCTGTTCGACGTGCTGGCGCCCCGTTATAAGGATCGACAGGGCGGCTACACCCGCATCATCAAGGCGGGCTTCCGCTACGGCGACAATGCGGCGATGGCCGTGATCGAGTTCGTCGATCGCGACGTCGATGCCAAGGGCCAGGACTCGGGTCCGGTGCAGGCGAAGGAAGCCGAGGCGGCGTAAGCCAACTCGACATCAGCGTTTCAAAAGCGGCGCCCCTGGGTGCCGCTTTTTTGTATCCCGCAGCCATTTCTCATGCTGCGCACGATGTTTTTTGACGAATGCATTTTGATTGGAGGTTTCGATGAGGGTGGCCTGTTGGGTCGCGCTGGCGCTGCTGATGTCGCCTGTATCAGCCGAGACGCTGGTCGAGCGCGGTGCCTATCTCGTTGGCAGCGTGATGGTCTGCAACAACTGCCACACGCCGCGCGGGCCGCAGGGCCTCGACATGACGCGGATGCTCTCTGGCGGGCAGACTTTCGACGAGCCCGCCTTCAAGGTCACCGCGTCCAACATCACGCCGGACAAGGACACCGGTATCGGCAACTGGAGCGATGCCGAGCTGAAACATTTCCTCGTCAGCGGTATCAGGCCGAATGGATCGACCGTTGCGCCGATCATGCCGACCATCTTCTACACGGTGCTCACGGGGCGCGATCTCGATGCGCTCACGGCTTACTTGCGCTCGGTGCCGTCAGTGCACCGCGAGACGCCCGCGCCGGAATACAGGATCGCGCTGAAGCCGGAGATGCCGATCTATGCCGGCAAGCAGGCGACCGAGGCGGAGCTGTCCGACAAGCTCGATCGCGGCCGCTATCTCCTGACCATCGCGCATTGCCTGGAGTGCCACACGCCGGAAGGGCCGTCCGTGGTGCACGATTTCGCTGCTGCCAGCGGCAAGGGCGGTCGAACGTTCAAAGGCCCGTGGGGTGAATCCGTCTCGCCGAACATCACCTCGGATCCCGCGGCGGGCCTCGGGCAGTGGAGCGATGACGAAATCAAACGTGCGATTACGCAAGGCGTCGCGCGCGACGGTCGCAAGCTCAAGCCGCCGATGGCCTATGCTGGCTACGCCACCATGACGGCCCAGGATCTCGATGCCATCGTCGCGTTCGTCCGGACGCTTCCGCCGAAAAGCTGAACCCTCACGCATCGGTGAGGGACGATTGAAGCTGCTCGGCAACGCACGATATGTCCGTCAACAGCAATGGAGATTGACTGATGAGGATCGACCTTTCCGGAAAGACTGCCCTCGTGACCGGCTCGACCGCGGGCATCGGCCACGCCATCGCCAAGGGCCTTGCTGCTTCCGGCGCCAGTGTTGTGATCAACGGGCGCGGCCAGGAAAAGGTCGATGCCGCCGTGCGCAAGCTGGAAGGGACGGGTGCCAAGGTGCGGGGCATCGCCGCTGACGTCTCGACCGCAGCGGGCTGCAAGGCGGTTGTCGCTGCACTGCCCGAGGTCGACATCCTCATCAACAATGCCGGCATCTTCGAGCCGAAGGGCTTTTTCGAGATTCCGGACGAGGACTGGAGCCGCTTCTTCGAGGTCAATGTGATGAGCGGCGTGCGACTCTCGCGCGCCTACATGCAGGGCATGTTGAAGCGCAACTGGGGCCGCATCGTCTTCATCTCCTCGGAGTCCGGGCTCAACATTCCCGCCGAGATGATTCACTACGGTATGAGCAAGACAGCCCAGCTCGCGGTCGCGCGTGGCCTCGCGCAGCTCACCCAGGGGACCAATGTGACCGTGAACTCGGTGCTCCCGGGCCCGACCATGTCCGAGGGTGTCGAGACCTTCGTGAAGGATCTCGCAAAGCAGAACGGACAATCGGTCGATGAGGCCGCCGCCAATTTCGTCAGGCAGCACCGGCCGAGCTCGCTGATCCAGCGTTTTGCCAGTGTCGACGAGATCGCCAACATGGTGGTCTATGTCGCCTCGAAGGAGGCATCGGCAACCAACGGCGCGGCGTTGCGGGCGGAAGGCGGCATCGTCAACACCATCGCTTAAGGCTGCGATCGGGCTTGGGGGCGGAGTTCCAGCCTAGCTGCTCTGCTCTTGTGCGCCCTTTCATTGGCTTGCGCCCCCTTTCATTCGTGGCGAGACGGGCTAAAACGGGGCCTCCATGCTCTGGCCCCTCTCGACTCGCCACAAACGCCTGTTCAGGCTGATCTCCGCGCGCTGGCAGCGGCGGGCGATTTTTCTGCTGGGTGGGATCGGGGTCGGCGCGGCAGCCGTGGCGCTGGCGCAACTCGCTGATCTCGCGCAGTACGCCTTTGCGCTTCTGCTGGCCAAGTCGCGCTATGCCGTGCTGGCGGTGACGCCACTCGGCTTCATGCTCTCAGCCTATATGACCCTCCGCCTGTTTCCGAATGCCCAGGGCAGCGGCATCCCGCAGGCGATCGCCGCGCGGCATCTGACGGATCAGGCAGCGCGCGAGAGCCTGGTCTCGATCCGGGTCGCGATCGGCAAGATGATCCTCACGCTGTTTGGGCTGTTGTGCGGCGGCTCCGTCGGGCGGGAAGGGCCGACCGTTCAGGTCGGCGCCTCCATCATGTTCGCGCTCGGTCGCGTCTCGCCGCGCCGCCAGCCCGGATTGATCCTGGCCGGTGCGGCCGCCGGCGTCGCCGCGGCCTTCAACACGCCGCTCGCGGGAATCGTCTTCGGCATCGAGGAGATGAGCCGTGCGTTCGAAACCCGCACATCCAGTCTTATCATTGCCGCCGTCATCGCGGCCGGCCTGACGTCGCTCGCGCTGGCCGGCAATTACGCCTATTTCGGCAGCAGCGCGATGTCGCTGGCGCGTGGCGCCGACTGGCTGGCCGTTCCGGCCTGCGGCGTCGTCGGCGGCCTTGCCGGCGGCCTGTTCAGCCGTCTCGTCATCGCCATGGCTCGCGGTTTCAAGAACCCGCTCGGGCGTGCGATCAAGGGCCATCCGCTGTTGTTCGCTTTTGCCTGCGGCTTCGCCGTCGCGATTTGCGGCCTGGTGTCCGGCGACACCATCTACGGCACGGGGTACGTTCAGGTGAAAGCGGCGCTGGATCACGGAACCCCGCTGCCGCAGGATTTTGGCGTGCTCAAGCTTCTGGCGACGAGCTTCGCCGCGATCAGCGGCATACCGGGCGGCATTTTTTCGCCCTCGCTCGCCATCGGCGCCGGCATCGGCAGCAACGTCGCTGCATTCTTCCACGACGCGCCGCTCGGTGCGATCATGCTGCTCGGCATGGTCTCGTATTTCGCCGGCGTCGTGCAGGCGCCGATCACCGCCTTCGTGATCGTGACCGAGATGACCGACAATCACGGCATGGTCGTGCCCCTGATGGCGGCCGCGCTGATCGCACATTTCGTCTCGCGGATGATCTGCGAGGAGGGGATCTATCACGCGCTCGCGAAAGGCTTTGTCGAGCGGGCGACGCGTCCGCGTGAGGGGGAGGAAAGATGAGCCGTTTCTGGAGCAGCCTGACGCATGAGTTGAAGCCCTATGTGCCGGGCGAGCAGCCGCGCATGGCGGATCTGGTCAAGCTCAACACCAATGAGAACCCGCTCGGTCCGTCGCCGCGGGCGCTGCAGGCGATCCGTGACGCGGCGGCCGATACGCTGCGTCTCTATCCGGACCCGCAGGCGACGACGCTGAGGGAGGTTCTTGCCACCTATCACGGCGTGAGACCCGAGCAGGTGTTCGTCGGCAACGGTTCGGATGAGGTGCTGGCGCATGCCTTCGTCGCGCTGCTCAAGCATGACGCGCCGCTGCTGTTTCCCGATATCACCTACAGTTTCTATCCGGTGTACTGCCGTCTGTTCGGCATTGCCTACGAGACAGTGCCGCTCGATCAGGCCATGCAGATTCGCGTTGCGGACTATCGTCGACAGGCTGGCGCGATCATTATCCCCAATCCGAACGCGCCGACGGGGATCGCGCTGTCACGCGCCGAGATCGCGACTTTGCTGGACGCGCATCCTGATGTGCCCGTGGTCGTCGATGAGGCCTATGTCGATTTCGGCGCGGAGACCGCGATTCCGCTGGCCGCGTCCCATCGCAATCTCCTGGTCGTGCAGACCATGTCCAAGTCACGCGCACTGGCCGGGCTTCGGGTCGGATATGCGATCGGCGATGCCGCTCTGATCGACGCGCTGACGCGCGTCAAGGACAGCTTCAATTCATATCCGCTCGGCCGGCCCGCCCAGGCCGGTGCGATCGCCTCCCTCGAGGACGAGGACTATTTCCAGCAGAGCCGCCGTCGCGTGATCGAGGGCCGGGTGCGGCTGATCCGCGGATTGAAGGAAGCGGGCTTCGAAGTGCTGCCCTCGCTGGCCAATTTCGTCTTCGCGCGCCATCCCGCCCATGAGGGGGCGAAGCTAGCGGCGGCGCTGCGGGAGCAGGCCGTGATCGTCCGCCACTTTTGTGCGGCTCGCATCTCCGACTATCTGCGCATCACCGTGGGCACGGATGAGCAGACCGACCGGCTGTTGGCGGCGTTGTCGGGGATCTTGCGATAGCCGCAAAAATCGCAGGGTGGGCAAAGCGCAGCGTGCCCACCCTCTGTCGACGTCATTGCGAGATGGTGGGCACGGCGCAAGGCGCCTTTGCTCACCCTACGAGACCGTCTCGGCTACCACCCCTCCAGCACAATCTTGCCGCGCGACTTGCCGCTCTCGAGCAACGCGTGCGCGCGCTTGAGGTTGGCCGCGTTGATCGTGCCGAAGGTCTGGTCGAGCGTGGTGCGCAGCACGCCCTTGTCGATGAGATCGGCGACGTCGTTCAGCAGGTGATGCTGCGCGATCATGTCAGGCGTCTGGAACGAGGAGCGCGTGAACATCGATTCCCAGTGCACCGAGATCGCCTTGCCCTTGAATGTGCTCATGGCGAATTCCGGGGGATCGTCGATCAGGCCGAAGCGGCCCTGCGGCGCCATGAACTCGGCGATACCCTTGTAGTGCTGATCGGTGAAGGTGAGGCTTGCGACCAGCGCGACCGGCGGCAGCTTGAGCTTCTCGATCTGCTCCTTCATCGGCTTGCCGTGGTCGATCACCGTGTGCGCGCCGAGATCAAGGCACCATGTCTGCGATTCCGGCCGCGTCGCGGTCGCAACCACGGTGAGGCCGGTGAGGCGTCGCGCGAGTTGGATCAGGATCGAGCCGACACCGCCGGCGCCGCCGGTGATCAGCAGCGTGCGCGGATCGACGCTCTTGCCGGGGACCGCGCCGAGACGATCGAATAGCAATTCCCAGGCGGTGATGGAGGTTAGGGGCAGCGCTGCGGCCTGCGCGAACGAGAGTGACTTCGGCTTGTTGCCGACGATGCGCTCATCAACCAGATGGAATTCGGAGTTGGTGCCCTGGCGCAGGATCGAGCCGGCGTAGAACACCTCGTCACCCGGCTTGAACAGCGTGACTTCGGGGCCGACGGCGTCGACGATGCCGGCGGCGTCATAGCCCAGAATCTTCGTCTCGCCCTCGGGCGGCGCGGCGCGCTTGCGCACCTTGTAATCGACTGGATTGGCCGAGATCGCCTTCACGGCGACGCGGATGTCGCGTCCCTTCGGCTCTGGCTTGGCGGTCTCGAAATCGATCAGCGCGTCCTGATCCTCGATCGGAAGCGACTTTTTGTAGCCGACGGCCTTCATGGCTTGTCTCCATCAGATGGCGTATTCGCTTGGCGTCTTAACTGTCGCGCTGGCTCCCATTTGGCAAGTACTGTACATTTGGGGATATAGTCCCTGTTTGGATACTATTGGGAAAATACAGATGAAACGGCGCAATTTTGCCCGTCGTCCGGGCTGTTCGGTCGAGGCGACGCTGGACCTGATCGACGGCAAATGGAAGGGGGTGATCCTCTATCATCTGCAGAGCGGCACCCAGCGCTTCGGCGAATTGCGCCGCATGATGCCAGGCATCACCCAGCGCATGCTCACCAAGCAGCTTCGCGCGCTGGAGGAGGACAAGCTCGTCATTCGCAAGGTCTATGCCGAGGTGCCACCGCGCGTGGAATATTGCCTCTCCGAGCTCGGTGAGAGCCTGCGGCCGGTCATCGACATTCTGAAAGCGTGGGGCGAGAGCCACCAGCAGCGGCTGTCCTGCGCACCGCCACCGGTGGTCGTCAGGAAACCGAAGCGCGCGGCGTAGATATCCGGGAGCGGCGTGCCGCTCCCGGAAGGGACCGCGTTAGAACGCGACCTGCGTGCGCATCGCGACCGCGTTGAACGTCGAGCCCGTGTTCACCGAGGAGGTGGCGCTCGCCTGCTTGGAGATGTCGCCATGCAGATAGTCGAGCATGAAGCGGACGTTGTTGTTGACGTACCAGTTCAGCGCCGCGGTATAGATGGTCTGGCGTCCACCCGCGATGCCGGCCGCGGTCGCAAGCTGATCGTTCAGGTTCATCTGGCTCACGCGTCCGGCGATTTCCCAGGCACCCCAGCCGCCACCGGTGAGTGAGACGGGATTGGCCGGCTTGATGCCACCGTAGGCAGCGTTCGCCGCATTGTAGGAGCGGGTCTCGCCGGTCAGGACATAACCGACTTGCGCGTAGCCGCCGTCGAATTTCAGGCTCGAGGCGCCGAACGGCGGCAGGCCCGTATTCGCCGTGCGGTCGACATTGAACCAGTAATATTCGCCTTGCGCGATGAACGAGCCGTAGATCGCGGCCGCTTCGACGCCGTAGACCTGCGCCCCGGAGACGTTGGCGATCGCAGCCGTCGAGATCAGCGTCGTCGGGTCGATGCGTAGCTCGGGCCGGTCGCTGAGCGTGAGCGTCTGCGCTTGCGTCACGAGGTTGCGCGGCGGCTGGATCAGCCATTCCGCGTCAGCACCGATGTGCACCGAATAGCCATTGCCACTGATCGGGTTGCCGGCGATACGAGCGACCGCGCCATATTGCTCGCTGCTGCCGGGCGGGGAGACGCTCGAGGCGGAGTGGATCGCGCCCGTGGTCGGTCCGGTGACATAGGCGCCCACCCAGAGCTGGTCATTCCACCAGCGGGTGCCGACCGCCGAACGGAAGTCGCCTGCTGCGATGTTTTGCGCGATCAGGCCGGACGAAGCGCGCTCCATGAACATGATGTCGTTGGAGCTGGTGGATTCGTCCATCGTCCAGGCGATGTCCATCACGCCGGCTTCGACCGCCATCTTGCCGCCGAACGGCTTGAGGCCGGTGTAGCTAAGATAGGCATTTTCGACGCCCGAAGTGCCGCCGCCCGGGAGGAAGCCGACAGGGGTGGCGCCGGCGGCGCCGGTGCCGCCGAAGCCGTCCGCCGAGCCGCCGAAATCATAGATCAGGGCGTAATTCCAGTCGCCGAAGAACTTGCCGACGATGCCGATGCGCGCGCGGCGGAGGTTCTCGCCACTGTCGAGCTTCTGCGGTGTCGTCGCCGCCGTGTCGGGACGGTAATTGTACCCGCCGACATCCCAATGCACCCGGCTCGTGATGGCAACGCAGTTCTGCTCGTCCGCGGTGCAGATGGTCGGCCGGTTGTTCGGCATCGTCACCACGACGCCTGACGGGGCCACCGGACCCTTGACCGGAATTGCCGCGTTGGCGTTGGCGAGAGCTGCCTTCGCTTCCGAGCGCGCTTCGGCCTTGGCCTCGGCTTTCGCATCCTGCCGGACTTTCGCCGTGGCGGCCGTGTTCGCGGCGGTCTGGTTCTGAAGCTTGTCGAGCTTCTGCTCCAGCATCTTCAACTGCTGCTTCAGGAGTGCGATCTCCTGCTCGCTATTGCTTGCTGATTGGGCCTGGGCCTGTGAGGCTGCCAGCACGCCGGCGAGACCAATCGCCGTGGCTGCTATTCTTGTCCTGCTCATGTCGTGACTCCATCCTTTGACGAACTTCCCCAAGTCGCAACGGGAGAGCCTAAGAGTGATCGATGACTGCCCCGCGACGGTGCGCGCCCGGCTCTGCGGTTCCCACTGATGCAAATTCGCCGCAACCGAATCCGCCTTGCACGAGAATGCAGGATGATGTGCATCATGCCAATCCACCGCCCCATGCAGATTGTGATTTCGCACGTCAGGCTTGCAGGCGGGACACACCGGAAAGGGGCTGAATATTGCCGCCCGGCGCCCTTCTATTGGGGAGCGAACGCGCCTATATTCCGGCGTCTTTTCCAAGAGGTAGGAATGTTTCGATCGACCTGGACCGCCGTCGTCACGGCATTGTGCATAGGCTTTTCGGCCCACTTCAATCCGGCTGCGGCGCAGGACCGTCGCGTGCCCTCGTCACAGGCCGAGCTGCGGCTGTCCTATGCGCCGATCGTGCAGCGGGTGCAGCCGGCGGTCGTCAACGTCTACGCCGCCAAGGTGGTGCAGAACCGCAACCCGCTGCTGGACGATCCGATCTTCCGCCGTTTCTTCGGCGTGCCTGGCCAGCAGCAAGAACAGGTGCAGCGGTCGCTGGGGTCGGGCGTGATCGTCGATTCCTCCGGGCTCGTCGTCACCAACGTCCATGTCATCGAAGGCGCCGACCAGGTGAAGGTGTCGCTATCGGACAAGCGCGAGTTCGAAGCCGAGATCGTCTTGAAGGACTCCCGCAGCGATCTGGCGGTGTTGCGCCTGAAGGATGCCAAGGAAAAGTTTCCGGCGCTCGAATTCACCAATTCGGACGAGCTGATGGTCGGCGACGTCGTGATGGCGATCGGCAACCCCTTCGGCGTCGGCCAGACCGTGACCCACGGCATCATCTCGGCGCTGGCGCGCACGCAGGTCGGCATCACCGACTATCAGTTCTTCATCCAGACTGATGCGGCGATCAATCCCGGCAATTCCGGTGGCGCGCTGGTCGACATGAACGGCCGGCTCGCCGGCATCAACACCGCGATCTACTCGCGCTCCGGCGGCTCGCAGGGCATCGGCTTTGCGATCCCCGCCAACATGGTTCGCGTCGTCGTCGCCTCCGCCAAGAGCGGCGGCAAGGCGGTCAAGCGGCCATGGCTTGGCGCGAAGTTGCAGGCGGTGACGCCGGAGATCGCGGAGAGCCTCGGCCTGCGCTCGCCGACCGGCGCGCTGGTCGCGAGCGTCGTTCCCAACGGACCCGCGGCGAAGGCCGGGCTGAAATCCTCCGACCTCATCACCGGGATCGACGGCCAGGTCGTGGACGATCCCAACGCGTTCGACTATCGCTTCGCCACCCGTCCGATCGGCGGAACAGCCCAGATCGACGTGCAGCGCGGCGGCAAGCCGCTCAAGCTGACGATCGCGCTCGAGACCGCGCCTGATATCGGCCGCAACGAGCTCGTCGTCACCGCGCGCTCGCCGTTCCAGGGCGCGAAGGTGTCGACCATCACGCCTGCGGTGGCCGACGAACTGCATCTCGATGCCGACACCGAAGGCGTCGTGATCACCGAGCTGGGTGACGACTCGCCGGCTGCCCAGGTCGGCTTCCAGAAGGGTGACATCATCCTGGCCGTCAACAACCAGAAGATCGGCAAGACCGGCGACCTCGAGAAAGTGGCAGGCGTCAGCCAGCGGCTCTGGCGCATTACGCTGGTACGCGGCGGTCAGCAGATCAACGTCACGCTGGGCGGATGAGTCCGAAGCGACCACAGGAGACGCCAACTCTCTTTGCCGCGGCGGGGCTCGATCACGACGCCCCGCATCCGCTGCCTGACAGGCTGCGGCCGCGGGCGCTGTCGGAGGTCGTCGGGCAGGATCACATCCTCGGGCCCGACGGCGCGCTGACGCGCATGCTGGAGACGCGCACGCTGGGGTCGCTGGTGTTCTGGGGACCGCCGGGCACCGGCAAGACCACGGTGGCGCGGCTGCTCGCGGATGCGACCGACCTGCATTTCGAGCAGATCTCCGCGGTCTTCTCCGGTGTCGCAGACTTGAAGAAAGCCTTCGATGCCGCGCGCGCCCGCCGCGAGATGGGCAAGGGCACGCTGCTGTTCGTCGACGAGGTGCACAGGTTCAACCGCGCCCAGCAGGATTCGTTTCTGCCCGTCATGGAGGACGGCACCGTCGTCATGGTCGGTGCCACCACGGAAAACCCGTCCTTCGAGCTCAACGCGGCGCTTTTGTCCCGGGCACGCGTCCTGGTGTTTCGCTCGCTCGATGCCGCCGCGATCGAAAAGCTGTTCGCGCATGCCGAGGAGGTCGAGGGTCGCAGGCTGCCGCTCGATGCGGAGGCGAGGGCGGTGCTGGTGCGCATGGCCGACGGCGATGGCAGGGCCTCGCTGACGCTCGCCGAAGAGGTGTGGCGCTCGGCGCGCGCGGACGAGATTTTCAATGCCGCGCAATTGCAGGACATCCTGCAGCGTCGCGCGCCGATCTACGACAAGTCGGCCGATGGCCATTACAACCTGATCTCGGCGCTGCATAAATCAGTGCGCGGCTCCGATCCGGATGCTGCGTTGTATTATCTCGCGCGCATGTTGGATGCCGGCGAGGATCCGCTGTTCCTGGCGCGCCGCGTCGTGCGCATGGCGGTCGAGGATATCGGCCTTGCCGATCCGCAGGCGCTCGTCATCGCCAATGCGGCCAAGGACGCCTTCGACTTCCTCGGCCATCCCGAAGGCGAGCTCGCCATCGCGCAAGCGGTGGTCTATCTCGCCACCGCGCCGAAATCGAACGCGGTCTACACGGCGTTCGGCACGGCGATGCAGGTGGCCAAGCAAGCCGGCTCGTTGCTGCCGCCGAAGCACATCCTGAACTCGCCGACCAAGTTGATGAAGTCGGAAGGCTACGGTTCAGGCTACGAATACGACCACGACGTCCCCGACGCTTTTTCGGGGCAGGACTACTTTCCGGAAGCCCTGGGCCGCCAGACCTTCTACGACCCGCCGGAGCGCGGCTTCGAGCGCGAGATCAGGAAGCGCCTGGACTACTGGGCGAAGCTGCGGAAAGAGCGGGGCGCGAAATAGACGCTTCGCTCAGATTTACTATTTACGTAACTCGTAAATCTTGTTAGGGTCGCGGTATGATCGTCAGCTACCGCGACAAGCGCACCGAGCGATTTGCCGCTGGCCAGCACGTTAAGGAATTCTCGGGATTTGCCCGCCAGGCAGAGACGCGTCTCGATCGATTAGATGCGGCAACAAGCTTGGCTGATTTGGCAGCGTTGCCTGGTAATCGGCTGGAAGCCTTGAAGGGCGATCGTACAGGACAATTCTCGATCCGGATTAATGATCAATGGCGGATCTGCTTCAGTTGGCCAGACGGGTCACTTGGCCCAACTGATGTAGAGATCGTCGACTATCACTAAAGGAAGCTCATGCCCCGCACGCCCATTCATCCCGGCGAACAGCTTGCCGAAGAGCTGCGCGAACTCGGCATAACTGCCGCGGAGCTGTCGCGTCAGATCGATGTGCCTGTCAATCGCATCACTGGTATCATCAACGGACAGCGCGGCATTACTGCCGATACGGCTCTGCGCCTAGGTCATTGGTTTGGCACCAGCCCGCAATTCTGGATGAATCTGCAACAGCAATACGAGCTGCGGCTGGCGGAGAAGGAGGTGGGCGCGCAAGTTGCGTCGCTGCCCCGGCGCGCCAACACGCAGTCGACACGAAAGCTTGGAAAAACCGCATGAGCCGCCGCATCAAGAGAATGAATCCAAAGCCTCGCGATCGCGATGAGCGCAAGGAATCGCGCCCGTTCAAGGCACGGAGCGCGAAGAAGGCCGGGCCGCGTCCGGGCGGCAAGCCCGGTAGCAAGCCACCGCGCTTTGCGGGCGAGCGCGCCGAGCGGCGTCCGCCCAAGGCGGAAGCGGAGAGGGCCGCGCCGGCAAAACCAGTCGAGGCGCTGCTGCCGACCAAGGTGCAGACCGTCACTGTCACGGCCGACGAGAACAACATGCGCGTCGACCGCTTCCTCGAAGCGCGCTTTCCCGGCCTGTCGTTCTCCCACATCCAGCGCGTCGTCCGCAAAGGCGAGCTGCGCGTCGACGGCAAGCGCGTCGACAGCAAGGACCGCCTGGAAGAGGGCCAGAGCGTCCGTATTCCGCCGCTGAAGCTCGACGCACCGAAGGCCGTCGACGAGCTCTCGGAAGGCGCGCAGAAGACGCTCAAGGCGCTGAAGGAGATGACGATCTACGAGGACGACGACGTCCTCGTGCTGAACAAGCCGGCTGGTCTCGCCGTGCAGGGCGGCTCGGGCATGACGCGCCACATCGACCAGATGCTGGAGGTGATGCGCGATTCCAAGGGTCAGAAGCCGCGCCTCGTGCACCGTATCGATCGCGAGACGTCAGGCTGTCTGTTGATTGCCAAGACGCGCTTTGCCGCGTCGCATCTCACCGGCGCGTTCCGCTCGCGCTCGGCAAGAAAAGTCTATTGGGCGCTGGTGCCGGGCCTGCCGAAGCCGAAGCAGGGCCGCATCTCGACCTTCCTTGCGAAAGAGGAGAGCGAGGACGACACCATCATGCGCATCGCCCAGCATGGCGACGAGGGCGCCAGCCACGCGGTGACGTATTATGCGGTGGTCGAGACCGCCGGCAACAAGCTGACTTGGGTGTCGCTGAAGCCCGTGACGGGCCGCACCCACCAGCTCCGCGCCCACATGGCGCATATCGGCCATCCCATCGTCGGCGATCCCAAATATTTCAACATCGAGAACTGGCAGCTGCCGGGCGGCCTGCAAAACCGCCTGCATCTGCTCGCGCGCCGCATCGTCATCCCGCATCCGCGCGGCGGCGTCATCGACGCCACCGCGCCGCTGCCGCCGGCGCGCACCTACCGCCAGGGCAAGGAGGGCCTGATCGACGTCGTCATCAATGACGCCGTCGCCGACCAGCTCAACCAGCGCTTGGCGACACTCGACCTGAGCCAGTTCCGCCAGCTGCGCGGCGACATCGCCAAGAAGCTGGAGGCGCGCGGCCTGCAGGTGCGGATCCTGGAGCAGCCGGTCAATCCTGACGACTATCCCAAGCGTAGTTCAGGCAGCGACGACAAGTTCGCCGACCACGATTACGCGGCGCTGCGCGCCAGCGCCGGCATCGACCGCCTGCTGCTGCTGCAGTTGCGCGACGCCGGCAGCGTGCGCAATTACTTCGGTTTCGTAGCGATCAGCGACGCCAAGGGCTACGCCCGCGTCAGCGGCCAGATGATCGACCTGCGCAACAGCGGCGTGCTGTGGAGCGGCGTCGCCGACCGCACCCACGATCCGGATTTCATCAGCGGGGGTACCCTGGAGATGACCCCACTCGACCTGTCGATCCTGGCCGCGATACATGCGGCCAGTACCGAGCTTTCCGACGACCTCGCTTTCTGAAATTGGTATGAACATGATCC
>NZ_CAKZHY010000036.1 GCF_936928535.1 uncultured Bradyrhizobium sp. | reverse complement strand
GATGCTGTTGCATCGCGCCACTCGCACCTCAGGATGACGGGGTGATGCCCCGGAATGACGGGAAAAGCTTGCCCCCCGCCCGGTTCCACGCTTCCATATCCCCATGTTCAGGACCTTTCGGGGTGGCCAGAGCGGGGGCTGGCGCGTGACCTCGATATCGCCTGTGACGGGCGAGCCCCTGCCCTTCATGCCGGCGCTGTCGGTGACCGACGGCGACGCCGTCGCGCTGCCGCTGGTGCCCTCGCGCAATGCCTGGCGCCTGGTCGGCGTTCCCAGCAATTTGCGCTACACCGAGCGCCCCGAGAAGCAGCAGCTCGAGAGCGTGCAGGCGGGTCTCGGCCGGCTGGAGGCAACCAGCGCGGCGCTGATCCCTATCCGCAAATCGCAGGCCTGGTGGGACCTGACACAGGAAGAGCGGCGCAAGATCTTTGAAGACAAGTCGCATCACATCGCGAGCAGCATGCGTTTCCTGCCCGCCATCGCGCGCCAGCTCTATCACAGCCGCGACCTCGGCGAGCCCTTCGATTTCCTGACCTGGTTCGAGTTCGCCCCCGCGCACACCTCGCTGTTCGACGAGCTGGTCGGGATGCTCAGGCGCACGGAAGAATGGACCTATGTCGAGCGCGAGGTCGATGTGCGCGTGGTGAAGGAAGTGCTGTCGGCTTAGTGGTCGAGAAAGCGGCCGGAGGCGATGTGCGGCAGGCCCGTCACCGGCCAGTTGTAGATATAAGTCCAGGCCGGCGCCGGCACGCCATCCGCGCCTGATACGTCGACGAGCTGTCGCAGATATTCCGTCGGCTCCGGAAAGCCCTCGCCGCAGGCCTCGTACATGTCGAGCTCGCGCAGCAGCTCGTCGCCGGCGCGCAAGGAGAAGAGTTCGCCGTGCACGACGTCCGATGAGGCCTCGGACAGCAGCAATCCCGGATAATGCTTCACCAGCACGAGCCGGCCGCGGCAGCTCGCCTCACCCAGGAAATCCGCATGCTGCGCGAGCAGCCGCGCCATCGGATGGTCGAAGCCGCGCATCAGGGTGCCGTAGACGAAGAGACGATCGGAGGTCATGGGGCTCTATAGCTGGCAATTGGTTCGCGCAACAGAGCCGCACATACGCTGTCGTCCCGGCGAAGGCCGGGATCCATAACCACAGGGAGCGGTTGTCGGACGAGCTGGTAACTCCGAGTCTTCGCAAAACTATTGCTGCGGCGTATGGGTCCCGGCTTTCGCCGGGACGACGGCGAGAGACTTTACAAAACCTCCGCTTCCAGCTCCCCGCTGCGCTGCTCGGCCGCAACCACCCTGACGCTCACATTCATCACGTCGAACGCGTCCTGGGCGCCGATATAGATGCCGTGCAGCGGGATCGCCTGGCGCGGGTCGCGCGCGACCGCGACGCGAATGAGATCGCGGGTGCCGACGATGCCGTTGGTCGGATCGAACTCGATCCAGCCCGCGCTCGGCAAGTACACCTGCACCCATGCATGGGTCGAGCCGCCGCCGACATGGTGCCGCGCGATGTCATCGGGCACGAAGATGTAGCCCGAGACGAAGCGCGCGGCGATGCCGAGCCGGCGCAGCGCCTCGATCATGAACAGCGCATAGTCGCGGCAGGTGCCGGTGCCCCACCGCAACGTATCCCCAGGGCTCTGCGTGCCCGGCTCGTGACGCCTGCGGTATCTGAACTGCTTGCGGATCGCGTGCGTGATGCGGCTCAGGATTGCGAACGTCGGCAGCGGCGCGTCTTCGTCGACAAATTCGCGGACCCATGCCGCGACCTTGCCCTCGGGATCAGGATATTGCGGCGTGATGTACTGCACGAGGTCGGGCAATTCCGCGTCGTCATAGACGAAGGGATAGAAGTAGGCGGCATCGTCAGGCGTCAGCGCGAAGTCGTCGACCGGATTGTGCTCGACGGTGACGCGCCAGTCGAACACGAGCCTGTCGGCACGCGCGTCGAAATCGGCGATCGCGACCGAATTGCCTGATACGTCGTGGATCCAGCGCAGCGACATCGGCTCGGGCGAGATCTTCAGCTCGCTCGCGAGGACACGCAGATCATGGCCGTCGCTGGGACGCAGCATGAATCTGTGTTCGCCAAAGGCCACGGGCCTGATGTAGCAATATTCGGTCTTGTGGTGAATCGTCAGCAGCGGCATCGTACGATCGTCATAGTGATGTTGGGCAGACCCATTGTTTTCGATTCTTTGCCCAATTTCCGGGAGCGACTGCTTTTTCCATAGGCAAACACGATGGCTTTCAACACAGCCGAGGCGACGGATCAACTCCTTGGCGATCACGATATTCCGCCAGTGCATGAGGTGAATGTCGAGGGAGCATCACCCTTTCTGCTCACATCGGACCATTACGGCCGGATTCTGCCGCGTGCGCTCGGCGATCTCGGTGTATCGGAAGACGAGCTTGTCAGGCACATCGCCTGGGACATCGGCATTGCCGGCGTCGCGGAGCGGCTCGCAAACATGCTTAACGCGCATCTGATCGCGCAGCGCTATTCGCGGCTCGTGATCGACTGCAACCGCTCGCCCGGCGTGGCGAGCTCGATCCCCGTGATATCAGAGGCGACCGCGATTCCGCGCAACGAAGGTATCTCGGACAGCGAGCGCGCCGCCCGGCGGCGCGAGATCTTCGAGCCCTATCATCAGCGCATCGATGCGGTGATCGATCGCCGTGCCCACGACAAGCGGCCGACGGTGCTGGTGTCGCTGCACAGCTTCACGCCCGTCTATGCCGGCGTCGCACGCCCCTGGCACATCGGTGCGCTCTACAATCGCGACAAGGTATTGCCGCAGCTGCTGCTGAAACATCTGCGCGCCGAGGGCGATCTCGTCGTGGGCGACAACGAGCCCTATGCCGTGAGCGATCTCAGCGACTACACCATTCCTGTGCATGGCGAGGCGCGAGGTCTCGTCAACACCGGCATCGAGATCCGCCAGGACCTGATCGCCGATCAATCCGGCCAGCAGCAATGGGCGGAGCGGCTGGCGCGGATTTTTCGAGAGATCGAGACGGAGTTGAGACCGGCGCTCCTGCCCGGCTAGCCGCCGCGCATCGCCACGAACAGCGCGAGTGCGGCGAAGATCGCGGCGATGCCCCACAGCACAAAGGCGATACGGCCCCCGCCGCGGGCATCGAGCGTGGCCTCGGCAGGATTGTCAGGGTTGACGTGGACCTCGACGGACGCGCCGTCCTGATAGCGCGACATCAGCTTCTCCAGCATCTTGTTGGAGGCTGATGGCGTGCCGGCCGCAACCCGCGCGCATTCATTGGTGTAGCGGACGTTCTGGTAGCTGTAGGTATAGGTCACGCGCTTGCCGAACATCTCGGCGCCGCGCGCCTCGCCCGGCTCGCTCGCCTCGTGATATTCCTCCATTTCAGACAGTTTGATGGTGCCTGAGACGACCGGCCAGCGCGTCGCCATCGAGGCCTGCCGCCGCGCCGCCCACCCCATCAGCGCAATGACCAGGCCGAACGCGCCGAAGGCGACGACGAGCCCCGCCAGATCAGGCCGGCCGATGTGATGCGCGAGCCAGAAATAGCTCTGGTTGAGACCGAATGCCGAGCCGAAGATGATCGCGACCACGATCGCCGAGCCGATGCCGAGGCAACCCCACAAGCCCTTCGGCAGGTCGCGTTCCAGCACGGCCTGATCGGGATGGCGCGGATTGTAATAGACGGTGACGATGCTGCCGGCCGGGTATTTCGCGAGCTTCTCGGCCACCTGGAAATTGCCGAGGTCCTCGCCGATCGAGATGCGGTTGCAGCGCAGCTTGCGGCCGCCGACAGAATACTCGTAGGTGACGTTCGCAAAATTGCGGCTTTCCGTACGAAAACCGTCCTCGCGCTCATCGTCGGGGACCCTGGTCTCGCGCAGCTCGGCAACCGAGGTGACGACCTTGCCTGATACAAGTGGCCAGCTCCGCGCCTCGCGGGCCTGCCAGGTCTTCACGATGGCCGCGATCAGGACCAGCGCCAGCGGCGCAAGCAGCATCGCGTAAACCAGCGGGGGCAAATTCGGCACGGCAAAAATCCTTCGTCAGCGGCAATGCTCCCTTGGACGCATTGCCGCCGGCAAAGGTTCAACCGGTGTGAACGCTCGCTTTGGTGCTCACTTGGCCCGGATCAGTGCCAGCCAGATGCCGCCGCCGATCATGAAGCCGCCCGACACGCGCGACACCAGGCGGGTGCGGCGCGCCGAGAAAAAGCCGCGGACCCGACCGGCAAGCAGCGCGTAGATTCCATCGGTCAAGCCGGCCAGCACCATGAAGGTCACTCCGAGCACCAGGACCTGCGACAAATGATCCTTGCTCATGTCCATGAACTGCGGAATGAACGCGCCGAAGAACACCAGCAGTTTCGGGTTCGACAACGCCACGACAAAGCCCTGCAAGAGAAAGCCACCGCGCGGGGGCGGCGGCGGCGCATCGGCGGAGACGCCTTCAACCGGCGAGCGGATCAGCTTGATGCCGAGCCAGACCAGATAGGCCGCGCCCGCAAAGCGCACCCAGTTGAACCAATAGCCCATCGTCGCCATCAGCGTGGTGAGGCCGACCGCAAGGATGCCAATCACGATCAGCAGACCCATCTGCACGCCGAGAATGTTGGTCAGTGCCGAGCGTGTGCCGTAGCGCAGGCCATTGGCGATGACGAGAGTGACGATCGGCCCCGGCAGCAGCGCGAGCGCAATGCAGGCAGCGACGAAGGCGAGATAGGCTTGCATGGACATCATGGGGAGGACTCGGAGCTGAGGGTGTTTGCAGGTATTAATGCACGGCACTCAGTTTCCGTCCAGCGCCGCCGTCACCCAGGTTTTCATCTCCCGCGTCTCCAGGAACACGAGCGCCGCATGCTGCATCGCGCCAGCGTCGCCGCGCCCCTGCACCGCCGCGACGAAGAGATCGCAGCGCCGTGAGAGCGCAACGCCGACCGCAGCGCGGCTCGCACCATCATGGGCGAGATCATAGCGCCGCGCACGGCCGTGCATCTCACCGACACGCACCACCTCGCCCGGCGCGGTCGCGCTAAAGCGCGGGGTGATCAGATCGATATCGGCGACGCGATCGACCTCGTCGTCATCGGCAACGCCGCGCTCGCAATTGCAGAAGCCACGCTTGGCGCGGACGTAGAGCTCGGCGCCGTCGCAGCCCCCGCCCTCGCAACGGAATGCACGGCCCGCGGGCCAGCCGTCGCGCGGGAATGGCCAGGCCGTCTCGCGCCAATGCGCGGATAGCGGCACGGACGACGGGGCGAGCTGATAGGCCCCGACGCCGGACGCGCCGAGCGCGATCACCGCCACCACTAATGTCGCCGCGCGCCGCATCGTCAGGGCTTTGGCAGGCCGGCGACGGCGCGCGCCGCTCCGGTCAATTCGAGGATGTGCAGGCCGGTGTTGGCGCGATCGACGATGTAGATGTAGCCGCGATCGTCGGTCTCGACATTGTTGGTCTGGATCGCGACCTTGCAGCGCTCGCCACCCTCCACGGGAATGCAGCGCTTGTCGGTCGCCTGCGTGATCGCCGGGATGAAATAGCCGACCTCTTTGGGATGATAGGGGTCGCGGATGTCGAGCGCGCGCACACCGGCATTGAAGAAGGCGATGAAGGCCATCTTCTTGTAATAGACCGGCGCCATGCTCTCATTCGAGGAGTGCGAGCCGAAGCGGCCGCCGCGCTGGCAGAAATGTCCGCTCGCCTCCGGCACGGTGTAGCTCGAGATCATCATCGGCCGCGTCTCGGTGGTCACGTCGGCGAACCACACCATCTGCCTGGCCTCGCCGCATTCGTTGAGGATCGCTTCATCCACGATCATGACGATATCGCGGGTCTTGCCGTCCTTGTCCTCGGCGAATTCAGCGACGGGCATGTCGAGCATGGGGAACGTCGTGTGCGCGCCGTTGAAGGCGGACATCGGCAGCCGCGATATCTCGGGAAAACGCAGATTGTCCGCCGTCGGCTCCTTCGGCCCCGTCAGGAGCTTTTCGCGATCGACGATCTGCAGGATGCCGCCCTTGTTGGTGCCATAGCCGAAATAGACGCGGTTGCCATTGGGCCCTGTCGAGATCGGTCCGTGCAACTCGGTCGGCACCGCGCCGGTCGACCCGGGCTCCTGGCCGGGCAGGCCGAAATCGCGGATCTTTTGCGGATGCGCGGGATCGGAGAGATCGTAAATCTGCGTCATGCGCCGCGTGCGCCAGTCCGGCGCGCCGGAGACGAGATAGGCGATGCCGGTGTCGCATTCCCACCAGCTCTTGTGCGTGTCCTTCAAGCCACCAAGGCGCGTGATCAACACGGGGTTGACGGGATCGGCGACGTTCCAGATCTCATGTGCCTCGCTGCCGAAGGTGCGCAACATGTAGACCGCATTGGGATCGGCCTTCGGCAAGGTCTTGCCATCGCACACGCGCACCATCTGCGCGCCGCCGGATTCGTACTTGCCCTCCTGTCCAGGCAGGTGCCGCAAATATTTCGGATGCGCGGGATCGGTCACGTCGATGATGGACGTTCCGTTCGGCTCCGCCTTGCCGGTCATCGGATTGACGGGATCAGGCACGTCATCGGTGCCGCCATGATGACCGATGTAGGCGATCCAGCGGTCGCCCTGATGATGGATGGTCGGCTGATAGGCGCTACGCCCCTGGAGGTCATTAGTGCCGACCAGCTTCATGTTCGACGCCTCGGGCGGCGCGCCGATGGTCTGCTTCTGGGCGTGAACAGAAGTGCCGCCGGCAAAAAGGACGAAGGCGGCAGCAGTCAAAACGCAACGGAACATCGAAGTCCTCCCCGGAACCAATCTGCGTTGGCTGAGCGTCAACGCTAGCACAAGCGCCGGCGTCCGACCAAAACACGATTTTGCAGCCCGTCATTCCGGAAACCGCGCAGCGGTTATCCGGAATCTCGAGATTCTCAGGCGCGCAATTGCGCGCCGTAGTTCGCGCTTCGCGCGCCCCGGAATGACGTCACGCTTGACATGCAACCATTTAGTTGCCTATTATCGCCGCCATGGATGAAGTCTTCAAAGCGCTCGCCGATAACTCGCGACGGTCGCTGCTGGACCGGCTTCACGCCAGGAACGGCCAGACATTGAACGAGCTTTGCGAGGGCCTCGCGATGACGCGCCAGGCCGTGACAAAACACCTGGTCATCCTGGAAGAGGCCAACCTGGTCACGACCATCAAGCGTGGCCGGGAGAAGCTGCACTATCTCAACCCGGTGCCGATCCATCAGATCGGCGAGCGCTGGATCAAAAAATTCGAGCGCGGCAAGCTCGCCGCGCTCGGCGAGTTGAAACGCCAGCTGGAGAAGCGTGATGAGTAAACCGCAATTCGTCTATGTCACCTACATCGAGACCACGCCCGAGAAGCTGTGGCAGGCGCTGACGTCGAGCGAGTTCACCAGGCAATACTGGTTCGGCGCCGAGGTCCGCTCCGACTGGAAGGTCGGCTCGCCGTTCGCGTTGACGCTCGATGGCGAGGTCACCGATGCAGGCGAAATCCTCGAAGCGGATCCGCCGCGGCGGCTGTCCTACAGCTTCAAGCATCTGAAATACGAGGAACTGCGCGGCGAACCGATCTCGCGCGTCGTCTTCACCATCGAGCCGTTCGGCGCCCTCGTACGTTTGACCGTGCTGCATGACGGCTTCATCGAGGGCGGCAAATATCTCGGCGCCGTCTCGAACGGCTGGCCGGCGATCCTGTCGCAGCTCAAGAGCCTGCTGGAGACCGGCAAGCTGCTCGGCATCCCGCGCGCGGCCCTCAACAAGGGATTCGATGCGAAATGAACCTCGATCAGTTCAAGCCACTGACGGTCTACAGCATCTACATCGCCTCCACACCGCAGAAAGTCTGGGAGGCGCTGACCTCGGCCGAATTCAGCAAGCAATATTTCTTCGGCAACGCGGTCGAGGTCGAGCCACGGCTCGGCGGCGCTTTCATCGTGCGGACACCCGACGGCGCCCTGCATATCAGCGGCGAGGTGCTTGCCTACGATCCGCCGCGCAAGCTTGCGGTGACGTTCAACGTCGACTGGCCCGAGCTGATCGAAAAGCTGGGGCCGACCCTCGTGACCTACGACATCGAGCAGGTCGGCGATGCGGTCAGACTCACCATGAGCGAAGGCCATGACCGCGACCTCAGCGACGACATCCTCTCCGGCGGCCGATCAGGCTGGCCCGCGATCCTCTCCAGCCTGAAGAGCCTGCTCGAGACAGGCAAGCCACTCGTCGTCAAGCTCGGCCCGCCACAACGGATGCTGGATGCGCTGAAGGCGATGGGGATCAAGACGCCGTAGGTTGACGCGAGCTCGGTATCGTAGGGTGGGCAAAGGCGCGTTTGCGCCGTGCCCACCACCTCTTTCGGTCGCGAAAAGTGCGTGGGCACGCTTCGCTTTGCCCACCCTACGGCACTATCGTCGTCCCGGCGAAGGCCGGGACCCATACGCCGCGGCAGCAATTTGGCGCGAGTTGATCATAACCTGCCTTCGTCACTCTTCATTCGGTGGCTATGGGTCCCGGCCTTCGCCGGGACGACGCTGGGGCTACGGCACCGGCACCACCAGCCGTCGATAGAGATGCCAGGTCGCATGCCCGAGCACCGGCAGCGTCACCACGAGGCCAAGGAAATACGGCAGCGCCGACACGATCAGCAGCATCACGATGACAGCGGCCCAGCCGATCATCGGCAGCGGGCTCGTCACCACCGCGCGCACGCTCGTCACCATCGCCGTGACGAAATCGACCTCGCGATCGAGCAGCAGCGGAAACGACACCACGGTCAGTGAAAACAGAATCAACGACAATGCCGCGCCAACCGCATTGCCGATCGCAAGGAACAGCAAGCCCTCATTGGTCGTCAGCACCACCGTCATGAATTCCTGCAGGCTCGAGAACGAGGCGTTCAGGCCGAGCAACAATGCGATCAACAGCCGCACCTGGTACATCCAGATCACGAACACGAACAGCGTGACGAAGGCCATCCAGCCGATTTCGCTGCGCGAGCGGATCGCCGACCAGATCGCGCCGAACGAAACGGTCTCGCCGCGTTCGCGGCGGCGGCTCACCTCGTAGAGACCGATCGCGACGAAAGGCCCGATCAACGCAAAACCTGCCGCCAGCGGATAAATGAGATAGACCATGCCGAAGGCGGTGAGGCAGAGCATGATGGTGATGCCGCCGGCGGCGTAGAGCGCGCCGAAGCAGAGCCCGTAAATCGGCAGCGCCTGGAAATCGCGCAGGCCTTCGACCAGCGACTCGGCGATGCCGGTCGCCGCGACAGGGCGCACCACCGGATCGACCTTGCCCGAGATGGACATCAACTCCCTCCGCGCATCGGCGCGATCTTTTGTCGCGCGCAGATCGCGATATTAGCGCCGCTGCGCGCGGGCGCAATGTCATGGTGGACGATGGGAGCTTGCCGGCGGCACCGCAGTGCACCTGTGGCAAAATCGTTGGTCTTCGGTACGATATTTCGTACCGATGCCTATGGACTGACCAGACGAACTTACCGCAAAATTGTACCTCCAAACGCATATGCGCCTACAGCGGATCGGCGGATCGATGAGCCTGCGTACCCGGTTACTGATCCTCGTCATCGCGGCCATGCTGGTGCCGGCGAGTCTCGTCGGCTTGCGCTTCGTGCAGAACCGCACCAGCGAGATCAACGCGGCCCTCGCCAATCTCGTTGCTTCGGCCGACGACATTGCGAGTGATCTCGACGAGAAGATCCAGGGCACCGCCCAGCTCGACTATGGCCTTGCCCGCGCCCGCGATCTCGATACAAGTGACAAGGCGGCGTGTTCCGCGTTTCTGTCCGATGTGCGCGAGGAGTATCCGCAGTTCACGGGAATCTTGACGATAGATCCCAACGGCAGCCTGTTCTGCGACTCGCTCCGAACCAACCGCTCGCTCGATCTGAATGATCGTGCCTATTTCAAGCAGGCAAAGGTCTCGCAAGGGGCCGTCGCGGTGGAGCCGGTGTTCGGCCGACTGACCGGACAATCGGTCCTCCAGATTGCCTATCCGGCGCGCTCCGACGCCGGCGCGTTGAAATTCGTCCTGCTCGCCTCGTTCAACCTGAACAAGTTCGCGGAGTTTCACGACAGGCGCTTGCTCGCTGAAAAGGACATCCTGTTCGTCGACAGCAAGGGTACGGTGCTGGTCGCTCCCAGGGGCGGCGGCTGGAGCGATTCCGTCGGCGCGTCGATCGCGGGCTCTGATCTGTTCCGCTTTGCGGCATCGCCCGATCGCGAACCATCTCGCGAGATCACCAATCGTGACGGCCGCGCGCAGGTCTGGGCCGTCGCCCATTCGCCGACGATCCGCAAGGCCGGCCTTTATATCATGGTCGGACGCTCCAAAGACGGACTGGTCGCGGCCGCCAACCGCCGGCTCTACGAGGATCTGGCGATCCTTGCCGTGGCCTCGCTGCTGCTGCTGGCCGGTGTCTGGATCCTCGCGACCGTCAGCGTCGGGCGCCAGGTCGGCCGGCTCGCCGCGATGGCGAAGCGACTGGGGCTCGGCGAGCTCAGCGCACGCATTCCGCTGCCGCATCCGCGCGGAGAGCTCGGCGGACTGATGATGCTGCTCAACGGCACCGCCGAGTCGCTCGAGCAGCAGCGCGACGCCATCGCCGACCTCAGCCACAAGCTCAGCCAGTCCCAGAAGATGGAGGCGATGGGCCAGCTCACTGGCGGCGTGGCGCATGATTTCAACAATCTCTTGACCGTCATCCTCGGCAACTCCGAGCATCTCGCCGACAGGCTGGCGGACAATAAGGAATTGCACCGTATCGCGAGCGATATCGCGACCGCGGCCGAGCGCGGTTCCGACCTGACGCGGAGCCTGCTCGCCTTCGCGCGCAAGCAACCCTTGAGGCCACGCGAGATCGACATCGCCGAGAAGGTCGTCGGCATGGAGCAGTTGCTGCGCCGGTCGCTCGGCGAACACATCGAATGCAGCTTCGCTTTCGGAGCCGATTTGTGGTCGGCCAGCGTCGATCCGGGCCAGCTCGCAACCGCCCTGCTCAACCTCGTGCTCAACGCGCGCGACGCGATGCCTGACGGCGGCAGACTGACGGTCGAGGTGCGCAATATTTCGCTCGGTCACTCCGATCTCGACGTCAACGGCGACCCGCGGCCTGGCGACTACGTCATGGTGGCCGTGACCGACACCGGCTGCGGCATGGCAGATGACGTCGCGAGCCGCGCGTTCGAGCCGTTCTTCACCACCAAGGAGGTCGGCAAGGGCACAGGTCTCGGCCTGAGCATGGTCTACGGGTTTGCGCAACAGTCCGGCGGACTCGTGCAGCTGCAGTCCGAGCCGGGGCAAGGCAGCGTCGTCAGGCTGTTCTTCCCGCGCATCGCTACGGCGCCGAATCAGGAGCCGGTTCCGGCAGAACCGATCGTCCCAGCCAGGGCAAGCGAGACCATTCTCCTGGTCGAGGACGACGACATGGTGCGGGCCTATGTCGAGAGCGAGCTCAGGACGCTCGGCTACCGCGTGATCGCGAGGTCGAGCGGACCCGCGGCGCTGGAGGTTTTGCACCAGCCCGGGGACATCCATTTGCTGTTCACCGACGTCGTCATGCCCGGCGGGCTGTTCGGGCCGGAGCTTGCGCGGCAAGCGACCGCCTTGCGCCCTGGCCTCAAAGTGCTGTTCACGTCCGGCTACAGCCAGAATCCGGTCAAGGCGCCGGACGGGGTCGACGCCCGCATTCTGACAAAACCGTTCAAGCGGCAGGATCTCGCCGCAATGCTGCGGTCCGCGCTGGCGGCGCCACCGCGCTAGCGAGATACGAGCAGCAGCGCCATGCCGAGATTGGCTGCGAACAATGCCGCGTCGATCACGAAGATCCGGAGCATCGGGCCTTTCAGCACCGGCCAGTAGGCCACGCCAACGCGCCCACCGCGCATCAGCACGGGGATGTTGTAGACGAACTGGCTGAAGTGGCAGGCAGAAAAAAACAGGAACAGAGCAAGCTGCGCGTCGATCGGTTGGAAGAACGCCGGCCGTGCCACCAGAAGATAGAACGACAACAGCCCGATCGGCAGATTCATCCCGCCCAGGAACGCCACGCTGGCGGCCAGCGTCGGCGCGATCGGGTTGTTCCGCTCCTCGCGCGGCAGGAGGATCTTCAACGTGTTGGTTTGTGCGATGCTGAACTGGATGAAGGCGCCGCCGAACCAGAGCGCGTTGAGCAGCAGGACGAAATCCGAAAAGTGCATGATCATTTTCCGCAAAAAGGCTTCGCTGCGCACCCTGAGGCCCGCATCGTCGAAATGCCGCCGGGAAAGTGGCAAAGCCCGCCCTTCATGTCAATCATATTGACTTGAGAGCAGATCAGTTGTTGTCGGCGATCGCCTCCATGACGGCCATCCAGGCCGCCGCGCCTCGCGCGCCGACCCGATCGAACGCTTCGCGCATGACCTTGCGCTCGTGCTCCGATGCCGTTTGCTCGATCCGCTGCCCCGCAGCCGTCAGGCGCAACAACTTGGAGCGATGCTGCTCGGGCGAGCGCCGCGACGTGAGCAGCTTGCGCTCCAGCAGGAGGTTGAGCGGCCGATTGAGGGCCTGCTTGGAAATGCCGAGGACCTCGATCAACGCGCCGATGGCGATATCGGGCTGACGCGCCACCACGTAGAGGATGCGGTGATGCGAGCGCGACAGACCTTGGCTTGTGAGATAGTCGTCGGCTTCCAGCGTCATGCCACGCCAGCCGTAATACATCAGCTCCAGCGCGGCATCGAGGTCGTGCAGCTTGGCCAATGAGGCGCGGTGAAGCCCCGCGGCTTGAGACGTCTTTGCCATTGTCGGAAACTAACCTCTCGCCCGCAGCTCGCGCCGCAGCACCTTTCCCGTGGCCGTCATGGGCAGCGTTTCGGCGAACTCCACGTAACGCGGATATTCGTGGGCCGCGAGCTGCACCTTTACAAACTCCTGGATCTCGCGCGCGAGCGCATCGCCTGCCGCAAAGCCCGGGCGCAGCACGATCCAGGCCTTGATCGATTCGGTGCGGATCGGATCGGGAATGCCGACCACGGCGGCCATCGCCACCGATGGATGCTTCATCAACGTATGCTCGATCTCGGACGGTCCGACGCGGTAGCCTGCCGTGGTGATGACGTCGTCCTCGCGGCTGACGTACCAGAAATAGCCGTCCTCATCCTGCACGCCGAGATCGCCGGTCAGCAGGAACGCGCCGGCATATTTCTTCGCCGTCGCCTCGGGGTTGCGCCAGTATTCGAGCATGGTCACGGGGCACGGCTGGCGCACACCGATGATGCCGCGCTGGCCGCGCGGCAGCTCCTCGCCCTCGTCGTTGACGATGCGGACGTCGAACCCAGGCGTCGCCTTGCCCATCGATCCCGGCCGGATCGGAAACAAGTTCGAATTGCTGCCGATCACGAGATTGCATTCGGTCTGGCCGAACACCTCGTGTGCGTCGATGCCGAAGGTCTCGCGCACCCAGCCGAGCAATTCGCCCCCTAGCGATTCACCACCGGTAAAGATGCTGCGCAGCTTCACGCCGGAATGTTTGACGCCCGCCTGCCGCATCAGCTTCAGCGCGGTCGGCGGCAGGAAGACGTTGCGGACGTGGAGATCCGCCATCATCTGCATCGCCGCCTGCGGCTCGAATTTTCGCGCGCGATGTCCGACCAGCGGAATGCCGTGATACCAGAACGCGAACAGGCCGTTGACGAGCCCGCCGATCCAGGCCCAGTCCGCCGGCGTCCACATCAGATCACCGGGACGCGGCAGAAAATTGTGGCACATCTCGACATTGGGGAGATGGCCGAGCACGACGCGATGGGCGTGCAGCGCACCCTTGGGGTTGCCCGTGGTGCCTGAGGTGTAGATGATCAGCGCGGGATCGTCGGCCGAGGTGTCGACCCGTGTGAAATCAGGCGATGCGCTCTTCACCGCATCCCAGATCGATTTCGTGCCATCAGGCGCTCGCTCGCCGACGACATACACGTTCTTCAGGTCCGGCAGCCGATCGCGGATCTTGGCAAGCTTCTCCCAGCCGGTCTCGTCGGTGACAACAGCCTTGGCCTGCGAATTCGACAGTCGGAATTCCAGCGCGTCCTCGCCGAACAGGGCGAACAGGGGAATCGAAATCATGCCGGAACGGAACGCCGCCATGTGCGCGATCGGCAATTCCAGCGATTGCGACAGGAACACCGCGACGCGGTCGCCGCGCACAAGACCATCCGCCTTCAGCACATTGGCGAAGCGGCGCGACGCGTCCGCAACTTCGTCGAAGGAGGTGCGTGTGGTCGCGCCGTTCTCGTCGACGTAAACAAGCGCCAGCCGGCCGGTGCCGTCGGCATGGCGATCGCAGCACGCTTCCGCGATGTTGAAGCGCTCAGGGATGTCCCAGCGGAAGTTCCGATAGAGCTCGTCGTAGGTTTTGGCTTCAGTAAGCATGGCTCAGCGCACCGTCGCGAAGAACTTGCGGACATCGCGCACGAACAGCTCCGGCTGCTCGAAAGCCGCAAAGTGCCCGCCCTTCTCCATCTCGCTCCAATGCGTGATGTCCGGAAAGTTCGGCTCCATCCAGCGCCGTACCGGCGTGATGATCTCCTTGGGAAACACCGCCACGCCGGTCGGCACCGTCACGACAGGCGTCGTGCGGCGCTTGCCAAAGCTCTCCCAATAAAGCCGAGCCGATGACGTCGCCGTCTCGGTCGCCCAGTAGAGCATGACGTTGTCGAGCAGCTCGTCCTTGTCAAAGATATTCTCGGGATGACCGTTGCAATCGGTCCAGGCCCAGAATTTTTCCAGGATCCAGGCCGCTTGCCCGCTTGGCGAATCCGTCAGCCCATAGCCGAGCGTCTGAGGCCGCGTCGATTGCTGTTTTGAGTAGCCGGAGTCGAGATCGACATAATGCTTGAGGCCTGCGAGCGCGCGCTTCTCTTCCGGCGTCGGCTCGCCCTCGACCTTCGGCGCTGAATTGAAGGCGAGCGTGATGTGGATGCCGGCGCAATGTGTGGGGTCCTGCGCGCCGAGCGAGGTCGTCACCGCCGAGCCCCAGTCGCCGCCTTGCGCGCCGTAACTGATATAGCCGAGCCGGTCCATCAACTTGGCCCAGGTCGCGGCGATGCGGTCGACGCCCCAACCGGTGGTCTTGGGTTTTGCGGAGAAGCCAAAGCCCGGCAGCGAGGGGCAGATCACGTGAAACGCATCCGCGGGATTGCCGCCATGCGCGGCGGGATCGGTGAGCGGCGCAATCACCTTCTGGAATTCCACGATCGAGCCGGGCCAGCCGTGGGTGACGATCAGCGGCAGCGCGTTGGCTTCTTTCGAACGCGCGTGAATGAAGTGAATATCCAGCCCGTCGATCTCGGTGGTGAACTGCTCGAAGCGATTGAGCTTGGCCTCACGCGCACGCCAGTCATAGCCGCTGGCCCAGTAAGCGCATATCTCCTGGATCCATTTCAGCGGCGCGCCCTGGCTCCAGTCGTCGACAAGCTCCGCCTCCGGCCAACGCGTGCGGGCGAGGCGCGATTTGAGGTCGGCGAGGATCTCGTCGCTGATGGCGATGCGGAACGGCTTGATGGCTGTCATCGGCGGCCTCCCCTTGTTCTTTTTGTCATTCCGGGGCGCGCGCAGCGCGAGCCCGGAATCCATTTCGCAACGGAGTCGGCGGCCTGATGGATTCCGGGCCCGACGCTGACGGGTCGTCCCGGAATGACGAGCTAGCCCGACAGCGCGGCCTTCACGAGACCCGAGGCCTTACCGAAATCCATCTGGCCCGCGTATTTCGCCCGCAGCACCGCGATGACCTTGCCCATGTCCTTCATGCCGGCAGCGCCGGTCTCGGCGATGGCGCCCGCGATCGCCTTCTTCACTTCATCGTCGGACATCTGCTTCGGAAGATACGCGGAGATCACCGCGATCTCTTCCCGCTCCTGCGCGGCGAGCTCGGCGCGTCCACCCTTGTCGTAAAGCTCCACCGACTCCTGCCGCTGCTTGATCATCTTTTGGAAGACGCCGAGCAGGTCGGCGTCCGAGAGCGGCGGCTTGCCCTGGCCGCGGGCATCGATATCGGCGTTCTTGATGGTGGAATTGACCATGCGCAGCGTGGAGAGCTTGCGCTCGTCCTTGGCCTTCATGGCCTCCTTGACCGCATTGTTGATGTCGTCGCGCAGCATGATCGTCATCCTCTCAATCTGTAGCCCTGATCTAAGCCGTTCGCTGGAAAGAGGCCATAGCGGACCTGTCACCGGGGGTTCATTGTTTCCCGCCTGACGGCCAAAACGGCGCAAAATTTCAGGACGCACCCTAAGTCCCTGAAGAGACCTGTCAAATATGCAAAAACGCATGTGAATCCGGCGTTTCCTGCTTTGACGGGCGCCCGTGGGGGGCTTAAGAAGCGGGCTCATGACACAACATGAAAACGATCCCGCCTGGCCGGACCATAAACCGACCGCGCTCCTCGTGCTCGCCGATGGCACGGTGCTCGAAGGCTTTGGTCTCGGCGCCGAAGGCCACGCCGTTGGCGAAGTCTGCTTCAACACCGCGATGACCGGCTATGAGGAGATCCTCACCGATCCCTCCTATGCCGGCCAGCTCATCACCTTCACCTTCCCGCATATCGGCAATGTCGGTACCAACGAGGAAGACATCGAGACGGTGAACATGGCCGCGACGCCGGGCGCGCGCGGCGTCATCCTGCGCACCGCCATCACCGATCCCTCGAACTACCGCGCCACCAAGCATCTCGATGCCTGGCTGAAAGCCCGCGGCATCATCGGCCTCTCCGGCATCGACACCCGCGCGCTGACCGCGCTGATCCGTTCGAAGGGCATGCCCAACGCCGTGATCGCGCACGCCAGGAACGGCGAGTTCGACCTGCATGGGTTGAAGGAAGAAGCGCGCGAATGGCCGGGCCTCGAAGGCATGGACCTCGTGCCGATGGTCACATCAGGCCAGCGCTTCACCTGGGACGAGACGCCCTGGCTGTGGGACAAGGGCTTTGGCAAGCAGGACAAGCCTGAATTCAACGTCGTCGCGATCGACTACGGCATCAAGCGCAACATCCTGCGCCTGCTCGCCGGCGTCGGCTGCAAGGTGACGGTGGTGCCGGCAACGACGTCATCTGAAGACATTCTGGCGATGAAGCCGGACGGCGTGTTCCTGTCGAACGGCCCGGGCGATCCGGCCGCAACAGGCAAATACGCCGTGCCCGTGATCCGGGACGTCATCAAGTCGGGCACACCGACCTTCGGCATTTGCCTCGGTCACCAGATGCTCGGCCTCGCCGTCGGCGCCAAGACGAAGAAGATGCATCAGGGCCATCACGGCGCCAATCATCCGGTCAAGGACGAGACCACCGGCAAGGTCGAGATCACCTCGATGAACCACGGTTTTGCCGTGGACGAAAAGACGCTGCCTGATGGCGCCACGCAGACTCACATCTCGCTGTTCGACGGCTCCAATTGCGGCATCCAGCTCGACGGCAAGCCGGTGTTCTCGGTGCAGTATCACCCCGAGGCCTCACCGGGTCCGCGCGACTCGCACTATCTGTTCCAGCGCTTTGCCGATCTGATGCGGCAGAAGAAGAGCGCGTAAGCCGCTATCGCGTGCATTCAGAAAAACCCGGGCTCGCCCCGGGCTTTTTCGCAAGGGAACGTCGTCTTACGGCGTCAGTTGAACCCTGCTACGTCCGCGCAGGAGCCCTGCCATGTCCATCGTCCGCGATTATGCCGAGCCGCTCGCCATCGTGTTCGAGGATGACGGGCTCGTGCCGAACAACGTTCTGCCCTTTCTGGTTTACCAGGGCGCGGTGACGCTCGATCCAAAGCAGCCCGAACGGACCATCGAAAATTTGTTCGAGACCAACGGATGGGGCGGCACGTGGCGTAACGGCGTCTACGATTACCTGCATTACCACGCGACCGTGCACGAGGTGTTAGGTGTGGCCCGCGGCCATGCCCGCGTTCGCTTCGGCGGCGATCACGGCCAGGAGCTGGAGATCAAGGCCGGCGACGTCGCGATTTTGCCGGCCGGCACTGGACATCAGTGCATCAAGGCGAACGATGATTTCTGCGTGATCGGTGCTTATCCGCCGGGATCGAAGATGCAGGTTACACGGCCGACGCCGGAGAGCCATGCCAAGGCGTTGAAGACGATTCCGAACGTCGCACGGCCCCCGGCGGATCCAGTGACCGGCAAGCATGGTGCGTTGATGCGGTTGTGGCGGAGTTAGGCATCGGTCGCGCGACTATCTCCGCCGTCGTCCCGGCGCAGGCCGGGACCCAAACTCCGCAGACGAGGTTATGGCGCGAGATGGCCATGACCTGTCTTCGCCAAATCGCGCTCGGTGGCTATGGGTCCCGGCCTGCGCCGGGACGACGTTGTGGATAGATTTCGCGGATCAGCTAAGCTTCGTTGCCGCCTTCTTGCCGCGTCGCCTCGAACAGGAACCAGGTCCGGCGCTCGGTCTCGTCGATGAAGTTCTCCAAAATGCTGGCGCTGGCGACGTCGCCGGCATCGTCGCAGACCTCATGCGCCTTGCGCATGGCGGCGGCGACATGCTTGTTGTCCTGCATCAGCTCGCGCAGCATCTCGCGCGGCGGTACATAATCCTCGTTGTTGTCCTTGATGGTCTGCAGCTTTGCGACCTGGCCGATCGACTTCAGCGTGGTGCCGCCGATCTTGCGGACACGCTCGGCGAGCTGGTCGGTGGTGGCGAAGATCTGGTCGGACTGCTCGTCGAGCAGCAGATGGTAATCGCGGAAGTGCCGGCCGCTGATGTGCCAGTGGAAGTTCTTGGTCTTCAGGTACAGCGCGAATGCGTCGGCCAGAAGCACGTTGAGCGCCTCGGAAACCTTTTTGGTCGCCTGGGGCGACAGATCCGTGGGTGTGTCGAGATCGGGCGAGACCTTGCTGGGGGCTTTGCTCACGATAAACCTTCCTGTTAGGACGCGGACATTGACGGCGCGCCGTCGCACCCCTAACGCAAGGCGGGCAGCGCGGTTCCAGGGCAGGAACCGCCGAACGGAAATACCATGGACGATTGGATCGATTATTACGACTCGACGCACACGATCTATGTCAGCAAGTTGCACCGCGATTTGCACTTCCAGATCATCGCGCGGGACATCATCGGCTACATCACCTCGCCCGATGCGACGGTGCTTGACTATGCCTGCGGCGAGGCGCTCTCGGCGAGCCAGGTGGCGTCAGCCTGCGGACAGCTGATTCTGGCCGAGCCCGCCCCCGGCGTGCGCGGTCGGCTGATCGCACGGTTTGCGCCCGACACCAGGATCCGCGTCCGCTCGCTCGACGATGTCCGCAAGATGCAGGACCAGTCCGTCGATCTCGTCGTGATGA
Organism: uncultured Bradyrhizobium sp.; assembly: GCF_936928535.1. GTDB lineage: Bacteria > Pseudomonadota > Alphaproteobacteria > Rhizobiales > Xanthobacteraceae > Bradyrhizobium. The sequence continues at coordinate 21,969 of NZ_CAKZHY010000036.1, read as the reverse complement.
ACTCGGTCGCGCAATACATGACATCCGAGGAGCTCGATGCCGCGCTCCTCAACGTCAGGCGCATCCTGAAGCCATCAGGCAAGCTGGTGCTCGGCGATATCCTTCAGCCGCATGTCGGCATGGCAAGGGACGTGACGGCGCTGCTGTCCTTCGGACTGCGTCACGGCTTCCTGAAAGATGCGCTGATCGGGCTTGTCAGCACCGCGCTGTCGGATTACCGCCATTTGCGCTCGCGCATCGGATTGCAGCGCTACAGCGAGGACGAGATCACGGCCAAGCTGAAGGCGGCCGGGTTCGCCAGCCAGCGCGCCAGCACCAATATCGGCCACAACCGCTGGCGCATGACCTTCATCGCCCGGCCGCCGCTGGCGCGTTAAGCATAACCACCACCTGAGGTGGCTTGTCGCACCTCGATGGGCAATGATCGCGGTGGCCCGGTGGCGGAAGCGTCTACGCGAGAGCGGTGCATCGCTCTTCATCCTGGTTCAAATCCAGGCCGGGTCTCCAGCCTTCGCTGGCATCGCCAGCTTCGGCCCGGCAAGCCCTGTCGTAGCGAAGGCTGCCTCGGCGAAGCCCGAAGGGCGAAGACGGGCACGCTTCGACGGACTGTCCGCTCAGACCTCACTCCGCCTTCACCACCTCACACCCCGTTATCAGCTGAAGCCTGTCGGCGTCCTTCGCCGCAGACTTGAGCACGGCATCGAGAAGCCCCGGAAACCGCGCCTCCAGATCCTCGCGGCGCAGCCGCATGAAGCGGTTGGTGCCGGCCACGCGGGTCTGCATCAGCCCGCAATCGCGCAGCTTCGCGAAGTGATAGGTGAGGTTCGACTTGCCGGAGAGGCCGTTGAAATCGCCGCAGCACAGTTCGCTGCTGACACGTTCCTGCTGGGCGAGCTGATAAACGATCGCCAATCGGATCGGATCGCTCAGACAATCCAGAACCAGCGGCAACTCGATCTGCTCGCGGGTGGGGTGGGGAGGCGTGCGGCTCATGATAGGTGGAATCATAGCAACGCGATCACAATGTTCAATAGTTCTTGAACTAATTGACTTCCGAATCCTCTGATTCGATAGTTCAATAAACATTGAACATAGGAATTGAACGATGAGCGTGTTCTGGCTGGCCCTCGGGGCCTTTGCGATCGGCACAGAAGGTTTTGTTATTGCAGGGCTTCTGCCAGCGATCGCAGGCGACCTCTCGATTTCGGTCTCGGCCGCCGGCCAGTTGGTCACCGCCTACGCCGTGACCTACGCCGTGGGGTCACCGATCCTGGCCGTAACCTTGAACAACATCGACCGCCGCACCGTGCTGGCGCTGGCGCTGTTGACCTTCATCGCCGGAAACCTCGCGGCGATGGTGGCCTCCAGCTACGCCCTGCTGCTCGCCTCGCGGATGCTGATGGCACTGGGTTCCGGACTGTGCATGCCGACAGCGCTGGCGGTGTCCGTGGCCGTCGCCTCGCCGGAACGACGCGGCCGCGCGGTCGCGCTGGTCACCTCGGGCCTCACGGTTGCGACCGTCATCGGCGTTCCCCTGGGCAACCTCGTCGGCAGCCTGCTCGGCTGGCGCGCCACGTTTGCCATGGTCGCCATTATCAGCGCTGTCGCGCTTGCCGGCCTGTTGCTCGGCCTGCCCCGCGGCCTCCCGCGGAACACCGCTTCGCTCAGCGAACGGCTGGCTGTGGCGCGTCACAGCAATGTCGTGATTGCGCTTGCCATCACGATTTTGTGGGCGCTCGGCGGTTTCACCGTCTTCACCTATTTCGCGGTCCCGCTGCGCGGCCTCGGCTTCGATGCCTCGCAAATCAGCCTTGCCCTGCTGGTGTTCGGAGGCGCTGCTGCGGTCGGGAACATGCTCGGCGGCATCCTGGCTGACCGGCTTGGAACGATGGCAACCGCCGCACTTGGGCTCGCCGGCATGGCGAGCGCGCTGATGCTGCATTCGCTGGTGCTGAAGCTCCTGCCCGGTCAGGCGCATTATGCGGTGCTGGGCGCGATCTTCCTCTGGGGCCTGTCGGGCTGGGCATTCTACCCGGCCCAGGTCGCCAGCATCATCAAGGTCGAGCCGCAGTCCTCGATGATCGCGCTCTCGCTGAACGCATCGGCGATGTATCTCGGCTTTGCCATCGGCGGGGCGCTGGGCGGCGCCGTGCTGGCCGCCCTCTCCCCTGATGACCTCGGCTGGATCGGCGGATCGAGCGTTGCAGCCTCGCTTGTGGTGCATCTCGCCCGCGGCTGGCAGGCGCGGCCAAAACCCGTCAAAATTGCCGGTTGATGGGCGTTTTTCGGGGTTTCGCCGCCCCGAAAACTGGTTTAAGACCCACCCGCGCGCGAGGGAGACCACCGCGCTCTCGGCCAAAGGGACGCGCAGCAGCGCGCCCTTTTTTTGTGCCCAAATCCGACTTCGGCGAGAGTTGATGCCCAAACGTACAGACATCACCACCATCCTGATCATCGGCGCCGGTCCCATCGTGATCGGCCAGGCCTGCGAGTTCGACTATTCGGGCACGCAAGCGGTGAAGACGCTGAAGGAAGAGGGCTATCGCATCGTCCTCGTCAATTCCAATCCGGCCACGATCATGACGGACCCGGAATTGGCCGACGCGACCTATATCGAGCCGATCACGCCCGAGATCGTCGCCAAGATCATCGAGAAGGAACGACACGTCATTCCCGGCGGCTTCGCGCTGCTGCCGACCATGGGCGGCCAGACCGCGCTGAACTGCGCGCTGTCGCTGCGCCGGCAGGGCACGCTCGAAAAGTTCGACGTCGAGATGATCGGCGCCACCGCCGATGCGATCGACAAGGCCGAGGATCGCCAGCTCTTCCGCGAGGCCATGACCAAGATCGGGCTTGAGACGCCGCGGTCGCGCCTCGCCAACGCCTCCGAGCTGAAGAAGTCGTTCCGCGACAAGCACCAGGCCGAACGCGCGAAGCTGTCGGGCGCTGCGCTCGAAGAGCTCGACCGGCAGTGGACGCTCGGTGAGAGCGATCGCCGCAAGCGCTACCAGGAATACGCTTTCGGCCAGGCCATGATGGCGCTGTCCGAGATCGGCCTGCCCGCGATCATCCGCCCCTCCTTCACCATGGGCGGCACCGGCGGCGGCATCGCCTACAACAAGGAAGAGTTCCTCGACATCATCGAGCGCGGTCTTGATGCGTCTCCCACCAACGAAGTCCTGATCGAGGAATCCGTCCTCGGCTGGAAGGAATTCGAGATGGAGGTGGTGCGCGACAAGAACGACAATTGCATCATCGTCTGCTCGATCGAGAATTTCGATCCGATGGGCGTGCACACCGGCGATTCCATCACGGTGGCGCCGGCGCTGACGCTGACGGACAAGGAATACCAGATCATGCGCGACGCCTCGCTGGCGGTGCTGCGCGAGATCGGCGTCGAGACCGGCGGCTCCAACGTGCAGTTCGGCGTCAATCCGGAAGACGGTCGCATGGTCGTGATCGAGATGAACCCGCGCGTGTCGCGCTCGTCCGCACTGGCCTCGAAGGCGACGGGCTTCCCGATCGCCAAGGTCGCAGCCAAGCTCGCCGTCGGCTACACGCTCGATGAGATCGCCAACGACATCACCGGCGGTGCGACGCCGGCCTCGTTCGAGCCGACCATCGACTACGTGGTGACCAAGATCCCGCGTTTCGCCTTCGAAAAATTCCCCGGTGCCTCCTCCACGCTGACGACCTCGATGAAGTCGGTCGGCGAGGTCATGGCGATCGGCCGCACCTTCCAGGAGAGCCTGCAAAAGGCGCTGCGCGGGCTCGAGACCGGGCTGACCGGGCTCGACGAGATCGAGATCGAGGGCCTCGGCCAGGACGACGACAAGAACGCGATCCGCGCCGCGCTCGGCACGCCGACGCCAAACCGTCTGCTGCAGGTGGCGCAGGCCATGCGGCTCGGCTGGTCGAACGAGGACATCTTCAACTCCTGCAAGATCGACCCGTGGTTCCTCGGCGAGATGCGCGGCATCGTCGACATGGAGGAGAAGGTCAGGAAGCACGGCCTGCCCGGCAACGCCTTCGGCATGCGCACGCTCAAGGCCATGGGCTTCTCGGACGCGCGCCTTGCGGTGCTCGCCCAGACCACCGAGGCCGAAATCACCGCCAAGCGTCATGCGCTGGGGGTTCGTCCGGTCTACAAGCGCATCGACACCTGTGCGGCCGAATTCGCGTCCCCCACGGCCTATATGTACTCGACCTACGAGTCGCCTTTCGCGGGCAGTACAGCCGACGAGAGCACGCCGTCGGACAAGAAGAAGGTCATCATCCTCGGCGGCGGCCCGAACCGTATCGGTCAGGGCATCGAGTTCGATTATTGCTGCTGCCACGCCTGCTTCGCGCTACATGATGCCGGCTACGAATCCATCATGGTCAACTGCAATCCGGAAACGGTGTCGACCGACTATGACACCGCCGACCGGCTCTATTTCGAGCCGCTCACCGCCGAGGACGTGCTGGAGATCATCGCCAAGGAGCGCAGCAACGGCACGCTGCACGGCGTGATCGTGCAGTTCGGCGGCCAGACCCCGCTGAAGCTCGCGCGTGCGCTGGAAGCCGCCGACGTGCCGATCCTCGGCACCTCGCCCGACGCCATCGACCTTGCCGAGGACCGCGACCGCTTCAAGCGCGTGCTCGACAAGCTCCGCCTGAAGCAGCCGAAGAACGGCATCGCCTATTCGGTCGAGCAGGCTCGCCTCGTCGCCACCGATCTCGGCCTGCCGCTGGTGGTGCGCCCGTCCTACGTGCTCGGCGGCCGCGCGATGCAGATCATCCGCGAGGAGAACCAGCTCAGCGACTATCTGCTCGGCACGCTGCCGGAGCTGGTGCCGGCCGACGTCAAGGCGCGTTATCCGAACGACAAGACCGGGCAGATCAACACCGTCCTCGGCAAGAACCCGCTGCTGTTCGATCGGTACCTGTCGGACGCCACCGAGATCGACGTCGACTGCCTCAGCGACGGCAAGGACACTTTCATCGTCGGCATCATGGAGCACATCGAGGAAGCCGGCATCCATTCCGGCGACAGCGCCTGCTCGCTGCCGCCGCACTCGCTCGAGCCCGAGATGATCGCGGAGCTGGAGCGGCAGACCCGCGAGCTCGCGCTCGGCCTCGATGTGGTCGGCCTGATGAACGTGCAATACGCGATCAAGGACGGCGAGATCTACGTGCTCGAAGTCAATCCGCGCGCCTCGCGCACGGTGCCGTTCGTCGCCAAGGTGATCGGCACGCCGGTCGCCAAGATTGCCGCGCGCATCATGGCCGGTGAGAAGCTCGCCGACTTCAAGCTGAAGAAGGCGGAGTTCAAGCATGTGGGCGTGAAGGAATCGGTGTTTCCGTTCGCCCGTTTCCCCGGCGTCGACACGGTGCTGGGTCCGGAGATGCGCTCGACCGGCGAGGTCATGGGCATCGACAGCTCCTTCGCGGTGGCGTTCGCCAAGAGCCAGCTCGGCGGCGGCACGCGGGTGCCGCGCAAAGGCACGGTGTTCGTTTCGGTGCGCGAAAGTGACAAGGTTCGTATCGCCGAAGCCGTGCGCCAGCTGCATTCGCTTGGCTTCAAGGTACTCGCGACGTCAGGTACGGCGCGCTTCCTGACCGATCAGGGCATCCCGGCGGAGAAGGTGAACAAGGTGCTGGAGGGACGGCCGCATATCGTCGACGCCATCACCAATGGCGACGTCCAGCTCGTTCTCAACACCACTGAAGGCCCGCAGGCGCTTGCCGACAGCCGATCGCTGCGGCGCGCGGCCCTCTTGCATAAAGTGCCGTATTACACCACTCTTTCCGGGGCCGTGGCGGCCGCGCAGGGCATCCGCGCCTATCTGGGCGGGGACCTTGAGGTTCGGACCCTGCAGAGCTACTTTTCGGAAACCTGATCGCGCGCGGAAGGCACGGCCCTGAGGGTTAAGCCTTGCGCTAAGTGATTGGCAATCAAGCCACAATGGCCGGAGGAACTGTCCGGCCATGTGGTTGTTTTGTTCCGGCGCCAGCCCACTTAACGTTCCGGTGGCCGTGTGTTCGGGTCCGGAAAGCACTGACGAATCAAGGTTGCCGCGCCCTCCGTTTTTGGCGGGCGCGCGACCGGAAGACGAGAGAAGAGATGGAAAAGGTTCCGATGACTGCGAGCGGCTTTGCCGCGCTCGGGGAAGAATTGAAGAAGCGCCAGTCCGAGGACCGTCCGCGCATCATCGAGCATATTGCGGAAGCGCGCTCCCACGGCGACCTGTCCGAAAACGCGGAATACCATGCCGCGAAGGAAGAGCAGTCCCATAATGAAGGCCGCATCGCCGAGCTCGAGGACAAGCTCGCGCGCGCCGACATCATCGACATTTCCAAGCTCTCCGGCGACACCATCAAGTTCGGCGCCACCGTGACGCTGGTCGACGAGGACACCGAGAAGAAGACGGTGTGGCAGATCGTCGGCGAGGTCGAGGCCGACGCCAAGAAGGGCCGCATCTCCATCACCTCGCCGCTGGCGCGCGCGCTGATCGGCAAGAAAAAGGGCTCGACCGTCGAGGTCAACGCCCCCGGCGGCGCCAAGGCCTATGAGATCACCAAGGTGGAGTGGCGGTAACCCACGCCGCCGAAACTGCCTGAAACAAGACTGCCTGAAAACAAGACTGCCTGAGAAGCCGCGCCCCCTGCGCGGCTTTTCTGTTTCGGAATGTGTCCAGGGCGCGATTGTGAACCGCACCGTCCTCCGCCATGCTCGGCGCCGCCGTTCGAGCACGGGAGGACATGATGGACATCGATCGCATCGCTGCGCGAAGCCAACCTTATCTGCTCAGCCTCTTCCGCTTCATCACCGGGCTGCTGTTCTTTCACTATGGCGTAGCCAAGCTGTTCAAATTTCCGCCGGTGGAGATGTTTGCCGACGTCACGCCGTTGTCGCTCTGGGGCATTGCCGGCATGTTCGAATTCGTGCTCGGCGGCCTCCTGATGATCGGCCTTTTCACGCGCCTGGCGGCCTTCATCCTGTCCGGTGAGATGGCATTTGCCTATTTCATCGAGCACATGCCGCACAGCTTCTTTCCCGTCGTCAACGACGGCGCGCTGGCGATCGTGCTGTGCTTCGCCTGCCTCTTCCTCGCGGTCGCCGGAGGCGGCCCGATCAGCGCGGATGGGTTGCGGCGGTAAGCCTTCGCTTCTACCGCCGTCCCTTCACATCGAGCGGCACCGCCGCCTCGTATTTCGAATTGTGCAGCACAAGCGACGTGCGCACGTTGCGCACGTGCGGCGCCGCAGTCAGATGCGTCACAAAGTCCTGGAACGTCGCCATGTCCGGGGCGACGCATTTGAGAATGAAGTCCACCTCGCCGGACAGCATCCAGCATTCCCGCACCAGCGGCTCGGCGCGGACGAACTCCTCGAAGGCGCGCAAATCCGCTTCCGCCTGGCTGGAGAGATGCACGGCCGCGAACACCGTGACGTCGAAACCGAGCTTTCGCGCGTCCAGCAGCCCACGGTAGCCGTGGATATAGCCTTCCTCTTCCAGCGCCCGAACCCGGCGCAGGCAGGGCGGAGGTGAAATACCGACACGTTTGGCGAGTTCGACATTGGTGATTCGACCGTCGGTCTGGATTTCGGATAGAATCTTCAGGTCGATCTCGTCTAGGTTCCGCGACACGTGATTGGAACTCCTGCCTTATCGGCGGTATCGGGTGGGTCTTTCGCAATCCTCATAGCCCAGTCCGTGTCAAATGAGCAATTTTATTGCGCGTGCAGCGCAATCGACTTTTGTTCCCTGTTGGAAAAATCCGCCGACAGGGAATGCAATTCTTGCATAGCTCATCAGAACGCTTAGATTAGCTCTGATATTTCAGCGCCTGCGCGAGGCCTCCCGGCACGTTCCGCGCCCGCGCTGCAAATCCCCCGTGAAAGGCGTCCATCGAAATGTCCGCTCCTGTTCATGCAAAGGTCGTCATTATTGGCTCAGGCCCTGCCGGCTACACCGCCGCGATCTACGCCGCGCGCGCGATGCTCGAGCCGATCCTGATCCAGGGCATGCAGGCCGGCGGCCAGCTCACCATCACCACGGACGTCGAGAACTATCCGGGCTTTGCCGACGTGATCCAGGGCCCCTGGCTGATGGAACAGATGGAAAAGCAGGCGGTCCATGTCGGCACCAGGATCGTCACCGACCTCGTGATCAAGCTCGACACCTCGCAGCGGCCGTTCCGCCTCACCTGCGACTCCAGTGACGTCTATCTCGCCGACACCGTGATCCTCGCCACCGGCGCGCAGGCGCGCTGGCTCGGCCTGCCCTCCGAGACGAAATTCCAGGGCGGCGGCGTCTCGGCCTGCGCCACCTGCGACGGCTTCTTCTACCGCAACAAGGAGGTCGTGGTGGTCGGCGGCGGCAATACCGCGGTCGAGGAAGCGCTGTACCTGACCAACCATGCCTCGCAGGTCACCATCGTGCATCGCCGCGATCACTTCCGCGCCGAGCGCATCCTGCAGGAGCGCCTGTTCAGGCACCCGAAGATCAAGGTGATCTGGGACTCCGCCGTCGACGAGATCTGCGGCACCGAGAACCCCAACAAGGTGACCCATGTGCGCCTCAAGAACGTCAAGACCGGCGCACTGACTGACGTGAAGACCGACGGCGTCTTCATCGCCATCGGCCACGCACCGGCGACCGAGCTGGTGAAAGACGCGGTCAAGCTGAAACCGTCGGGCTATGTCGAGGTCGCCCCGAACTCGACGGCGACCTCCATACCCGGCCTGTTCGCCGCCGGTGACGTCGCCGATGAAACCTATCGCCAGGCCGTGACGGCCGCAGGCCTCGGCTGCATGGCAGCGCTCGAGGCCGAACGTTTCTTGGCCCTGCGCGCCAGCGAGCGCGCGGCAGCGGAATAACGATCATGCCCCGAACACGCGACGGATTTACGGATATGGACTGGGACAAGCTGAAGGTGTTTCACGCGGCGGCGGAAGCGGGCAGCTTCACGCATGCGGGAGAGCAGCTCGGCCTGTCGCAATCGGCGGTGTCACGCCAGGTCTCGGCGCTGGAGCAGGAGCTCTCGGTCTCGCTTTTCCACCGCCATGCCCGCGGCCTGATCCTCACCGAGCAGGGCGACCTGTTGTTCCGCACCGCGCATGACGTCTTCATGCAGCTGCAGGCGGCGCGCGCGAAACTGACCGACAGCCGCGAGCGGCCGAGCGGCGATCTCAAGATCACCACCACGCCCGGCGTCGGCATCAACTGGCTGATCCCCCGCCTCGGCGAATTCACCGCGCTCTATCCGGAAATCCGGATCTCGCTGATCGTCACCGACGAGGAGCTGGATCTTTCCATGCGCGAGGCGGACGTTGCGATCCGCACCCGCAAGCCGACCCAGCCGGATCTCATCCAGCGCAAGCTCTTCGCGATGGGGTTCCACGCCTATTGCTCGCCGGAATACATCAAGCGCTTCGGTACGCCGCGCACGCTCGAAGAGCTCGATGCCCACCGCATCATCTCGCTCTCCGACGGCAATTTCGCGCCTCACCTGCAGAACCGCAACTGGCTGGTCGAAGCCGGTCGCAACGGCTCGGGCCCGCGCGAGGCGTATTTCAGGGTGAACAACATTCTCGGTCTCGTGCGCGCCTGTCAGCAGGGCCTCGGCATCGCCGCGCTGCCCGACTACCTCGTCGAAGAACAGAGTCGCCTCGTACAACTGTTCGGCGAATCGGACTCGATCCAGCTCGACACCTATTTCGTCTATCCGGAAGAGCTGAAGACGGTCGCACGCGTGCAGGTGTTCCGCGATTTCGTGGTGAGCAAGGCGCAGCGCTGGCCGTCCTGATTTCCGCATGACTGACATGCGGCCTCGGCTGTTGCTGCAGGGCGCTCGTCAAGCTCATACTACTTACACGCTGAGCCTTCGCGTTGCGCATTTGTCCCCCTCCTCCAGTGGCGCGGGAGTTCAGTAATCCCTCTTGGAAGGTGATTGTGTCGGCCTCACGTGGCCATACCTAAGCCGGGCCCTCGGGTCCGGCTTTTTTTCTGATCAATCAGGCTTTCGCCCTCCGCGTGTATTGACAGTTTGGGGCCTGGCCCGCATCATTTTCAAATGATCACGAAGTCGTGCGCAATCATCTCGAAAAAAGGCCCCCATCCGGGGACCTCGGATTTTTGCGCGCGCTAGGCTGACTTCGTCATCGCTGCCAAATCCCGAAAACCCCGCCACCTGGACGGGGTTTTTTCATGTGCCCTCCGTCTCAGGTTCAACTTGAGAAGGAGATAGGAAACATGACTGACTTGCGAACTCACATGCATGGGCTGTGGCTGCCGCTGGTGACGCCGTTCCGCGACGGCCGCCTCGATGAAGTGTCGCTGCGGCGGCTGACGCGGCACTACTGCACGCAAGGCATCGACGGCTTCATCCTGGGCGCGACATCAGGCGAAGGCATGACGCTGCGCGAGGCTGAGCTCGAACGTCTCGTCGCCATCGTGCGTGACGAGATGGCGGCCGGACGCCGCTCCATTCCGATCGGGCTTGGACTATCAGGCGCGGACACGTCACGGCTGAAGGACCGGCTGGACGAGACCGCGGACTGGCCGATCGACTTCTATCTGATCGCGAGCCCCTATTACGTGCGGCCGTCGCAGCGCGGGATCCTTGCGCATTTCGAGGCACTGGCCGATCACGCAGCCTGGCCGCTCGCGCTCTACAACATCCCCTATCGCTGCGCCGTCGGCATCACCAACCAGACCATGCTGCGGCTCGCCGAGCATCCCAACATCGTGGGCCTGAAGGATTGCGGCGCGAGCCGCGAGCAATCCATCGCGCTGCTGCGCGACCGGCCGAAGGGCTTTGCCGTGCTCACCGGCGAGGATGCGAATTATTTCGAGGCGCTCGACGACGGCGCCGATGGCGGCATCCTGCTCTCCGCCCATCTCGAGACCGCGACTTTCGCGGCGGTCTATAGCGAGTTGAAGCGCGGCAACCACGCTGCGGCAGAGGCGCGCTGGCAGGAAGTTGCCGAGCTGACGCGGCTGCTGTTCACCGAACCGAGCCCGGCGCCGGCGAAGTACTGGCTGTGGCGGACGGGCCTGATCGACAGCCCCGAGGTGCGCCTGCCGATGGTGGAAGTCAGCAGCGAGCTTGCTGCCGCGCTCGATCTCGAGATCGAGCGGCGGATGATGGTCGCGGCTTAGTCTTTCTGCTCTTCCTTCTCCCCTTGCGGGAGAAGGTGGCACGATGTCCAGACCGGATAGATAGGTAACACAGTAGACCGGATGGATGGGTGACAGTTCTCTGTCGGCTGGGAGGAACAGCCGATGCCTTGGCGAGAGAGCTGCACAATGGACCAACGGATTAGCTTCATCTCGGATCAGCGAAGCGGCTTGTGGACGATGACGGAGCTGTGCGAGCGCTACGAGATCAGTCGCAAGACCGGTTACAAATGGTTGGAGCGCTACCAGTTGGAAGGGCCTGGAGGGCTTGCCGATCGCTCCCACGCGCCGCGGGTGCATGGGCGGGCGACTGCGCAGCACATCGTGGATGCGATTGTGGGGCTGCGGCTTGAACGGCCGAGCTGGGGACCGCGCAAGATCGTGAGCAAGCTTGAGGCTCGCCAAGGGGATGTCGACTGGCCATCGGCCTCGACGGCGGGCGAGATTCTCAAGCGGGCGGGACTGGTGAGCAGCCGTCGGGTTCGGCGACGTGCGTCGCCACGTATGGGGCAACTCACGGTGCCTCAGCATGCCAACCATGTATGGGCCCTCGATCACAAGGGCTGGATCCGATTGGGCGACGGCTCTCGGGTTGAACCCTTCACCGCGACCGATGGCTTTAGCCGCTATTTGATTAGCTTGGCGGCGACGGGCAGCACGCAATATGCCGAGTGCCAACCGCCGCTGGAGCGGGCATTTCGCGAGTACGGCTTGCCGCAGATCATCCGGTCCGACAACGGCTCGCCGGTCGCCTCAACCGGGACGACCGGTCTGACGGCACTGTCAGTATGGTGGATCAAGCTTGGCATCCGCCATGAACGGATTGATCCCGGCCATCCGCAGCAGAATGGCCGACACGAGCGTTTTCACTTCACGCTTCTGGAAGCCATGCAGCCACCGCCGCCAACCCGGGCTGCGCAGGCTCGTCGCTTCGCAGCATTTGTGCGCGACTACAACGAAGAACGGCCGCATGAGTCGCTTGGTCAGCACCCGCCTGCCAGTGTTTATCAGCCCTCGCCTCGTGAGATGCCAAGGCAGCTTCCAGAGCCCGATTATCCAGCCGACGCCGCAGTGCGCCAGGTCCGCTCCAATGGCGAGATCAAATGGCAGGGCGATCTCATCCACATCTGCAGCGCTCTCGACGGTGAAGCGGTCGCTGTCGAGGAAATCGAGGACGGACACTGGCAAGTGCGCTTCTTCGACGTGCCGATCGGTATCATCGATCAGAAAACGCGAAGGCTGCGGGGCTGCGCTAGCGCAGCCCCGCAGCCGACCAAATCATGAATGAGTGTCACCCATCCATCCGGTCTATTTTGTTACCAATCCATCCGCTGGACAACGAAGCGCCGGATGAGGGGTATCTCTCCGCGAGTTCAGGCTGCGAGATGTGCGCGCGGAGAGAACCCCTCACCCGTCTCGCCGCTTCGCGGCGAGCCACCCTCTCCCACAAGGGGAGAGGGAAAGGCGCGCGTGCCGTTGGTTAACCGCTCGCGAACGACCTTCGCAGCTGCCGCAGAGCGCATCCACGTCTCGTTTACGCAATGGCGCCTATCGTTCCCCCGCAACGTCTTTCAAAAGGGGGAATGACCATGGGGCAACGCGTTCGCCCGACCGCGGCGGAAATGTTCGCGCCTGCCGATCTCATGCAGGGAATTCTGGTGGTGTCGTCGTTCGGCTTCTGGGCCGTGATGCTCGGCCTGATGCCGGTGCTGCTGTTTCGGGTCTGGCTCGCCTGACGAGGCAAGATCGCGGCGATGGTTAATCCGTGGTGGCAAATGCGCTCAAAATGCGAGCGTGGCGCTGAGCCGGAATTTTAAAACATCCCGCGTATCGTTCTGCCCATAAGCGAAGAAATCGCGGGGGCGAACTTGAACAATCAGAATGATATGGCGCCGGACTACGGCGTCACGATGAATTTCGACAGGGCCGAGCAGCAGGGCTTTTCCACCGGTGACATTCTCTGGGCCGTCGGCGTCTGGTCGGTGATCCTGACGCTATCGCCGGTCATCGTGTTCTACATGCTGATGGTGGCGTAACTCACTTTCACCGGATCCTACAAACGCAAAACGCGCGGACCTCCGCGCGTTTGTCGTCCGGGGAATGATTGAATGAAATTATGCCGCCTGCTTGTGCATTGCGCCTGATGCCGACGCCGTGCCGCGAATAGCTTTCACTGAACGCTCGATCGCCGCCCACAGTCTTGCAATTTCCTGGGCCGCACGGCTTTCGGCCTGATACTCACGCGCGCCTTCGCCGTGGCTGAGTGCCATCAACAAATCCGAACGATTGGTGATCTGACCGCCCCATACCGGAGCGCGGAACTTGGCCAGCGCCTCGCGGGCGATGGTGACGATCGGGCTTTCGGACTCGTCCCGGCGCGCCGGAGCGCCGTTGAGCACGACCGCGTAGGGCTTGCGCGCCGCGCGGCACATCTGGATGGTTTCCTGCACCGCGTTGACGTCGAACACGCCGGGACGTGCGGGAATGACCACCATGGTGGCATTCTTGATCGCGTCGTCGACCACGGCCGACAGGTTCGGCGGCGTGTCGATCAGCACCCACTCGTAGCCGTCGCGCTTGGCAGCGGAGACGATGCCGCTGACCGAGTTCACGGCCGCCTTGATCGGCGGCTCGTTGGTGCCGCGCAGCTTGTGCCACAGCGTGAGCGACCCCTGTGGATCCGCATCCACCAGCATCACCTGCTTGCTCGCCTTGATCTGCGCAGCGAGATGTGCAGCCAGGGTACTCTTGCCCGAGCCGCCTTTACGCGATGCAAAAACAATAACGTTCATACCTCTGGCCTCCCAGATTGACCCCAGGCCGCGAAAATGAATCACCGCGCTGATTCGTGAAAGAAAAATTTATCGGCAGTCGTGCACACGCCACGAAATAACAAGACGTGTTGGCTTTTGAGTCACACTGCCTTGCGCGACTGGCGACAACAGGATCATGAATCGCTGTTCACGCCGGCAATCCCGCATCTTTTCAAGCACTCACCCGGAAAAGGTCGCGCCACAACCTCGCCGGGCATCCCCATGCGGCGCTTTTTTCGGCAGAGGCGTTCGCAATTGCTGCAGGCCGGCGCGCTGGCTTGCGCGAACAAAACGAGTCCGGTGGCTGTCGCGTGGCTTGCGCTCCCCTGAGTCATTTTGACGCGAGGGGCACATGCTGGTTTCAGGGAGGGAACGAACTGGGGCGGGCGCCTAGCCGTCGTCGGTCTTTTTCTTCTTCGGCTTCGGCTTGGTCTTCTTGGCGACGACGGGCTTGATGTTGGTGGGCGCGCCGGCGCGGACCTCGCCCGGCTCCGGGCCGCGGCGGAAGAACACCGCGCATTGCGGCGACAGCTGCGCCTTCTTCTGGACCATGCAGGCGGTGATGGCATCGACATTCGGCACGAACTCGCCGCACAGCCGCATCGCATCCGGGGAGCAGGCCTGCTGCTGCTCGGGCGTGTAGGCAAAGCCGGTCCCCGGCAGGACCAGGCCGGCGAGGGCAACCCCGAAGGCCGCAGCGGCCATGGCCTTAGCAGCATTGGACGTCGTGACGCGAGATACCGGCATCGATCCCCCCAAATGTCGAGACAGGGTCGGAGTGTGGGTGAACCGGCGTTGGTTGGCAACGAGGGGCAAGGCGAAAGGTCGGAGCTGTGCGGTCTAGGCAACAGGGAGGGGGCCTGCCGCATCCCCCGGCCCAAACCCCGAAAACAACCCCATGCACAGTAGCCGGCTCCCTGCCCCGCCTCGCGAATTCCGTCGTTTGCGGATTTTACGAATTTTCCTTTGACTTGTCGGGCAAAACACCGGCATGATGGCAGGATCGAGAGGCGCGTGGGGTGGTCGGCCGAAATCCCCGTGAGGGGGAGGACCGCATGGCCACCGTGTTGATCGTCGCGCCGGTGTTTGCGCTGATCGCGGCCGGCTATGCGTCGGTGCTGTTTCGCTTCGTCTCCGAGGGCGCGCACAAGGGCATCTCGGAGTTCGCCTTCAGCATCGCGATCCCCGCGCTGTTGTTTCGCACCATCGTCGTGTCTGATTTCCCCGACGTCAGCCCTTACCGGATGTGGGGCGCCTATTACGGCGCGCTGGCGCTGACCTGGATCGCGGCACTGGCGATCTCTGCCCTGATGCGCGCGCGGCGCGAGGACCGCGAGGACGGCGTCGTGTTCGCGATCGGCTCGGTCTACGGCAACATCGTGATGCTCGGCATTCCCCTGGTGATCTCCGCGCTCGGCAATGAGGCCGCGGGGCCGATGTCGCTGATCCTGTCGGTGAACACGCCGCTGCTCTGGCTCTGCGGCATTTTGCAGATGGAGCTGGTCAGCCGGAAACGATCAGGCTCGGCGCTCGCCGTGCTCCGCCCCGTGCTCGCCGATCTTGCGAAGAACCCGCTGATGCTCGGAATCATCTTTGGCGTGATCTGGCGCTTCACCGGCCTTGGCCTCAACGCGGTCGTCGACAAGACCATCGAGCTGCTCGCGCAAGCGGGCTCGCCGGCCGCGCTGATCGCGCTCGGCATCAATCTGTTTCGCTTCGAGGTGAAGGGCGAGATAACAAGCATCCTCGTGATGTGCGCGCTGAAACTTATGGCGATGCCTGCGGCCGCGTTCGTGCTGGCAAAACTGCTCGGCCTGCCCTCGGTCGCATCAGGCGTGGTCGTGCTGTTCGCGGCGATGCCGACCGGCGCGAACGCATACATCTTCGCGATCCAGTATCAGCGGCTCGTGAACCCGGTGTCGGGCGCGGTCGCGCTGGGGACGCTGCTGGCGGCGCTGACGCTGCCGGTGGTGGTGATGCTGGTGGCGGGGGTGAGGTAATTCGGGACGCCGCGAGATGAAGTGGAGGCGCGGCGCACCGCTACTTTCAGGTTGCAATTCCGGTTTAAAACAACCTATTGTAGATCCGCATTTTGCATGCCAAACCGTCCAGTATTTCGCATCACACGCCGAATAATTGCTGACCTGATAATTTGAGAGGTCAAAGATGATCGAGGATGGTCGATCCGCTGGCGAGCCGCGCCGCCGCAGGAAAGGCGGGATGCCGTACGTCATCATTCGCGCGATGTACTATCCCTATTCCAGTGGGCCCCCAGGGGAAACTCCCAAACAGGAGTTCTGGAACAACTACATGAGAGAGATCAGTCGCGACTCGTCGATCTCTCGCGATAGAACGCCTGACCAGTTGGAGCGGCAGGTCAAAGACATATTTCCCCTCCGTCTGGCTGAACGCTTCAAAGACAGTCTTCGCCAAGCCTACCCCGCCAGCCGAGCCAAGGATGAATCCACGATCCGCCGGCGCGAGCGCGCCCTCGAGGGGATCAAATTTTCTGTTGGCGAAATCTGGTACAGCTCGATCAACATCGAAACACTCATTGATCACGCTGACGAGCTTATCGACGCCTTTGGCATGACCGTCGATGCATTCACGGCGGTACTGAGTTCGTGCGCGCCGGGGGCGTTGTATGACGTGCTCGGTGATAATCACCGCCTAAGCTGGCAAGTCGAAATTCCGGACAGGAATTTGCCGGACGATGCGCCCGACGACGAGGCGAAAGGGCCTCTCGGCCGATGGTTCGGGCGTTTTTCCAGTCCGACCTTCGTGTGGAGGCTGCTGAATGCGCTCTGGATCCTTCCCATCCTAGTCTCGCTGACGGTGTTGATCCTCGCCTATCGAGAGATGAACCGCATCACCGAGCTGCACGACGCCGACCGCGCGAAACTATTGAGCGACGAAATTGCCCGTGTCGCCGCCCGGTCGGACCGCTTTGACGAGCGGCAAGACCGCCTGTTGCAACGTCATGAGAATGCCCTGAAGGACACCACCGAGGCGATCAGGACGATCCTGTCCGATGAAATCAAACGGGTTGCAGCGCGGTCCGACTATTTCGATCAGCAACAGGCCGTCCTGCTGCAGCGGTATGAAAACCAGTCCAGGGAAACCACGGAAATCCTGAAAACGCTGATTCAAAAGTCCGACGCCTGCTGCAAGTCATGTGACGGCGATAGCAGAAAGCCAAAGGACCGTTGTCGAAAATCGCTGGATGCGAAGTAGACAATCGGAACGGCGGGAATAACCCGGCGAGATCCCGCGCCGCGCATGTGCTGATGGCCTGAGGCTGTTGGCAGCGTAGCGCTGGCACGCGCCACGCGATAGCCATTTTGATCCCGCTCAACTCAGCCTGGGCAAGGGCCGGCATGTGAGCTTGCGTGATCACCCCGGGTAAATATTCCGTTTGGTTCAAAACGCCAATCGGCGAAGGCGCCGGCGTGGTCGAGTTCGCCGCGGACGGGACACTCGGCGGCGGCGATTCCACATTCGCCTATGCGGGAAGCTGGACGCAGCAGGGCGAGCATTTCAAAGCCAGCTTGTCCGCCCGACGCGTGGAGCCGGGGCCGCCCGGTGTCTTTGGACTGGATGCGATCGACATCATCGTCTCGGGCCGCTCGGCCGATGACTCCTCCACATCCTGCACGGGCTTCGCAAAACAAGCGCCCGGCCTGAAGCTCGACTTGGAGCTGGTTCGGATCACGAACGATGAGTGACGATCTAGCCGCATGATCGGCCAGGCCGCACTTGCTCGCACGCGCTCGACAGATCGTGCGTCTGGCCTCCAGCCATCGTAATTTTCGCGCAGGTGTGGCAGACCACCTCCGCGGACGGAGCGCGTCATGGCACAGAACATCTACGACAATCCCGATTTCTTCAGCGGTTACAGCCAGCTTCCACGCCAGGTGCACGGCCTTGCCGGCGCACCGGAATGGCCGGCGTTGCGCGCCATGTTCCCTGACATGGCCGGCCGACGCGCCATCGATCTCGGCTGCGGCCTCGGCTGGGTGTCACGCTGGTTGCGCGACAATGGCGCCAAAACGGTTCTCGGCATCGACCTCTCCGAGACCATGATCACGAGGGCACGGCAAACCACTACGGATCCTGCGATCGAATATCGCATCGCTGATCTCGAGACGATCGAGCTTGCCGAAGCGGCCTTCGATTTCGCCTTCAGCTCTCTCACGCTCCATTACGTCAGCGACTTCGCGCGGCTCGCCCGAACGATCTATCGCACCCTCACCGCCGGTAGCCATTTCGTCTTCTCGATCGAGCATCCGATTTTCATGGCTGCCGGCCATCCGCACTGGACCGTGGATGACCACGGGCGAAAGACATGGCCGGTCAATCGCTACGCGATCGAAGGGGAACGCCGCACCGATTGGTTCGCGAAAGACGTCCTGAAGTATCACCGCAGAATCGCAACGACGCTGACCACGCTGATCCAGGCCGGCTTCACCATCGAAGCCGTTGACGAGTTCGCGCCATCGGCGGAGCAGATCAGGGAGAAGCCGGCGCTGGAGGAAGAGCTGGAACGGCCGATGATGCTGCTGGTGTCGGCGCGACAATAGGGTAACGGTGACGATGCGCGACACGCGTTGACAAGGCATTCTGGCGGAGCGGACATAAGATCAAGGGCGCAGTCCAAAACTGTCACCGTAATTCCCGGGATGAAGTAGCGGTGGCCGATTGCCGAAACCGTTATTCAACACGCTTGCCGGCGCGCCAAGCCATCTCCCAGAAGTCCGCCTCGAGGCGGGTGGCCTCCTTGAAGATCGCAATCAACTCGGCCTCGCGGGCCGGCGTGGCGTAGAGATCGGCGAGATGGTCCAGGTGCACCCGCGCTTTGGCCGCGACCTCCTGGTACGGCGCGCCGGCGTACTCGGCGATCCAAACGCGGTAAGCATTGGTTGCAGCGCCCGCGAGGGCGCGCGAGGCGAGCCGCGTTGCGATCTCCGCGTAGCCGATCACGCAAGGCGCAAGCGCCACCTTGAGGGCGAGCAGATCGCCGCGCATTCCCGCGTCGAGCACGTAGCGCGTATAGGCCAGCATCTCGGCCGCCGGAGGGGCTTGTTCGAGGTCGGTCGGCGATAGACCCCAATCGGCACAGAGCTTCACATGCAGGTTCATCTCGACATCGAGGATGGCCGACAGGCCGGCCGCTGCTTCCCGCATGTCGGCAAGCCTGGGCGACTTGTAGACCCCGAGCGCGTACGCGCGAGCAAACTCGATCAAGAACAAATAGTCCTGGACGAGGTAGTGACGAAACGCCGCTTCGGGGAGCGAGCCGTCTGCCAATCCGTTCGTGAAGGGATGCTCGCTGTAAGCCCGCCACTCAGCGGATGCTTCTGTCTTGAGGCGCTCGAAGAAACTCACGATCGTTTTCGCCTGGCTTGCTTGTCGATGAACGTCTTTGGCTTGCTACGGATAACGCATTGCGAACCAGGGAGCTACGGGGATCGCGTGCAAATTGGCGTTGAGCAGCGTCGCGGACAGGGTCGCGTCGGGAGTTTTGTGCACTGCCATCGCAAGGTGAGCTAGTTGATAGGCTGCTCTTCCAGAGTCCCCTCAGAACGATTGACAACTAATTTGTAGAACCGAGGACGAGCCCCCGTTGCCAATATCGACGCCATATCTGCAACCAGTTCGGCCTCATTGTACTTATAACCAAAATGAACGCTGCTGATCATAGTCGGTTCGATATTCCAAAGATGAACCTCTGGCGTCACGGCAGGTATCACCTCATCGCTGTCTTTGAACTTTTTGAACATCCGCCATTCTTTCTCGTAAGCCCAGCCAGAAGATTTGACCAAGAAAAGATAGTACGGGTTTCTCCAGAAATTCTGCGTGTGTTCGTCAGTGTAGATTACCTTCTTGAGAAGATGCCGCTGGGTCGCTCCGTCACGGTGACTGAAAAAAGGGTGCTGTGCATCAAACCCAATAGCGAAGCCTCTGCCTTGATCAGCGTAGTGAGCCCACATTTGTTGATTTAGAGGATCCTCCGTAACGCAGAAGACTCCCATCGGCGAGATGACGTCATTCACCATCGTGTCGAAATTCGCTTCGAGCCGGGTAAAGAAAAGGTCCACGATCGGCGATAATACCTGCTGGGTAGCGACGAGCTGATTTTGCATGAAGAGTTTCCCCCGTTCGCTAGCCAGGATTGCTTCAGCCTGTTGCTTTTGCGCCGGTGTCAACACTTGACCGTTTTCTTGCAGGCTTTCAGCCAGTATCGACACCATAAGGTCGTTGCTAGCGAAAGCGGCGGGCAATGAAACGCTCAAGTTATCTTTAATGTAATCCCGTATGCCATCAGCACTGATTTCCCGCCATCGGCGGCTCATTTCAAATTCGTCATTCAGTGCTTCGCGCGGGCTAAAGCGGACCTGTGGTTTCGCGAAAAAAGACCGGCGCGAGAATGGGAAATATTTATACGTCGACGATGCGCTATAGATCGTATTCTCGATCGCCTCAACATCCGGATCGAGAAGCTTTGCGACGTCAAAAGTTTCAGGGAGTGTTTCGAAGAACTTATCAAGCGCGCCCATTTGGTGCATCCGATCTTTCTGGCAGGAGATTGCAAGATCCTCATCGAACGGCGGCCCTCGCGATCATTGTCGCGGGGCCTTTTCATGGATTCGGTTCAGCTAGCGAATGCTTGGATTAGCCCGTAGGATGGGTTGAGCCCTTGCGAAACCCATCATTTTCGCGGCTGGCCGTTGATGGGTTTCGCTCCCGCTCAACCCATCCTACGCGCTGGTAGGATCAAGAGCTTTCCGAACTTTGCGCGGCTGCCCATGGCAGCGACTGAACTTTTGTAAGTCGTTGGTAAGTGGGCTTGTCGGTGTCAGGATCGACAATAGCATAGAGCTCTGTCGCATCCTCGTTAAAGAACATGTACGCAGTTGATGTATTGAGTCCCAAATCTGTGGAGGCCCCATCACGACCCGTGGTGATCGTGCCGAATATGGCCTGACCACGGATACTGCCGGAATAGACAACTCTGTGTCTCGCTTTGACTTCTCCGCTTGGAGTTCCTATGGCCGCTAGAAGCCCACCAGAGAACGGATTGGCTCGATCAAAATATCCCTCGAATTTGACGATATTCTCATCGCGCGACGACGCCAATATGCACTCTGGACCATGCCAATTATCCCCAGCCAGGAAATTTTCGGGACGACCAACAGCACCGCCCAGCTTTTGCAAGAAAACAACTCGCTTTTTAGCCTCGTCAAGAAACCCTTGCTGCTGCTCATTTTCTTCTTCGAACACAGACTGAAGCGCGGAGAATAGCTGACCTACATTTTTGTGCGGGTCTTCGACGGCAATCGCTCTTTTGTATTGCTCTAGCGCCTCCTCAACGAAACCTGCCTGCATGAGCTTATAGCCCAGATTGCTCATTGCGAGCGTCTCATTCATCTCAGCTGCCTGCTTATAGGCATCGACGGCTTTAGCCGGGAGCGAGAGTTCATTAGAGATTGCGCCCAGATTATTCCATGCTCCGGCCGAGCGCTGCGAGCGGGGAATTAACAGGTAGTGATAGAGGGAAAGATCATTTCGTCCCAGTTCGCCATATTGGTAGGCTAGCTGAAACCGTAGTTTCGCATCATCCGGACGAATCTCAATCATTCGCTCCGTGACTGCCAACTCGGTGGCCTTGTCTTTCTCACGTTCGACTTGATCGGCCAGACACTGGAGAAGTTCCCACTCAGTGGATGCATGCTCTTGCGCAAGAGAGCGCAAGGACTCGACCCGTACACGCGACTTCTTCGGTTGCCCGCCCAATGCATATTGTTCAGCGGCTTGCCGCAAACATTTTGCTTGGCGTTTTGGATCGTCCTTTGCCGACGCATAAGCACGCGAAAAGTACTCTGCACTTAGGGAGTGTTGGTCGAAGTGAGCATAGCCTCTGGCCAAGTAGTACATGATCGTGCCCCGTCGCGTGGTGTAGCTGGCTGCGGGTCACCGCGTTCACCGGCA
>NZ_CAKZHY010000035.1 GCF_936928535.1 uncultured Bradyrhizobium sp. | reverse complement strand
AATGCACTGATTTGGGAATCCCAAGTCGATTCAGACTAACCCCATCCCGCTTTAGTCGCTTCAGTAACGACGTACCAAGGATCGCCGTCCTCGCTCAGACCGCTCTCGAGTTCATATACGGGAGGTGGAAAAACACCGATCAGTCGGCTGAGCGCGGTCAATTCCTGTTCTGACCACTCCCCGCGTATGGGGCGCAGAGACGCAAATTTTTTGGAGGCAACTACCCAGGGCAAGACTTTTTTCGCATTCATCAAAGCAATTTCAATGACATGGGAACAAGAATTAAATGTTTGTCGTCGGTCGGTCTAAAAAGTTCAAAGCTAGCTTATTCAACCAGGAGAATGTGCTGAAGCACACTAGCGCCAGCAGCTGGCCCGAACTGCCGAGATATCTGCAGTGGCGCCAATGACGCAGGGACCACTATAGGCTGCAGCCGTCTCGGCATCAACAATGACGAACTTGGCCGCGCCTGTTAACCTTGGTTCGACCTCAAATATCGCATGCTGATCGGCAATGGCCTGGGCAGGTGCGAGCCATCCGACGCCCGCCGTATAATTCACATGAGGCGTCATTCGCCTGTTCCACGAGACGGTGGAGCCCACCAGCTCCGGCATCCGCTGCACGAGTTCATCGATTTTGGCTCCGTATTGCTGCAATGCGGCAAAACCTGTATGCGGGCGGCCCACAGTCAAAACCGGCAACATCAATAGACCAAGAAAGCAAATAGCAACCCAGCGGTAAGCAGGGTGAAAACTCCAGCGCAGCCGCAGGTCAAAAAATGCCTGCGCAAGTTCGGCTAGCAAAATCGACCAGGTCATCAACGCAAGCGTGCCGACCAGAAATCCATACTTCTTGACCGCATAGATGGAACCGACATTAACGAGCTGGAATGCAAGAAACTGAGCAGCGCAGATGGCGCTGACGCCGATGTTCAATGACAGAATTGTTCGCCAGCCGGCCAGACCTTTGCAAAGATGAAAGGCAGCCACAATGATCGAGCCAAGTACGAGGGCCACGAAGGCGATCGACAGCGAGTGTCCTTCAATAGAGATTCCGCCGTCGTTCGCGGCAATCGCCAAGGCGCCGATCATGGTAGGGTGAACGACGGCGATGGCATTGAGCAGGGTGCAAGCCAATAGCGCGCGCCAAAACAATCGCATAGAAGGCTGCTGCAGGAACGCCAGGCCCTGAAATGCGGTGCAAGTCAGCGCGAATTCAATTGCGGAAGGACCATAAGCCCATCCCAAAAGGTGCGTCATCAAGGCAGCCGCTATCATCCATCGACCGAAAGACCAGCCGCTTTCAAGCAAGAGAGTAGCGCACGCAAGCATCAGCCCAGTCGCAACGAACTGCGCGAAAAAGAAATTCTCGACGACCTCGCCGCCTTCCAGGAACCGCCACTTCCGCAAGGCAATCGACAAGCCAAGAAATATTACGAACGTCATAATAGTTTGAAGAAGACCTTCACGCTGCATGAGTCTCGCGGCGCAGATGTAGACCAGCACGAATGCGCTCGCCGTCACAACTGATATGCCATACAAGCTTGAACCCGCGATCAGGCCGGCGCATAGGGCGAGGAGATGTGACAATGGAGGATAGTGAGCCATCGGCAGGAAGGCCGATGACGTGGGCAGCGGCCAGCCCACTCGCGCGATCTCCCTAGCAAACCCCAGATGAATGCCGAGATCGGTGCCGACATTGTAGTCGTTGCCGCCAAAGATTGCGATTGACGCAAACAAGAAGATTGTAATGGCGGCGAAAGCGACGCCGCCTACCAGCCGCTGATCTGCCTTCATTGCCCGCACTTACCACCGTAAAACTGAATTGTGTGGCGCTGCCCTGAGGTGCGGCAAGTAACCTGCACGACCTTCGCCACCCTGCGATTGCACGGCAGTCTTTTCATGACTGAATACCGCCCGCAGGTCGGCAATAGCTGCCTCATTGAGAGGGATTGGGGCAAAATTTGCCGGGGCAATCGTTCCGAAGCCTAACACTTTAACTAGTTGTTCCAACAAGTTGAGTGTTTGGCACACGCCTTGCTGGGATGCCGTCCAGGTTAGAACCGAAAGGAGGGTATCCATGACCGTCAATTTCAATCCAATTACACCATCGACCGGCAGTTCGGCAACTCTGGTACAATCAAACAATAGTAGTGCGATCAGTGAAATTGCGAACGAATTTGCTTCTATGTTAGAGAGTTTTGCCCAGATCGCAGCGTCCCAGAATCCGGCATCTCAATCGTCCAGCGCATCTTCTTCATCTTCAAGCTCCACAACGTCTTCTCCATCATCGAGCTCGACGACGACCGCTCAATCGTCAAACGCGGCACAATCATCGTCCAGTGCACCGAGCTCGACAAGCACGGCAAGCCCGAGCACCTCTTCCCTGCCCGGCGGTGCGTCGCCCACGACAAATACCACGAGCCAGAGCACCGCCTCCAACAGCGGAATGTCGGCTTTTTTCTTTATCAGCCAAACGGTCAACGACGCTGCGACTGCAGCGCCGGCGTCCACCTCCTCGTCGGCCGCAACGCAAAATGCCTGGAGCCCCGCTAGCCTGTTCCAAACCTTGCCGGGAATGCAGGGCGCAAGCTTGCCCGGTTCTGCGGGCCAGCCGCTGTTCACGCGCCTTGACACGGACAACAATGGACTTCTCAGCCCCGCCGAGTTTGCAGCGGCATTCGGCTCGAATTCGGCACAAGCTACCAGCGAATTCGCGAGTATGGATACGAACGGCACCGGCAACGTCGATTGGAGCGAGCTCAATGCGGCGCAGCTCGCGGTCGATTCACCATCGTCCAGCCAGACGAGTTCGGCATCGCAGGCCGGCACCACAACGACGATATTTGGGTTTATAGAGATGCCTGCCCAACAGGCCTCGTCATCCCCGACGAGCGATTCAACGAACCCATCAACAGCGACCACTTCGCCGTCTACAACTAGCGGATCTAGCGCATCGAGTTCGACCGGATCCGGCACATCGACTACCTCGACTGATACTACGACCACATCCGGATCCGGTACTGCTGCCGACGGATCCTCGACGCAAAACTCGACGACGGCGTCGAATGGCTCAAGCATAGATGGATCAGCGACGAATTCCTCGTCTACGACCAATTCACCAAATTCATCCTCGCCAAGCACCTCCACATCGACGGCGTCGACCGGTGATTCAAGCTCCTCGAGCGGAGCCACTTCGTCAACCGGCACATCGACCGCAAGCGGCACTCCCACGACCTTGACTTCAACGACGCCAAACGTGAACTCGTCTCAAGTCGTCGCGTCGGAACAGAGTCAACTGCTCGATGCGCTGACCAACTCGTCGTCGGATTCGAAAACCAGCTAAATCAGACAGGGCGTGATCAGCAAAGGCGGCTTCCAGCCGCTTTTGCTCTTCATTGAGCGCCCTGTTCAAGCAGCTCACGATATATGGACTTGATCTTTCCGCTATACGCGGACTGCGAGAATTCGGACATTGCACGCGCTTTGCCTGCGGCGCCCAGCGTCGCGGCAAACGTGGAATCATCCAGAATTGCTGCAAGGGCCTCGGCCAATGCCCGCGGATCATTCGGAGCAACCGTAATTGCCTCGCGTCCATTGCGTGCGACGTTCGGAACGGCCGTTGGCAGATTCGTATTCACGATCGGCAGCCCTGCTGCCATTGCTTCTACCTGGACGATCCCAAATGCCTCTGCGGTCGTGACAGACGGAAAAGCCAACGCCCGAGCGGCGTAGAGATGCGATTTCAATTCGTGTCCGGCAAGCCGCCCCCTGAAGGTGACGCGATCTGCGACTCCCAATTCCTTGGCCTGCTGCTGCAAGCTTGGCAGAAGCGGTCCATCACCCA
Source organism: uncultured Bradyrhizobium sp. (assembly GCF_936928535.1). Lineage (GTDB taxonomy): Bacteria > Pseudomonadota > Alphaproteobacteria > Rhizobiales > Xanthobacteraceae > Bradyrhizobium. Next base: position 18,141 of record NZ_CAKZHY010000035.1, on the reverse strand, counting down.
CGATTGCTACCTGGGCGTCCAGACGCTTGAGAGCGTGCAACAGGACCTCAAATCCCTTGTAGGGGACCAATCGTCCGACGGCGAGGATCATGCGTGGAAATTTCTGGCGCAAGAATTCCGCAGCTTCGACCTCGGCCGGATCACAACTTGCCCAATATGTGAGGTCTGCCCCGTAGGGAACCACCCTGCATTTGTCGGCGAACGGCTTGAGCGTATCCGTAGATTGCAGAATGGACTGATCCGAAATGATGATTCGCCCCGCCCTCGCGAGGGCCCGGACCATGAGCGGCTCGACCGCCTTTCTCAACAACGGGAAGCTTGTAACATCAGCATGCCAGTAGATGATTAGCGCTGTTTTCCCGAAGAATGGAATCGCGACATCGTTCAACGGAAATGGAGCGTGGTGGATGATCAGGTCCGCATGTGAGGCCCGTGAAAGCAACCTGAACGGAAAAGTTGGTGCCACCGGCGTGGAGAACAGGGTGCCGAACGATGACACGGCGTCGACGTTGATTCCATCATCACTGACGAAATTCCGGCCAGCCCCGCGCGTGCGGGCCACCAGCACCGAATTATCGTATTGATCGTTCGTCGAAACGCAAAGTGTTCTGATTGCCGAGGGAATGCCGCCATCGAGGTCCGGCGGAAAGACCTTGTAGGCGTGGAGAATGGAAGGCTTGCGCATTCGGGCAGCGGGAGCAATCACTCGCGCCGGACGAAATAGCGAAATCCGTGCGTCTTGATCAGCTCGTCTCGCTTGGCCAGCTTGAGATCCTCGTCCATCATCTCGGACACCAGTTGCTGGAAGCTGATTTTTGGCACCCAGCCGAGCTTCTCCTTTGCCTTGGTGGCATCGCCGAGCAATGTCTCGACCTCGGAAGGCCGGAAATATCGCGGGTCGATCTCGACAATGCATGTCCCCGTCGCCTGGTCGTAGCCCTTCTCGTCGACGCCCTCGCCCTGCCATCGAATGTTCATGCCGAGCTGGGCCGCCGCGATCTCCACGAACTCCCTGACCGAATGCTGCTTGCCGGTCGCGATGACAAAGTCTTCCGGTTTATCCTGCTGCAGCATCAACCACTGCATTTGCACGTAGTCACGTGCATGTCCCCAGTCCCGCTTCGAATCCAGATTGCCCAGATAGAGGCGCGACTGGTGTCCGAGGTGAATGCGCGCCAACGCCCGCGTGATCTTCCTCGTGACGAAGGTTTCGCCTCGCAAGGGAGATTCGTGATTGAACAGGATGCCATTGCAGGCGTACATGCCGTAGGCCTCACGGTAGTTCACCGTGATCCAATAGGCATAAAGCTTCGCTACGGCGTAAGGCGACCGCGGATAAAATGGTGTCGTTTCCTTCTGCGGCACCTCCTGAACGAGCCCGTATAGTTCCGACGTCGAGGCCTGATAAAAGCGGGACTTTTTTTCCAGTCCGAGGATGCGAACCGCCTCCAACATCCGCAGCGCGCCTAAACCGTCGGCTTCCGCGGTGTACTCAGGTTCTTCAAAAGAGACGGCGACGTGGCTTTGGGCGGCAAGATTATAGATCTCATCGGGCTGCACCTCGGCGATGACACGGATCAAACTCGTGGAATCCGTCATGTCCGCATAATGCAGCGTGAAATCGAAATTTTGCTCGTGCGGATCCAAATACAGGTGATCGATCCGATCCGTGTTGAAGAGCGATGCCCTGCGCTTAATGCCATGAACTGAATATCCCTTGCTCAGCAGGAATTCCGCGAGATAGGCACCGTCCTGGCCGGTCACGCCGGTGATCAAGGCTCGCTTAGAGGTCATCGAATTGCTTTCCGATCGAGTGGGATTCATCTGAATTGATAAATCGAACGTTCTTCCTGGGCTCAAGTCGAGCCCTGCTTTTGAGCACGCGAGTGCAACGCTACGGTTCCGTAATAGGACCGCAACACGTCTTCGACATCGCCGACGGCTCGAACCTCGCCTTCATCCATCCAAACAGCTCTGTTGCACCAACGCTGGCAGATTTCCCGGGAATGCGAGGCCAAAACCAGGATACTTGCCTGCGAAACGAATGAAGCAATTCTGGCTTCCGCCTTCGCCATGAAATCCTTGTCTCCGGCCAAAATCCACTCATCCATCAAGAGTACTTCGGGCGCGAAACAGGTTGCCACTGCGAAGGTCATGCGCGTCAGCATCCCTGAGGAATAGGTTCGGATCGGCAACTGCAGATATTCGCCGAGCTCCGTGAACTCCACGATTTCAGGAATGCGTTGCTCGATCTCCTGTGCACTCAAGCCAAGGATTCGGCCTCGCAACCTGATATTGTCAAGGCCGTTCAGCTCGGGATCGATGCCAAGGCCGATATCGAAGATTGGAGAGATCCTGCCCCTAGACCTCACAATGCCCGCTTCGGGTTCGTAGATGCCGGCCATAACGCGGAGCAGCGTCGTCTTGCCGGCCCCGTTCGAACCGACCAGAGCGACCCTGTCGCCGACCGAGAATTGCAACGATACGTCGCGCAGCGCGCGAACGACGATGCGCTGGTTCACGTCATTGGCGACGCGGCCGCCGGAGCTGCGGAATAGCAAGCTCTTCTTCAGAGACCGCGATCCTCCCTGGTACAGGGGAAAGGAAACGCTCACATGCTCGAGCGAAAGCTCGGCTGGGTTATCCATCGGTCAAACCCAGTAGGCTATTCGCGAACGAAAGCGCACGAAGAAGGCGCCGACGATCACGATATTGATCAGCGTTATTGCAAGCACGGCAAGGTACGTCTTGAGCGACGGCACGCTGCCAAGCAAGGGAGCACGTACGATTTCGATCATCTGAAAGAAAGGATTGAGTGTCGCGATATAGGTCCGGTGCTGCAGCAGTTCGGGTTTCCACATGATCGGGGTCACGAAGAACACGATCTGGACGACCGAGCCAATCAACTGCGGGATGTCGCGAAAACGCGAGGAGACCATACCAATGAAGAGGGTCATCAGCGCGCAGTCGAGCGTCAGGAGAAGCAGTCCAGGAATCGCAAGGAGCACGGTCGCGCCCGGCCAAATCCCGAAAAAGATGACAACGCCGACGTAGATGACGGCGTTGTGGGCGAAGATAATCAGCTTGCTCCAACAGGAGCGAAAAACGTAAATCGAAAGCGGCAGCTTCACCTGCTTGATATAGGATTCCGAGCCTGTGAACAGCGCGCCCCCCTCGAGAAGAAAGCTCGAGATGAAATTCCAAACGAGGATTCCGACGCAGAGATAAGGCAGGAAATTCTCAAGCGGGATGCCGAACAACTCGCCGTAGAGCACCCCGAGCGAGAGGACCATGACGGCCATGCTGGCTGTCATCCAGAATGGTCCGAGCATGGAGCGACGGTATCTCTGCGAGATGTCGTTCCACCCAAGCAGGGTCCACAAACGCCACCAGCCTATGCCGGCCACTACGTCCTGGAACGCGCGTGACGTCAGCGAGTCTCGGGCGCCGCGCGCCGAAAGGATTATTCTCTGGGATGGGATCAACTGGATGTTTGCCACGATTGAGGCCGTTCGGCGCCACGCCATGGGCGCTCAACTTGGAAGTGACCGCCTGATACTCGAAAGGCTCCGCAGTGCCAACACCGAATCTCGGTCACCACCCGTAGTCTTACGGAACCATGGAGAAGGCAAAACTGCTGAAAATCGCACCACTTAGCCGCGGATCTTAGCGTTTAATTTGGGCCCGCGAACCTCAAGGAGCCGTCCGCGCGCATCTCAAAATATTTTCTGGTGCGACGCGAAAGAGCGCCACGAAAAACAGAGAATATCGATCCATTTCAAACCCTTATAACCGTTAACCAATTGTTAGCTTTTTCGATTGACCTCGGTTAACACTTCACTGTACGGTCCCCTCGCCTTTGATGCGAATTTGCGCATCAATCGAGTAAGGCCTCCCCTAGGGGGGAATTTTATTTCAACAGGGAGCGAGCCAACACGGCTCGTATGGTTAACATGGCGTTGACACAAGCTCAAATCGATCTGATGTATGAAGAAGTGCTGGCCCGACACGCGAGTGCGGCCGAGCAGAACACGTTTGTCGCTCTCAGCGCTTCTGAGAGCACGGCCCAAATCGAAGCCGACATTGCCACCCTCCCCGAAGCCACCGCTTTTGCCGATCCGGTCATTCGCCTCTATCAGGGCGCTTTCGGCCGTCTGCCCGACACCATTGATCCGAACGGCAATTTCGATACCGGCGCTCAGTCCGGTTATTGGGTCAACGTCAATGCACTGCGCTCCGGCATTTCGCTGCTGTCGCTCGCCGAAGCATTCACGCACTCCCAGGAATTCCTCAACCTGTATGGTTCGAGCACCGTCACTGGTGCGCTCATCACTTCGTACTATCAGCACATCCTGGGCCGCGATCCGTCCTCGACCGAGATCAACGCTTGGCTCAACACCCATGCCGACGCTGCTCAGATCCTGATCGGCTTCACCCAGTCGCAGGAATTCATCAACCGCTCGCAGGCTTCAGTTGACGCGTTCAAGGAAGCGCTCGCTAATGGCCAGCATCCGTCTGGTGGTCTTCCCCCGCCCCCGCCCACCCTCTCGCTTAGCTCGGACGCCGACGCGACCGGTGTGAACGAGGGCAGCAGCGTCACCTTCTTGCTGGTGAGCTCCAATGGTGCTGCCGACGCCGGCAAAACGTACGCTTATAACCTGACCGGTAGCGATGCGACCGCCGCCCACATCGGCAACTTCCCGCTGTCCGGCACGATCACGCTTGACGCGCTCGGCGTAGGCAAGCTGACCGTTCCGACCATTGCTGACAATCTGACCGACGGCCCGCAGACGCTGACGCTCAATGTTGCGAGCCTCACCGACACGGTCACGGTGAACGATACCTCGCTGACGCCTGTCGTGCATAACTTCACCGCGACGGTTGGTGAAACGCTGACCGGTAGCAACGCCTCCGATACCTTCGTTGGCGTAGTGGACCGTACTTTTGTGAACGATCAGACGACCCTCTCCAACATCGTTGACATCGCCAACGGCGGCGGCGGCATCGACACCGAAAAAGTGTTCGTGCTGAATAACTTCTTCGGCACCGAAATTACCCCAGCCGCTAATAGCGTCGAGATCTTCCAGGTCACTGATACTCCCGGCTCGACCTTCGACATGCGCCTTGTGCCGGATGTGCTGGAGATCGACGAAGTCAACTCGGACGGTTCATCGACCTTTAACAACGTGCAGAACTTGGTCTCGATCGGCTTGATCAGCCCGGATGCCAACGGCGTTGACATGACGGTTAACGTTGCGGACACGGTCGCGAACGGCGACATTGGGGTGACGTTGGTCAATGCCGGCCCGAACGGAAGTGCTGTTGACATCACCTATCGTCATCAGAATGGCTCCGATGCGGTGACCGGCTACACGTTCAATGTGACTGGTCAAAACCAGAACGTCGATCTGAACAACACGACTCCGACCAAGTTCATCAACATCGTCGGCAACGATGCCACGGCGTTCCTAAATTTGGACCTGCAGGACGGCTCGGCTGGTCTCGCTGCCTTGACATCCATCGACGCGAGCGGCTTTGCTGGCGCGCTCACGATGGATGACATCGGGCTCGCTTCGGCACTCCAAAACAACCTTACGGTCCTCGGCGCCCAGGGCAATAACGTTTTCGTAATCAAGGACGCCAATAACGCATCCGTCGACGTCACCACCTTTGGTGGCACCGATGCTGTTACGGTCAATAACCAGGGTACTGGTGAGGTCACGATCAAGACCGGCGATGGCGACGGCGACTTTGCGAAGGTAACTAACGGTGGCAGTCCCTCCGGCGACGTGACCGTTCAGGTGGGTAACGGCAACAACGACGCTGTTGTTGTAAACACCGGCAGCAATACCGCGCTGACGGCCGCTGCTGTCCAGATCAGCATGGGAAGCGGAGCGAATGACACTGCTAACATCGCGCTGGGCGCCTTCCACTCGCTCAACGTGACGGCGGCTGGCAATCATGCCACTGTTAATTCGTTTAGCTTTGCGGCCAATACTCCTACCAACGTGACGGCGAATGGTGGTGACGCTCAGGTGCAAATCGGGGTTGGAGCCAACAGCGCAGTCGTTGTAGAGGCGATGGGTACAGGCGGCGCGGTCCCCGCAACCACCGGTGCCTTCGGAATCAGCGGGCTTAATCCCCTGGGCATCCTGTTCAATCAGAGCATTGTGGTGGGCACAGCGGGTGTCAACAGCCCGGTTCAGATAACCACTGGAGCGGGTGCAGACGCTATTGTTTACAATAACAATGGCACCCCGAATAACTTGCAGGTTGATGCAGGTGCGGGGAACGATGTCGTATACCTCGATAGCTCTAATTCTCTCCATACCGGCGTCAGCCTGAATGGCGGTGATGGCTTCGATATTCTCTCGTTGACGGCCGCTGATGCCCATGGCGGCACCAACGGTTCGACGGTCGTGAACTTCGAAGGCCTCGAAATCGAGAATACTCTCGGTGGAGCAAATGGTGGCGTGGTCGTTTCGGACTTCGGCATCGGCGTGAACGGCATCAGTAAGGTCGTTCTCGACAACGGCTTCACCACCGGCGCCGATCTTGCGGGTGTGAACTCGGGTACAACCCTCGACGTGTTCGGCGTATCCACGGGTCAATTCCTGAACGTGGAAGTTACCGGCGCGAACATCCACACCAACGACGTTCTGAGCATTAACCTGCATCACAACGGCAACCTCGCGTTCAACCAGAACTTCGGCAACATCGAAGTCGACAACGTTGAGACTCTCAACATCGACTCCGGCGGCGCCGGAACTGGACCGGACACTCTGGGTATCTTGAACTTCGGTTTCAACACCAAGGTTCTGAACCTGACGGGTGGTCACGAGCTGGACCTGAACCAAGTTCTCGGGTCTCTGGCCAACGTTACCACGATCAACGCCAGCACGATGACAGGCGGGCTTCACCTCAATCTTGGTAACGACAACCAGGCAATCACGGCAAACCTCGGGTCGGGAGCTGACGTCCTGACGGTCGGCAATGGCAACGATCACATCAATGCCGGCGCAGGCAACGACATCATCAATGTCGGTACGGGCGCTTACACGATCACTGGTGGCCTCGGAAGCGACACCATCTCCGGTGGCGGTCTCACAACGACCATCACCGAAGTCTACACGACCGCGGCGGACTCCTCGTTCGGAGCTGGTGCAGATAATCTGCTGACCTACCAGCAATCGACCGACAAGTTTGACATCAGCGCGATCGTGGCGGCCAACGGCGGTGCTGGTAACTTCAACTTTATCGGCACGGTTGCAACCACCGCGACGGCGGCTGCGGATATCGCAGGTGGCCCAGCCGGCCACATCAACGCGGTCTACGATGCGCAAGCTCATAACCTGCTCATCGACGTGAACGGTGACGGTACGCTGGACGCGGCCCACGATATGCAGATCCATATCACGGGCATCAGCAATACCGTTCAGCTGTCGAACTTCATCGTCTAATCGACGGAAGATCACAGAAAATCAGACGGGGGGCCGAAAGGTCCCCCGTTTTTTTGTGCAGTTCATCAAACTGCAATCAGCCCGGCAAACGTGAGAGGAGACTGTCCGCGAAAAGGCTTAATCCAGCGCAGACGAGGCAAGCATCCAGCACTGGCCACGCCATCCTTATCAGTTCAAAGTAGCAGCGCGAGCGCGTTTGAAAAGTCTACCAAGGCAGTAACGCCGCCGAGTCCCCCACTTGACGCTTAAACTTGGACTAGCCAATCCGCCGCGGTCTTGGCTATATTCTCAACACTTTCAGCAAAGCCGACTAAAACCATCTCCCTAGATTCACCACCATGCATGAGGTTGAGCCAAGCTCCGACTTCGGCGCCGGAGGGAGAGCGGTTTAGGACGTTTTGATAAAGCTGACCAACAAACCCGGAATCGTCGAGGCTACCATATCTATCCTGAAATTCTGCCGAATGCGTGAACCCGCCCGCAATTGAAAGACCGCCAACACTGGTTTGCGCCAACGCAACATAGATGCCTGCCGATTTTGCAGTTTGCGTTATGCCGCTAGCGTATAGGTCCTCCCACGCGAACAAGCCGCCCTGGTCGGGAGCGCGGCCCAACGCCGCAGAGTACAGACGTGCAATGTTGGCGTTGTCCTGATTTTCCACGAACATGACTTTGTCGGTGAAGTGAAGCGCCTCGATACCGGTCAGCACGTGGCCGAAGTCACGGTTGGACACGAGATCGGAAACATTCACGCTCGAGTCAGAACCCGACGTCAGCGTGTACTGCGCGGAAGTCCCGCTTAAAACCAGACTGTCGTGCCCGTTGCCTTGGAACGCCAGATTTGTCCCAAGAGCATAAAGCACGGAATTCCATGCTGCCATGACGGCACCATTTGCAATATGTCCGATCGCTAAGCCCGTGCCGGTGCCTGTGGTCGCGGCAGCAAAGGACAGATCATCTCCGATGGCGTCCTTGATGGTAGAGGCGGCAAGACTGGCGCTCACAATGGCAAGGTTTGTTGTTTGGTCATTCGCGCCGACCACGTAGTCAAAGACCTGTGACGTTAATGTGGACGCGCCCGGGTCGTACGAGGCCACGCCTCCGTCGTTTAGAAGCAGGGTAGGCGCACCGGTTACCGACACGGGTTCACTCACCGCCACGACGATTTTCACCAGCGATCCGGGAGACGTATCTCCGCTCGCCAAAACCGTCGAGAGATGGGTTACAACAGGCTCGGTCGTATGGACCTGCGGGCCCACCTGCGACAGCGACGCAAGCGACAAGATGGCAGAGTTGCCGGCACCGTCGGTGACGTGACCTGTGCTGACATTAAGCGCGTCCACGGAGAGGCTAGCGGCGTTGCTGTCGTGAGCGCTGACTGCGTAGTCGAAAGTAAGAGTGGTCGTTCCCGATCCAGCTTGATACGTCGCGCTCGCACCGTCATTTAGACTGAGCGTCGGTGCGCCGGTCACTGTTACGGCTTCGCTGAAAAGGACAGTGATTGAAACATGGTTGCCAGGGACCAGCGATCCGCTGCTCGGTGCCATGGTGATCTTCTGAACAAGCGGGCTCATCGTATCAATCTGCAGGGAGCCGGATGGGTTCGATGCTGCATTCGTCAGATCAGCAGCATTGCCTGCGCCATCCGAAATACTTGATCCATTCGCCGAAGCGCGAAGGACCTGAAGATCACCCGTATTCTGTCCTGAAGCAACCGTGTAGGTAAATGTTAGAACGCTGGTCCCAGATCCGGAAGCATACGAAGCAACGCCGCCATCGTTGAGCACCAACGTCGGTGTGCCGCCCGTAACTTTCACCGCCTCGATAAAATGCACGGCGATCGAAACGACGCTGCCGGCCCCCAAGTCGCCATTTCCGTTTGAAATGCCAGCGCCGCTGGTTGACACAAATGACACTTGCGGGGGCGTGGTATCGATCTGGAGAGTCCCGACAGGATTGGTGACTGCGCCGCTCATGTCGGCAGTTGCCGCGCTAAGATCCTTGATGGTGGCGCCATTCAATACGATGGATGTAACCTGCAGGTCGCCTGTATTTTGTCCTACGGCGACGGTGTAGCTAAACGTCAGCGTCGTCGTGCCCGACCCTCCGGTGTAAGTCGCGACGCCTCCGTCATTGAGCAGCAACGTCGGCGTTCCACCAGATACTGTAACCGGCTGGCTCATGATCACGCTGAGGGTCACAACCGCACCAGCGCCAAGATCACCGTTGCCGTTGGTGATGCCCGGACCTGACGTCGTAACAGAACTGACCTGCGCGACCGATGGTGATGATGAGCCTGTATTCCAGCCGATCGCATCCATGAGCGCAATGTCTGACGACGTGAGGAGATTTGCGACCCCGGACGCGCTGAAGGCAAGAAAGGAATCGCTTCCTGCACTTGAATCCCAATCGCCGTAATCACCCCCGGCGTTAGTATTAAAACTGTTCAGGCTGATGTGGCCACCATCAACGGAAAAGTATGCTGCCTGGCCTCCAACGAGCTGCCGAACGCCCGGTGAAGCGTAGCGAAACAGGTCCATCACCGAATAGGCGTGAGGATAGTCGATCGTATTTCCTAGCCAGGCAACTCGGCCCATAACTTCGGTAATTTCGTGCAGTGCCACTCCGATAAAATCGTACTCGCCGGCCACCGCGCGGTTGTTAGGGTCAAACGTGAAGATTCCCGAAACGTTGGTAAATCCAACCCAACCATCAATCCCGACGCCGTTCGCTGCGACTAACCCCAAAGCTTTAGCGTCAGCCGTCCCGATATCGAAATTACCTCCACTTGTCGGATCGCTAGATCCCAAGCTCGCGACAGCCGTAGAATCTGCGGCAGACGTCGCGTCGGCTACTAGAGCGCTGCGGATCTGGGCGTACGTGTAGGCTGGCGCGGCGTTTCTAATACTCGCCCCAAGGGCGCCACCAAGGGCCTGTCCTCCGACCTCACCCCATCCCACATCGATATTGATCGTGACTGCGTCAGTGAACGTGGATTCCAGAAGATTGACCACGTAGTTCATTGCGGACACGAAGGCCGAAGGTGCGTTATTCGCGCTCGAGTCGTAGATTAAATTGATAATCATTGCCCCGAACCCTCCTAAAGAAGTCGCTCAGCTCAGCTGGAGATGACGTGGTTTCGAATTGGCCTCGACAATCAATCTCTTCATATATGTCCCCCCGAGAGATCTTGAAATCGTGTTCGAACCGTCGATCTCACGCCGTCGGTTCAAGAGCGACTAACGGAAGATCGATTGACTGCGGTTGGTTATGCATCCGAGCGAGCTCGATAAATAAGTAACGACGCAATTCGATTCCGACCACGACTTATACTCACAAACGTTATCGGGCGCCTCAGCTTGAACTAGCACGTTCGCGCAACGCGTCCGACGATTATCAGGCGCAGTGTATGACTTCGTTTTCGAATTTTGAACTTTAAAAGAGCAGCCCGTCCAAGCTCAACTTCTAGGCGGTCCGCAGCTGCTGTCCGGTGCACGCGTGCTGGAGACATCCGCGAGGGCTTAACTTCATTTCTCAACTTTACAATTTCTGCTTTAATGTAATAATACTACTACTCTTGATTGCATTGACTTCAAGACCACCTGCATATCCTCGCGATCTTCCCTGCGGTCAGGCAGGAGTGATCCACAGCACTCCCGGACGATAGGCCATCCTTAGCACCTCCTCCGGTTGCCCTTGAAGGTCGAACCGCACGGCATGGTCAGGTTTGTAGTTGATCACGAACCCCTTTGCACGGCCGAAGAACGGCACAATCGGTTCGCCGCTGAACCCTGTCTCAAGCTTCCGCGGAAGCGCCGCTCTGACCTCGCGTAAGTAGCCGATAGGCGGCGACTTCGGGTTCAGCCTTATCAGGAGCCAGCGGTCAATGCCCCCGGTCATACCGCACATGACAATCTGGGATGGGCAAGTTAGCTCGGTCAGGATAACCGCATGGGGGACGAAATTAGTCCGCCAGCGCGCATCCTGTGCTTCGCGCTCAGCACGTTCATGGTCCGCTTTTGCCGCAAGTGTGGCCGCAACGGCCGCGTCGATAACACTCGCGTCAACATCGAGGGCATGAGCCAGTCGCTTTAAAGCTATCCGGCTCTTTTCACTCGCGACATGCCCATCGCATAAGGCCTGGACGCGGCCAGCCGCTTTGGCTGGGTTTCGGTAGCCCAAGCGAATACCTAACGCTTTCGCATCAAGCGCCAACGTCGCACAGCGATTCAATATCAGCCGAGCCAATTCAAACTGCGGTTCTGTGATCACAGCAAATAGGTAAGCTCCATTTAACAAACTTCAATCTTCTCTGGCTGCATTTTTTCCAGAAAATATCCGCGATTTCAGTTGGTTGCACGGGTTTCATTAAACTGTTATGGCGCGACGGGGGCATGATTCAGAGGAGAGTTTATATGACCCCGCGTCCCCCTTAACACCGACAAAATGGTCTGTACGGCGCTCTTCGCCGTCGAGCTTTAGCGCAGACCGACCTTGCGTTTTCCGGAGAGAGAAATCGCCGTTCGAAATTCGTCTGCAGCATAACGACACATGAGAAAGAGTTACATGACGAACCCTAAACCTAGAAACAAGAACGCCTTAATTCATGGTGTGTACGCAAAGGATGTCGTGCTGCCATGGGAGGATGAAAAAGATTTTGAGCATCTTCTCCAAGAAGGGCGAAAAGAGTTCTCGCCTGAGACTCCCCTGCAAGAAGAAACCGTGTTCGATATTGCTGTGCTGCGCTTAAAAAAGCGAAGGCTCTTAACAGGAGCGCAGATTGCAACGCGACGGAACACGCAGGCGGAAAGGCTCAAGCGGGCTTTCGAAACCCGCGGCACAGCTGCCCTGGCCGACCATCTTTCTGGTCGGTCGGAAGCTCAAGAAGCGGCAAGGGAACGCTTGTCTAAAACCATGACCGAGTTTTCTGTAGGACTCGGTCAAATTACTGCCCTGCTCTCGGCGAGCTATCGAAACTTCGAGGAGGATCAAGATTCCGCGGCCTTCAGCCGAAGGCTTGAAAATATAGGCGAACTGTTGAAGGTTCACGGGCTTGCCAAACAGCACCTGCTCAGCAGCTCTGAATTAGCAGCTTTGTGTGATGACGATGAGGTAGTAACCGCCCGCCCCTATCAAGCTGAGGCTATTGAAAAAGATTTGAGAGTTGAGGCGGCGTTGGACAAAGCGATCGAGAAGAAGATGGCCAAGCTTGTTCAACTCAAAGAATTCCAGCGTCTATATTGTTCGCGCCCGCCTCAACCGCTTCCGAAGGGTGATCATATCGAAGACGGGCCAACGCTGCCCCCAGATCAGCCTACTGCTGCAGAACAGCAAGAGTAAGCGTGTCGGAACGGTCGTGATCTGCCTTCGCAGTAGGCACGGCCTCCGATGCGAGGGATTGGCCGGAATGCTCTCGCCTGTTCGCCCCATAGAATATAGGGCCAGGAGGTCCTGCTGTTCGCCGATGCAGCACGGCCTCTCCGACCACGCAGGCATCCTCGACAAACCTCGGCACCGTCTCCAGTAATCCTGGCGGACGTGCGGTTCAACCTCCGCGGGCCATGCCTGGTGCTTGGCGCCGGCTGCAGCGAGTCCGTCGTACTCTTTCCAGTTGACATAGGTCGCCTGGCTGATCCCGGCTTTGCGGCAGATATCTGCAACCGGCCCCTTCGTTGTCCTGCTTCCGAATAAACGCCTTCTGCGCGTCGGAAAAGTTCGAGGCCTTCACCGTTGTCCGCTCCGGCCAGCGGAGGGGATTCGGCAGCCCAACTGAGGCCAAAAGTGGTCCAGTTTTCCGGTCTCAGATCAGTGGCGCCTTGCTGGGGCGGGTTTGTCGACATGCACGTCGAGGGCTAGCCAATCAAAGTCATTTTCGTCTCGACGGATGCGAGACCATCTGTGAGGCTCTGCAGATCTGCTAATAGCTTCGCCAACTAGCGCGTTCGCGAAACTCGGACGCCCGGGTCCTGACCTGCCCCTCCCAGAAACTCGATCCCGGCCGATCTGAGTGCAACCACGAGTTTTTCAGCCGTTTGGGGGCGGCCGCCGAGCGGACCGTCTGACGCCTCTAGACGCTTCACCGTCGGTATCGACACCCCGGCGGCTGCAGCCAAGTCTTCTTGAGACCACCCTAATAGGGCCCGAGCCGCTTTTAACTGTCGGATCGATACTTTTTGTATTGACTTTTGCGTCGGCATTTGATACTTTCTGCATCAAATCCAGTTTTGGAGAATTCGAATCGAGGACACAGGATTGCAAGCATGAAGCCATTTGCCAAGCTACCTCACGATCGACGGCAATATATCGGCGGCTCGGACGCCCGCATCATTATGGGCAACGAGGAAGCAGATCTCGTCCGACTTTGGCGGGAAAAGCGAGGCGAACTAGACGCCCAAGATTTGTCGAACAACCTTGTTGTTCAGCTTGGGAACGTGACCGAAGAGCTAAACCGACGATGGTATGAGCGCTCGTCGGGTTACACAATTATCGATATTCAAAATCACCTCCGCCATCCCGTCCACAAGTGGATGGGCGCCACGCTGGACGGGCGCGTCCATGAGACCGAAGCAGTCTTTGAGTCCAAGTTCATGTTGCCGTGGTCCTTCTCCGAAGAAGCCGCGGCTGACAAGCACATGGCGCAGCTGCAACACAATATGTGGGTGGCGAATGCGCGTGAAGGCGTGCTCTCGATCATCACGGGCGGAGGCAAATGGCTCGAAATCAAGGTCTTCGCCGACCCAATCTACCAGCATATGTTGTTTACAGCCGAGAAGAAATTCTGGCGCTACGTTCAGGACGGGACCCGCCCTAGCCTGCTCGGCGTGGAGCCGCCGAGGCCGCGTTCCGAAACGGTGAATGTGGCCGACATGACACGCTCCAATCTCTGGGCCGAATTTGCGGCAGTTTACCTGCGGACGCGCGATGCGCATCACGCACATGAGACCGCGCGAGCTGAGCTTAAGAAATTGGTTCCCGAAGAAGCAAGAGAGGCCTTCGGACATGGATTGCGAGCCAAACGCTCCAAAACTGGCGCCATCAGCTTCGACCGAATTGCGGAGGACGCCGATGCATCAATCCAGTGAGCGCATCGGCGCCATAGCCGCAGCGTTGGCGAAAGCCCAGACTGACCTGGCAAACCCCGAAAAAACACAATCGGCAGTGATCCGTTCTCCATTTCCGCGCGAGGAGACTCGTGCGTTTAGCTATGCATCGCTTGCCAGTGGGCTCGAAATTGTACGGAAAGCCTTGGGCCGACAAGAGATCGCAATTCTTCAGACGACGCGGTCCGACCTTGACACCGGTCAAATCCAACTCACGACCCTGCTGGCCCATTCATCGGGCGAGTGGATCGCATCCGAGTGGCCGGTCTGCAGCAGCAAGGAGGTCGAGGCGCCACATCGAAGTGGAGCAGCCCTAACCTACGCCCGACGCTACGCGCTATTTGCCATGGTTGGAATTGCCGGCGAAGACGATCTCGACGCTCCAAGTGGCGCGCAGATCTCAGGAAACGAGGTCGCTTCGACCCTGCCCTCCAGCGATGTCAAGCCGTTTCGCAATATCCGCCGGAGACAGCCTATTCTTGGCGAAGCGGAGTCAGCTCGTCTCAGGGATGAGCTGCTGGCGGATTTGACGACCTTGGGCAGCGATGAGTCATCACTTGTCGCCTGGGCTCGGCGAGCTCTTTCGCACAAGCAGACTCTTGTGGAGACCGATTGTCAATTGATCGACGAAGCCTACCGCAAGAAGATTTCAGCTCTAACGGAGACGCTTGGCGGCCCCAGTGAATCACAGCGACCCGATGCTCACAACGCGGTGAATTCAACTGCTAAAACTCCGCCGGACGGCGAACTAGCCATCCCCAAAAGTCGCCGCGTTCGTAGCCGAGCCCATCTTGATTTTGTTCGCGCACAACCCTGCGTGGTCTGCCAGCAAAGACCCTGTGATCCGCACCACATCAAGTTCGCCCAACCCAGGTCATTGGGGCTGAAAGTCAGTGATGAGTACACGGTACCACTATGCCGTGCACATCATCGCGACCTGCATCGCAAAGGTAGCGAAAGAGCCTGGTGGGCCGATCTCCAGCTTACGCCGCTCACGATTGCCAGCGCCTTGTGGCAAATGAGCCCCATCCACCAAGCCGCAGTTCAGAAAACAGTCGCATAGGAATTGAGATGAATGAGCATTTCGATGCTGCTCCTGGAGCAAGACAATTCAGGCACGCCGCTATTCCGCTGGAAGCACAGGCGCTCGCACCAACTCCGCTCTTGCTGCCTGGTGAGCATCTCCAAGATTATCAGGACTTGCAACGTACTATCCTTTCGGACCTGACACCGTCCTCACCGATTGGGTGGTTACTTGCGCTGGATGTCGCGGAGCTTTCGTGGGAGATCCAACGATACCGGTTACTTCGCCATAAAACGCTCGACCTTTTTCGGCAGCAAGCCATCGAGAGCGCACTGCATACCATTGATGTCGCCTGTCTGGCATCGGAAGCACAGGAAAAGGCGACAGCTTACACGCGGCGCAATGCGCAGCGATGGCGCGTAGATCCGGTGGCCGCGCATGAGATTGAAACGCGATTGGCTGCCTATGGATTTGATCAACACTCGATCAGCGCTGCTATGTATGCCCAGGCGCGCGAACTCTTCACGATGTTTGAAGGCCTGATATCCTCAGCACAACAACGACGGACGTTGATACTTAAGGCGCTTGATTTTCACGGCACCAGAGCGCTCCCCGACACGCGCCCGCTCCGTAAGCGAGTTTCCAGAGAGTGCCGGCGCTGTAACGAAGACTTGGGCGAACACCACGGCGATCATGAAGAAAGCATTGAGCTTACCAACGGATCGGCTCAGGAGAGACCACATGACTAAGGCAGAAAACAAGATGCCCTCCAGCATCCCAATCCAGCTACCAAAACACGACCGCAAAACTCATATGGCTTGGGATATTGACGACGTTGAACATCATGGCGCCGAAACGCCCTCTGGCAGTGATGATCCCGGATCCGCTAAGCAGACCCCCCCTTCGGATTCTTTGTCAAACTAGATAGGTTTGATCATCGCGAAGAAAAGCGAAGTCACTCGAGAGGGCGTCGACACAAAGGGCTGCTCTCTGAACACGGCCGCGATCATCACTCTATTCCGCCATTACCGCTGAACTGAGCTCGTTGTCGCAACGCTAGTTTCTGTTTTGCCTGCGCGCTGCGGTTATAGCGGTCTAGCCGACGTATATGCTCAATGACCTCCAGCGAAGGCTCATTGAGAAGCTTCGCAAGGAGCGGAAGACGAATAGCTCGAACCCGCCTAAAAGTCTCGGCGGCATCAGCTAACATTGCGACCGTCTGAGGTTGCTCGTCCACCATCAGATCAGACCATAGGCGCCGCAGTTCACAGCTCACCTGAGCTTGGCAAGAAAGCCCATGGCGCAAGGCGTTGCGGCTGGACAAAGCTTTGCCAAGCGCGGTTTTCGGGCCACTGCTCTTTCGAGCGTTGGCTCTATTGGCTTCGATTTGTCGTTTCGAGGTCATGCATCGCCCTCTAATCGTGGAGGTTCCAAGCCGGTGCGTCGCCCGCGCGACGCTTAGGTGAACGATAGGACTTTCATACCACATCTCTTCGAAAGTCGGACAGGCTCATCCCTTCCTCCAGATCTTCACGAGGACTCGACATCCGCATCCAAAAGATCGACGAGGAGTCCTGACTAAACTGAAAAAAAGTTTAGCAACACTTTCAGCACGACGGATGCCGTCCTAGTTCTGCGGGTCATTGCGCCTCGGCTCTTGGCCAACCTTTAACCCTGATGATCAACCGCGGGCTCCGCTGATCGCAGTCTGCCGATCATGTGCCCCACCCAGCATTTTAACAGTCAGAAATGGACGCCTAAGGAGGACCGAAAGCCTCCTTGAAGCACCGCCGGCCAATCCTTGACACTGATCTCAGCGGTTCCCCGAAGAGGCATGGGGGCGATTAAGTTTCGAGCGCGAGAGCTCAAGAGGCGTGGCATGAAGATAGAACAGATGACAATCTCCCCGCCGCGTCTGGTGGTCTAGGCCGCCGAGCGGGAGCTGCCATCAGCTGTCCTAGTCTGAATAAACCAAAAGCATGCTAAACCGCTTTATAATCGCAAAGATGCGCAAGCGCCCATTAGCCGGGGGTCTTGGATCCTCTGGTGCCGCGGACAACACGGAACTTTCCGCGCTTTCTGAGGCGCCTCTCCCTCAAAGGGCGTGATCTCAGATTGCCCTTGCTCACCGATTCCGTCGCGGTTCAGTTTCTCAGAGCCGCCGCCGGTTCAGATGACTGCACCTCTACGAGCGTCGTTCGCGCTCAATGTCACCGCAGCTGTCGACGCCGGGTCGTTCGTCATCGGGTTCTACAGTTGAGAGGCACGATTGATGATAGTGCGCCGGAACCATCAGCTCTCATTTTTCCTGAGGCTTGTGTGAAGCCAGACACAAAAGATAGCCGGCTCTTACGGCATACTGGCACCAGAGAATTTGTCTCTGGGGAGCAATGTATGCCAACATGTATTTCAGCACCGGCAATTCACGAGAGAGAGACCACCGCATCAAATGATGACTCTGACCAGTTCCTCGCGGTCGCCATTTTCTCGGGCATTGGCCTCTTAGGGTTCAGACTCAATTGATCCAATAGGCGACAATGGCGGCGATGTGGACCGC
>NZ_CAKZHY010000034.1 GCF_936928535.1 uncultured Bradyrhizobium sp. | reverse complement strand
TCCAGGCAATGCCGCAGAAGCCGGCGGCGGTTTCGAAGACCAGATAGTGCTGCGCGGCCTGTTCCATGAAAAGGCGCCTGTATTGCGGTATGCACGGAATATGCTGGGCCGGGCGTGGATGTTCAATCCTTTTCCACACCTGCAATCGGCCGCACGCTTCGTCCCAGGGCGGCTGACATGCGCAGGCGCGGTGGGTACCCTGTCGGTACCCGACCTGGAGCGCCGCTGCCATGAAGTACGCCCTGCTGATTCATCTCCCCGCCGGCGTCGCCGCGAAGATCACGCCCGCGGAGGAGGCGGCGGTACAGCACACCTGCCACGCGCTGACCGAGGATTGCAGCAAGGCCGGCCATTACCGCGGCTCGATGCGCCTGCTGCCGGAGCAGCAGGTCATCGAAGGGCGCGCGCGTCCACTTCGACGGCGCATCGCGCACCGTGACCGACGGCCCGTTCGCCGAGACCAAGGAATTCCTCGCCGGCCTCTATATCGTGGAATGCGACACCATCGAGCAGGCCGCCGCCTACGCCCGGCGCCACCCGGGCGCCAGCTTCGGCAGCATCGAGATCCGCCCGATCGGCGACTTCGACCTCGGCTGAGGTCCGGCGTCGCAGCGCAGCAGATGTTAATCAAATGCACATGCTGTGCTATTCTCGGGCCATGGAGTCGAAAACCGCCCGCCTCACCATCCTGGTCGACCCGAGGAAGAAAAAGGCGTTCGAGGAACTCTGCGCCCGCCAGGATCTCACCCCTTCACAGGTCGTACGCCAGCTGATGCGCGAATACCTGGCCCGGCACGGCGTCGACTACCTGCCCAAGCCCAGGGCGCGCTGAGCCTCAAACGGCGCAGCGGCTTGCAGCACTGTCGTCCGCCGGCGGGGCGGCGCAGGCGGCCAAGGCCAGCCCGAGGTCGCCGAAGTAGCGTGGCGGCGATTCGTCGCGCCGCACCAGTTCGGCCCGCACCAGCTTGCGCAGTACCCGCTGGTTCGCCCCACACAGCAGCACCCGCACCTTGTCCTGCTGCAGCTTGTGCAGCGCCTCCTGCAGCGCCTGAATGCCGGTGAAGTCCATGAACGGCACCCGCTCCAGCCGTATCACCAGCATCCGCGTGTCGCGGCCCACCTGCCGCAGCGCGCGCTCGAGATTGTCCACGGCGCCGAAGAACAGCGGCCCTTCGATCGAATACACCGCCAGGCCCGGCGGCGGCTCGGGCCAGCCGCGGGCGCGCAGCTCGGCCCGCAGCGGTTCGCCGTCCTGCCGCACCACGTCCACCGTCGCCGACATGCGGCGCAGGAACTGCAGCAGCGCCAGGATCACGCCGATGTTCACCGCCACCACCAGGTCCACCAGCACCGTCAGGGCGAAGGTGATCAGCAGGATGATCACGTCGGCGCGCGGCGCGGTGCGCGCCATGCGCAGGCAGTGCCGCGCGTCGCTCATGTTCCAGGCCACCACGAACAGGATCGCCGCCAGGGCGCACAACGGGATGCGCGCGGCCAGCGGCGCCAGCAGGATCAGCACCAGCATCAGCGTGACCGAGTGCACCACGCCGGCGATCGGGCTGTCGGCGCCGTTGCGCAGGCTGGTGGCGGTGCGGGCGATGGCGCCGGTGGCGGCGATGCCGCCGAACAGCGGCGCCAGCACGTTGGCGATGCCCTGGCCGATCAGCTCCTGGTTGGAGTCGTGGCGGGTCCCGGCCACGCCGTCGGCCACCACCGCCGACAGCAGCGATTCAATGGCGGCGAGCAGCGCAAACGAGATCGCATCGGGCAGCACCGCTTTCGCCTTCTCGAACGAGAACGCAGGCAGCGCGGGCGAGGGCAATTCGCGCGGAATGCCACCGAAGCGGCTGCCGATGGTCTCGACCGGCAGCGACAGCGCGGCCGTCGCGATCGCCGCGAGCACGACAGCGATCAGGATGCCGGCCAGGATGGCCGCCAGACCCGCAAGACGCCGATGATCGCGATGCTGACGAGCGCGACCACGACAACGGATGGATTGATGGTGCCGAGACCTGCTGCGAGCGCGAGGAGTTTCGGCACGAACTCGCTGGGCTCTTTCCCGGCAAGCGTGATGCCCGAGAGATCGCGCAGCTGGCTCGCAAAAATGATCACGGCGATGCCGGCGGTGAAGCCCACCGTGACCGGATAGGGAATGAACTTGATGTAGGTGCCGACGCGCAGAAGGCCCGCGGCAACCAGGACCATGCCTGCCATCATGGTGGCGAGAATCACGCCGTCGACGCCGTGGCGCTCCGCGGTCACCGCGACGAGCACGATGAAGGCGCCCGCAGGCCCGCCGATCTGGAATCGGCTGCCGCCGAGCAGCGACACGATGAAGCCACCGACGACCGCGGTATAAAGCCCGCGGTCGGGCGTCACGCCCGAGGCGATCGCGATCGCCATCGACAGCGGTAGCGTAACGATCGCAACGGTCAGCCCCGCAAACGCATCGGCGCGGAAATCCGCGGCGCCACAGCCTTCGCGCCAGACCGTGACGAGTTTTGGCAGATACAGTTCGGCAAAGGTCGGCTGGCGCAACGGACGCGGCCCGCTCGCGTGATCGCTGGTGATGCTCATACGGCCCCCACAATGCTTGCCTGCATCGTGCGGCCGCGATGGTCGGACGCGACGGTGCGGTCAGCTCATCTGTTGTCCGGGGACGATCATCGCGATCATGCCCCGACGCGGCGCGGCGACCCCGGCTCCTTCAGGCGAACGCCCCGCCCGCCGCTGTCGCTGCGGGCCTGTTCACCGATCAGCTCGACGCCGGCCCGGTCGAACGCCTCCACCACCTTGATCAAGGTCTCGACCACGCCACGCACATTGCCGGTGGACGCCTCCATCCGCTGGATGGTCGGCAGCGACACGCCGGCGAGCTCGGCCAGGGTTTTCTGGTCAATGCCAAGAAGCGCGCGGGCTGCCCGCATCTGGAATGACGTGATCACGTTGGCCTCACATGTAAGACATTATAAATGATATCTGTAGCATATATAATGATTTACGATACATCATTGAGAGATCAACGCAAGAGCTCGTGGTCGGCACCTCCTTTCTGTCCACTGCAACCTATCAGCTCCGTCATCCTGAGGTGCGAGCCGTGCGGCGCAAAGCGGCGCGCGGAGAGCCTCGAAGGATGAACGGCCCCGATGCAGCCGGGCCGTCGCCCTTCGAGGCTCGCCGAAGAGGCGAGCGCCTCAGGGTGACGGGGATGGAGTGAGGCTCGCTGCCCCCTCATCGTCATTGCGAGCGGAGAGGACTGCGATGAAAGGAAACGCCGCACGCTTGGAGACAGCCCCCCTCACCCCGCCCTCTCCCCGCAAGAGCGGGGAGAGGGGGACGAGAGAGTGGCGCGCCCTTTACTGCGCGCGAGACCTCACGCCGCGTGCTGATGCGCGGCGATGATCTGGTCGGCGGCGCGGCCGGTGACTTCGGCCATGTGGTCGAACTGGCGCGTGAAGCTGCCGGCGCCGGCGGTGGCGGACCGCAGCTCGACGATCAGCTCGCCGATCTCGGCTTCCGGCATCATGGCGCGGACGCAGTCCCAGCCGCTCCAGCCGTCGCGGGTGTCGAAGCCGAGGATCTGGCCGCGCCGCGCCGACAGGATCGCGTTGATCTTGGCGGTGGCATCGGTCGGACAGACGATCTCGACCACGTGGATCGGCTCCAGCAGCACCGACTGGCATTGCGGCAGGCCTTCGTTCAGCCCGATGCGCGCCGCCGTGCGAAAGGCGAGGTCGGAGGAATCGACGCTGTGATAGGAGCCATCGGTCAGCGTCACCTCCAAATCGGTCACGGGAAAGCCAAGCGGACCGCGCGTCAGCCCGTCGACGACCCCCTCTTCCACCGCGCCGATGTAGTTACGCGGCACCGCGCCGCCGACCACCTTCTCGGCGAACCTGAAACCTTCGCCCCGCGGCAGCGGCTTGATGTCGAGCACGACATCGCCGAACTGGCCGTGACCGCCTGACTGTTTCTTGTGGCGGCCGCGCTGGACGATCGACTTGCGGATGGTCTCCTGGTAGCCGATCGCTGGCGGATGCGAAGCGATCTTGACGCCAAAGCGGTCGCTCAACCGCTCGCTGGCGACGCGCAGGTGCATCTCGCCCTGGCCCCACAGCACGGTGTCGTGGGTCTGCGCATTCTGCACGATGACGAGGGACGGATCCTCCTCGTGCAACCGCAACAAGGCCTGGCCAAGCTTGACGTCGTCCTTGCGGTCGGTGGCCGCAACCGACATGGCGAGCACAGGCGGCGTCGGCTCCGACGCCTTGAGCGCAGCCGGCGCGGTCTTGCCGCTCGAGACGGTGTCACCGGTCTTGACCGCATCGAGCTTGGCGAGCGCCACGGTGTCACCGGATTCGGCCGAGGCACGCTTGCTGTCGTAAGCGCCGCTCACGGCGAGGATGCCCGAGATGCGGCTCGCCCCACCGGAGGAGGATTGCAGCGTTGCGCCGTCGTCGAGATGGCCGGCGAGCAACCGCGTCAAGGACAGCTTTCCGCCGTGCTGCGAATGCAGCGTCTTGAAGACGAAGCCGAGCGCGTCCTTGCTTTCCGGCACACCAAGACGTTTTGCGGTCTCCGCGATGCCAGGCGCCTCGTGACGCAACGCCTTCATCAGCCGCAACACGCCGTTTTCGCGCGAGGCCGCGCCCAGCAGAACGGGGCAGATCAGCCCTTCGCGCAATTCGCGGGCGAGGTCATCGAACACGGCATCGCGCGGCGGCTGGATGTCCTCCAGCAATTGCTCCATCAGCGCGTCGTCGTGATCGGCGAGCTTCTCCAGCATCGAAAAGCGCGCTTCCTTCTCGCGGTCGAGATTGCCGCCGTCGAGCGCAATCACTTCGGAGGCCTTGTGCTCGCGATAGATGAACGCACGTTCCAGCGCGAGATCGACGAAGCCCTCGATCAGCTCGTCCTTCCAGATCGGAATCTGGCGCAGCACCAGCGGCACGCGCGAGGCCGGCTGGAGCATTGCGAGCGTCTCGCGGATGCGCTTGTTGGCGCGGTCGATCTTGTTGAGGAACAGGAAACGCGGGATCTTCAGTTCCTCCAGCTCGCGCAGGATGATCTGAAGCTGCGGCAGCTTCTTCTCGTCGGCCTCGCACACCACGATGGCGGCGTCGACCGCGGGAAGCGCGGCGCGCATGTCGTGGGCAAACTCGACGGAACCGGGACAATCCAGGAAGGTATAGCTGTCGCCCATGAAACTCGTGGTGGCAGCAGTGAGCCCGACGGTCATCTTGTGATGACGGGCCTCAGGCGTGGCGTCGCCCACCGACGTGCCGGCGTCGACGCTGCCGGCGCGCGGGATTGCACCCGTCCGCGCCAGGATCGCTTCGAGAAGTGTGGTTTTACCTGATTGGAAAGGGCCCACCAGCGCAATGCACCGTGGACCTCGGGGACTTCTGACGTCTTGTCCCATTCGCCGCCTCCTTGGTGTGGAGCTCGGCCCGTGATTGGGTCGGCAAGCGCAGATGCTCTGCCCGTCCCAAAGATTTGGCAAGCGTCAAACGTCGCTGCGGTGCGTCGTCAGTAAGTCTTAGTGACTGTAGAGATTCGGTTCGGCCTCGAACCGATGTTCCACCTCTCCCGACGGAGAGAGGTGAACCAACCCCTCCCGTATCGCCTCTTATCGGCCCGGACGCAGTTCCAGGCTTTCGAGTCCGGCCGCGACGTTGAGACCGACCTGGCCCTGCACGCTGAGCGGCTGAAGCGCGATCGAATTGTTGGAGCCGCCGACCAGCACGTTGCCGCCGAGGCCGACGCCGACCGAAGCGCTGCCCTGCGCGCCCGCGTAATTGCCGGAGAGATCGCCGGGGCCAAGCCGGTTGACCGGTGCGAACACGCCCCAGGCGAGCGCGGTCTCCTGGGTGATGCCGAGGTCGATGCCCACTTTGCGGATCGTCGCGACGTAGCGGTCCTCGGGCAGACCGTCAGCGCGCAACACGCAGCCGAGATTAGTCACCGATCCCACGACGAAGCCAATGCTGGCGCCGCCGCGGCATTCGAGCACGCCGACCTTCACAAGCCGCGACTGCGCACCGGCGCCCGCGACGGAGGCAATGAGGCTGGCAGCAGTGAGCCCGGCGAGGAGGTGTGAGCGGCGCATGAAATGTCTCCGGCTATGGAATGTGATGCGAGCAGAGAGTGCACGGCAGGACGCCGCTGGGCGTTCTATGCCACAGGAACTTTGCACGTGCCAGATGGGCGCATTTGAAACCGAGCGCGCGGAGACAGCCCCTCACCCCACCCTCTCCCCGTAAGAACGGGGCGAGGGAGTGATAGAGCGGTGTGCCCCTCACGGTTAAGTCGTTCGATGCGCTTTCGGATGACTTAACCTCCCGCCCTTCCGCGGGGAGAGGTCGGATCACATCGCAGATGTGATCCGGGTGAGGGGCAAGGCACAATGTCCGCCAGAGCAAAAGTCCATCCGACTCCGTTCAACGATGCACAAAAAAGGCCCGCCGAAGCGGGCCTTTCAATTCCTGTCGCGACAGGCTTAGCGCAGATTGCCGCAGAAGCGCTGGATGCGCTTGCAGGCGTCTTCGAGGTCCGAGGTCTTGGTCGCATAAGAGATGCGGAATGCCGGACCCAGGCCAAAGGCCGAACCCTGCACGACGGCAACGCCTTCGGTCTCCAGGAGCTCGGTGACGAACTGCTCGTCGTTTCCGATCACGTTGCCCGACGGCGCCTTCTTGCCGATCGTGCCGGCGCAGGACGGATAGACGTAGAACGCACCCTCGGGCCGCGGGCACTCGATGCCGTTGGCCTGGTTGAGCATGGAGACGACGAGGTCGCGGCGCTCCTTGAACACCTTGTTGTTGGCGGGGATGAAATCCTGCGGACCGTTCAGCGCTTCCACCGAAGCCCATTGCGCGATCGAGCACGGGTTCGAGGTCGACTGCGACTGGATTGTCGACATCGCCTTGATGAGCTGGGCCGGGCCGCCGGCGTAGCCGATGCGCCAGCCGGTCATGCAATAGGCTTTCGACACGCCGTTCACGGTGAGCGTCCGGTCGTAGAGGCTGGGCTCGACCTGCGCGACAGTGGTGAACTGGAAGTCGTCATAGACGAGATGCTCGTACATGTCGTCGGTCATCACCCACACATGCGGATGCTTGACGAGAACGTCGGTCAGCGCCTTGAGCTCGGCGCGCGTATAGGCCGCGCCGGTCGGGTTCGACGGCGAGCACAGGATCACCCATTTGGTCTTCGGCGTGATCGCGCGCTCGAGCGCCTCGGCCCCGAGCTTGAAGCCGGTTGCCGCGGTGCAGACCACCGGCACCGGCTCACCGCCGGCGAGCGCCACCATCTCGGGATAGCTGACCCAGTACGGCGCGGGGATGATTACCTCGTCGCCCGGATTGATGGTCGCCATCAGCGCATTGTAGAGCACCTGCTTGCCGCCGGTGCCGACGATGATCTGGTTCGGCTTGTAGGCGACGCCGTTCTCGCGCTGAAACTTCGCGATGATCGCGTCCTTCAGCTCGGGGATGCCGTCGACCGCAGTGTACTTGGTCTTGCCGGCCTCGATGGCGCGGATCGCCGCCAGCTTGATGTTGGCGGGCGTGTCGAAGTCGGGCTCGCCGGCACCGAGGCCGATGACGTTGCGGCCCGCCGCTTTCAGCGCGCGTGCTTTATCCGTGACCGCGATGGTCGCGGACGGCTTCACACGGTCGAGCGCAGCGGCAAGGAAGGACATCGTCATCTCCTGACAAGCGTCGTGAACCCTTTGGCCTCACGACTCTGATTGTGGGAATAAAGACACCCTAAAACGTGTGCCGCTGCACCGCAAGAAACTTCGGCCCGATCCCGCAAAAGTTTGCGGATTTGGAGCGTTTCAAGGCTCGCTTTCCGGCAATTTTCCGCAACTTTGCCGGGCAAACCGCTCATATCCCGCAAGGCTTGTCCTCGGAGCAATTTTGCGTGTTGCGTATCGATCGAAACCAGCACGCCGTCGTCGCCGGGCTTGACCCGGCCATCCACGCCTTACTTGCCGCGAAGAACGTGGATGCCCGGGACATAGGCGAGCGGAAGCGACGCCGTCCTTCGGACGGCCAAGCCCGGGCATGACGATGCAGACACATTGGCGTGCTGCGGCTCTCACACACGATCTCGCGACGCGATGAGTCGTGCATGTTGACGCAAGCGTGACCTGCCTTGCAGCGCCGCGCGAACATGATCTTTCCTGGCGTTGCAGTGCGGTAGGGATTTCGAGTTTTTCTATTGCCGAGCCCTTGCGGCAGATTCGCATCGGCATCATTGTTTAGCCGCGGTCCGGGGCAACATGCACCGCACCTTTCCGTCCTTTGCCCATCCTTGGAATCGAACTCCCAGAATGTACAAGCTCTATTCGATGCAACGCTCGGGCAACAGCTACAAGGTTCGCCTTGCGCTGGCGCTGCTGAACCTGCCTTACGAAGCGATCGAGGTGGACATTCTGCGCGGCGAGAGCAAGACGCCGGACTTCCTCGCCAAGAACCCGTCCGGACAAGTGCCGCTGCTCGAGGTCGGCGACAACCGATATCTCGCCGAGTCCAACGCCATCCTCTGGTATGTCGCCGTCGGCACACCGCTTGCGCCGGAGAACCGGATCGATCGCGCCGAGGCGCTGCAATGGATGTTCTTCGAGCAGCACGCGCTCGAGCCGAATATCGGCGCCGCCTATTTCTGGCTGTCGCTGGTCAAGGGCGGCCGCGACCTGCAGACCCACGCCCTGGAGGACTGGATGGAGCGCGGCTATGGCGCGCTCCAGGTGATGGAGAACCACCTCAAGACCAGCGACTATTTCGCTGCCCGCCAGCTCACGGTCGCCGACATCGCGCTGTACGGCTACACCCACCTCGCCGACCGCTGCGACTTCGACCTCGCGCCCTTCCCGGCGATCCGGGACTGGCTGAAGCGCGTCGAGGCTGCCCCCGGCTTCGTCGCCATGGACTGGCGCCCCGCCGACATCGACGACCCCGCCAGCATCGCCGCAGGGGCCTAAATCCGGGGAACGTTAAGAATTAGCGGGCATGGCGTTAACCTTTGCCCAAATCCCGCCATGTTCGGCGCGGTCGTCGCCGCAATATTGCCAGTTGAAATTGTGAAGCTGTTCGGCGTCGCGGGTGATTCGCTCGCACGTTGAAGGATTTAGACCATGATGCGGGCGTCCGGCACGGTCGGCTTTCAGGGCCAAACCGATTCCGTCTCGTCTTCCCGGCTGACCAACGCGGTCGCGGCCTCGCTCGCCGTCGCTGCCGTCTCGCTGTGCCTGATCGTTACCCTCACAGTGTTGTCGACCAAGGCGGCGATGGCGATGAGTCTGCCGGTCTGATCCCCGTTTCATCCTGGGTCGTCCTCAAGGTGCCGCGCGGCCTCGCGCCCGACGGCATCGCGATGGGACATCGATGAAATCGCCTGTGGTCATCGTTGCAATCACCCTGACGGCGGCCATCCTGGTCGCGGCATCGCTTTTGATTTTCGTCGGCACCCGCAGGGGTCCGGGAACATCGACGCTGAACGCGCCCGCGCAGCAAGAGCGCGTCGAGCACGCCCATTTGGTCTAAAATCATCCGAAACCTTTGAGTGTCTGCTCAAGCCCCGCTTAAGCGCACCGCGCGAAATCGGGTTGCGCTTGTGCAACCATGGGTCAGTCTGACGGCCTTATCTCGTTCAGGGAGGAATGAGCGAGGCTCATGCGATTCGGATGGCGTGCCATTTCCGGTCCCGTGCTGACGGCAGCGATCACACTGCTGGCGATCCTGCTCGATCGCCACGTTCCCGCGCTCTCGCTTGCACCGCTGTTCGTCGGCATCGTGGCGCTGGCCGGGTCGCTCTCCGGCTTTGCATCCGCACTTGGCAGCGCCATCATCGCGGTGATCGGCGCGGTGCTCCTCGCGCTCGGCCATCGCACCGCGCCGGGCTTTGCCGCGAGCGATCTCGTGCAGCTTGGCCTGCTGGCGCTGACCACCACCGGCACCGCTGGAATCACCGGTTTGATGCGCGAGCGGCTGCTCGATGCCTTCACTGCCGAACGGCGCAACCACGCCACCGCCGCACGGCTGTCGGCCGCGCTCGACCAGGTCGACATCGGCATCGTGCTGCTCGATGCGGAGACGCGCGCCGAATTCATCAACCGCGCATTCCGCGATTATTTTGCGCTGCCGGACGAGATGGCCGACGACAAGCCGCCCTTCATCGCACTGATGTATCACGGCCGCGACACCGGCGCGTTCGAATTGCCGGAGGACGAGCTCGGAATCTTCATCGCGCGGCGGATGGAGATGGTGCGGACCGGCGACGCCACACCGATCAATATCGCCTTGCGCAATGGCGAGGTGCTGCGTTTCGTCTGCACCGCGCTGCCCGATGGCGGCCGCATGCTGAGCTACACCCCGGTCACGGACCTCGTTCGCCACACCGACACGCCCGCACGCGCCGACTATTATCGCTCGCTGCGCGACCCCACGGGGCGGAAGCTGCTCCGCTATTTGCGGGTCGCGGAGTGATGCACGACGACGCGATTGATCCGCACCGCGATCATCCCGTATGAAGAATGCCTCGTCGCATCATCGACCTACGGATTTCCCAGATGTCGCTCACCATTCGCTCCGTCACCCGGCAGGACTACGATCAATGGCTGCCGCTGTGGGACGGCTACAACGCCTTCTACGGCCGCTCCGGTCCGACCGCGCTCGCGCCGGCCATTACCGCGATGACCTGGCAGCGCTTCTTCGATGCCTATGAGCCGGTGCATGGGCTGGTCGCCGAGAGCGACGGCAAGCTGCTCGGGCTGACGCATTATCTGTTCCATCGCAGCACCACCGCGATCGAGCCGTCGTGCTATCTGCAGGACCTGTTCACGAACGAGGCCGCGCGCGGCAAAGGCGTCGGCTCGGCGCTGATCCACGGCGTCTATGACCGCGCCAAACTCGCAGGTGCCCCGCGCGTCTACTGGCAGACGCACGAGACCAACACCACCGCGCAGAGCCTGTACGACAAGGTCGCGGAGCGTTCCGGCTTCATCGTCTACCGCAAGATCTTCTAACCTTCAGGCCTGTGGATAACTCCCGGTGTCACCGGCGCGTTATACACCGGGACTATCCTGCTGATGCGTCTGATCAGGCCCCCCGTCACCGATCAAGCGCTCCAAGCGGTCCCCGTCAGTCGCCGCGTCTGACAGGGGCCGCATTTTTTTGCCTGCCGTTCCCAGCCGGCATGGCTGCAACGCAGTCAGGCGCTTGCCGCTGCGGCGCACCGCGGTCAAAATGACCGCCTGCTCTCGTCTGACAGGATCTCCCATGGAAATTCGTAATCTCGGCGGCTCCGGCCTGCGCGTGTCTGCGGTCGGCCTCGGCTGCAACAATTTCGGCCAGCGCACCGATCTGGAAACCTCGCGCAAGGTGATCCATCGTGCGATCGACCTCGGCATCACGCTGTTCGACACCGCCGACATCTATGCCGGCATGGGCGGCTCGGAGACGGTGCTCGGCACGGTGCTCGGCGACCGCCGCAAGGACATCGTGCTCGCCACCAAATATTCCAAGCCGATGGCGGCCGACGGCACCAAGCAGGGCGCCTCGCGCCGCTACATCATGAACGCGGTCGAGGCCAGCCTGACGCGGCTCAAGACCGATTACATCGATCTCTACCAGCAGCATGATTACGATCCGCTGACGCCGCTGGAAGAGACGCTGCGCGCGCTCGACGATCTCGTCCGCCAGGGCAAGGTCCGCTACGTCGGCCATTCCAACTTTCCGGCGTGGCGCGTCGCGGAGGCCGAGTTCACCGCGCACGCGATGAATGTCAGCCGCTTCGTCTCGGCGCAGGACGAGTACAGCCTCGTGGTCCGCGACATCGAGAAGGATCTGCTGCCCGCAGCCACGGAATACAAGCTCGGCCTCTTGCCGTTCTTCCCGCTGGCGAGCGGCCTGCTCACCGGCAAGTACCAGCGCGGCGCAACGGCGCCCGCCGACACGCGCTTCGGCAAGGTGCCGGCGCTGCGCGACCGCTACGTCACGCCGCGCAACGAGGACGCCGTCGAAAAGCTCCAGGCCTTTGCCAAGGCGCGCGGCCATTCCATGCTCGAGCTCGCCTTCTCCTGGCTCGCCGCCCGACCGCAAGTGTCGAGCGTGATCGCCGGCGCCACCCGCGTCGAGCAGGTCGAGCAGAACGTCAAGGCGATCGCCTGGCAGCTCAGCGCGGACGATCTTGCCGAGATCGACAAGATCACGCTGGCGTAACCTTTAGGACGCGGTGCTACTTCGCGCCGCGTCCCACGGTCTGCATCACCTCGAAGCCTTCGAACTGGGGATGGCCGAGATAGAGCGGCTTGTTGTCGCCGGCCTTGTGATGCGCCGCGCGAAACGCCTCCGACTTGGTCCAGGCCTCGAACGCGGCGTAATTGGCCCACACCGTGTGCGAGGCATACAGCGTGTGGTCCTCGAGCTCCGGCCCGCGCAGCAGATGGAATTCGACGAAGCCCGGCACCTTGTCCAGATGCGTGTCGCGCGACAGCCAGACCTGCTCGAAGGCGCTCTCGGAGCCCTTGGCGACACGGAAGCGGTTCATGGCGATGTACATGGGTGATTTCTCCTGCTGTGAGGGAAGCACCGCTCTCTCGCTCCCTCGCCCCGTTCTTACGGGGAGAGGGTGGGGTGAGGGGCTGCCTCCGCGAGCTCGGCCTGAATTGTAGAAGAAATGCGTGTTGTGCGCACGGCCATTGTCGGAGTCGGGTGGACCATCATTTTGGCGACAGCGTGCCCTGCCCCTCACCCGGATTGCTTCGCAATCCGACCTCTCCCCGCAAAGAGCGGGGAGAGGTTAGGACCGCGACGCGCATCGAACTACATGGCTCGTTTCTGAAGTCAGGGAAGCACCGCCCTCTCGCTCCCTCGCCCCCTTCTTACGGGGAGAGGGTGGGGTGAGGGGCTGCCTCCGCGAGTTCGGTCTGAATTGTTTGCAAAACGCCGTCGATATTCGAGAGCACATCGTTGTTCCAAAAACGGAGCACCTTGTAGCCCTTGTCGTTCAGACAAGCATCTCGGATAGCATCGGATGCCGACTCGTTGTGCTGTCCGCCGTCGACTTCGATGATCAAACGCTTCTCGCGACATACGAAATCGCAGATGTATCCGATAATCGGCTCCTGCCTGACGAACTTGTGTCCATCGATCCTTCGATTGCGGATGCGGTTCCAGAGGACTGTCTCCGCGTCTGTTTGATCGGTGCGCAGTCGCCGTGCGAGTCGGATGGACTTCTCGTTGTGGCCACGCATTGCCCTGCCCCCTCACCCGGATTGCGCCGGACGATGCTACGCATCGCCGGGGGCAATCCGACCTCTCCCCGCATAAGGGCGGGGAGAGGTTGACGTCAACCAATCAGCCCCTTCATCGGCCTTGCGCTGGCGCTGTCCGGGAAAACCGTCTGGGCGAGCACCTGGTCGGACAGGCCGAACTGGCCCTGCAGCACGCCCTTGATGACGGAGCGCAGGTCGGTGGTGGGCTTGAGGTCGCGGCCCTCATAGAGGTTGGCGGGCTTGAGGCCGGGCCAGTCGGAGATGACGCGGCCGCCTTTCACGGCGCCGCCGGCGAGCAGCGCAGCGGTCGCCGTGCCGTGATCGGTGCCGTCGGTGCCGTTGATGCGCGCGGTGCGGCCGAATTCGGTGGCGACGACGACGACGGCGTCGCGCCAGCGATCGCCGAGGCCAGTTTCGAATTCGGCCAGCGCACTGTCGAGACCGCCCAGCAGGAAGGCGAGACGTCCGACCGGGCCGCCTTCGTTGGCATGCGTATCCCATCCATCGAAGGCGAGCGCCGCGATGCGCGGACCGTCATCGGCAGCCATCAACTTGGCCGCGCCGCGCGCGACCTGCCGCATCTGCGCGACCTGGTTGCCCGGCTTCGGCTTCATGTCGTCGCCGCTCGCCGCCTTCTCCAGCTGCAAGCCTTGCGTCAGCGCCGAGGCGAGCGCGGGATCGCGATGACGGTAGAGTTCGACCAGCCGCATCGCGGTGTCGTCATCGGCCTGCGGCAGCGCGACCGGCGCCCAGCCGACGGTCGGCGCCGCGCCGCGCAGCACCAGCGGCGTGGTGGGGCCGACAGCTAACCCGCTCGACACGCGCTCGCCGCGCGGCAATGCTTCGAGCGCGCGATTGAGCCAGCCGGACTGCACGCGGCCCGGGCCGGCATAGCCGCTCTCGAGCACATCCTGGCCATCGAAATGCGATCGGTCGCGATAGGGTGTCGAGACGGCGTGGATCACCGCGGCGTGCTGATCCCGGTACATGCGCGCAAATTCCGGCATCGCCGGATGCAGCGCAAAGAAGCCGTCGAGCCTGGTCGCAGGATGCGCGCCGTCCGCCGCGAGCGCGATCGAGCCATGCAGGCCGGCATAATCGGGGTCGCCGATCGGCGCGACGGTCGCTAGGCCATCGAGCGCACCGCGCAGAATCACCACGACCAGGCGCGGGTCGCGCCCGTCAGCGGCGCGCGCGAATTTCGGCAGGTAAGCCCAGGCCGCAAAAGCAGCGCCGCCGAGCAGAAGCCCGCGGCGTGAGGTGAGGAGCCGGTTTTCGACGCAGTCGATCATCTTCATCTCCTCTGGATTTCCGGCGACATCAACAGCAGCGCCAGCGCCTGCTGCCGCGATTCCGCGCGTTCGATGGTCCGCCGCGTTTCGGCAGAAGCCGCATCGGCGGCGGCGAACTCCAACAGGTCGAGCGGATCGATGTTGGGCCCGAGCCGCGCGCCCATCTGCGAGGCGATGTCGAGCCGGAGCTTCATGCCCTCAGGCGCGGCCCACGCCGCCGCCGTGTCGGGGAAGCCGTTGGGGCCGGCCGGCGTCCACAGCGGCTGGCCGAGCAGGTTGAGGCCGTTGAGATAGAGACCGGGATCCTCCGGCACGCGCGCGAGCAGCCGGCCGCTCGCGACCAGGAAATCGTAGGGCGAGCGCATCTTGGTGAGCGGCGCCTTCCAGGCTTCGTCGGAATCGACCAGCGCCGTCGCCAGCGCCCTGAGGTCGCCGTCGGTTCTGACGAAGACATCGCGCAAGCGCGCCACCAGAGCCGGCGGCGGATCGTCGGCAACGAAATGCCTGACGAATTTCGTGGCGATGAAATTCGCCGTCGAGGGATGGCGCGCGATGTCCGCGAGCGCGGCTTCGCCCTGCGCCAGGCCGTTCGCTTCATAGGTCTTGCCGAGCAGCACCTGCGGTCCGGGCTGGTGCGCATTGGTATTGAAGGCGAAAGAGCCGGGTGCCCCTAACTGACCTTTGCGGCCCGCAAAGGTCCAGCCGGTGATGATGCGCGCGAGCGAGGTGACGTCCTCCTGCGTATAGCCACCGCCGACGCCGAGCGTATGCAGCTCCATGATCTCGCGCGCGAGATTTTCGTTCAGCCCGCGCTTGCGGTTCTGGCCCGCGCGCGAATCCGGTCCGAGCGATTGCTGGTTGTCGAGGAAGAACAGCATCGCCGGATGCTGCTCGACCGCCTTCAGCATGTCGGTGAAGCGCCCGAGCACGTGCGGCCGGATCGCCTCGCGCTCGAACGCGCCGGCCCACATCCGCGCCAGCTCGCCCTTGCTGGCGGAGATGCAGAAATGATTGGACCAGAACACGACCAGGCGTTCCGTGAAGCCGCAATCGACCAGCATCGCGCGCTGCAACCGCGCCAGCGCTTCAGTGCGAAACGTCTTCTGGATCACGTTGAGGGGCTGCTGCGGCTGCTTTGCAGCGGGCGGGGCGGCAGCGTTGGGCTGCATGGCGTCGGGCTTCATCGCGCCGTCGGCGGACTTGTTGTCGGCAGATTTGGCCTCCGCCATCTGCTGACCTGATATCTCGCTTGCCACCGTGTTGAGCGACAGATTGCGCCGCAATTGATTGTCGGGCTTTGGGTCTGCGGGCGGCGGCGCTTCGGTCGGCGTTGCGGTCTTGGCGGCCTCGCGCGCCTGCTTGACCTGGTCCTGATAGGCGAACACTGCCTGCCCGAGCTGCGGCGTCGATTGCAGCCCCGGGGCCTCCAGCAGCGCGCCGAGGGGACGCGCCAGTTCCGCCTTCACGAAGCCGCGGGGATCGGAGGCGGCATTGATGAGATCGCCCGATGCGCCGCCGCGCGGCCCGAAGCCGAAGCGGTTCAGCGCAACGAGAGCGGCTTGGGAATCGCGGGCCATCGATTTGTCCTCCGCGCCTTGCCGTCGGCTTCCATGGTCTTTGCGCGGCGCTTAATATACCGTGGCGGCAGATGAACCCGACATGAAAATGACGGCAAAGCTTCGACGTAAATCATGACAAATCCGAAAGAAATCGCGATTGCGCAACCGGCCCCGCGCCGCCTTGCCTGTTCCCGATGCGGCACCGAGTTCGGCTGCGATGTGTCGGGCGACTGCTGGTGCGCGGAGGAGACCGCCAAGCTGCCGATGCCGGTGAAGGGCGAGGATTGCTTGTGCCGGGAATGTTTGCGGAAGGCAGCGGCCGAGGCAGCAGTCTCGTAGGGTGGGCAAAGCGAAAGCGTGCCCACCATTTTCAACGCGTGGGCACGGCCCCTTGCGCCCTTGCCCGCCCTCCGAAGATCACACCTTATACCCCGGCGATGTCCGCGCCATGCCGTCGAATGCATCGAGCATCTTTTCGCGCCAGGCATAGACGGGATCGTCGGCTTCGAGCAGCCTGAACGGGCTCACCACGCGCGCCCATTGGAAACCGCCGAACACGATGTAGTCGGCATAGTTCGGCGCCGCGCCGCCGAGATAGCCTTGCGTCTTGAACGTCTGCCGCATGATCTCCAGCGATTTGCGAAACGCAACGACGCCGCTGTCGCGGCCTGCCATGATTTCTTCCAGTGTCTTGCCGCCGAGGCGCGCCTCTCGCGATTGGCGGAAATAGGCGGCGTCGACCTCGGCCAGATTGTTCGGGATGTCGGCGATGATGAGCGGGAAGATGCCGCCGACGACGGCGATGTCGCCCCACGCATTGATCATGCGCGCCATGGCACGGCCACCCTCGCCACCGAACAGCGACGGACGATCAGGAAAATTGTCTTCGAGATAATTCGCGATTCTCCAGGAATCGACCACGGGCCTGTCATGATGCAGCAGTACCGGCACGCGCTCCGAGCCGTAAGGTGCGATCGCGCCCTTCTCGGTGAAACGCCAGGGCAGCGATTCCGCCGTCAGCCCCTTATGCGCCAGCGCCATCCGCGTGCGCCAGCAATACGGGCTGAAGGGACGCGAGGCATCGGTGCCGACGAGTTCGTAGAGCTTGAGCGACATGGAAGATCCTTGCCCTGTCAGATCCTCATCCTGAGGAGCGCGGAACGCGCGTCTCGAAGGATGAAGGCCCGATCTCGGCCTCGCCCTTCGAGACGCGCGCAAGATGCGCGCTCCTCAGGGTGAGGGTCTCTCATTCTGGATTGCTTCGCTTGCGCTCGCAATGACGATGTGGCGAGAGATGACCGCATCAAACACCGCTGTCATGCCCCGCGCAGGCGGGGCATCCAGTACGCCGCCGCCCCGCCGTCTATGATTTCTCCTCTGGAATACTGGATCGCCCGCCTTCGCGGGCGATGACAACCGTACTCGCCGCGGCGAAGAGAGTCACCGCCCGTTCGCGCGCAGCAGCCGCTCGCCGTCTTCCGTCACGGCAATGACCAGGCCGAGGCCGGGCAGCGTCTCGCGCGCGACGAGGCCGCGGTCGGCGGCATCCTCCCAGATGGTGAGGCGCGGGCACGAGGTCTTCCAGGTCGAGATCACCTCGGCATAGGCACGCGGCTCGCGCGCGATCCATTCGACGAAGTCCAGCACCAGCGGGTCGGCTGTCTCGCTCATTGCAAACCTCCCTTGGTCAAGGCGGCCAGCACCGGCGTGCGCACGAAGAGCCAGCCGCCATAGGCGATGTAGTAGCAGGCGATGGTGGTGATCAGCTTGTTCGACCAGGCGACGAATTGCTGGTCGGTCATGGCTTCGAGAAGGCGCCGCGCCAGCGTGGTGCCGAGCATCGAAGCAAGTATTGCGACGCCGGCAAGAACCGGATCGAGCGTGGCGGCCTGGTCGATGATGCCGCCGAAATAGATCAGCTTGGTGAAGTGGCTGACGAGCTGGCACATCGCCTTGGTCGCCACCTTCTCGCGCCGGCCGAAATCGCCACCGAGGAAGAAGGTGTCGAGCAGCGGACCGGAGACGCCGGTCATCAGCATCAGACCCATGCAGATCGTGCCATAGACGGTGCCCTGCCAGAGACGGTCCGGATCCGGCTTGATATTCGTCGGCAACAGGCGCGCCATGAAGGGCGTGGCACCGAGCATCAGCAGCGCCATCGGCTTGTCCGGCACGTAACGGGTGAGCGACCACGCGCTGAGGGCGATGGCGGCGCCGACCATGTAGTTCGCGACCGGCCGCCAGCGGATATGCGCGCGCCACAGCAAAGCGCGCCAGCCGTTCGAGGCCATCTGCGTGATCGCATGCAGCACCATCGCGGTCGGCAGCGGCATCAAGGCCAGCAGCACGCCGATCAAGATCAGCCCGCCCGCCATGCCGAACAGCCCCGACAGGAACGCGGTGGCGACCATCAGCAATCCAAGGGCAGCGATCATGATGGGCGTCACTGATATCTCCACGTCGGCAAAGTAAGGGACGCAAGGCTGCTTCACTCCCTCGCCCCGCCCTTGCGGGGAGAGGGTGGGGTGAGGGGCAGCATCCGCAATCACGGTGGCAGCTGCCCCCGCGGAGACTCCCCCTCACCCGCCACGCTTCGCGTGTCGGCCTCTCCCCGCAGGCGGGGAGAGGCGAAGGAGAACGTGCCTCGCTTGCCGCCCGCGCGCAAACTGAGTTATCTTGGCCTGGCATCAGCTTTCCTGAGGGTCACTGGTTTGCGGCGGCTGCTCTTTCTCAACGGCATCAAGGCATTCGAGGCGGCGGCCCGGACCGGCAGCTTTGCTGCGGCCGGGATCGAGCTCAACGTGTCGGCGGCCGCCGTCAGCCGCATGGTGCATCTCTTGGAAGAGCGGCTCGGCGTCGCGCTGTTCGAACGCAAGGCCAACAAACTGGTGCTGACGCAAGCGGGCCGCGCCTACCAAAGCGGCCTGACACCGATCTTCGATGCGCTCGCCAGCCTCACGGCGCAGGTGACGGCGCCCGCGAGCGTGCGCGTGCTCACCATCGGCGTCGGCCACACCTTTGCGATGCGCTGGCTGATCCCGCGGCTGTCGGAGTTTCGCAGCGAAGAGCCCGACATCGAGGTGCGCTTCACCACCGGTGGCGCCGAAGTGCCGTTCGGCGAGGACTGGAGCTGCGGCATCAAGCTCGGCACCGGCGACTGGCCGGGCCTGGTCGCCGAGCCGCTGTTCGCGGGCGATTTGACGCCGGTCTGCGTGCCCCGCCTCGCCAGCGGCCTGAAGCGGCCGGCGGACCTCAAGGGGCCCGGACTGATCCGCGTCACGCATTCGCCGGAAGACTGGCCGATCTGGCTAAAGGCGGCGGGCGTCACGCGCATCAATGCCCGTGGACCCGAGTTCCAGTTCTACGGTCAGGCGCTCCAGGCCGCCGCCGACGGGCTCGGCATTGCCATGGGCATCCGGCCCTATATCGACGACGACCTCGCCGCCGGACGTCTGGTGGCGCCGTTCGACCTCTCGGTGCCCAAGGGCATGCGCTGGTACCTGCTTTACCGCAGCTTCCAGACCGAGCAGCGCGATTTTGCCGCGTTCCGCCGCTGGATCATGCGGGCGGCGGCGGAACCCGCGGCCCGGCCGCGGCGGTCCGGACGCGCCTTGCGGAACTGACGGATGGGCCGTTCGGCTGAAAAAGCCGGCCTGATGTGAACGGCTTCACATATCGAAATCCGCAAACGTGGTCCTCTAACCCTCCGACACGAGCATTTGGGGACTACCAATGACGACCCTCTACGACGGCTTTGACATCGAATCCTTCGAAGCTGGCAAGGGACTGTGGCACGCCCGTATCCGGCGCGCCGATCTGAGCCCGCTTGCCATTGACGGCGTGCTGTTTCCGACCATGGAAGTCGGCTTCGCCTGGCCCGATCCCGACGCAGCGATCGAAGACGCCAAGCATCACATCGACCGCTTCCGCCGGCACGCCGACGACATCGACGAATAGGCCGGCGACACGGCAACCGGACTGAAGGGCATCGCGGCAAACGAGGGGGACACTGGTTCATGTCAGTGGTTGATTACGACGACGGTGGGCAGCCGCGAATCTATTCGCGCAAGGTGCTGTCGATCTGCCCGGAATGCGACGGCGATCTCACGGTGCTCCGTGTGATCGGCGGCCGCGCCGGGTGCGAGTACTGGACCATGCGCTGCACCGATTGCGGCGGGATCCATCTCGATATCCTCGAGCCGCGCCTCACGGTCGTGGACGGCGACGGGCCGCTGCCGGCGGCGTAGTCTGTCGCCTGCTGCCAACCTGCTGTCAGCAGCCTGCACGGGGACGTGTCTTCGCCCTTTTCTGACGGGCGGACTCATCCCATATTCGCCTCATGGCGAAGAAACCTGCTCCCCCAAAATCCCCCAAAACCAAGGCACCCAATTCGAAGGCACATCGCCCCGATGTGCAGCCGATCGGGCCGGCGCTGGCCGAACTGCTGAATCCCGCGATCAATCGCGGCGACGCTGGCCTCGGATCGGGCACCGGATTGCAGCCGCCGCCGGACAATTCGCGTGACCGCCGCGCCGGTGGCGAGGCCGCCGCGCATCGAGCGCGCGCCTCGACCCCGAAAGAGTTTCCGCAGGATTCGACGCGGCCGATGCCGTTGCGGCCCAATCCGCAGCCGGTGGGCGCACGCGCCTCGACTGAGGACGGTTTCGAGGAGGCCCCTCAGGCCAACTACGGAACTGCGGCCACGATCCCGACGCTCGATCCGGAACTGGCGCGTCAGCTCGGCCTTCCGACCGAAGAGGACGATGCCGAGGCGCTGGCGCGTCCGCCGCGTAACAAGATGGAGGCGCTCGGCGTCAAGGCCACGGCCGAGGCGCTGGAATCGCTGATCCGCGAGGGCCGGCCCGAGTTCCGCAAGGACGACGGCAGCTTGCGCGTCTGGACGCCGCACCGGCCGCCGCGCCCGGAAAAGTCCGAAGGCGGCGTGCGCTTCGAGCTCAAGTCCCACTACGAGCCGCGCGGCGACCAGCCGACCGCGATCGCCGAATTGGTCGAAGGCATAGAGCGTAACGACCGCACCCAGGTGCTGCTCGGAGTCACCGGCTCGGGCAAGACCTACACCATGGCGCAGGTGATCGAGAAGACACAGCGCCCCGCCATCATCCTGGCGCCGAACAAGACGCTGGCCGCCCAGCTCTATGGCGAGTTCAAGAGCTTCTTCCCCGACAACGCGGTCGAATATTTCGTCAGCTATTACGACTACTACCAGCCCGAAGCCTACGTTCCGCGCACCGACACCTATATCGAGAAGGACTCCTCGATCAACGAGCAGATCGACCGCATGCGCCACTCGGCGACGCGCGCGCTGCTCGAACGCGACGACGTCATCATCGTCGCCTCGGTGTCCTGCATCTACGGTATCGGCTCGGTCGAGACCTACACCGCGATGACATTCGCGCTGAAGAAGGGCGAGCGCATCGACCAGCGCCAGCTGATCGCCGACCTCGTCGCACTCCAGTACAAGCGCACCCAGGCCGATTTCACCCGCGGCACCTTCCGTGTCCGCGGCGACGTCATCGACATCTTCCCGGCGCACTATGAAGACCGCGCCTGGCGCGTAAGTTTGTTCGGCGACACCATCGAGAATATCGAGGAATTCGATCCGCTCACCGGCCACAAGCAGGACGAGCTCGAGTTCATCAAGATGTACGCCAATTCGCACTATGTGACGCCGCGCCCGACGCTGGTGCAGGCGATCAAGTCGATCAAATCCGAATTGAAGATGCGGCTCGACCAGCTCAACAATCAGGGGCGCCTGCTGGAGGCGCAGCGGCTGGAGCAGCGCACCACCTTCGACCTCGAGATGATGGAAGCGACCGGAAGCTGCGCCGGCATCGAGAACTATTCGCGCTATCTCACGGGGCGCCTGCCGGGCGAGCCGCCGCCGACGCTATTCGAATACGTGCCCGACAACGCGCTGGTGTTCGCCGACGAGAGCCACGTCACCGTGCCGCAGATCGGCGGCATGTTCCGCGGCGACTTCCGCCGCAAGGCGACGCTGGCCGAATACGGCTTCCGCCTGCCCTCCTGCATGGACAACC
>NZ_CAKZHY010000033.1 GCF_936928535.1 uncultured Bradyrhizobium sp. | reverse complement strand
CCGCCGATGTCATCAGCAGGCTGAACGCGGCCTTCACGAAAGCCCTGAAAGATCCCGATGTGGCCGAGAAGATCAAAACCCTCGGCGCAGAGCCGGCGCCGAATTCGCCGGAAGAATTCGGCCGCTTCATCCAGAACGAAAGCACGAAATGGGGCAAGCTGATCAACGAGGCCGGCATCAAGGCGAATTAGGCAACCAAGTCAGATACTTCGTTCGATGAAGCGCTGCAACGCGCGGACAATCGCGTTCTACTGTGCATGGGGTTGTTTTCGAGTTTTGGTCGAAGGGGACTCACTTGAACCTCCCAACCGCTCAGCCCGACCAACCTCCCGCGGCCGGCAGGGAGCCTGATCCACGACCATGTTCGACAAGACTTACCGGCAGCGCCTCGAGGCCGACCTCGCGCAATGGGAAGCCGATGGCGTGATTGCGCCGGCGGCAGCAGCCTCCATCCGCAATGCGCTGCCGCCACTCGCACCCGGCATCAACATCGCTGTTATCGTTGCCATCGTCGGCGGCCTCTTGATATCAGCCGCGTTCCTCGCCTTCGTCGCGGCGCACTGGACCGAGATCGCGCGCCTGCTGCGGTTTGCGATCCTGCTGGCCGGCATGATCGTCGCCGGCGGTTTCGGGGCGTGGTTCGCAGCATCCGGCCGCACCATTCTCGCCGATCTCTGCGCCAGCATCGGTGCGATCATCTTCGGCGCCGGCATCGCGCTGGTCGGCCAGATGTATCATCTCGGCGACGACTTCGCCGGCGGCATGCTGCTGTGGTCGATCGGCGCCTTCGCGGCCGCACTGCTGACCGGCTCGCGCGGCGCGCTTGCGGTTGGTCTTGCCGCCGCCTGCATCTGGACCTGCATGCGCGTCTACGATGCGCCCGATGCGCTTCATCTCCAGTTCGTCGTGGCCTGGCTCATCGCCGCCGCGATCGCGTTCGCGTGGAACTCGCGCGTCGCCGCCCATCTGGTCGCGATCGCAGTCATTCCCTGGTGGATCGCGACGTCGCTTCGTTTCGACTTCGATGGCGCCCAGCCGTCCTTCTTGCTGGCGCACGGCGCGGCCCTGTTGTTTGGCGGTGGGCTCGCGATATCAGCCGCGCCATCGCCGCGGGCGTACCGGCTTGGATCCGTCCTGTCGATCTACGGCGCATTTTCGCTGGCCGTCGTTGCCTTCCTGGAGGTGACGACAGTCGACGATCTCTTCCGCCTTCGGACAACGACGATCGAGGCCCAGCCGCAATGGGCGATTGCGTGCGGCGTCACGGGCGTGATTCTCGCGCTCGCGTCCGCTGGCATCACGCGGCGCGCCGGCGAAATCCTCGCAGCCTGCGCGATCGGCCTTGTGCTGCTCGCCGCGCCGATCTGGCCGGCCTCCGCCGCCGGCGAGCCATGGTTCGCCTATGCCGCGCTGCTGTCAGCCATGCTCTGCCTCGCCGTCTCCGGCGTGCTCGATGATGTGCGTCCCCGCATCGTCGCCGGCTGGCTCGGCATTGCTGGCGTCATCGCTGCGATCACCTGGGCGGTGAAGGGCTCGCTGCTGCGCCGCTCGGCCTTCCTGGCGGTATCAGGCATCATCGCCGTCGTGTTTGCATCCGCGCTCAATCGCATGCTGCCGAGGGCCGGGCGATGATCGAATCCATCACAAAATTCTGGGCGCGTATCCCGAAAGCCGTGCTGTTCGGCGTCGCCATCCTGCTGCAATGCGCGCTGCTGGTTCTGATGGCTGTCGATCGCATGCAGATCCTGCGTGAGGGGCGTGAGGTGACCTTGCAGACACGGCCGGTCGATCCCCGCGATCTCCTGCGCGGCGACTACGTCACGCTCGGCTACGACATCTCGCAACTGCCGGCAGGCGCACTCGCCGGCCAGCCTTCCGCCGAGCGCAACCCCCTCGTGTTCGTCAAGCTCGCGCCCGATGCCAACGGCCTCTATCAGGCCGTCTCGGTGCATGCCGCGCCTGTCGCTGTCACGGCGGGCGAGGTGCTGATCCGGGGCCGCGTCACCTATTCCTGCGGTTCAACCAACCGCATTTTCTGCGACAAGCTGACAATCAGATACGGTCTGGAAAGCTATTTCGTGCCGGAAGGCGAGGGTAAGAAGCTCGAGCAGGCCCGCAACGAGCAGAAGCTGCGCGTCGTCGCCGCCGTGCTCCCCTCAGGCCGCGCCGCCATCAAGCGGCTGCTGCTCGACGGCGAGCCTGTGTATGAGGAGCCGTGGTACTAGCGCTGCGCCTGCAACGCCCGCCGCAGCACGTCCCACATGCGCGGATCGGTCATGTGCGCGACGTTGAAGCGCAGGAAGTCTTGCGCGGTCTGCGCCACGCTGAAGACATTGCCGGGTGCCAGCACCACGTTCTCTTCGAGCGCGGTACGCGCTACCGCGGTGGCATCCTGTCCGTCGGCGAGGTTGCACCACAGGAAGAAGCCGCCGCGTGGCATCAGCCAGGGCTCGATGCCGAGCGCCCCGAGCTTTCGCGCGACATCGCGACGCGTCCGCGTGAGCTTTTGCCGGAGCTCGTCCATGTGCTTGCGATAGCTGCCGCCAGCCAGGACTTTTGCGATGATCTCGGTCGCGACCGGGCTTGGGCCGCCAAAGGAGGTTGCGACCTGGAGATCGACGAGATGCTCGATCCAGTCGGCCCGCGCGGCGATATAGCCGCAGCGGACCGAGGCCGACAGCGTCTTGGAGAAGCTGCCGATGCGGATCACCCGATCGAGTCCGTCCAGCGCAGCAAGACGCGGCGATCGCTCCGGCTCGAAATCGCCGAAGATATCGTCCTCGATGATGGTGAGGTCGTGGGCGGCCGCCGCGATCAGCAGCCGGTGCGCGGTCTGTAGCGAGAGCGTCGCGCCGGTCGGGTTGTGCAACGCTGAATTGGTGATGTAGAGCCGCGGGCGCTCGCTGACGAGGATCTGCTCGAAGCTGATGACATCGGGTCCCGCAGGCGTGTAGGGCACGCTGACGATCTTCGCCTGATGCGCGCGCAGCAGTGCACGAAAATTGAAGTAGCACGGGTCGTCGACCAGCACGGTGTCGCCGGGACGCAGCAGGAAGCGGCAGATCAAGTCGGTGGCCTGCGTGCCCGAACCCGTCAGCATCAGCTGATTGATCGGGGCCTCGATCCCGTCTTCCGCAAGGCGTGTGAGCAGCAGCCGGCGCAGCGCGAGCGAGCCTGACGTCGAGCCGTAGTTCGTCAGCACGCTGGCATCGCTGCGGGCAAGCGCGCGGGCGGCACGTCGCAGTGCCGCCTCCGGCATCCATGTCGGCGGCAGCCAGCCGCAGCCGGGCTTTGGCAC
The DNA here is from genome assembly GCF_936928535.1 of uncultured Bradyrhizobium sp. Classification (GTDB taxonomy): domain Bacteria; phylum Pseudomonadota; class Alphaproteobacteria; order Rhizobiales; family Xanthobacteraceae; genus Bradyrhizobium. The sequence goes on along the minus strand of NZ_CAKZHY010000033.1, from coordinate 9,289 downwards.
GGCATCGTCCGTATCGAGTGATTGCCTGGAGACCCAGAACGGATCGACCGCGCGGTCGCGGCGCGGCTCGACCTCGGTCAAGGCCAGCGGCGGCGCAGCGGTCGGCGAGACGTAGAAGCCCGAGCCACGGCGGGCGCGGATCAACCCCTCGGCGGCGAGGCGATCATAGGCTTCGACCACCGTGGACGGCGAGACACCCATCGCGGCGGCAAGGCTGCGGATCGATGGCAGGCGGTCGCCGGCACTGAGCGCGCGGCCGACCACCTTGGCGCGGATCGCGCCCATGACGTCGATGGTGCGCGTGCCGCCGCGCCCCTTTGTCTGCGCCTCGCTATCCAAGGTGTATGACCTTCCATATCCATACAGTTCTACCAGATTGTATGGGATTGTGACTGGTTTTGCCATCGGCCCGGGCCGAGTATCGCGGCCCAAAATGGCAGGATGGACATGCAATTCGCAGGCAACGGCTGGGGCAACGGGCTTCTCGGCGTCATCATCTTCAGCGGCTCCTTGCCGGCGACGCGCGTGGCGGTCGGCGGCTTCTCGGCGCTGTTCCTGACGTCGGCGCGCGCGATCATTGCCGCGCTGATCGGTGCGGCCGTGCTCGGCTTGCTGCGCCAAGCGTGGCCGGAGCGGAAGGATCTTGCCTCGCTCATCATCGTCTCGATCGGCGTCGTGGTCGGCTTTCCTCTGCTGACGGCCCTAGCGCTTCAGCACGTCACCTCGGCGCATTCGATCGTCTTCATCGGCCTTTTGCCGCTGTCGACGGCGACCTTCGCGGTGCTGCGCGGCGGCGAGCGGCCGCGGCCGCTGTTCTGGCTGTTTGCCATCCTCGGCAGCGCCACGGTCGCGGGCTTTGCTCTGTCGAACGACGGCTCGGCCTCGCTCGCCGGCGATCTGCTGATGGTCGCTGCGATCGTGCTGTGCGGGCTCGGCTATGCCGAAGGTGCCGCGCTGTCGCGCCGGATCGGAGGCTGGCAGGTGATCTCCTGGGCGCTGCTGCTGGCGCTGCCGCTGCTGCTGCCCGTCATGATCTGGACCTGGCCGCCGACATGGAACGGCGTCGGCCTGCCGGCCTGGATCGGGCTTGCTTACGTCTCGATCTTCAGCATGTTCGTCGGCTTCATCTTCTGGTATCGCGGCCTTGCGATCGGCGGCATCGCGCGGGTCGGCCAGTTGCAACAGCTGCAGCCGTTCTTCGGGCTCGCGCTGGCGGGCTTGCTGCTGCACGAGCCGGTTGCATGGAGCATGATCGCCGCGACGGCGCTCGTGGTCGTCTGCGTGTTCTTCGCGCGGCGATACGCCTGAAGTTGTCGCCTCACTCCTGCCCCATCACCGTCCGCGTCAGCGCGCTTCTGGCAAATTTCTTCAGCGGCATCGGCTTGCCGAACAGATAGCCCTGCACGAGATCGAAGCCGAGCTCGTTCACGGCCATCAGGTCGGCCCGGCTTTCGACACCTTCCGCGACGGCGCACGCGCCGTAGCCCTGCGCGAGCTCGACGATATGACGGCACACCGTGCGCTTCAGGCGGTCATTGCCGCAGCCGGTGACGAAGTGCCGGTCGGCCTTCAGCTTGATGAAGGGGATCTTGTCCAGCCCCATCAGCTCGGGCCAATTGGCGCCGAGATTATCGACCGACAGGCCGATATTGTGGAAGCTCATCTCGCGCGCGATCTCGGTCAGGAAAGCGAGGTCGTGGATCGCCTCATTGCTGGCAATCTCGATCGTCAGGCCCCCAAAGGCGGGATGAACAGGCATGCGGCGGCAGAGATCGCGCACGGCCTGCGGCTCCTTCAGATAAGGCGCAGGCAGGTTGATCGACAGATCGACCGCGCTCTGCCGCTCGAGCAGATAGTGCCAGTCCTGCAGGGCGCGCTCGATCACGAACTCCGACAAGTCGCGGAAATGCGGATCTTGTTCCTCCGGGATGAAGTAGGCCGGCGGCACCACGCCCCAGGTCGGGTGGCGCATTCGCACCAGCGCCTCGGCGCCGCGGCGAACCAGCGAGCGCGCGTCGATTTTCGACTGGTACCAGAGCTCGAGCCAGCCCGCATGCAGGGCCTCGCCGACATGCACGGCCGGACTCGGGGCCGGCTCCTCGGGCAGCAGCATCGCGACGCGCTCACGCAGCGTGTCGGCGGCAAAGGGCGTGGTGAGCGGCGGCAGCATCGCAAGCCCGTATTCCTCGCCGACCTGCTGCACGGCCTTCACGATGATCGAGTCGCGCGCACCGACAGCGAGCACCTTGCCGTCGAAGCCTTCACGCACCAGAATCTCCAGGAACTGGCCGGGCTCGATGCCGTCGGCGGCGATGCCGAGCAGGATCAGGTCCGGCAGATCGGTGGCGAGCATGGCCTGCAGCTCGCTCGCACCGCTGCATTCGCTGGTGACGAAGCCGAGATCCTCGAGCACCTCGCTCATGAAGTTGCGCAGATGGCGCTTGCTGTCGGCCACGCATGCGCGCGGCATCATCTTCCGCCGTCCGAAGGTCTTCAGCCTTCGTCCGACGAGCCCACCAATCCCGTCTTCCATCGCAAACCACTCCCGTTCCGTGACAGTGTGTTAACGGCGCGGGGGGCTTCAAATATGGTGAGCTTCAACACGATTGTTGAATTATCCTGATAACCTTAAAGCTCCCAACATTCGTAAAATTGTTCGGATCTTCTTCGAGAAGTTTTCACATCCGCCTGCGCTTCACGCGCAGCCGTGCGCTAGATCCGGTGAAATCTTGCGAGGAGCGGAGTGTCGATGCGCGCAGCCGATGTCCTGCAATTGGACTCGGCACGCGCGGACTTCGCCCAATTGAATAACGCCGGGCTCAATTGGCCCTGGCTTTGTCGTGTTCGGCCATGCCGACCGCCTTATAGTCATACGTCGGATAGAATTTCTCTGCGCCATCGCAATTGAGGTGAACGCGCACGTCGTCGCGCGTGACGGTTATGCGACAAACTCGCCCGGTCTGACGGCGGGCGAGTGTGAAGCAGCTCACACGTCCAATGCTGCATTTGCGCTATTGCTGCGCGCAGCCGGTGGTGGGCTGTCAGGGATTGCAGCTATGTCGATGCGGCGAATGATCTATTGGTGGTTCAGATGCGTGATGTCGGGACGATTTCTCAATCGCTTCCTGACGCTGCAGAACACGCCCGAATAGCGCCTGGCGCATGACCCGGCAAAGTCCGAAGGGGTTCATGCGCCAACGACAACCCAAAGCGCGACGGTGATGCATCTTCATCGCGTCGCGCGTTGGACGAATCAGGTCACCCCGATCAATTTGCGAAACGCTGCCGCGCCGTCCTGCACGGCGTCGCGGCCCTTCCAGGCCAGATAGCTCAGCTTGCCGCCCAAGGTGTCCTGGCTGCGCAGCCGCCGCGAGCCGAGGATGTGACCGACATTGGCGGGGAAGCGACTGACCTCGGCCGCCACCAGCGTGGCGATCGCGTCCATCAATTGCTGAAGCCGGACGCCCCATTCGCTCTGCTCGATACCGTCGATCCGGATCTTGAGCGAATGTTCGGCGTCGTAGATTTCGGTGAGCAGGTCGCGCGCGACCAGGAATCGGTTGTGGCGGAGCGCGATCCTTAAGGCGAGCCGCTTGTCGTCGAGCCGGTCCAGCACCATGGGAACGACGCACGCGTAGGGCGCCGTCGCAACCTCGTCAGCGCCCTTGCTCGCAGCCGCCTTGGTCGCAAGGTAGATGAGCCGCCAGAACGTCTTCAGGCGCCTCGCCACCAAGGCGAGCGCAAACGGCAGCGCATCAGGATGGGTTTTCTTGAAGGCGTCGAGTTGCGCGGTGATCTGCGCGACCTGGCCGTCGTCGAATTTCGTGATGGTGTCGGGTAGCTTCGCGTTGAACTTCGGCAGCGCGTCGCCGGCGCGCAGCACCTGCAGCATCTTCTTCACGTCGTCGAAGGCGGTGCGCGAGGCCGTGTATTGCGCGAGCTTGGCGCGCGCGAACTCGGTGCTCTCGGCCGACGCGAGGGTATTTTCGAGCACTTTGACGACCTTGCCCTGGAAGATCGTCGCGGTCTTCAGCACTTCCTTGGGATTGTTGGCGGTGACCTGGTCGTTGATCGCCTTGGTATAGTCGCGCGCCATGGTCGGCAGCAGATCGCGGCAGATCCATTCCCAGATCGGGGTAAGCGTGTTGCGCGAGATCCGTCCCGCATTGGCGTGCTCGGGCGCGCCGTCGATCAGCAGCAGCTCGAGCGGTGCGAAGAAATAGCGCGACGGATTGGTCGCGCGCGCATGGGTCGATCCATCCTTGCGGAATTCGGCGCGCAGCTTGGCCTGGATATCCGCCGAGCCCGGCATGTCGATGCCGCAGGATTCGAGTCGCTCGAGTTCGCTCAGCAGACAGCTGCGCGACAACGGCGTCAGCTTCTGCAGGAACTCCGAAAGCTCGTCGATCTCGTCCATTGCACGCAATCTCTTGCAACGTTTCCAGCGGGCCGACCGGCCCAATGCATGGAGGCATTTGCGCGCTCTCAATTGTGACACAGAGAAGCAAGTCGCCGTTAATTTATCCGTAAAAGGCGGGAGCCCAGGGTCCCGCCCGCGTGGCTCGCGTTAAGAATGAATTTGGTAGTTGCCTATTATTTAGGCAATTTTATCAACCTTTGCGGAGGCTAAAGCGGCGTAACGCAAGCATAAATTGTGCCTGTGCCGGCATTCCAGCACAAAGCTGACAAAATCACCGTAGTCTTACGGAGCAGAAAGTTAACCACGGGAGGCCCCGGGTTCCGCTAAACGAGTCACATGGGGTCACAGAACGACACGATTGCTGATTCGCGGCTGTCGGAAAGGTTCGAAAGCAGCGCTTCTGCGTCTGAAGAGCTCGATTTCGTCCGTCTGAATGCCGCCCGCGCCAGGGCGGCCGACGAGATGGCCGCGGCCATCGCACGCGAGCTGAAGGGCCCCCTGACTGCACTCCTGCTCTATATGGGCGAAATCAAGCATCACAGCGATCAGCTTGCGCCGGTCTCGAGCGACCGCGCCTATTTGCAGCAGGTGGTCGAGAACGCCCTGGCCCAGACCGAACGCGTCTGCGGCCTGGTCAAGCAGTTCACCGGCTCGCACAAGGCCGGCTTGCCCGCTCCGTCCATGACCGAGGATGCCGAGTTGCAGGTCGGCCGCACGTTGCAGGTGCCGCGCGAGGCGGGCGCCGAGCTCTCGAGCCTGTCGGGCAAGCGGCTGACCAAACGCGAACGCGAAGTGCTGAGGCTGATCAGCGAGGGTTTTTCCAACAAGCAGGGCGCGCTGCGGATGCAGATCAGCCCCCGCACTTTCGAGAGCCATCGGGCCGAAGCGATGCGCAAGCTCGGCGCGCGCAACACTGCGGACCTCGTCCGCGCGGCGCTGCTGCATTCGATCGATTGAGCTCGTCATCCGGCGCGGCCGTAGCGGCGGCGCCATTGCCCCTAGAAATAATCTTCGGCGAAGGGGCGCACGCGCGAAGTCGGCCGCAGCATCTTCGGCTCTTCCTTCGGCGTATTCGGGATGATGGTGATGGTCCAGCGTGGCGGGGTGGTCGATTCCTGCTCGAGCACGGAGCGGACAAAACCCGTCACCGTGGACTCGCCCGCCTTCACCGTGGCCATCCGGCCGTTGAACTGGGCGATGCGGAAGCGGCGGACCTCTTTCTGATCCGCAGTCTCATAGGTGAACATGGAAACCCTCCTGGTTTCCGGGGACTATCGCTACCTATGATTAGTCATCTGTGAAAATTGCAAACCGTATAAGTACGGCGGGCATTTGGGAGGGAAGCTCAGGCCTGCGGTTCCTGCGCCTTCGCGGCGGTAAAGGCTGCGTCCATCTGCTGCAGCAGATCGCCAAATTCGGCGTCGTCGAGCCTGTCGGCGGTGCCCTCCAGCCGCATCGCCAGCGTCGCGAGCCTGAGATAGCCGAACGTCCTGGCGGTGCTCTTGAGCGAATGCGCCTCGCGCGCGATCCGGCCGCGGTGCTGGCCGAACGCAAGCGTGCGAAACAGCTCGAGCCGCGCAGATGTGTCGCCCCAGAACACCGCGCGCACTTCGCAGGCGCCGTCCTCGCCGATCTCGCGCACCAGTGCCTCGAACGCGCCGGCCTCGCGCAGCGGCTCAAGCTCGCGCTGGGACGCGGTAGCGTGCGTGCCTGGCGCAGGCGCGAATGAGGCGTCGAACATGGTGGTCCCGGTCCCAATGATGCGGCGTCCGGGAAACTTAAGTCCTTCCGATTGCAGTTCTGGTCACAAGAAGCGCGGTGTTTGAGGGCTGAGCTAAGCACTTGCTTTACCATCCCCCGCTCCGTGCGCGCGGTCAGGGCCCGAGCAGCCGATCGTACTGGGCCTTGACGGTGGCGTAGCATTCGCACGCCGTCTGGCGCAGCCCCTCCAGATTGAGGATCTGGATGTGTCCACGGCTGTAGTGGATGAAATTGGCCTGTTGCAAGGTATTGGCGACCAGCGACACGCTGTTGCGCCGTGCTCCGATCATTTGCGCCATGGCCTCCTGCGTCAGCAGCAGCCGATAGTCGCCCGACAGATCATGGGTGTGCAGCAGGCAGCGGGAGAGCCGCGCCTCGACCGGGTGCGCCGCGTTGCAGCCGGCGGTCTGCTGAACCTGCGCGTAGACGGCGAGCCCGTGGCGCGTCAGAAGCGTTCGCAGGCTGTGACTCTGGTCAGCCGCCATGCGCAGCCGGTCGAGGTCGATCACCGATGCGACGCCGGGAACGAGCACGATGGCGGTGTTCAGCGCGCATGCATCCCCCAAGGTCGAGAACGCGCCAAGCAGGCTGTCGCGGCCGATCATGGCGACTTGCACATGCTCGCCCTTGGCGAGCTTCACGACCAGCGAGATCACGCCCCGGTGCGGGAAGTAAGCGCGCTTGAGTGTCTCGCCGGTCTCGACCAGAACGGCATCATGCGGCAGATCGACCGTGCGAAGATATGGGCGGATCAGTTCATAATCGTCTGCCGACAGCGCCGACAGGAACCCGTTGGATGGGCGCACCATCGTTTCCAAAGCTGCCTCCCGTCAGTCAAACAGTCATTGTTCGAAATCGATTCCTCGCTCGATAACAAGTTCCATCTTGTTCCCATCGGGATACATTGGCAATTAGGACATGTTGGTAGGCGCAGTTTTGGCGATGACTCGGTGACGCTTGCTGTGCACATCGGCATGCAGCCGTTGGTAGCGCTGACATCATCGAGGTCACGCCAACAGGCGCGCGTGAGTTGCCTTTCCGGTTGCATAGCAAGCACAGGAGGTTGCTTCCAGCGCACGCAGATCGGTGATCTCGATCCGGCCTCGGCTGTAGCGGATGATTCCGGCTCGTTGCAGCGCATGGGCGACCAGTGAAACGGCGTTTCGCTTTACGCCCATCATCTGGGCCAGTGTTTCCTGGGTCAGCGGGAGGGTTTGTCTGTCGTACAGATCGTGGGCCCGCAGCAGCCAGCGTGCCAGCCGGGCCTCGACAGGATGAAGCGTATTGCAGAGCAGGGATTGCTGCGCGCGCGCGAACAGGGCTTGCTCATGCCTGATAACCAGGCCGCACAACGGAATGCTCGCAGTCGCAACGTTGCGAAACGCCGCGATTTCAACGGCGGATGCAGTGCCCGGAAGGAGCACGATGGCGTCTGATACGGCGATTCCGTCGGCGAGGGCTGCGCCGCCGGCGACGATGCTGTCGCGTCCGATCATCGCCACTTCGATTGTCTGCCCTTCGGAGAGCCCCACCGTGATCGAAACGGCTCCGTCGTGCGGGAAGTAGACATATCGCAGCGCCGCATCCGTTTCGCTCAAGACAGTTTCTCTGACCAATTCAGTGGTGACGAGGTAAGGGCGCAACAGATCGAAGTCTGCTGCATCGAGCATTTGCAGCAGCTGGTTGGGCGGGCGGCCGCTCGCGATCATGTCGAAGCAATCCAACGCATGCCATGAGGCGTCCCAGAAACGTACCACGGGACGTCGGCGTCGCGCTTCGTCATCAAGTTGCGCGGCTACCAGAATATATTGTAATGGTTGTGTTGCTGTCTATATACCTGCTATACTTGTTGCAGGGCAGACAGCTTGCCGCATTTGCGGCGGAAATAAGAACTGCGTGCTGATTCGCGCACACACCCGGCGAGCCAAATCCGCGTCGCAACCCGGGAAAGTGTGGCAGGGGGCCTCATGAGCCGGAGACGGGCAACCGACGGCAGAGTTCGCATCCGTCTTTCCAGTGGATGTTCGCCGGTCCATGGTGTTTCGCTCATTCGCCGATTTTCTTCAGCCGTCAAACATGACTTCGCGCCGTTGCGAAGCTTGGCCGCGGACGTCGCCTTCATCCCGATCGCATGTTGCACCGGGCCGGTCGCACGCGCGGTCATCACGATTTCAATGCAAGCGAGAGGAGAACGGCGTGCGCCACGGTTCAATTCTTGAATCGCCGAAGCGGGAAATTCAAACAACGACACAAAGTCTGCGCCATATTCTCGTTGTCGACGACGACCCAATGGTGGCTATGGCCATCGAAATCTATCTCCAGCGAAACAATTTTCGGGTGACGATCGCGGATGGTGGAGAGGCGGGACTCCGCGCGATCGAGAACGAACAGTTCGACCTGATGATTGTCGACATCTTCATGCCGCACATGCGCGGCTTTGAATCGATCCGGTTGTTTCATGACCGCGCGCCCGCGACGCCGCTGATCGCCATGTCCGGCTATGCCTTCGCGGATCTGAATTCGCCGGCGCCCGACTTTCTGAGGATGGCGCTCGAGCTCGGCGCGGCGCGCTGCCTGCGCAAGCCGTTCACGCCCGATGCGCTGCTCGGCGCGGTCAGGGACTGTCTTGCCGAGCGCCATGCCGCCGCTGCGCGGCTGGGTTAGCGCGTTATTGTCTGCGACGCACGGCGGGTAAGAGTTCGTTTACCGCGAGCGCGGTCTTGCTTATGTCGTCAGCACATCGACCGAAGGCCGCATTTGCGATGCCAATCGCCGGTGATTTGATTCAATTGGCCCGGCCCTGACGTGTCTCCCGACATTGACTGGATTTTTTTGCGTCTGTCGTGACGCCGTTATCTCTGCGTTTACCTATCGCGTTTGCGGGCGGAAGCCGGATCGAGGATTGCCGAAATCCGCTATCGCACGAGGTCGAACCGCAAACTTCTCTTCAATATCCGTATTAGCACGGAGGATGAAATTAACGGGACCGTGAAAAGGGTTGTCTAACGATCTAGGAGCGGACTTCCGCCAATTCCAGGCGGTGCAGCATCGAGGTCCAGCTTAGTAAGGCGTAGCTCATGGATGATCTGTTGCGGGAGTTTCTGACGG
>NZ_CAKZHY010000032.1 GCF_936928535.1 uncultured Bradyrhizobium sp. | reverse complement strand
CCGTCTCGACGGCCAGCTCATGGTCGTCCTCGACGTCGATCGCGTCCTCGAGCTCGCGCCCGAGATGATGGCGGCCTGATACGGCGGCACCGCCGCCGACGGTCACGCAATTGGAAGTGCCCCGCACAGGGGATAGGAAGCAGAGGTTCACATGCGTACGTGTCTCGTCGTTGATGATTCCAGCGTCATCCGCAAGGTTGCGCGCCGGATCCTGGAAGGCCTCGACTTCCAGATTCTCGAAGCCGAGGACGGTGAGAAGGCCCTGGAGGCGTGCAAGCGCGGACTGCCCGACGCCGTCCTGCTGGACTGGAACATGCCTGTCATGGACGGCTACGAGTTCCTCGGTCATCTGCGCCGCATGCCTGGCGGCGACCAGCCCAAGGTGGTGTTCTGCACCACCGAGAACGATGTCGCGCACATCGCGCGCGCGCTGCACGCTGGCGCCAACGAGTACATCATGAAGCCGTTCGACAAGGACATCGTGACGGCGAAGTTCCAGGAAGTCGGCTTGATCTGAGCGAACACCGGAGGCTGGACGGCTCCTTCGGCGTTTGTCTTCAACTAAACCGTTTCAGTCTGAGTTGGTGAGTAATGAGTGTGGCGTTCGCAGGTAATTCGACCATGAGCCCGACGCGTGAAGCCGGGCCGCTGCGGGTGATGATCGTCGACGACTCCGTCGTCATACGCGGTCTGATCTCGCGCTGGATCGGAGCCGAGCATGACATGGAGGTTGCGGCGTCGCTGCGCACCGGCCTCGAGGCGGTCAACCAGCTCGAACGCATCAATCCTGACGTCGCCGTGCTCGATATCGAAATGCCCGAGCTCGACGGCATCTCGGCGCTACCGCAACTGCTGGCGAAGAAACGCGATCTCGTCATCATCATGGCTTCGACGCTGACGCGCCGCAATGCAGAGATCAGCTTCAAGGCGCTGTCGCTCGGCGCGGCCGACTACATTCCCAAACCGGAATCGACGCGCGAGACGTCGGCCGCTGATATTTTCCACCACGATCTGATCCAGAAGATCCGTCACCTCGGTGCGCGGCTGCGCCGGAAGCCGGCGGTGGCGAGCCCGCCGCTCGCGCCTGCGAGCCCTGCCGCACCGGCCGCGCGAGCACCGGTTGTTGCGAGGCCTGCCGCGCCCGTGGCCCCGGCCGCGCATGCCCCGTCATCGGGTTCGCTCTCCACGCGACCGTTCTCGACCCAGGCGCCGAAGGTGCTGCTGATCGGCTCCTCGACCGGCGGTCCGCAGGCGCTGATGGCGCTCGTCACCGAGCTCGGCCCGGTGATTGATCGCTTCCCGGTGCTGATCACCCAGCACATGCCGCCGACCTTCACCACCATTCTCGCCGAGCATCTGGCGCGCTCGAGCCGTAAGCCTGCAGCCGAGGCTGTCGATGGCGAGCCGGTGAAGCCGGGGCGCATCTACCTCGCGCCGGGCGGCAAGCACATGCGTGTCGTGCGCAATGGCGCTGAGGCCGCGATCGTGCTCGACGATGGTCCCGCCGTCAATTTCTGCAAGCCTGCGGTCGATCCGCTCTTCACCTCCGCCATCGATGTCTGGCACGGCAACATTCTCTCCGTGATCCTGACGGGCATGGGTTCTGACGGCATGCGCGGCGGCAAGGACATCGTCGCCGCCGGCGGCAGCGTGATCGCGCAGGACGAAGCCTCCAGCGTGGTGTGGGGCATGCCGGGAGCAGCTGCCAACGCCGGCATCTGCGCGGCGATCCTGCCGCTCAACCAGATCGGCGCCAAGGTCAATCGCCTGTTCGCGGGAGACCGCTCGTGACGCCAGCCGATTACGACTATCTGCGCAAGTTCCTGAAGGAACGCTCCGGTCTCGATCTGTCGTCCGACAAACAATATCTGGTCGAGAGCCGGTTGTTGCCGCTGGCCCGCAAGGCGAGCCTTCCTGGCATTCCCGATCTCGTTCTCAAGATCAGGAACGGCGATGGCCGGCTGGCGACCGATGTGGTCGAGGCCATGACCACCAACGAGACGTTTTTCTTCCGCGACAAGATTCCGTTCGATCATCTGCGCGACAGCATCGTGCCCGGCCTGATCCAGGCCCGCGCCGCGCGCAAGTCGCTGCGCATCTGGTCGGCGGCCTCGTCGACCGGGCAGGAGCCCTATTCGATCGCGATGGGCCTGAAGGAGATGGGCGCGGCACTCGCCGGCTGGCGCATCGAGATCGTTGCGACCGACCTCTCGCAGGAAGTGCTGGAGAAGTGCAAGGCCGGCGTCTACAGCCAGTTCGAGGTGCAGCGCGGCCTGCCGATCCAGCTGCTGATGAAATACTTCACGCAGTCTAGCGACGTCTGGCAGCTGAACGCCGATGTCCGTGCGATGGTCCAGTTCCGCCAGCTCAATCTGTTGCAGGACTTCTCCCATCTCGGCACATTCGACGTGATCTTCTGCCGAAATGTGCTGATCTATTTCGACCAGGACACCAAGGCCATGATTTTCGAGCGCATGGCGAAGGCCCTGGAAACCGACGGCACGCTGTTGCTGGGCGCTGCCGAATCCGTCGTCGGCATCACCGATGCGTTCCGTCCGGTCTCCGATCGTCGCGGCCTCTACCAGCTCAACCCGGCGCGGTCCGGCCGCCCCATGGGCGGCTTGATGCCACAGCCGCTGAAGGTCGCCGCGGCGAGGTAAGCCTCTTCCTTCTCCCCTTGTGGGAGAAGGTGGCGCGCCGGATGAGGGGTTTCCCTCCACTTGAGAGATTGGTCATGAGGATAGAGACCCCTCACCCGGCTTCGCTATCGCGAAGCCACCCTCTCCCGCAAGGGGAGAGGGTGAAGAAACATGCCTCACAAAATCGCATGTGGCAGAAACCGCGAGCTGTTGCCCGTGATCGGGCTCTCGTCCTCGCGGATCGAAAGCCCGCAGGGCTGGTGGTTCACCAGCCAGCTTCCGATCACCGGATAGACGCCGGAAAAATTCGGCAGCGGCGACAGCGCCTGGCGCACAAAGCCCTCGGCGCCGTAGGGACCTGCGTGTTCGTCGAGCGATAGTCCGCCAGATACCAGCGTGACATTGGCGCCTTCGCGCGACAGCAGCGGCTTGCGGACATAGGAGCTGCCGAGCTCGGCAGCGCGCGGGTCATCCTCGAAGAACGCCGGCAGCAGATTGGGATGGTTTGGAAACATCTCCCACAAGAGCGGCAAAATGCCCTTGTTGGAGAGCACCCCCTTCCAGGGCGGCTCGATCCAGCGCGTCGGCGCGCCCCTGAGCTTGGCACCGAAAGTATCGTGGAACATCCACTCCCAGGGATAGAGCTTGAAGACCAGCTCCATGTCGTTGTTGTCGAGATCGACGAAGCCGCCGCCCATCTCGCGCCAGCCGATATCTTCAATGTCCAGCAGCGTGGTGGAGAGGCCCGCCTGGCGCGCGGTGTCTTCGAGATAAGCGAGCGTGCCGGCGTCTTCCTCGTTGGCGGAGGTGCCGGTGAGGTGCAGATGCGTGTTCGCGGCAATGTCCTTCCACGCCGCGATCAACCTCTCGTGGATCGAGTTGAACTGGTCGGCGCGCGCGGGAATGATGCGGCGCTCGATCGCCTGCTCGAGCCAGGTCCATTGAAACACTGCGGCCTCGAAGATCGAGGTCGGCGTGTCCGCGTTGTACTCGAGCAGCTTTGCGGGCGCCGCGCCATCGAACTTGAGATCGAGCCGGCCGTAGAGGCTGCGGTCGTCGCGTTCCCAGCTCTCGGCGATGAGGTCCCAAAACGCTTCCGGAATCCTCAGACGTCGCAGGTGCTGCTCGTTGCCGATCACGCGGCCGGCAAGCTCCAGGCACATCGCATCGATTTCGCCGGTCGGCGTCTCGATGTCGCGCTCGATCTCGTCGAGCGTGAAGGCGTAATAGGCGCGCTCGTCCCAATAGCGCTCGCCCTCGATGGTGTGGAAGGCGAAGCCGCATTGTTCGGCAGTTTGTTGCCAGTCGTCGCGCTCCGGGCAGGTGATACGTTGCATCGCTAGCTGCCGCTGTTCCCATGAATGATTTGACCACCGCCCATCATAGTGAGCATGACCCGTCTCCACGTTTCATGGCAATTCATTCTCCGACTCTCTAGCGCTGAACCAACAGTTTCCGCCAGATGCGTGCCTCTCGACAAGCCGGGAGCGATCATATGGCAGGTGGTGCAAGCCTTGATTAGTCCGCACAGCGCGGACAGTCAGAATGTCCGTGCAGGCTGGAAAGTCGAGGACGGGGCTACGCGCGTTGGGGCACGCGGGGCGATTCGAAGCGATGAGCCGGCGAGATTCCCCGGGCCGACGCCGGAAGGTTTGACCGTCGGTACGTTCTTCTTGTGGATTTCGGCATGACCGTATGAGCCGAAATCTCCGCCGGACGATCCTCCGCTGGCCTGGCAACTGCAGGATTTATTGTACCATTGTCCTGTCTGCGGATCATACCACGCGCCGTTCTCCTGAGACGTGGTGTAGGTGGTGCACCGCCAGTGCTGGCCGGCCGGACAGTGCCCTTTCACTGCGTGAGCTGCGGTCGGTATCGCCATAGCAACGCACACGAGCGCGGCATGGATCACGGCGCCGAACGTTGATTGATTTCCGCTTCTCATGAGCTGACCCTCGTGAATGCAGGCAAGGATGCATGCGCGGTCGAGTTGCACGTTGATGTGCGTCAACGGAAGGGAGCTGTCGATGCAGTAGCAGATTGAACGGCAAAGGAGAAAGCTCATGATGCGTGGAATGTTCATCACAGCAATCGCGGTCGCAAGCCTCGCCTGCGCCGTCACATGGAATGAAGCCGGCGCTGCAAGCTCGGCCGGCAACTCAGTGCAGGCCGGAACGCAACAGATCGCGCCGACCCATGCGAAGACCACGAGCAAGACCAAGAGATCGAAGGTCGAGCGCCCGCAGACGAATTGGCTCAATCCGCAACCCGAACCGCCGTCGCCGGCCGGCAACAAGCCCATCCAGGGCGGCAACTGGCTGAACCCGCAGCCGGAGCCGCCGCGGCCGGACACGGCAAAGAAGCTGCACTAACGAGGCGCCGCGTCTCGGCGAGCGAAGTGCCGCGCGGCGCTCATGCGAGAATCGAGAGGGCGCGATGGCCTAGCCGTCGCGCTCTTTCGTTGCGTCCGCATCAATCGCGTCCGTTCAATCGTTGGGGCCGGGCGACTTGGTCGGCTTCACCGTCGGCACGTTCTTCTTGTGGATCTCGGCCTTGCCGCCCCAGGTCGGGCTGCCCGGCGGACTTTCACAATGGCATCGCGGGGGTCGGCTCTTCGGCTCCCGTTCGCAGACTTCAATCATTGGAAATGAGCAGGCCGCTTCCACCGCGGTGGACAGCGACGTCAGCGCGAGCAGCGCCAGGGCCGGCATCATAACACGCATCGTTGCACCTCGATTGTCTGAATCAATCCGGCCAGGGTTCAATCGTTGGGGCCGGTCGACTTGTTCGGCTTTGCGGTCGGCACGTTGTGCTTGTGAATTTCGGCCTTGCCCTGATTGCCCCAGGGCGCGTTGCCCTGCGTCTGGTGGGGCGCGCAATGGCACAGCGGCGGCGGTGACTGCCGACAAACCCGGACATAGCCGGTTGGGCAGGGCCGGGCTTCCGCGGCAGCGGACAGCGATGCCAGTGCGAGCAGGCCAAGGGCTGAAATCTTCAGGATCCGCATGGTTGCGCCTCCAGGTTCAATCATTGGGGCCGGGCGCCTTGTTCGCCTTCACGCTCGGCACGTTCTTCTTGTGAACCTCGGCCGTGCCGCCGCCGCCACCACCCCAACTGGTGCCGGGCGGATAGTCGCATTTGCAGGGTACGGGACGGTTTGGCGGTCGATCGGCCGGTTGCGGCATGCAGACCTGCACCATGCCGGGCGGACACGGACCGGCATGTACAGCGGCAGGCAGGAATGTCAGGGCGACAAGCGCCATTGCAGAGCTCACCAACAGACGCATCGTTTCACCTCGATTGTTGCAGGACATGCGAATCGACGCTCAGTCGTTGGGGCCGGGCGACTTGTTCGCTTTTGCCGTGGGTACGTTCTTCTTGTGAATCTCGGCCTTGCCGCCCCAGGTCGGGCTGCCCGGCGGACCTTCACATCGACACCACGCCGGCGGGCCGGCCGGGGGACGGGTTTTCGACGGCGGCGGGCAGACCTGAACGGTGCCCGGCGGACAGGACTCGGCCTTTACAGCGACTGGCAGCAACGCCAGAGCCAGTAGGACGAGCGCGGAAGTCATCATGATACGCATCGTTGCGCCTTGATCCTTGTTGCCCGTGCGGGCGTACGATTATCAAGGAGACAAGATACAGAACGCGTGCCGGTCCGGATTGACGAGTCTCAAGCTCGAGGCGGCTTTAACTGCCGCCCGAGAAGGCGTGAGCGAACGAGCCGAAGCCGCCGCGGGTGACGCCCCCGGAGCCTCCATCGGACGACCCTCCCGACGAGGAATGACTTGAGGAGTCGCTGCTGTAGAAGCCCGACCGCGACGACCCGTGCGAGCCGCTGCCGCCGGATGAGCTGCTGCTGCAACTGGTGTTGGCCTGCGCAGGCGCCGTTGCGTCGGTGACGGTCGCCCCGGGGACTGACGCCCCGGGAGGCCTGGGATCGCAGTTTCGTCCCGGCATCAACATGAAGGCCGTGGTGCCGACCGCGATCGTCCCCATTACCAGCAGCGCGACATGGCCCGAGCGCTTCACCGGCTCCCGCGGCGGTAGCGGCAGGTCCGCCGGAAGGCGCGGCCGGCGCTTGCCGAAATCCTTAGGTGGAGGCTTGTCAGGCATATCAATAAATCATGCATGCGGCGTTCAGGAGGCCCGCCGCAAGCGAGGACAGCCCGAGCCAGATGGCGGGCGCGAGCTCACCCGCAGCGATCCGTCCCGACAGGTTAGGTACCGGGATCTTGACGATGTAGAACACGGCGACCTGCACGATCAGTGCGATGAAGGCCCAGATCAGGCAGTCCAGCACGTTGGCCGAATGCGCGATCGCGCTGAACAGCGGCGCCACGAAGCCGAGCAGGCTGAGGCCAAGCGCGATCGCTGCGGCAGGGTCGTTGTCGCGGATCAGCTGGAACTCGTTATGCGGCGTGATCCGCGTGTAGACGAACAGATATGCCACTATCGCGATCAGTCCGGTGCAGAAATAGACCAGGAAGGCGGGCAGGCCGGCGAGCGATTGCAGGATCATGGGAAGGTCCGAATGTGACGCCCGCGAATTCTGGCACGAACGCTTAGTCGCCGCACCGACCCGACAGGTTCGATCCCCAGAAACAAACCCCGCTCTGCGGCACGTCCGCGCACCGCACAAAAATTCGGCTCGCATGAGACGTGCTTCACAAATGCGTCTCGAGGTTGTGTGTGATAGTCTCAGGCATTGTTTCGCGGCCGCCCTGATTTTCGATCGGCCGCGCTTATTCGAGGGATGCTGCGTTCAGATCAAGATCTTGTTGAGTGAGGCTCAAAATGCCTGTTGCCGAATACGAAGATTTCGAGCTCGAGATCGGCTCCGATCTGCCCCTGGGTGGAGGCCCTCAGCAATATTACGGCCGTGTCGTCAGGTCGCCGGCCGGCGAGGCGCCGAAGACCCAGGTGAAGTTCTGGTTCTCCGCGCCGGGCGAGCTGGCCAAGCTGCGCGGCGAGCTGGAAAACGCCGTCCTCGAGATCGACGAGAAGAAAAGCCAGGGCCCGACCACGCGCGGCGAGCAGGTGCTGCGCGATTTCGGCCGCGGCGTGTTCCGCAGCGTCTTCACCGACGTGCCGTCGATCCAGCGGATCTATGAGCGCAGCAAGGGCGCGGCGCAGGATCTGAGGATCAAGCTGCGCATCGAGGCCGCCGATCTTGCCGGGTTGCCCTGGGAGTATCTCTACGACGAAGACGATATGCCCGGTTTCGTCAGCCTGACGCGTCCCATCGTACGCTATCTCGAGACTGCGGGCGGCGTCGGCCGGATGGGCGTCAAGGGACCGCTGCGCATTCTCGGCATGATCGCCGATCCCTCGACCAGCGAATGGCCGAAGCTCAACGTCGTCAAGGAGCGCGACCGCATCAACAAGGGCATCGATGCGCTCCAGCACGCAGGCAAGGTGGATTTCCAGTGGGTCCCCGGCGGGACCGGCAAAGACCTGATGAAGAAGCTGCTGGAAGGCGAGTGGCACATCTTCCACTTCATCGGGCATGGCGGGGTCGAGGAAGCCTTGCCCGGCGCGGGTGCCAGCGGCTTCGTCGTGATGGTCGACGAGGACGGCAAGCCGGTGAAGAAGTTCGCCTCCGACCTTGCGATGATGTTGACCGGAGCACGGCGCAGCCTGCGCCTGATCGTCCTCAATTGCTGCGAGAGCGCCAGGATCAATGTCGGTGACCGCTTCGGCAATCCGGCGATCGGCTTGATGAAGACGGGATGGCTGCCGGCCGTGGTGGCGATGCAGTTTCCGATCACCGACAACGCCGCGATCTCGATGTCGGAAGGATTTTACGCCGCGCTCGCCGGCAATCGTCCGATCGACGATGCCGTGACGCTCGCGCGCAAATTCATCCAGGAGAAGTCGAGGGTCGAGTGGGGCATTCCGGTCCTCTACATGCGCTCGCCCGACGGCAGGATCTTCGACGTCGAAGCGCCGCAGCCGCAGGTCCCTCCGCCAGAGGCGGCGCGCGCCTCGAAGGAGCTGCTGCAACAGCGCCGCGACGAGTTCATGGAGGCGCTGCTGATTGCTCCGACGACGATCGAGGCGCTGGAGGACCTGACACGGCGCGGACAGGAGCTGCATGGCCTCTTGGCCGACGATGCCGAGCTCTCGGCCCGGCTCGCAAAGGTCTATTTCGATCTCGGCACGCTCCAGCACAAGCAGAAGCAGATTCCGAAGGCTGCCGCGAGCTTCGCCTACATGCTCAAGCTCGATCCGGCGAAGCCGGAATATTTCGTGCGAAGAGCCAATTTCAACGTCACGGTCGGTCTCTACGAGAATGCGCTGAGCGACATCACCGAGGCGATCAAGCTCAAGCCGAAGAACGCGGAGTTCTACTGGATCAAAGGCATCGTCAGCATGACCGCGGCCGGCACCGACGACAAGCGCGGCTATGTCGAGGAGGCCATCAAGGCGTTCGGCACGGCGATCGCGACCAACGAGAACGAGCCGAAATACCTGGTGTCGCGCGCCAATGCCTATGCCCAGATCAAGGACGCGGTGAAGGCGCAGAACGATATGGACAGCGCGATCGCGTTGGCCCCCGACAATATCGACCTCCTGGTCCAGAAGGCCAAGATGGTCGCCCAGGCTGCCTGATTTTCACGCGGGTGGCCGGATGCCGCTGTGTCCGGCGCGCCTTTCAACAGCGAACCCTAGCAATAGGAGTTCATCGTGTCGCTCGCTCATGTCGTCGACCCCTTGAATGCGATCTTCGAGTCCTTCGGCGGACCGCTCCTGGTCGTGCTGTTCTACTGGTTCCGCTTCCATACGATGAAGGGCACCCGCTCGTTCACGACGCGGCCGCTGTTCCTGTTCGGCCTCGCCGTCTTCATCACGCCGTTCCTGGTGATCTACGCTATTTTGCCCGACACACTTTCGCCGCTCGCTTCGGTCTGGCTGCTGATGTTCGTCTGGCTCGTTCCCGTGGCGCCGAAGGCGTGGCGCAAATTCTGCCAGGAGCTGGCCGGCATCCCCGTCAGCGCGCTCACGCTGCGCGAGGCGCTGGCCGCAGCACCGTTCCAGGTCGATCCGGACGATATGCCGAGCCTGCAGCGCAAGCTGTCCAGGGTCGGCTACCAGGTCGAGGATTTCCGCGCCACGCAATCGACCGCGATCCAGTCGCGGTTCCTGAAGATTTCCGCGCTGATGCTCCATCTGGAGCGCTGGGCCTCCGAGCATCAGGCCTTCATGGAGCGCAACTCCGATCTCTATGCGGAGCTGCTCGCGGTCTATGACGCGCTCTGCTTCCGCACCGTCCGCGTGCTCAAGAGCAGTGCCGAGATCTACGGTGCGATCATGGAGGACAGTCATGTCGAGCCTGATGACTGGCAGGCGCTCGACAAGCTCTCGACCCGCCATACCCTGGTCAGCCAGCTTCAGCTCGCCGCCCAGACCGCGGCCGGATGCATGCTCGAGGATCTGCGCAAGGACATGGATTCGCTACTCAACAATCTCCTGCTGTTCGCGGCGCGCGCCGCGCTCGCCGGTGAATGGACGTTCGGGCGCAGCAGGCAGCGGCTTGGCGCGATCGGCTTCACGCTGGAGCCGGCCCCGCCCGGCATCGCGAAATTCGTGGCGGTCGCGGCGGGCTTCGGTTTCGTCTGGTGCCTGGCCTGGCTGCTCGGGTCGGGCAAGATCGTCCACATGCCCGGCGACCAATATGTCGGCATGATGCGGACGCTGCTGATGACGCCGCTGTACCTCATCGTGAACTTCTGGCTGGTCTATTACTTCAAGCGGCAATACGCCTTCGCGAACGAGAACATCTTCGGCCGGCTTCCTATTGGTTTCATCCTGACTGTCGGCCTGTGGGGTGCGCTGATCCTTTTTCCGGTCCAGGCCGCGTTCGACTTCTACCAGTTTCCACAAAAGCCCTATCTCGACGTGGTCCTGCGCGGGCTGCCGATTCTGATCTTCCCTTGGGGAATCGCGGCGATGGCGGCGCTGCTGGTGCAGGACTCCACCTGGGGCAAGCGGTCGCGCAAGACGCGGCGGATGCGCGATGGCCTCGTCTTCGGCGGCGGCATGACGGTGCTGCTGTGGGTGCTGCTGGCGATTCACCAAGTCAGCCCGATGCCGGTGATGGATGTCGTCGACAACGTCTCCGGCTGGACGTTCGTCTGGTCCTTCGTGCTGCCGACCTTCGCATTCGGCTTCATCATCGGCTATTCGTTGATGGCCTGGCTGCGCGAGACCGCCGCGCGCGTTCCGGTCAAGAGCACAGCTCTCGCAAGTCCTGCGCTTGTCGGCGCCTGACGTAGCCCAAAAAAACAAAACCCCGCCATTTGCGGCGGGGGCCAGGCTGGGAGGAGCGAGCCCGATAGGGCTCGCGACGTAAACGTGAGATCAGGCGGGGATGCGCTCTTCGTGCTCGTGCGGCTCGCGCAGCACGTAGCCGCGGCCCCACACGGTCTCGATGAAGTTGCGTCCCTCGGAAGCGTTGGCGAGCTTCTTGCGGAGCTTGCAGATGAAGACGTCGATGATCTTCAGCTCGGGCTCGTCCATGCCGCCATAGAGGTGGTTGAGGAACATTTCCTTGGTGAGGGTGGTACCCTTGCGGAGCGAGAGCAGCTCCAGCATCTGGTACTCCTTGCCGGTCAGGTGCACGCGCTGGCCACCGACTTCGACCGTCTTGGTGTCGAGGTTGACCACGAGGTCGCCGGTCTGGATGACCGACTGGGCGTGACCCTTGGAGCGGCGCACGATCGCGTGGATGCGGGCAACCAGCTCGTCCTTGTGGAAGGGTTTGGTCATGTAGTCGTCGGCGCCGACGCCGAGACCCTTGACCTTGTCCTCGATGCCGGCGAGGCCGGAGAGGATCAGGATCGGTGTCTTGATCTTGGAGACCCGAAGCTGCTTGAGCACGTCGTAGCCGGACATGTCGGGCAGGTTAAGGTCGAGAAGGATAATGTCGTAATCGTATAATTTACCGAGATCGACGCCTTCTTCCCCCAAATCGGTCGTGTAGACGTTGAAGCTCTCAGACTTCAGCATCAGCTCGATCGACTGCGCGACGGCGCTGTCATCTTCAATCAGCAAAACGCGCATGCCAGTTCCCCATAGTCGCCGCTCCTGGGCGTCAGGTCGGCCGCATTCGCGGCACTCAACAAAACGCCTTTGAACAACTGATTCGGATCCTGACAACAGATGGTTAACAAATCCTGATTCTGGAACGCAAGTCCCCCGGGTGCAATTTTTGTCGAATCGCCCTAAGGTCTTGCGCGCGAAGCAGCTTTCGTTATCCGGCTCCGTTCAAGTTCCACTTTAAGAGACGGGCCTAACCGACTCCCGCGACTCAGCCTTCTTCTGAAGGGGAGCCACGCTCAGTCACAAAGACAGTGACGCAATGATTAACGATGCGGGTAAACACCAAGTTAAGCGCCGTTCAGAAATATGGCGAAATTTAAGGGTTTCCCCGTGAGAGCCCGGATTTCGCAGGCGGCACCTTAATGGCCACCTCAGTGAAGGCTCTCGTGAAGGCGCGCTCTCCATGAAGGTTGCTCTATGAAAGCCCTTGCCGAACAGATCGGCGATATCGACGGCATCAATATCTATGGCCGCGTGGTTGGCGTTCGCGGGCTGATGGTCGAGGTGGCCGGCCCGATCCACGCGATGTCGGTCGGCGCGCGCCTCGTCATCGAGACAGGCGCCAACCGTTCGATCCCTTGCGAGGTGATCGGCTTCTCCGGCAGCAACGCGGTGGTGATGCCGTTCGCCGGCCTCGACGGCGTGCGCCGCGGCTGCAAGGCCGTGATCGCCAATGCCGCCAATCAGGTGCGTCCGTCGCCGGCCTGGCTCGGCCGCGTCGTCAATGCGCTGGGCGAGCCGATCGACGGCAAGGGGCCGTTGCCGCAAGGCGCCTCGCCGATGCCGTACCGCAATTCGCCGCCGCCGGCGCATTCGCGCAAGCGTGTCGGCGCGCCGCTCGATCTCGGCGTGCGCGCCATGAATACGTTCCTCACCTGCTGCCGCGGCCAGCGCATGGGCATCTTCGCCGGCTCCGGCGTCGGCAAGTCGGTGCTGCTGTCGATGCTCGCGCGCAACGTCGACGCCGCCGTCAGCGTCATTGGGCTGATCGGCGAACGCGGCCGCGAGGTTCAGGAATTCTTGCAGGACGACCTCGGCGAGGAGGGGCTCGCGCGCTCCGTCGTCGTGGTTGCGACCTCCGACGAGCCGGCCCTGATGCGGCGGCAGGCGGCGTATCTGACGCTCGCCGTCGCCGAATATTTTCGCGACGAGGGCCAGGACGTGCTCTGCCTGATGGACTCCGTGACGCGCTTTGCCATGGCGCAGCGCGAGATCGGCCTGTCCGCCGGCGAGCCGCCGACCGCCAAGGGCTATACGCCGACCGTCTTCACCGAGTTGCCGAAGCTCTTGGAGCGCGCCGGCCCGGGCCTCGGGGAGGGCGCCATCACCGCGATCTTCACGGTGCTGGTCGACGGCGACGACCACAACGAGCCGATTGCGGACGCCGTCCGCGGCATCCTCGACGGTCACATCGTGATGCAGCGCTCGATCGCCGAGCGTGGCCGCTATCCCGCCATCAACATCCTCAAATCGGTCTCCCGCACCATGCCGAAATCGGCCGACCCGCAGTTCTGGCCTGTCATCCAGAAGGCGCGGGCGGTGATGGCGACTTACGCCGATATGGAAGAGCTGATCCGGCTCGGGGCCTACCGGGCCGGCTCCAGCCCCGAGGTCGACGAGGCGATCCGCCTGCACGAGCCGCTGGAAGCCTTCCTGCGTCAGCGCAAGGACGAAAATGCCTCGCTGGCCGACGGCTACCGCCAGTTGGCGCAAATCCTCGGTAATTTGGAAACGGAACGCTAACTTTGTCCCGTCATCATCCCTTCCCACAGAGTAGCAGAGCCGGTCTTGGCCTCGACGGGGCCAGTGGGGAGACCGGTGCCGTCCCAATGTGTGTATGTCTTGCAGCCAAGGGACTTCTGGGGAGTACGAGTCGATGAAGTCACGTGATACCCTCATCCGCCTGAAGAAGTTTCAGGTCGACGAGAAGCGCCGCCGGGTCGCCCAGATCGAGTCCATGATCGCCGACTTCCAGCGGATGTCGACCGATCTCGATCGCGAGATCCAGACCGAGCAGGACCGCGCCGGGATCAACGACCCCGCGCATTTCGCCTATCCGACCTATGCCAAGGCCGCCATCCAGCGCCGCGAGAACCTGACCCGCTCGGCCGACGAGCTCAAGGGCCAGCTCGAGGAAGCCAAGGCCGCGCTCGGCGAGGCTTTCGAGGAGCTGAAGAAGGTCGAGCTGCTGGACGAGCGCGACCAAGCCCGCGAGCGCGCCGAGGAAAATGCCCGCGAGCAGGCTGATCTCGACAGCATCGGCCTGATGCGCTCCCGGATCGGCGCCGTCGCGTAAGCGGCTGCCAGCGGTCAAAACATCACAGAATTTGCGAGCCCGGACCCGCAAGGTCCGGGTTTTTGCGTGTCCTGTCCACAGCGCGGCGCGCCGCCTCTTGGTGACGGGCTCGGCCGCGCGCTATGGTGGCGGCAGTGAATGCTGTGCCAGCGATGGCGGTGTCCACCTCTCCCTTGGGGGAGGTGAAGAGGGAAGCGACGGGGCGGCGCATTGGGGGGCTTAATGCTGACGCCAGCAGAGCTGGTCGGGCTGATTGAGGCGGTGGCGGGGCGCGACCAGGCCGCGTTCGAGCGCCTTTACGCCGCCACGCGCGCGAAACTCTATGGCGTCGTGCTCCGTATCTTGCGCCGACAGGATCTCGCAGAGGAGGTCATTCAGGAGACCTACGTCAAGATCTGGAACAGTGCCGGCCAGTTCAATCCGCAGCTGTCCTCACCGATCACGTGGATGGCGTCGATCGCACGCAACCGCGCCATCGACGTCGTCCGCAAGAAGACGGAGGTTTCCCTCGAGGAGGAGCCGCAGGCGATGGAAGTCGCTGCCGACAGTCCCGATCCCCTGGCGCGCCGGGAGATGTCGGAGGAGCTGAAGCGGCTGCTGGAATGTATTGGCCGGCTCGAGCCGGACCGCCAGCGGCTCGTGCTTCTTGCCTATTACAACGGCTGGAGCCGCGAGCAATTGGCGGAGAAATTTGCAGCTCCCGTCAACACGGTGAAGACGTGGCTGCGGCGCAGCATGTTGGATATCCGGGAGTGCCTCGGACTGTGAGGGCTTGGATGATGAGGGTGGCGTTGGACTGCAATTGATGGCCTACAGCGAGGACCATATCGCGCGCGCCGCGGAATATGCGCTCGGCACACTCGATGCCGACGAGCGCGCGCAGGTCGCGTCCATGATGGCGGTGGACCAGGAGTTCGCCGCTGTCGTGCAGGCCTGGCAATTCCGGCTCGGCGTCCTCAACCAGATGGTCGGCACGATCGAGCCGCGACCGATCGTGTGGGAGAACATCAAGCGCGACATCGCACAGGCGGAATCGACAAAGGATTCGACGCAAGGCTCGCTCGAGGCGCCGCCGGTGCTGTTGGATGCGCCGCCACCGCCATTGCCGGAGCTCTCTTCCTCGGAGCCTTCATCGTTCGAGCCTTCATCTGAAGAGCGGCCAGCGCAGCAAGCTCCTTCGTCGGACGCGCAGCCGCCGGCGCCGCCCGACTCCGATGTCATTCCTGACATCGCGCCGCAATTCATTCCGCAGACCCATGCGCCCGACCCGCGTATTGTCCCTTTGACGCAGGCGCCTGCTGTCGACGACACCAAGGTCATCTATCTCGAAAGCCGCGTGAAGCGCTGGCGCAATGTTGCTTCCGCCGTGGCTGCGCTTGCGGCCGCGCTGCTGGTCACGCTGTCGCTCCAGATCCTCTCGCCCGATGCGCTGCCGAGTGTGCTGCGGCCGGCGCCGCGCATCCAGACGGTCGAGGTTAGGGCACCGCAGGCGCCATCGTCCCTGCCTGCACAATATGTCGCGCTGTTGCAGGGCCAGAGCGGGGGCCCCGCCTTCATCCTCACCATCGATGGTGCGACCAAGAACTTCACGGTGCGCAAGGTCGGCGCGACGCCGGAGCCGGGCAAGAGCTTTGAGCTCTGGCTGATCTCCGACAAGCTGCCACGCCCGCGTTCGCTGGGCGTGATCGGAAGCGGCGACTTCACGGCACGTCCGGTGCTGGCGGGCTACGACGCCGACCTCGTCAACGGCGCGACCTACGCGGTCACCGTCGAGCAGCCGGGCGGCTCGCCCAGTGGTCAGCCGACCTCTGCGCCGGTATTTTCCGGCAAGCTGATCGAGACCGTGCCGCCGTCCCAGCCGCAGGCGCCTGCAAAGAAGTAGCTCTCCAAGGTCGTCCTGGCTCCCGTGCGCAATAGCGCACCAGGCCAGGACGACCTTATGGGGGCATCGCAATTCCAAAGGCGCTAGCCTCGCATTCTTGTCGCCATGGTCCATTTTACCGTCGCAATCCGACAAGTCCCGCCAAATCCCGCAGCCGATTTGAACCTCCGTCCATTCCGCGGCGTCAAATGCCCGGAATTTGCAGTCGGCACGGCCGATCATGGTGCCGGGAAGGGGCTAGAAATCAGATGGATGCAGCCAAGCCGCCGGGCATTCTTGTCCACCAATATGCAGGCCTGCCGCAGGGGCCGGCGTTCGAACATTGGCGCGACAGGGCCCTTGGGGCCTGCGGCCTCGAGATCGGGCCGAGCCAGGGCGACAGCATCGATTGCCGGTTGCAGGTCAGCGTGGTCGACAACATCACACTCGCCATTCCCGAAGGGGCCTCCGCGCAATATTCGCGCACGCAGAGCGGCCTCGCCGACGGCAGCGATGATCTCGTGCTAATCGCGGCCCATGCCGGCCTCGTCAATGTCCGGCAGAACGGGCATGCTGTCGACCTCGCGCCGGCGCAGATGGTGCTGGCCGACATGCGTATCACCGGCAGCGTCGGTCACACCGACGAGAACCGATTCACCACCATCCGCATGCCGCGCCGCGCGCTGCTCGACATCAATCCGCGCGCCGAGGAAAAGCTGTCGCAGGTGCTGTCGGACGGCGCCGTCGCCGAAACCATCTTCCGCTATCATGCGCTTGCCGCGCATCAAGCGCCGCATCTCGACGCCGTCGGCCAGCGCCTGACCGCGCAGCACATGGTCGATCTCGTCGGCCTGCTGCTCGGCACTGACGCAGAGCATGCCGCGCTCGCGCGCGGTCGCGGGCATGCCGCCGCCCGTCTCGATCTCATGCGCGCCGACGTGATGGCCGCGCTCGGGCGCAACGATCTCTGTCTGTCCGAGGTCGCAACCCGCTCGGGCCTCAGTCCGCGCCAGGCGCAGCGGCTGTTCGAGCAGGCCGGCACCACCTTCACCGAATTCGTGCTGGAGCAGCGCCTGCTGCTGGCGCGAAAGCTGCTCGGCGATCCCCGCGCGCGGGCACGCAAGATCAGCGACATCGCGCATTCCTCGGGTTTCTCCGATCTGTCCTATTTCAATCGCGCCTTCCGCAAGCGCTTTGGCGCGACGCCGTCGGAACTGCGCGAGGCCTGAGGGCCGGACTTGTGCTGCGCCGCTTGCGGCCGCATTTGGTCGATCCGTCTGAATGAGCTATATTTGCGCGTGCGGGGCGGATCACCGGGTCCCTGGAAGCAGCGAAGTCAACGGACATGGCGCGTATCGTCGTGCTTGGCGCCGGGTTTGCGGGCCTATGGGCGGCCATCGGCGCCGCGCGCATGCGCGAGATGATCGGTGATGCCGGCCGCGACATCGAAATCCGCCTCATCGATCGCAATCCCTACCACAACATCCGCGTCCGCAATTACGAGGTCGATCTCAGCGAGGTCGCGCTGCCGCTGTCGCAGCTGCTTGATCCGATCGGTGTCGCCCACGGAATCGGCGAGATCGAAGCGGTCGATCCAGGGCGGCGCCTGATCTCGCTTGTCACGCGCAACGGCGAGGAGACGCTGAGCTACGATCGTCTCGTGCTCGCGCTCGGTAGTGAGGTGATGCGGCCGGATATTCCTGGTCTCGCCGAGCACGCCTTCGACGTCGACACCTATGCCGCGGCGCTGCGCCTCGAAGGTCATCTCATCTCGCTCGGCCGCAGCGCGCCGTCGCCGGGACGGTCGACGGTCGTGGTGGTGGGCGCGGGCTTTACCGGTATCGAGGTTGCCGCCGAAATGCCGGAGCGCTTGATGCGCGCCGGCGTCACCGGCAGCCGCCGCATCATCCTGGTCGATCATAATCCCACGATCGGTGCGACGATCGGTGCGGAAGCGCGTCCCGTCATCGCAACGGCCTTGTCCTCGCTCGACGTCGAGACGCGGCTCGGGGTGCGCGTCGCGTCGGTCGAGGCGTCAGGTGTTCGCCTGAACTCGGGCGAATTCATCCAGGCGCAGACGGTGATCTGGTGCGCAGGCATGCGCGCGAGCCGGCTTACCGAAAACTTTCCGGGCGCGCGCGATCGCCTCGGGCGCCTGCTGGTCGATCCCTTCATGCGGCTCGCGGATCTGCCCGGAATCTTCGCCGCGGGCGATGTTGCCTCCAGCGTGGTCGACGGCTTGCACCCAACCGTGATGTCCTGCCAGTTCGCCCGTCCGATGGGACGCTTCGCCGGCCACAATGTGGTGGCTGATCTGGTCGGCCAGCCGCTGCTGCCGCTGCGGATCGACTGGTACGTCACCGTGCTCGATCTCGGCAGCTGGGGCGCGCTGTACACCGAAGGCTGGGATCGCGAGGTGCGGACAACAGGCGAGGCTGCCAAGGCAACCAAGCAGATCATCAACCGCAAGCGTATCTACCCGCCGCTCTCCGGCAGCAAGGACGATTTGTTCGCCGCCGCCGCGCCGACGGTGCAGGCGCCGCCTCCGACTTATGGGACGCAGCGTCGTTGAGCCGGGACCGTTGCAGACTTGCGCGGCTTCGGGTTATGCCCGCGCTGACTGAAGCCGGCACATAGCTGGATGGTCACACGGCCGTACACGGCACGTTGCCATTTTGCGAGGTTCCCCTGGCACATCTTGACGCGATCCGAGAGATGCGAAGGAAGCTGGCCGCTGACGGCCCGCCATGGGTCCGTGCGGCCGACGATTTCGCGACCGTGACGCTGCCGGAATGCGACTGCGACGCCGTTCGCAATCTACTGATTGCCGAGAGACCTGCCGCGGTCATAGAGATCGGCCTTGCTTATGGCAGCTCCGCGCTGGCGATCGGCGAGGCGCTGATTTCAGTCGGCGGTAATAGGCACGTCATTATCGATCCGTTCCAGGACAGTGAGTTTCGCGACTCGGGTTGGGAGGCGATCCGCTCGGCCCAATTGGATGGCATCGCGGTGTTGTTGAGGGAACGATCCCAGATCGCGTTGCCGCGTCTTGCCGCGGAGGGGATGTCGGTGGATGCGGCATTCGTCGACGGCAGCCATCTGTTTCACAATGTATTTGTCGACCTGTTTTATCTGCAGACGATCGTACGGCCCGGCGGGCTGGTCATTCTCGACGACCATTGGTGGCCAGGGGTTGCTACGGCGGCTCGCTATTACGAGACCAATCTTGGCTGGCGCCCCCATGGGCCCCTGAACGGCACACCGGGAAGATTGCATGCGCTGCGGTTGCCCGATGCTCCGGTGACGCCGAATTTCAAGGAGCTGACCCCGTTTTGGCCCGGAGCAACGTGACAGCTTGAAGCGGCAGCGCGAGTCCGGTTGTGAAGGCGCGACCAGGATCGCTGGCTCGCCGGTCACCTCGTCTACAGCTCGGGTGAGACGAGCCGCGAGTGTGCGAACGTGCTATGGAGATGAGAATGCGAAGCGATGCGCGTGCCCCAAACACCGTCATTGCGAGCGTAGTGTTCAGTCCGGAGACATGACTGACAGGTGTTCGGAG
>NZ_CAKZHY010000031.1 GCF_936928535.1 uncultured Bradyrhizobium sp. | reverse complement strand
GGGGCGGGCGGGGCCTGCGCGCTCGCTGGCCCAAAGGCTGCGATCACGAGACCCGCAAGGACGATGTTTGATGTCGTGCGCATGGAAAGGAAACGCGCGAAGCGCACGCCCTGTTCCCAGCATTGAACATTACGATTTGTGGTAGCGGATCAGCGAGAAGTGGCCCATCGGCGGCATCGGGCGGCGCTCGGCCAGCGTGACGCCGCCGTGCTTGGCGGCCCAGCCTTCCAGGCGGGCCCAGGGGAATTCCGGACGCCAGCCGAGGCGGCGCGCCAAGGGCGCAAACGCCAGCTCGGAGAGTTTGCGCAGGCCCTTTTCGGCGCCGATGTGGTTGACCAGGATCAGCTCGCCGCCGGGCTTGAGCACGCGCACGAATTCGTCGAGCGTACCCTCAGGGTCGGGCACTGCAGTGATGACATATTGCGCGACCACCGCGTCGAAAGAATTGTCGGGGAAGGCGAGGTTCTTCGCATCCATCACCGAGAGCACTTCGACATTGGAGAGGCGCAGGCTCCGCACGCGTTGTTGCGCCTTGCGCAGCATCGGCTCGGAGATGTCGACGCCGCAGATCCTCGTGGTGCGCGAATAATCCGACAGCGAGAGCCCGGTGCCGACGCCGACATCGAGAATGCGGCCGCCGATGCGGTCGGCCTCCGCGATGGTCGACTGCCTGCCGGCGTCGAACACCTTGCCGAACACGAGATCATAGACCGGCGCCCAGCGGCCATAGGCCTTCTCGACCCCGGCTCGCGAGATGTCTGCTGCCATGCCCCCTGCCCTGCCCCGGAAGATTTAGCCGCGGACCGCTTCCACCAGCGGCCTCGCTGTGCTCGTCGCGACCTTCGCGGCAGCGCTCTGAATAAAGCCGCCGCCGAGCACGCGCGCCTGCCCGCTGGCTGCGTCGTAGAACACGCAGGCCTGGCCGGGCGAGATGCCCTCTTCGCCGGCGACGAGTTCGACCTCGTAATGGCCGCCTGAACCGCGCAGCCAGGCCGGCTGGGGGCTGCGGGTCGATCGCACGCGGACGAACAGCTCGAGGCCATTTCCGACGGCGCTGTCGATATCGCCGCCGCCGATCCAGTTGACGTCGCGCAAGGTGATGCGGTGCATCTTCAGCGCCTCGCGCGGGCCGACGACGACGCGGCGATTGATGGCATCGAGCCGCACCACGTAGAGCGGCGCGGCGGCCGCGATGCCGAGGCCGCGGCGCTGGCCGATGGTGAAATTGGCGATGCCGTGATGCTGGCCGAGCACGCGGCCGTCGAGATCGACGATGTCGCCTGCTTCCATCGCGTTCGGGCGCAGGCGCGTGATGATGTCGGTGTAGCGCCCCGTCGGCACGAAGCAGATGTCCTGGCTGTCGTGCTTGTCGGCGACGGACAGACCAAAGCGGCGCGCGAGTTCGCGCGTCTCGGGCTTGGTCATGTCGCCGAGCGGAAAGCGCAGGAAGTCGAGCTGCTCTTGGGTGGTCGCGAACAGGAAATAGCTCTGGTCGCGGTCGCTGTCAGCGGCGCAGACCAGCGCGCGCGAGCCGTCGTCGCGACGACGCGAGGCGACGTAATGGCCGGTCGCGAGCGCCTGCGCACCGAGCTCGCGCGCGGTCTTCAGCAAGTCGCGGAATTTGACGGAGCGGTTGCACTCGATGCAGGGCACCGGCGTCTCGCCGAGCGCGTAGCTGTCGGCGAAATTGTCGATGACGGACTCGCGAAAGCGATCCTCGTAGTCGAGCACGTAATGGGGAATGCCGAGCTTGGCGGCGACGTCGCGCGCGTCGTGGATGTCCTGGCCGGCGCAGCAGGCGCCCTTGCGATGGGTCGCCGCGCCATGGTCATAGAGCTGCAGCGTGATGCCGACGACGTCATAGCCCTCGGCCTTGAGCAGCGCAGCCGTCGTCGAGGAGTCGACGCCGCCCGACATGGCAACGACGACCCTGGTATCCTCAGGACGGCCTTCGAGATCGAGACTGTTGAGCATCGGTCTTACGAGTTGACGGCGGCGTTCGGCGATCCGCGATTTCTATGCCTTTGACCGGGACGTAGATCGTCCCCGGGAACTTCGGTTCCCCCGGAGGCTGGCTTGCCCGGTCGAAAGCGGCTGAGAGCACCCTTTAATATAGGCCGCATTCCGGTGAAGCAATCATGGCCGCCGCAAGCTTTCAGGCAATTCTTGCCGGGGCGGCAGAAATGACGGGGTTTCCAGGACGTTGGCACCGCTCGCCGCAATTCTCTAATCGATTGATCTTTCTATATAAAATATGATTTTGAGGGATTGGCCCGCTCCTTGCTGACCTCTTGAGCCGAAGATGTTTTAAAGGGGTCGCCTGTGGTCGGTAGTACATCAGACGTAGCGGCAAGTGCGCAGGTCTCCAGCGCACAAGCCAAGCCCGCCCGGCCGCAGACCAAGGACCAGGCACCCAGTTCCTCCTTCGGAGATCTGGTCGACAGCAACACCCAGGCCATCAGCAACAGCGCTCCGTCCTCGAGCCAGGACAACGCGCCGCGGCGCAGTGACTCGCCATCCAACTCGTCATCGTCCTCCTCATCGTCGGACCGGAGCAACAGCTCCGACCAGTCCTCGCAAAGCAAGGCGAGCGACGCACAGGATTCCCAGACAACGACGGCCGCCAACGACACGCCGGTCCCTCCCGCAAATGCCGACGGGAAAGCCAAGGACAAGGCTGACGCCCCAGCCGCCAAGTCGGGCGACAAATCCGACAGCACCAAGGACGCCAAGACCGACAGCACCGATGGCCTCGCCGCCGCGGTGGACGCTTCGGCTGCCGCGCAGACCGCGACGCCGGCTGCGACGCCCGATCCGACCGCCGTTCCCGTTGCCGCGCCCATCGTGCCGGTCGACCCGAATGCTGCGGCAAACCAGGCTGCCAGCACCGCCTCCTCGCCGCTGACCATCGCGGCTGCCGGCATCGCCGCCAGCGCCTCGACCACGGCCCAAATCGCCGGCGCCAAGACGGACGCGTCAGGCAAGAGCGCCAAGACGGGTGATGCCAAGACCGCCGACGCGAAGGCCGCGCTCACCGAGGTAGCCGTTGCGAACAGCGACACCACCGCAACCGATGTCACGGCCAAGGCCGCGCAGGTCACCGTGGTCGATCAGGGCACGCCGAAGACCTCGTTCAAGGCGATCGCGACGGCGCAAGGCCAGACCGACGTCTCCAATATCGGCCAGGATCCGACCAAGACCGCGCAGACCGCGACACCAGCACAAAATCCCGCAACGGCGACCACCGCCGCCGCGCATCCGCAAGGCGCCAAGCCGCAGGCTGACGCGGCGACTGCCGATGCGAAGACCGGCGCCACCGATAGCAAGGTCGATGCAACGCCGGCCGTGCCGACCACGCATGCGCATGCCGATACGCAAGCGGTTGCCGCTGCTGCGACCGATACCAGCGCGCAGGCTGCCAATGCTGTGCAGGCGTCGCTGACCACGACGACATCGACGGCCACCGCCTCAACCGCAACGCTCACCGCGACCTTGGCCAACCCGAATGCCGTGCCGATCAGCGGCATCCCGGTCGAGATCGCCGCTGCCGCACGCTCCGGAAAAACCCGCTTCGACATCAGCCTCGATCCGGTCGATCTCGGTCGTATCGACGTCCGCATCAATGTCGACCGCAACGGCCAGGTCACCTCGCATCTCACCGTCGAGAAGCCGGAGACGCTGCAGATGCTGCGGCAGGACGCCCCGCAATTGCAGCGCGCGCTCGACGATGCCGGCCTCAAGACCGGCAGCAACGGGCTCTCCTTCAGCCTGCGCGACCAGAACTCATCGGGCCAGAATGCCGGCCAGAACAACGACAACAACGGCAATTCCCGGCGGCTGATCATCAGCGAGGATGATCAGGCCGCAAGCGCGCCGGTCAGAAGCAGCTATGGCCGCATGCTCGGATCGAGCAGCGGCGTCGATATCAGAGTGTGAGGAGTATCAGGCCATGACCACCACGAATGCCGCCACCGCCCCTGCCGTCGTCTCCGGGACGACGCCGACCTCGTCGTCCTCGTCGTCGAGCTCGAGCCTGAGCTCCTCCACGGGCGCGACGCTCGCCGGCAACTTCCAGACCTTCCTGACGCTGCTGACCACGCAGCTGCAGAACCAGAACCCGCTCGATCCGCTCGACACCAACCAGTTTACCCAGCAGCTGGTGCAGTTTGCCGGTGTCGAACAGCAACTCAAGACCAACGACTCGCTGTCGCAGCTCGTCACCTTGCAGCAGACCACGCAGGCAACGCAGGCGCTGGATTTCGTCGGCAAGACCGCAGTGGTCGACGGTACCACCGCGACGATGTCGCAGTCTTCGGCGACCTGGCATCTCAACGTGCCCTCCAGCGCTACGGTCAGCATCTCCATCGCCAACTCAACTGGCCAGACCGTGTTCAACGGCCAATATTCCGCCGGTGCCGGCGCCGACATTCCGTTCACCTGGAACGGCCAGGGCAATGACGGCACGCAATGGCCTGACGGCAAGTACACGATCACGGCGACCGGCAAGGACGCCTCGGGCAACCCTGTCGGCGTCGCCGCGCAGGTGCAGGGCACGGTGAGTTCCGTCGACCTGACCCAATCGCCGCCACTGCTGACCATCGACGGCAACAGCTACACGCTGAGCCAGGTGAAGAGCGTCGTAGCGGCAAGCAGCAGCAGCGGCAGCTAGAGGATTAGGCTGAGGCTGAGGCTGAGGCTGAGGCTGAGGCTGAGGCTGAGGCTGAGGCTGAGGCGGAACGGCGCTACTACAAACTCGCTGTCATCCCGGCGAACGCCGGGATCCATAACCACGGGCAGACGTTTGACGAAGGCTCGTGGTTAAATTCTTTCTTGGTACCTGCAGCTGCGTATCATCGATAGATCACGCGGTATGGATCCCGGCGTTCGCCGGGACGACAATTTGGGCCTTGGTTGGCGTCGTGCCGCAGGCCTCATTCGTTAGTAAAGTATTTACGAAGACCCCGCTTGGCCGGCTGAAAACGCGTCCTCAGCCCGCCGGGCCGGTGTCGTTCCAGCCGGATTCAACGAGAATTGTATTGAAGCCTTAGGCTTAGCGGATTTTTAAGCCGGCACGCGTAGGGTTACGGCGTGAGTTCAGTGGTTGAGAGTTTGTGAGTACGCCATGACAGAACCCCATCGCCCGAGGGTAAAATACGTCATCGGGCCGGACGGCAGTCCGCTGACGATTGCAGATCTGCCCGCACCCGGCACCAAACGCTGGGTCATCCGACGCAAGGCCGAAGTCGTTGCCGCGGTTCGTGGCGGACTTCTCTCGCTCGAGGAGGCCTGCAGCCGTTATACCCTGACGGTCGACGAATTCCTCTCCTGGCAGTTTTCCATCGACCAGCACGGTCTGGCGGGTCTTCGCACCACCCGCATCCAGCAATATCGCCAGTAAGCGATCCGGAAATCCGCTGCTTTTGACGAAAATCGGTCTCGCCACGCGAGGCCGATTTTTTTCATGTTTGCTTTTCGAGCGACTTTTGTCCGAGCTCTTAACCTTCGTTAACCATATGGAAACCATCACCTAGGCAATAATTGCCCAGTCGGCCGCTCAGTTGCGGGTCGAAGCTTCGGGGCGGTTGCTTGCAAGGTCTTGCGGACTTTTTAAAAGGTATCGGCGCCGCCCGCTTCGGGGCGATGATCGCGGTCACAGCCGCGCTCGTCGGCTTCTTTGCCTTCGTCATCATGCGCGTCACCACCCCGCAGATGACGACGCTGTTCACCGACCTCAGCATGGAGGATTCCTCCAGCATTATCAAAGACCTGGAACGCCAGGGCATCCAATACGATCTGCGCAACGATGGCAGCATCATCATGGTGCCCAAGGACAAGGTCACCCGCCTGCGCATGAAGCTCGCCGAGGGCGGCCTGCCCAAGGGCGGCGGCGTCGGATACGAGGTCTTCGACAAGTCGGACGCGCTCGGCACCACCTCTTTCGTCCAGAACATCAATCATCTGCGCGCGCTGGAGGGCGAGCTCGCCCGCACCATCCGCGCCATCGACCGGATCCAGGCCGCCCGCGTCCATCTCGTGCTGCCCGAGCGCCCGCTGTTCGCGCGCGAGGCGCCGGAGCCATCGGCCTCGATCGTGGTGCGGGTCCGCGGCTCGCTCGAAGCCCAGCAGATCCGTGCCATCCGCCATCTCGTCGCCTCCGCCGTCAACGGCCTCAAGCCGCAGCGGGTCTCGATCGTGGACGAGGCCGGCCAGCTGCTCGCCGACGGTGCCGCCACCGACCCGGAGCAGGCCGCAGGCGACGACCGGCGCATCGCCTTCGAAAAGCGGCTGCGCAAGCAGGTCGAGGAGATCGTCTCCTCCGTGGTCGGCTCCGGCCGCGCCCGCGTCGAGCTCTCCGCCGATTTCGACTTCAACAAGATCACCCAGACCTCGGACAAATTCGATCCCGAAGGCCGCGTGCTGCGCTCGACCCAGACCCGCGAAGAGCAGAGCATGACCGCCGACAACAACGGCCAGGTCACGGTCAATAACGAGCTCCCCGGCCAGCAGCAGAACAGCGGCGCAGCGGCGAAGGACCAAAGCAAGAAGACCGAGGAAACCAACAATTACGAGATTTCCCGCACCACCAAGACCGAGGTGACCGAGGCCGGCCGGGTCAACCGCATCTCGGTCGCGGTGCTGGTCGACGGCATCTACACCAAGAACGACAAGGGCGAACTCGCCTATACCGATCGCACCAGGGAGCAGCTCGACCGCATCGCCACCCTGGTGCGCTCGGCGATCGGCTTCGACCAGAAGCGCGGCGACCAGGTCGAGGTCGTCAATCTGCGCTTTGCCGACGCGCCCTCCACCGCCCCGATCGCCGAACCCAGCGGCTTCCTCGGCATGCTGCAGTTCACCAAGGACGACATCATGTATTTCGTCGAGCTCGGCGTGATGATGATGCTCGGCCTCGTCGTGATGTTCATGGTGATCCGTCCGCTGGTGAAGCGCATCCTCGCCTCCGACGAGGTCGCCGCCGCCATCAGCGGCGTCCTGGCGGGCCCCGCGGCTTCCGAAGAGGCCGCCCCGTCCTCCGGCCAGCCGCTGCTGCCGAACGGCACCGCCAGCGCCATCGACGTCGCCACCATCCAGGGCCAGGTTCACGCTCAATCCGTTCATCGCGTCGGCGAGCTCGCCGAACGCAATCCCAACGAAACCGTTGCCATCATCCGTCAATGGCTGACCGAACCCGCGAAATGATCGAGTGAACTGACATGGCCGCTTCCCTGCAAAACGCCAACTCGAACGACATCACAAGCGTGATTTCCACGCTCGGCCAGCGAGCAGGCAATCGCGCGGGTGGCAAGGTCGAAGCCGTAGCGGGCCCCAAGCGCGCCGCGATCCTGATGCTGGCGCTCGGTGAGCAATATGGCGGCAAGATCTGGTCGCTGCTCGACGACGACGAGGTGCGCCAGCTCTCGCTGGAGATGTCGACGCTCGGCACCGTCGAGGTCGACACGGTGGAGGACATGCTGCTCGAATTCGTCTCGCGCATGTCGGCTTCCGGTGCGCTGATGGGCAATTTCGACGCCACCGAGCGCTTGCTCCAGCAATATCTGGCGCCCGAGCGCGTCAATGGCATCATGGACGAGATCCGCGGCCCCGCGGGCCGCAATATGTGGGAGAAGCTCTCCAACGTGCAGGAAGAGGTCCTCGCCAACTACCTCAAGAACGAATACCCGCAGACCATCGCCGTGGTGCTGTCGAAGCTGAAGCCGGAGCACGCTGCCCGCGTGCTCGGCATCCTGCCCGAGGAGCTCGCGCTCGACGTCATCAACCGCATGCTGAAGATGGAAGCGGTTCAGAAGGAGGTGATCGAGAGCGTGGAGAAAACGCTGCGCACCGAATTCATGTCGAACCTGTCGCAGACCCGCCGCCGCGACGCCCACGAGGTGATGGCGGAAATCTTCAACAATTTCGATCGCCAGACCGAAACCCGCTTCATTACCTCGCTGGAGGAGGACAACCGCGAATCCGCCGAGCGCATCAAGGCGCTGATGTTCACCTTCGACGACCTTGTAAAGCTCGATTCCGGTTCGGCCCAGACCCTGATGCGCAACGTCGACAAGGACAAGCTCGGCGTCGCCCTGAAGAGCGCCAACGAGGACGTCCGCAACTTCTTCTTCGGCAACATGTCCTCGCGCGCGGCCAAGATGCTGCAGGACGACATGGCGGCGATGGGGCCGGTGCGCCTGCGCGACGTCGACGAGGCCCAGGCGCTACTGGTCAACCTCGCCAAGGACCTCGCCGCCAAGGGCGAGATCATGTTGACCAAGAACCGCGCCGACGACGAGCTGGTGTACTGATGGGCGCCCCGGCCAAATTCCTGTTCGATACCGACTTCGCCGCACCCGACCGGACGCGCGAGAAGGCCGCAACCGCGGCCGAGATCGCGCAAAAGGTCGCGGAAGCCGAATCGCGCGCCTATCAGGACGGTTTTGCAGCGGGCCAGCGCGAGGCCAAGGCGGAAAGCGACCGCCGCGTCGCGCTCGCCATGGAAGAGATCAACATCGCGATCCGGGGCATTGCCGCCGGGATCGGCAATATCGAGAGCAAGATGGAGACCGAGGCCGTCGACGTCGCGGTCGCGGTGGCGCGCAAGCTATGTGCGGACCTGGTCGCCGCCGAGCCGCTCGGTGAGATCATGGCGCTGGTCAAGGACTGCTTCTCGCATTTGGTCGCGACGCCACATCTCGTCGTCCGCATCAACGACGCGCTCTACGACTCAGCGCGCGAGAAGATCGAGCGGCTCGCCAAGCAGAGCGGCTTCGAAGGCCGGCTGGTGATCCTGGCCGAGCCCGAAATTGCCACCGGCGACTGCCGGATCGAATGGGCCGATGGCGGCGTCGTGCTGGAGCGCAGCGCCATCGCGGCCAAGATCGACGACATGGTCGGACGCTATATCGCGTCCCGCAAGGGGAGCTAAGCCATGAGCGACACCGACGGACAGGTCCCGCTGCCTGATCTCAACGGCCCGTTGCCGCCTGCCGGCGCCGACGTCGGCTACAACGAGGACGAATATGCCTCACGCGTCGCCGCCGATCTCGAGGCCGTGTTCGACGTGCCGGTGCAGGTCTCGGCGGTGCTCGGCCGCTCCAAGATGGACGTCGGCGAGCTCCTGAAGCTCGGACCCGGCACCGTGCTCGAGCTCGACCGTCGCGTCGGCGAGGCCATCGACATCTACGTCAACAACAAGCTGGTCGCCCGCGGCGAAGTCGTCCTCGTCGAGGACAAGCTTGGCGTGACCATGACGGAAATCATCAAGAGCGAACGCGGCTAAGGCTCGCAGAAGGAATGACGCGCGACAGCGCGGACAGACGGACAGGAGACTGACATGCGGCTTCTCATCGTTGGCACATTGAAGGGCCAGCTCACCACCGCCACCAAGATCGCGATGGAGAACGGCGCCACCGTGACCCATGCCGAGGATCACGAGCAGGCGATGCGCGTCTTGCGCGGCGGCAAGGGCGCCGACCTCTTGCTGGTCGACGTCGCCCTCGACATCCGCGACCTCGTGATGCGGCTCGAGGCCGAGCATATCCACGCTCCAATCGTCGCCTGCGGCATCACCAACGACGCCCGCGCCGCGGTCGCCGCGATCCACGCCGGCGCCAAGGAATACATCCCGCTGCCGCCGGATCCGGAGCTGATCGCAGCGGTGCTCGCCGCGGTCGCCAACGATTCCCGCGAGCTGGTCTATCGCGACGAGGCGATGGCGCGCGTCATCAAGCTTGCGCAGCAGATCGCGGGCTCGGATGCCTCGGTGATGATCACCGGCGAATCCGGCACGGGCAAGGAAGTGCTGGCGCGCTACGTCCACACCCGCTCGGCCCGCGCCAAGCGTCCGTTCATCTCGATCAATTGCGCCGCGATCCCCGAGCATCTCCTGGAGTCCGAGCTGTTCGGCCATGAGAAGGGCGCCTTCACCGGCGCGATTGCCCGCCGCATCGGCAAGTTCGAGGAAGCGACCGGCGGCACGCTGCTGCTGGACGAAATCTCCGAGATGGACGTGCGCCTGCAATCGAAACTGCTCCGCGCCATCCAGGAGCGCGTGATCGACCGCGTGGGCGGCACCAAGCCGGTGCCGGTGGACATCCGCATCATCGCGACCTCGAACCGCAACCTGGCGGACGCCGTGCGCGAAGGCACGTTCCGCGAGGATCTGCTGTTCCGCCTCAACGTCGTGAACCTGAAGATCCCGCCGCTGCGCGAGCGTCCCGCCGACATCATGGAGCTCGCCCAGCATTTCGTGAAGAAATACGCCGAAGCCAATGGCGTGCCGATGCGCCCCATCTCGGCGGAGGCCAAGCGCGTGCTCTCCACCAACCGTTGGCAGGGCAACGTCCGCGAGCTCGAAAACACCATGCACCGTGCGGTGCTGATGGCGCAGGGCGACGAGATCGGCCCCGATGCGATCCTCACCCCGGATGGCGACCGCCTCGACCTCGCCAAGACGGCGCCGGCCGTGGCGCATGCCACCATGGCTGCCGAGCAGGTGACGCGCGCGCTGGTCGGCCGCACCGTAGCCGACGTCGAGCGCGATTTGATCCTGGAAACGCTGAAGCACTGCCTCGGCAACCGGACCCATGCCGCCAACATCCTGGGCATCTCGATCCGCACGCTGCGCAACAAGCTCAATGAATATGCCGACGGCGGCATCCCGATCACGCCGGCTGGTACGCCGGGCGAATATCCACGGGTGCCGATGATCGGGGCGTGAGGCTCTGGCCGATATCGAGATGATGCGAATGCCCG
Organism: uncultured Bradyrhizobium sp.; assembly: GCF_936928535.1. Lineage (GTDB taxonomy): Bacteria > Pseudomonadota > Alphaproteobacteria > Rhizobiales > Xanthobacteraceae > Bradyrhizobium. The sequence goes on along the minus strand of NZ_CAKZHY010000031.1, from coordinate 23,141 downwards.
GGCTTAGTCCCGGGCATTTTTGTTTTGGAGGCCGCGCTGCCAGCCTCGTCATTGCGAGCGCTCCCCGCATAACGGGACCGCGTTACGTGACTAGGCCATGACGACGCCAGGCCCTATAACCCTCGCGAGACCCACACGAGGAACCCCATGTCTGAAGCTCAAATCACGGATTGGCTGGCGTCGCAGCGGCAGGCGATGATCGATCTGTTGCGCGACGTCGTGAACATCGATTCCGGGTCTTACGACAAGGACGGCGTCGATGCGGTCGGTGCGCGGTTCGAGCGGCATTTTGCCGAGCACGGCATTCCTTATAGGCGCGAGAGCCACGGCACGTTCGGCGATGCCATCCATGCCGACGTGGCCAAGCCCGGCAGCAACGAGAAGCCGGTGCTGTTGATGGGGCATCGCGACACCGTGTTCGGCAAGGGCGAGGCCGGCAAGCGGCCGTTCACGATCAAGGACAATCGCGCCTATGGGCCCGGCGTCGCCGACATGAAGGCCGGCGTCGTCATGAACATCTTCGTGGCCACCGCCTTCCACAAATTCGGCGGCAACCCGCATCCGATCAAGCTGCTGATCACCTCGGACGAGGAGATCGGCTCGCCCTCCTCGCGGCCGGTGATCGAACGAGAGGGGCGCTCTGCGCGCGCCGTGTTCAACTCCGAGCCGGGCCGTCCCACGGGCAACGTCGTCACCAGCCGCAAGGGCGGCATCTTCATGCATATGGCCATCACTGGCAAAGCCGCGCATTCCGGCGCCAATTTCGCTGCGGGCATCAGCGCGATCGGCGAGCTCGCCCACAAGATCACGCAGATCCACGCGCTGACCGACCTCACCAAGGGCATCACGCTCAATGTCGGTCTCATCTCGGGCGGCCAATCGGTCAACACCACGGCGCCCTGTGCCGAGGGCCAGATCGACATGCGCTATGTCGATCCGAAGGATCGCGCCACCGTCATGGCCGAGATCGAACGGATCATTGCGACGCCTTACGTGCCCGGCACCAGCGCGACGCTGACCATCAAGGGCGAGTTCGTGCCTGTCGTGCAGAGCGAAAGCTCGAAGGCGCTGTTCGAAGACTATCAGGCTGCGGCAAGGCAGGCCGGTCTCACCAAATTGCAAGGCGAGTTCTCCGGCGGCTGCGCCGATTCCGGCTTCACGGCCGCAGTGGGGACGCCGACGATCTGCGGCGTCGGACCGGTCGGCGGGCTCGCACACTCGCCGGAGGAATATCTCGAGCTCGACAGCATCGTGCCGCGTGCGCAGACGTTGGCGCTGGCGATTCTGCGGGGGTAGCCGCTACACACTCCGTCATGCCCGGGCGACAGTTTACGAATAACTCGGCGCGTCGGGCCTGCGAAAAATGTGGATGGGATCGCCGGGCACGAACGGCTGGCCGCGGAACATCGCATAGGCGTAGAGCGCGAGATAGGCGATTGCCAGCGCGCCGACGGCATAGAAGGCCCAGACTGCAAGACGCTTGATCAAATCCTGACACCACATTGCGAGAGGCGGAGCAATTCCCGCTCAGAGCGGCCTTGTAGGCTGCGACCAGGCAAATTGCCACCGACCAAGACCTTCCGACCAAGACCTTCTGCCGCATTGCGGCGTCACGCACTCTTCACACGCAACGCGGGCAAAATCGATTGCCGCGCGCAACCTGTTGTTGATATGATCGTCAAAACAACGGGAGGACGATCGCATGACCCTCTATGCGCAGAGCAGCGGGCCTCACTCGACCAATTCAGGTTCGTGGTCGGCCATTCCAGGCCTGACCGTCACCCTTCCCGGCGGCGTCGGGATCACCGCGATCGTCATCCTGAACGTGCCGAACCCCTACGCACAGGGTAATGATTTTCCCGGCGGGACTTTCGGCATCCAGGTCGGCAATACCGTGCAGGCCGTGACGGCCAGCTTCACCTACAACGAGGCCCAGCCGCAATCGACCGGGCGCGTGCCCACCACGCTGGTCGTCGGCGTGCCGCTGGTCCAGACCCCGCAGACGGTCACGGCCGTCTGGCAGAACGTACGCAACAGCAAGGTGATCATCGACACGCCGGCCACGCTGACCGTGCTGACGATCTAGCTGTCCCGCTTTCTCACTTACTTTTTCATCTGGCGTGGAGGTGCCGGCCGGGAACGCTGACCTCCACGAGCCGGGCTGCGTCCTCGTCATGGTCGATCGCCACGTACTGGCCGTGCCAGTAGGCGAGCGCGGCGTTGCGCGCCGAATTCCTGACATCCCTGATCCGGCCGATGACGATGCCGTGCGAATGGCGTTCGACGATGTCCTCGACCTCGCAATCGAACGCCGACAACGCGCCGACCAGCAGCGGCACGCCGGAGACGGACGTGACCCATTGGGCGCCGGCAAAACGATCGGCCCCCTTCAGTCCACCCTTGCCGGCAAAGCGCTCGGCGATTTCGAGCTGATCGGCCGCGAGGATGTTCACGCCGAAGGCGCCGTGGCGGCGGATCAGCGGCAAGGACGAGGCATCGCGGTTGATGCTGACCAGCAGCGTCGGCGGGTCGACCGACAGCGAGGTCACCGAAGTCACCGTCATGCCGGTGATGTCCTTGCCGCGCCCGGCTGTGATGACACTGACGCCGCCGGTGAGGTGGCGCATGGCGCCGCGGAAATCGGCGGACGAGACGGGAATTTCGGTCATGAGATCGCGGGGCACTACATTCATGGCATGATCCCCGAAGCGGGGTCTCCCCTCTATGTAGGTACGATCGTCCGCCGGCAAAAGATGGCTCAGGATCGGGCTTTCGAGGCCGGAAGGCATGCGCAGGCCCGATCCCGAAATCCCGGCCGAAACCAGAAACGCGAAAACAACCCCATGCACAGTAGGTCTGACGCCAAAATGAAAATTTCGCTTATCCGAAATTCTCTTGAACCCTCGGGCAAAACAGGTGCATGATGGCATCATGGCATGGTCCCGAAGCGGGGTCCCTCTAGGTGTGATCGTCCGCCGACAAAAGACGGCTCAGGATCGAGCCTTCGAGGCGCGCAAGTTCGGCCGAGCCGCGCTCGCGCGGGCGGATAGTGTTAACCATGACATCGTGGGCGATCCGGCCCTCGTCGATCACCAGCACACGATCGGCCAGGGCGACGGCTTCGGACACATCGTGCGTCACCAGGATCGCGGTAAAACCCTGGTCGCGCCAGACCCGCTCCAGGAGCCGCTGCATCGAGATCCGGGTCAATGCGTCGAGCGCGCCGAGCGGCTCGTCGAAGGCAAGCACGCGGGGGCGGGAGACCAGCGCGCGGGCCAGCGCGACGCGCTGCTTCTGGCCACCCGACAGCACCGACGGCCACTGGTCGCGCTTGTCCGCAAGCCCGACCTCGGCGAGCGCCTTCCCTGCGCGCGCATGGGCATCGCTGGATGCACAGTCGCGGCCGAGACCCACCTCGACGTTGGAGAGCACGCGCGCCCAGGGCAGCAGCCGCGGCTCCTGGAACATCACGCGGATGTCCTGAGGCAGGACATCGTCACCGAAACTGATGCTGCCGGCGTCGATCTTCTCCAGGCCTGCGATGAGACGCAGCAGGGTGCTCTTGCCGCAACCGCTCTTGCCGACGATCGCGACGAACTGGCCGGCGGGGATGTGCAGATCGATGCCGCGCAGCACCTCGTTATCGCCGAAGGATTTGCGCAAGCCCCGGATGTTCAGCGGCAGGCCGCTCGTCTGAACCCGGCGCTCCTCGCGCTCGAGGCGGGCCTGAGGTGCAAAACTGGCGCGGCTGGCGAGCTCGGTCTCGGAAAGGGCCGTACGAAGCACTGTCTGCATTTGATTCCCAGTATTTCTGCTCAACGTTTCCAATAGGCGGGGTGCCAGGAGAGCATCAGGCGCTCCAGCACGCGGGAGGCGGTGTCGGCGAGCTTGCCGAGCAGCGCGTAGATCAGGATCGAGAGCACGACGACGTCAATCAGCATGAACTCGCGCGCCTGCATCGCCATGTAGCCGAGGCCAGAGGACGCCGCGATGGTCTCGGCGACGATCAGGGTCAGCCACATGATGCCGAGCGCAAAGCGGATGCCGACGAAGATCGAGGGCAGCGCGCCCGGGAAGATGACGCGGCGGAACAGCTCGCCGTCCGTCATGCCATAGATGCGGCCCATCTCGATCAGTTGCGGATCGACGGTGCGGATGCCGTGCAGCGTGTTGAGATAGATCGGAAAGAACACGCCCAGTGCGACGAGAAACAGCTTTGCGCTCTCGTCAATGCCGAACCACAAGATGACAAGCGGGATCAGCGCCAGATGCGGCACGTTGCGCACCATCTGGAGCGTGGTATCGGTGAGTTTTGCCGAGAGCTGCGACAGGCCATTGGCGAGCCCGAAGGCGAAGCCGATGCTGCCGCCGATCAGGAAGCCGATCGAGGCGCGCCAGAATGAGACCCAGATGTTGCGGATGAGCTCGCCTGATAGCAGCAGCTTCCAGCCGGCGAGTGCGACATCGCTTGGCGCCGGTAACACGCGCACCGGCACGAAGCCGGTTACGCTTGCGACCTGCCAGACCACGACGATCGCGAGCGGCACGATCCACTGTACCAGACCCTCGACGCGCGGCAGGCGTATCTTGCGCGGGAGAAAGACCCTGTCGACGAGACTCATGATTGCGATACCCGATGCTGCGGACGGTAGTCGCTGCCGACGGTCTCGCCGAACGGACCGCCATTGAAATGCAGCTTGGTCACGTTGCTCGGCTGCTCCAGCGAGAGCAGCGGGAACACCAGCTCGGCGAAGCGATAGGCTTCCTCCAGATGCGGATAGCCCGACATGATGAAGGTATCGATGCCGATGTCCTGATACTCCCTGATGCGGGCGGCAACCGTCTGGGCGTCGCCGACCAGCGCAGTGCCGGCGCCGCCGCGCACGAGGCCGACGCCGGCCCAGAGGTTCGGCGCGATCTCGAGTTTGTCGCGCTTGCCCCCATGGAGCTGCGCCATGCGCTGCTGGCCGACCGAATCCATCCGCGCAAAGTTCTTTTGTGCGGTCGCGATGGTCTCGTCGCTGACATGCTTGATCAGTTCGCCCGCCGCGCGCCAGGCCTCCTCATTGGTTTCCCGGACGATCACGTGAAGACGGATACCGAAGGACAGCTTGCGACCGCGCGCGGCCGCGATATCCCGCACCTTCGCGATCTTCTCAGCAACTAGTGCCGGAGGCTCGCCCCAGGTGAGATATTTGTCGACGGTATCGACCGCGACATCGATGCCGGCATCCGACGAGCCGCCGAAATAGAGCGGAGGCCGAGGCGACTGCACTGGCGGGAACAGCAGCTTGCCGCCTTCGATGCGGATATGCTTGCCCTCGACATTGACGGTCTTGCCCGCGAGCAGATCGCTATAGACGCCCAGGAACTCGCGGGTGACCTCGTAGCGCTCGTCATGGCCGAGGAAAATGCCGTCGCCCTTGTTCTCGACGGGATCGCCGCCGGTGACGACATTGATCAGCAGCCGGCCATTGGTGATGCGATCGAGCGTCGCGGTCATGCGCGCGGCGACCGTCGGCGATTGCAGGCCGGGACGTACCGCGACGAGATAGCGCAGGCGCTCGGTGAACGGCGCCACGCTTGAGGCGACGATCCAGGAATCCTCGCAGGAACGCCCGGTCGGTAGCAGCACGCCGTAATAGCCGAGTTGGTCAGCGGCCTGCGCGATCTGGCGCAGATAGTTGAAATTGACCTCGCGGCCACCGATGCCCGTCCCGAGATAGCGGCCGTCGCCATGGGTCGGCAGGAACCAGAGGATGTTGGCGTTGGATTGCTTGCTCATGAACCTGGCCTCCGTGCCACGTCGGAAATCTTGATCGATTGGGGGATCAGGCCCAGGGCAAAGAACGCGTCGGCAACCTGCTGTTGATCGGCGATCACGGCATCGGTCAGCCGCTTGATGCCGTATGACTGCCGCTTCAGCGCGACCTCGACCACCGGGACGGACAGGCCGATGGCCGGAGCAAGTTGCTCGGCCACCGCATGGATGTCGCCCTTGGCCCAGTCGTCGACCGAGCTCAGTTCAGTGAGCACCGCGTCGACAAGGGCAGGGTTGACCTCGAGGAATTTCTTTGAGGAGAAATAGAACTGGTAGTTGGCGACGATGTCGGTGCCATCAGTGAGTGTGCGCGCACCGGTGGCCGCTTCGGCGGCCGCCTGGAACGGATCCCAGATCACCCAGGCATCGATCGCTCCGCGCTCGAAGGCAGCGCGCGCATCGGCCGGTGCCAGGAACACCGGCTCGATCTCCGAATACTTCACGCCTGCCTTCTCCAGTGCCTTGACCAGGAGATAGTGGACGTTGGAGCCCTTGTTCAGCGCGACCTTCTTGCCTTTGAGATCGGCCACCGATTTCAGCGGGCTGTCCTTGGGCACCAGGATGGCCTCGCCCTTCGGCGCCGGCGGCTCGTAGGCGACGTATTGGATCGGCGCGCCGGCGGCCTGTGCGAAGATCGGCGGCGCTTCGCCGGTGTTGCCGAAATCGATCGCGCCGACATTGAGCGCTTCGAGCAGCGGCGGGCCGGAGGGGAATTCCGTCCACACCACCTTGTAGCCGATGGTAGCGAGCTTTGGCTCCAGCGTACCCTTGCTCTTGAGCAAGACCAGCTTGCCGTACTTCTGGTAGCCGATGCGGACCACCTTGTCCTGACCATAGGACGTGCCGACCGCGGCGGCGACGATGCCGATCGACAGCACGATGGCCGCGATCACGCGCTGAAAGATGCGCCTCATGTTCAAACCCCTGTGCGTGGGAAGAGTGGTCGGCACGATCAGGTTGCCGTGCTGTGCCAGACGATGTCGCTGACGACGACCGGTTTCGGGATCAGGCCGAGCTTGTAGAAGCGGTCGGCGACGCCCTGCTGTGTTACGACGATGTCGTCGGTGACTGCGCCGATCACGAAATTGGCGCGGTCGGCCGCGACGGTCTGGATATCAAGCGGCACGCCGGTGATGGCGGCGAGCGACCTGGCGACTTCGTCGCGGTGCTCTTCGGCCCATTTGCCCGTCGCGGTCGTCACGTCGACGATCTGTTGCAGGATCGCGCCATGGTTCCTCGCGAAGTCGCGGTTGGCGATATAAAACGAATTGGTCCTGGTGACCTCGTGCGCATTGATCAGGATGCGGCCGTTCTGCCTGGTCTCGCCGATCGCAAAGTACGGATCCCAGATCGCCCAGGCCTCGATGCTGCCATTGGCAAAGGCGGGACCGGCATCCGGCGGCGTCAGATAGACCGGCGTGATGTCGGCGTAGGTGAGACCGGCCTTCTCAAGCGTCTGCACCACGAGATTGTGAGCGCTGGAGCCCTTGGTGAAGCCGATGCGCTTGCCCTTCAGGTCGGCAATCGAGCGGATCGGCGAATCCTTGGGCACCAGGATGCCCTGACCGTTGGTAATCGGCTGGCCGGCGGCGTAGACGATCGCAGCGCCCGCGGCTTGCGCGAACACCGGCGGAGAATCGCCAACCGCGCCGTAATCGACGCTGCCGACGTTCATCGCCTCCACCATCGGCGGACCCGAGGAAAACTCGACCCAGATCACCTCTATGCCCTGCGGGACAAAATGTTTTTCCAGAGTAGCCCGTTGGCGCGCGATGACCAGCACGCCGGTCTTCTGGTAGCCGATACGAATTTGCTTCAAGGCCCCTTGCGCGTTTGCTTGCGGGGCGAATGCGGCAGCGCCTGCCGCTCCGAGAGACAGTTTCAGGAAGTCCCGACGTTGCATTCCAAACTCCGGACGGCGTGCGGCCGTCATCATTCACGTTTCGAGAATGATGGTGCGGGTTATGAAAGCTGTCGAGACGTCCGGAAAAATAGCGATGCGTGCACTGCGCGCGAGGCGGCGCGCGTGATTAATCTTTCAAACGCGCGCAATGATGCAGAAGAGATTTTTCCGCACGCGATTGTGAGGCTGCGACAGATCGCGCCGGCGTGAACGGCCTAGTTCCAGCGCACCGGCAGATTCTGCAAGCCCCGGAACGCCCAGCCGCCGATCCGCACCGGCTCGTCTTCGGCAAGCTCGATCCGCCGCGCGCGTGCGAACACGGTCGGCAGCGCGACGTCGGCGATCATGGCGCGCGAGGCAAAGGCGCCGGCGCAGAAATGCGGACCGGCGCCGAAGGCGACGCTCCTCGAGGTGTCACGCCTGATGTCGAATTCGTCGGCGCGCTCAAAATGCTTCTCATCGCGATTGGCGGAACCGAACATCAGGAATACGCGCTCGTCCGTCTCGAACGACACGTCGCGGATCGACCACGGTTTTGCAATCCGCCGCGGCGACATGCCGATCGGCGAAATCCAGCGGGCATATTCCTCGAACGCCTGCAGCCACGACACCTCGCCCCTGCGCACGAGGTCGAGCTGCTCGGGATGCGTCAGCAGCGCCCACACCGTGCCTGATATCGCCTTGCGCGGCTCGTTCTGGCCGCCGGAGATCGCGAGTTTGACGTTCGCGCGCACGCTCTCCATGCTCATGCCGGAGGCAAGGAGCACGCCCAGAATGCTCTGGTCCGGGTTCTTGCGCATCACCGGCAGGATGTCGTCGATCGCAGCATCGATGCCCGACGTTGCCGCATGGCAGCGCGCCTCGACCGCGGGATCACCGCCATAATTGGCGATGCCCTCGATCATGCCCTGCGACCAGGCATCCATGTCGGCAAAGCCGATATTGGTGAGGCCGGTGATCGATTTGAGGCATTCGCCGGAGAACGGCAGCGCGAAGTCGCGCATGAAATCGATCCGGCTGCCGATGTCGATGCCATCGAGAATACGATCCGCATGGGCCTGGAACAGCGCGGTCCAGTGCGTTTTCACCGTCTTCGGCGACACCGTCGGGAACATCGCGCGGCGCTCGACCTGATGCGCCTCGCCGTCCTTGCGCATCATGTTGTGGCCCATCAGCCGGTTCATCAGGCCGGCGGGCTGGTGCGAGGAGAACACGTCGATCTGCTTCTCCGAGATCGAGATGTCGTCGCGGGTCGTGAGCAGCGTCGAGCCGAGTTGCGGCACGAAAGCGATCGGCGCCTCCTTGCGCAGCTTCGCAAGCGTCGGATAGGGGTCGGCCCAGAACCCGATGGGGTCGATGTCGATGTGCGGCGCAGTGCTCAAGTTTCGCTCCCCTTACCAATCCCGGCAAGCTAGCGCATTCAGGAGCCTCCGTCTGTCCCTCGCGATCGGAACGGCCTCGGGAACGGGGTCTTCGAAGTCGCACAAAAAACATTTGCCCGGTGTCGGAATCCTCTGCCCCCGACCGTCCTTTGGCCTCAAGGAGACATTCCATGACGCAGTCGCATGAGGTTTCGATCGTCGCCCGTGATCGCGGGCTGGTTGAGTCGCCGCGCTGGCACGATGGCCAGTTTTGGTTTGCCGACTGGACGGCTGGGGAAATTCTATCGATCAACGACCAGGGCGCGTGCCAGGTGCAGGCGCGTGCGCCGGCACCGCCCTTGTGCTTTGATTTCGCTGCCGACGGGGACATGCTGATCGTTTCGTCGGCAGACGGAGCGCTGCTCAAGCAGAAGGCCGGCGGCGGGCGCACCGTTTTTGCAAAACTCGGACCTGGCATGTGGAACGAGATCGTGGTGGATGGGCGCGGCAATACCTATGTCAACGGTCCATCCTTGCTGCTCATTTCGCCTGACGGCCAGGTCTCGCAGGAAGCCGAAGGATTCGCGTTTCCCAATGGGATGGCGGTATTCCCCGACAACCGCACGCTCGTTGTGGCGGAGTCGCATGCAAAGAGGCTGACCGCGTTCGATGTTGCGACAGATGGCGGTCTGTCAGGCCGCCGCGTCTGGGCACTGCTCGAAGGACCACCAGACGGCATCTGCATCGATCAAGAGGGCGCCATTTGGTACGCCGACGTTCCGAACGCATACTGCCGACGGGTCAAGGAGGGAGGCGAGGTGCTGGATGAGGTGCGTCTCGACCGCGGCGCATTTTCCTGCGCGCTGGGAGGACCTTCGCGGCAAACGTTGATGATCACCGCAGCGAAATGGTTTGGAATGGACCGAATGGCCGACATCGCGGGCACCGGGCAAATTGTCATGCATGCTGTATCTGTCGCCGGCGCTGGGTGACCATGACGCCCGAGAATTCGCGCCGGTTCCCGGAACAACTCAGCCCGCCATATCGAATAAGACGCATGACCTGAACAAGGACGCGCACTATGTTCGTCGGCTTTGAATCCCGTCTGGTAGACCTCGAAGCTGCGCCAATCTTTGCGAGGATCGCGGGGAACGGCCCCCCGCTCCTCCTGTTGCACGGCTTTCCTGAAACCCATTTGATGTGGCGGGATATTGCGCCCATTCTGGCACAACAATTCACGGTGGTCTGGGCCGATCTCCGCGGGTATGGACGCAGCGGCACTCCGGCATCAGCCGCCGATCACGGCCCTTACGCCAAGCGTGCGATGGCTGAAGACATGGTCGAGCTCATGAAGAGGTTTGGTCATGACCGCTTCATGGTTGCCGGGCACGACCGCGGCGGACGCGTCGCCTATCGCATGGCTCTTGACTGTCCGTCCGTTGTCCAAAAGCTTGCCGTTCTCGACATCATCCCGACGGCGGATGCGTGGGACCGCGCCGATGCCCGCCTTGCATTGAGCTTTTGGCCGTGGAGCCTGCTTGCCCAACCCGCGCCACTCCCGGAGGAGATGATCGGCGCCGCGCCAGATGCCGTGATCCAAAGCGCTCTATCGGCCTGGGGCTCCCCATCCTCGACCTTCCCGCAAGAGGTTCGCGCCAACTATGCGGCAATGCTGGGTGACCGCGAGCATCTGCATGCGATCTGCGAGGAATACCGTGCGGCCGCAACACTCGACCGCGATCACGATGCTGCCGATCGCAACGCCGGAAGGAAAATTTTGTGTCCGGTTCTCACACTTTGGAGCGGCAGCGGCGGACTGGCAAACTGGTACGATCGAGAAGGCGGTCCATTGGCGATCTGGCGCGAATGGTCCGAAAATGTGGAAGGCCGTGCAATGGCGGGTGGGCACTTCTTCCCTGAAGAGTTTCCGTCGCGTACGGCCGAGGAATTGGCCGGCTTCTTTGAAGCCTAGGGCTGGCGAGGTCCGCGCATGCCGTCGTCCAGGCCAGACTAGCGACATCCGCCGCCGGCGTCTGTCGCTAGCGACGGGGATGGAGTTGCGGTTCCGGTATCAAATCGACCGGCCCCCCGGCACCTGACGTCTACCTGCAACAGGCGCTATCCACCGGGGACACTGCCTCGACCTCGGTTCGCGTCGAGGGTCTCAATCGGCGTTTCGGACGGGCAGCAACCAGCGGAAAACAATGATCGCGACGGCGGCACCAAGGACCTCCGCCGCTATGAAGCCGAGAATATCCTGCGGTCTTATACCTGCGAAAGAGTTCGTAAATGCGCGCGCGATGGTCACGGCTGGATTGGCAAAGTCCGTGGCCGTGAAGCAGAAGGCGCCACCGATATAGGCGGCGACAACGCCAGCCACTGACGCCGGGCGAAGCCGCGAGCAGATCCAGATCGCCCCGAGCAATCCGAACGTCGAGACGAACTCGCTCAACAGGTTTGAAAACCCGCTTCGGTCATTGACCGAGAAGGAAAAGACCGGCGCTGCAAACATGGCATTCGCGACACCCACGCCCACCACGGCACCGACGAGTTGAACAAGAACGTAGGCGGCTCCCGTTCGCGCGGGCAAATCGCCTCGGATGACAAAGGCGATCGTCACCAGAGGATTGAAATGAGCTCCGGACAACGGCCCCAACCACTCAACCAGTGCATAGAGGGCCGCGGCTGTCGAGAGTGCATTGGCAATGAGCGCGACGGCAGTGTTGCCCTCCGCCAGCCGTACCCCGAGAATACCGGAGCCCACGACGGCCATCAGAAGGAAGGATGTGCCGATCCCTTCCGCGACGAGCTTGTGTGGCAAAGTGAAATCGGCAGAAGGAGACGTCGAGCTCTCGCTTCCGGTCACGTCAGACAATTTGAAAAATCCTGTACGCCACGGCGCCCTCGACCAGATATCCGGTCCCGATGCACACGATGTCATTCATCCAGGCGTATGCTGTCGACCCAGTCTCGAACAAGGGTTGCGTGCGGAAATAGTAGCGCAAGGGGTCGACGTTGTACCGCTTGACGGGGTCGGCCATGTCGGCCCTCACCTCGGGCGGCGTTATCCAGCGGCCGCCGTAAGTCATGTAGATCAAATCGTTGTCGTGCGTCCGCAGGGTCAGCCGCACGTCAAGCGCCATCGCCCCGTCGGGTCGAAACAGGGCCCAGTCGCCGCCGCCCGCGAGCACCTCACCACGCACGCGCTCGCCGCTGAACGTCCCCCCAGCGGCGCCGAAAAGTACGCGCCGGCCAACCGGCGTCTCGCCAAAGGACAGACGTGGATCGAGATCGACGACGATGTCGAACAAGGGCACGGTCTTGATATCAGCAACCGGTTTTATGCGGGTATCCATCGCAGCTCATCCTCCAAAGCGTGTGAATTGCAGCCGGTCAGGCGGCGACAGCAGCTTCGCTAAACAGCCGTCGGCGAACCTGATCCGTGGAGACGCCCGACTGTGCGCACAAGGCCGAGAGATCGAAGAAGAAGTATTCGCTCGCAATCAGGTCATTGCGAAAGGTGAAGCGGATGAAGACCGGAAGCTCTGCCCGGTTTCCGTTGGGCGTGACGCCGAAACGATCTCCCGTCATGGTCATCCGAACCCGGCCCCAACAGACCAGCGTCTCGCCGTCATTGGCGTGACCGGACAGGACGACGTTGTAGTCAGGGAACGACTTGAAAAAGCGCGCCAGCGCCGCCTCGTTTTCCGCGAGCCCCCTGGCGCACGTGCCGAACGCCGGTCCCTCGAGCAGCATATACTTGTCGAGCAGCGTCAGCGCGGCAGCAACGTCTTGCCGGCTCTTGGCGAGCGCCAGTTGCTGCGCCAGTTCGAACATCCGATGTCCGTCCATTCCCGGGCTCCTTCATCGACATACCAATAGCATATCACATACCGTCTGTATGTGATATTTGTTTTGCACCTGATATGTCAAGCTGTATGTAGTCGCCATGGAGACATCATCGACCGATCAGCGAACCCGCCGTGAGGAATATGCGGAGGCGACCCGGCAAGCCCTGCTCGCCGCGGGCCAGGACATGTTCGCGCGGGAGGGCTATCAAGCCGCCGGCATCGAGGCGATTTCCAGGGCGGCAAGGGTGACGCGCGGCGCGTTCTATCATCACTTCGACGACAAGAAGGCCCTGTTCGACGCCGTCGTCGTTTCGCTCCAATCCGAAGCCGCCGCACGGGTGCAGGAGATCTCAAAAGGGAAAGCGAAACTCTGGGACCGCCTCTACACCGGCATCGATGCGTATCTCGATGTTTCGATCGAGCCTGCTTATGCGCGCATCGTGGTTCAGGAAGCGCCGGTCGTGCTCGGCAGTGCCCGCTTTGCCGAGATTGAGGAAAAGTATCCGATGGCGCTTCTGAAGGCCACCTTGAAGGTCCTCAAGCGCGAAGGCGAGCTGATTTTCGACGACATCGACCTGCTTGGACGCATGCTCGATGCGATCATTTGCGAGTTGTCGATCATGCTTCCGGCATCGGCCGACCCGAGAAAAACCCGCGCGCGCGGCCGCAAGATCATCGAGGGAATGCTGGACTCATTTCGTCGAAAGTGACCGCGGCGAGTTCGAGGAGGCACTCCGTATCCGCTGAGGGCCAGGAGCGCCGGCCCGGCACAATCAAGCCGGCGTCCGCTTGCGCCACATCCTGAAAGAGCTCAGCCTGAGGAAGTGTCTTCCGAGTTTGCTCGACAGTCTCGCAAGCGACTGCCACGATGTTGGCAATGGTCCGCCAGAGGTCTATGGCCGGGGAGATAACGAACCTGGCGTTGTACCCGGTTGCTGCTATCTTTCGCGCAAGGCAAAGAGACGTTCATGAAAATCGTTCTCCTCACATTTGTCGCATCGGCCGTCCTCGCCTGGGCCGCCACGACCTCCAGTCAAGCCTCGCCGGCCTATGTCCGGCAGACCGGCCTACCCTGCAACGCCTGTCATGAAAGACCTCCTGCGCTCAATCAAAATGGCAAGGATTTCAAAGCAAACGGCGACCGCTGTAGCGACCCTAGGTGCGAGGCATACCGCCGGCACACTAGTCCGTTTGATCCCCATGCCGCCCAACCTTGATGCCTCAGCATCGACAGCGACGCTACTCGGAATAATAGCTCTGCTCAAACCGATTGAAGCCAACAGGCTTCGTCGTCCACTTGAGGGTCTTACCCGACAGAGAAGCCAGGGCACCTGATGCGAGCCTGATTGCGGCTTTACCCGCGGCATCATTGCCGAGCGGCTTACCTTCCGCCATCGCCAGCGCGCCGGTGCCTTCAAGCAACTGGGCTACTGCAATCCCTCCAGGAGTTCGGTGCGTTGTTGAAGCCGCCAGAAAAGTCGATTTACCGCCCTGCCACTCGATAGCAGCGTTGCCGGTCATTATTGCGCCCTTGAACAATCCGTCTATACCGACGCAGGAATACTGCGCGGTCTGAACGGCATGATCAGGAATATCCCCTACAGGCTCAGGCACACTTGGACCAACGATGGTGCATTGATAGCGGCCAACCATATCGGCATGTGCAATACCCGCCGATCCGATCAGAGCCGATGCTGACCATATCAATGCCTTGAGCATGCGCTTCGCCATTGCTGTTCTCCTTGGTGAGAGTCGCAAAGAAGGCTAGCTACGCCCTGTCTGCAATGAGTTGATATGAGTCAAGATCGCAACCAGAACACGCGCAGTTTCTTCGTGGGGCCGGCGCTACTACGTGGACCTCATCGAAAGCCGACGGGCCCGCCAGTTCCGCCGCGGGAATTAAGCAAGAGCCTTGCATGGCACGGGTCGGTGCATCTCGTTGGGCAACCGCTCGGCCGTGTTCGCTGTATTCTCTGCTGTAGGCTTGATTGTTGGAGCCGCGCTGCCAGACCTATCTATCTAACAACAGGCAGCGTGATCTCGAATGTCGAACCCTTCGGCCCCGATGTGCCGAGAACCAATCTGCCCTCATACCTCTCGATGATCGTGCGGCATATCGCCAATCCCAATCCCATGCCCTCTGGCTTTGTTGTAAAGAACGCGTCGAATACGCGGTCCCGATCCTGCAGGGACACTCCGGCGCCGGTATCCTGGATGGACAGAAGAACGAACGGACCTGGCTCGATCCGCGTGCCAATGCTCAATCGGCGGCCGTTGCTGGGAGTGGCGGCCATCGCATCGACGGCGTTCTTGATCAAGTTCAGTATGACCTGCTGCACCTGAACGGGATCGGCATGTACGAAAGGCGCTTCGGCCCGGAACTCCGTCACGACAAGAACTTCGTTAAGCTGCATGTCGTGCTGCAACAGCCGCAACACCTGACGCACAACGTCCTCGATGCTAATCATGGACGGTTGATCGGTCGCATCCTTGAACAGCCTGCGAATGCTGGTAATCGTCTCGCTCACCCTGAAGCTGGCATCTCCAATGTCCCTGAGAATGGCACTTACCTCCTCGAGCCGGGGAGGTTGTGCAACAAGCTCCTGCTGAGCGGCGTCTGCGTTCAGCGTGATTGCTCCCAACGGCGACTTGATCTCGTGAGCAATCGCCGCGGTGGCTGCATCTATGCTCACGAAGCGATTGGCCCGCTCGCGCCGCTGCAACACCAAGGCGTTAGCCAGCCGCGAATAGAGCACGATCATCTCCGTAACCAGTACCGACAGCAGCATGCAGCTTGCGATCAAGGCAAATCCGCGAGCGGTGTACCAACCCAGGGAAAATCGAGCCGAGCCCGCGTATGCCGCAACCAGAAAGTTAGGAACTGCTGCAAACAACGTGACCATCAGCCAAAGATCGATCACCGTGCGCCTGCGGACAAAGAGCACCACGAGCACAACGCACCCCAGTAACGTGAGGCCGACGTTGAATTGATTGCTGAGTGGCGTTTGCATCATGAGCCCCGTCGTGAAGAACTTCGGCAGATGCTCGACCTTGCTTATCACCAGCCACGACAACAGCGCTATCGTCCCGACTACAAATATCAGCGTGATTGCGATGTCTGCCGACGTCGACCCTCGCGATATCTTTGCTTTGTCCTTGAGCAGCGCATAGAAAAGCATGCTCAACGGAAATGTGGTGTACCAAAGCACGAAGAACCAAGCCGGAGTATTGTAGACGTCACCTATGAGCCCGTTGGGTGCATAGCTGCCTGGAAAACTCAAGGTCTGCAGGAAGGCAAACGAGCCGGCGAAGATGTATCCGCTCGCTACGGCCAGTAACGCGCGGTGCGGCTGCACCGAATATTGAGCGAACAACAGGGTCGCTGTCAGCAGATCAGCTGCGCTCAATACCGTCTGAACAGCGGGAAGAAAGCTGTCAACCTTGCCAACTTGCAGGCTCACGAAAGGAGCAAGAAGCGCTGAAACGATCAAGATAACCGCCACGACACCAACAGCCACCGCTTGGTGTCGCGGGGTGTAGGGCATCAATGCAACGACCATCGGAGCGTCGTGATCTGCAGCGAGTGCAAACTGACGAGTATCCGCCATCCATCACGTCGCCGGTTGTGCCTCGGGCAGCTTCCAGCTCCCGTCGAGGACCTGCTTGCGGGGCCTGTACAGCCGCATCGTGAAATTCCATCCCTCCACGATTGGCAGGCAGTTCCGCGTTGCCTTCTCGCAGCCGCCGAACTGGATCACGTAGGCGCCGCTCGCATCCGGCTTGGCCGTCAGGTTGTTGAGCGAGTAGGCGCCGAGCTCGTTCTTTTCGAAGAAGCCCTGCCCGTTGTAGACGCTGATCGACCAGAAGCCGTCGACCGGCACATCCTTGAGCGTCAGGCGATAGACGGTCTTGCCGTCGTTCTTCGGCGGGAAGACGCTCTGGTAGTCCGCCGCGTAGCGCGGGTTGCCGCCCCAGCCGATCGCGGTCCCGATGAGATGATCGATCGGATCGACCTCGTCCTTCCTTCCGAAGCGGTCGACCGTCCCGCCGAGCGACCCGAGGCTCTCGAGCGCGGCCCTGGCCTTGGTCTGCGACGCCTGGTCCCAATTCGGCACCTCGAACTTGCCGACGCCCGCCTGCCGCACCTCGATCGCGTCCTGCACGGCGTTCGCGGCTTTCACGTCCTGCGGGTCCTCCGGATTGGCCAGCGTGCGGATGATGACGTAGACGTAGCGGGTACCGACCTTGTTCCTGTCGTAGGTGAAGGTGCCGGGGCCGTAGGCCACCTCGGTCGTGTAGTGATCCTGCGAGACCACCTGCATCGACATGAAGCGCTTGCCGGCGTCCGGCAGCTTGATCGTGAGCGGGGCCGCGTCGAGATCGAACACGCCCTGCGAGTACAGCGTGTCGCGGTTCATGCGGACCACGTCCTGCTTGTCGATGGACGCCATTTCGCGCCGATGCGTGAGCTTGCCGAACGAGCCGTCGTCGACCGCGGCCTTCCGGAAGTAGAGGTCGGTCTCCGCGCGGACGAAGTTGTGGACGTTGACCGCGCTGGGTTTGGCATCCTGAGCGATTGCCGCAGTTGCGGAGACCAGCAGCACGAGGGCAAAGACCGGACGGAACGGAGAGTTCATCGCCGCAACTCCTTACTTTGACGCCGCCTTGGGGACGCCGAGTTCCTCGTCGACCTCGTCCTCGAACGCGCGCTTCTTGTCAGCGATGAAGCGCCGATAGCCCTCCGGATCGATCCATGCGTTGACGCCCTCCGTCTCCGCCCGCTTCCGCTTGCCTTCCAAATCGTAATACTCGTTGTGCTGTGCCAGCCAGATATCCGGCTTGATCATCTCGAGCGCGTGGTGCGTGTTGCGGTAGTCGTCCTGGATGCCGGGGTACGAAGGATTCTTCGCCACGCGGTAGCCGGGGTTGAAGCCTGCGCCGTCCGGGAAGGCGACGATGTACGCCTTGCCGTCGACGACCAGGTTGACGATCCACGTGGTCGCTCCCCGCGTGTGGCCCGGGGTGTGGTAGGCGGTGAGCAGGATGTCACCCATCCTGATCTGGTCGCCATCGCGCAGCACCCGGTCGACCTTCACGCCTTCGTAGGCGAAGTCGTTCGCGTACTTGAAATCGTCCTTGTCGCCGCTCTCCATCGCGGCAACATCGTCCTTCATGACGGCCAGTTGCGCCCCCGTCAGCTTCTTCATGAAAGCGAAGGCGCCGGCGTGATCGATGTGCGCGTGGCCGTTGATCATCAACTTGATGTCTTCCGGCTTGAATCCGAGCTTGCGGATCGAGTCCACGATCATCGGTCCCGAGGACGGCATCCCCGTGTTCATCAGGATGTTCCCCTCCGACGTGGTGAACAGGAAGACGCCGAGGCCCTTGGTCCCCACGAAATAAATCGGGCCTACGATCCGCACCGGCTCGGCGGGCTCCTCCCATTTGAGGACCTTCTTGGCAAGCGAAATGAACAAGTTGTTGTCGTTCGCGAGCTGCTCTTTGGACGGCGCGTTCGGCGGCAGTGTCTGAGCCGCGGCCGGCCCGGCGAGTGTCACAAGGAGCGTCGAGGCTATGATTGCGCGAAGTGGGGGCGACATTTTGTTCTTCCCTCTCATACGCGGGGGCGACGGCACCGCGGTTCGTCTGTCAGCCCCCGGGGCCATCCTTCATGATGTAACCCATCAGGTCGTCCACGTTGTGCTCCAAATCCCGGATGATGTTCTTGACGACGTCCCCGACGGAGATGACGCCCACGACCTTGCCCACGTTCAGCACCGGCAGGTGGCGAAAACCACGCGTAGCCATCATCGCCATGCAGGCGTCCAGCGGAACGTCTTGCGTGATTGTCACGGGGTTGCCCGTCATCACCTGGCCCACCGGCGTCTGCTTCGCATCGAGCCCGGGCAGCAGCACTTTGATGGCGCAGTCGCCCTGGGTCACGATGCCGACCAGCAAATCGTCGTCGATGACCAGCACCGACCGGACCCGGTTGTCGCGCATCTTGCGCAAGGCTTCGATGACCATGTCGCCGGAACGTACATGGATCAGGGCGCCACTCTTCTGCGCCAGAACGCTTTTCACCGTGCTCATTGATCTGCCCCCGTGGGTCTTGTTCTGCCTCGCCTTGATTGTCCGCATTGAAGGATAGTCGAAATAACTCGCCGCGTCAGCACCGCGCCCGATGCCGCAAAGACCAAAATGGGTGGCGCAGGATCAAGCAGCTCATCCGCAACACATCTTACGGTTGTCTTTGCGGCGATTCCATACATAATTGCCGACAGAACATTCGCGAGAGCCGAAACCGCCCATCGCGACCAGCGGCATCCACCGTGTTGCAGTGAGCTGACGTGATCATGGTCGAGTGGCTTTCAGCTGCGCACCGATTTGTGACATCGCCGCCCCTCAGCACTGCGTCCGTACCGCGGAGATTCTGAGCTCAATCAGGGAAACGGTTATGCTCATTAGAATTGTTGCGACGGCTTTTGCGGCGCTGTGTCTTTCGACAGCAAGCGTCGTCGGCGCTCAATCGGACTCCCCGTCCTCCGCGATATCAAGTGATGGCACCCGGGAGCGCGCTGTGGATCAGCTGTTCGCCCGATGGGCCGAACCGAACTCACCCGGCGCCGTAATCGCTGTCCTTCAGGACGGCAAGATCGTCTATAGCCAGGGTTATGGCGCAGCCAATCTGGAGCATGGTGTGCCCAACACGCCGGCAACCGTGTTCCACCTGGCATCGGTCTCCAAGCAGTTCACCGCCTTCGCGGTTTATCTACTCGCTCACGAAGGGAAATTGTCGCTGGATGACGACGTTCGCAAATATGTGCCGAAGTTGCACGATTTCGATACGCCGATAACGATACGCCAACTGCTTCATCACACCAGCGGAATCCGGGACCAGTGGAATCTCCTGGCGCTCGCGGGGTGGCGGCTCGACGACGAGATCACGGACGATGATGTCGCGCATCTGCTGTATCAACAGACCGAGTTGAACTTCCCGCCAGGCGATCAGTTTCTCTACAGCAACAGCGGCTACACGCTGCTCGCGATGGTCGTGAAGCAGGTGTCCGGCAAAACGCTGTCCGAGTTCGCGAAGCAGCGCATCTTCGACCCTCTCGGCATGTCTCATACACACTTCCAGGACAAATACGGCATCGTCGTCAAGGACCGGGCCTATTCCTATGGGCGGCAAGCGGATGGCAAATACGGGTACATTGCGCTGAGCTATTCGACAGTCGGACCTTCAAGCCTGTTTTCAACGGTCGGCGACCTGGCGCGCTGGGATGAGAACTTCTACACCGGAGATGTCGGCGGCCTGGCGCTGCTCGCCGAGATGCAGGAGAAGGGTAAGCTCAACAGCGGCAAGGAGATCAACTACGCGTCGGGCCTGACCATCGGAAGATATCGCGGGCTCAGGACGGTCGAGCATGCCGGCGGCGATGCCGCATACCGGACCAATATTCTGAGGTTTCCAGACCAGCATTTCTCGGTCGTGGTCCTGGCAAATGCGGGGGATCTGACCCCCGCCGCGCTCTCGTTCAGAATTGCCGACATCTATCTCAAGGAACTGCTCAGGCCTGTGCCTGACAAGCCGGTCCTTGAAGACAAGCCGGAAGTCACTGTCGACCCCAAGATCCTCGATGCCTATGTGGGCGACTATGAACTCAGACCGGGATTCATCATTTCCATCAGCAAAGATAATGACCATCTCGCTGCGCGCGCGACTGGCCAGCCATCATTTC
Source organism: uncultured Bradyrhizobium sp. (assembly GCF_936928535.1). Lineage (GTDB taxonomy): Bacteria > Pseudomonadota > Alphaproteobacteria > Rhizobiales > Xanthobacteraceae > Bradyrhizobium. The sequence goes on along the minus strand of NZ_CAKZHY010000031.1, from coordinate 2,463 downwards.
CAATGTACGCGGTCTCCAACACCGCTTTCCGCCTGAGGGTGGTTCCCGCCGAGATCGTCTTCGACGACGTCGTGCAAGGCGAAACGGCGCAGAGAGCGATCCTGCACCAGAACGGCGCGAATCTTCCTCTAAAACGGATCAGCATCACCAAGCCTGCAGCAGACCGGCTCAAGGCGTACGAGGGCCACTACTACAGCGCAGAGCTCGGCGTCATCTATGACGTATTCATTCGCGAGAACGTGCTGATGGTCCACTACCCCCGAGGCGAGGTCGACCTGCAACCCGCCGGGGTTGACGCGTTCACGACAGGCTTTCCGATCGGAAATCTGAAGTTCGCATGCGCAGACGATGGCAAGTGCAATGAAATGTCGATCGATGACGGCCGCGTCAAGCAGCTGCGATTCGGCAAGATCTCGCTCGATCCGATCGGCGCGAGATCGTCGCAATGATCCAGGAATGCGGGCTCTATCGACCGACGCGGACCCAGGTGCCATTGGCGGCGGATGATTTCACCGCGGCGTCAATGAACCTCATGCCGGCGAGGCCATCATACACCGTTGGATAGATCACCGCCGGATCGGGTTTGACGCCGGCCGTGGCGGCGCGAATTGTCCGTGCGGCTTCGGCATAGATGGTCGCAAATCCTTCGAGATAGCCTTCGGGGTGACCCGACGGCACGCGGGTGACGCGGCCGGCCTGCGGTAACGCGCCGGCGCCTCCACGGGTCAGCAATTGCTTCGGCTGGCCGTAGGGCGTGAACCAGAGATAGTTGGGATCGGACTGAGCCCATTCGAGGCCGCCCTTGGTGCCGTGGACGCGCAGCTTCAATCCATTCTCATTGCCGACCGCGACCTGACTGGCCCAGAGCATGCCCTTGGCGCCCCCCTTCCACCGCAGAAGAATCTGGACGTCATCGTCGAGCTGCCGTCCCGGCACGAAGGTCGAGAGCTGGGCGAGCAGCTCGTCTAGCTCGAGCCCGCTGACGAAGCAGGCGAGATGATAGGCATGGGTCCCGATATCGCCGATGCAGCCGCCGGCGCCGGAGCGGGCCGGATCGGTGCGCCACGCCGCCTGCTTCTGGCCGGTGGCCTCCAGCCGCTCCGTCAGCCAGTCCTGGAGATATTCGGCCTGAACCAGCCTGATCTCGCCGAGATCGCCGGATGCCACCATGGCGCGGGCCTGGCGGATCATCGGATAGCCCGCGTAATTGTGCGTGACGACGAAGACCTTGCCGGACTTCTCCACCAGCGCCGCCAGTTCCTCCGCCTCCAAGACAGTCGTCGTCAGCGGCTTGTCACAGATCACGTGGATGCCGGCTTCGAGGAAGGCCTTTGCCACCGGCGCATGCATGTGATTGGGCGTGACGATCGAGACCGCCTCGATGCCGTCGGCGCGGGCGGCTTCTGCTCTCGCCATCTCCTCAAAGCCGCCATAGGCGCGGTCCGCGGGTATGCCGAGCTCCTTGGCCGAAGCTTTGGCGCAGGCGGGATCCGAAGAGAGCGCACCGGCCACGAGCTCGAACTGATCATCGATCCTGAAAGCGATGCGATGGACCGCACCGATGAACGCCCCCTGCCCGCCGCCGACCATCCCGAGCCGGATACGGCGGTGTACCCCGGTCTCACCAGCTGCTTCGATTGTCATCTGTTGCCTCGCTCAGGAGATGCCAAGCATCTTGCGGTTCATCTCGACGTCGGTGCCGGCACCGGCGAAGTCGTCGAACGCCTTTTCGGTGACGCGAATGATATGGTTCCTGATGAACTCGGCACCCTCGCGCGCACCGTCCTCGGGATGCTTCAGCGCGCATTCCCATTCGAGCACGGCCCAGCTGTCGTAATCATATTGCGTCAGCTTCGAGAACACCGCACCGAAATCGATTTGCCCGTCGCCCGGCGATCGGAAGCGGCCCGCCCGGTTCACCCAGCTCTGGAAGCCGCCATAGACGCCCTGTCGTCCCGTCGGGTTGAACTCGGCGTCCTTGACGTGGAAGGCCTTGATGCGCTCGTGATAGATGTCGATGTAATCGAGATAGTCGAGCTGCTGCAGCACGAAGTGCGAGGGATCATAGAGCAGGTTCGCCCGCGCATGGTTGTTCACCCGTTCCAGGAACATCTCGTAGGAGACGCCGTCGTGGAGATCTTCGCCGGGGTGGATTTCATAGGCGATGTCGACGCCGTGCGTGTCGGCCTCGTCGAGGATCGGCCGCCAACGCCTCGCGAGTTCGTCGAAGGCCTGCTCGACAAGGCCGGGCGGGCGCTGCGGCCATGGATAGATATAGGGCCAGGCGAGCGCACCCGAGAAGGTCGCGTGCACGCTCAACCCAAGCCGCTTTGACGCGCGGATTGCGGATCTGACCTGGTCAACGGCCCATTCGGTGCGCGCTTTCGGATTGCCTCGCGCTTCAGGCACGGCGAAGCCGTCGAACACGGCGTCGTAGGCCGGATGAACCGCAACGAGCTGGCC
>NZ_CAKZHY010000030.1 GCF_936928535.1 uncultured Bradyrhizobium sp. | reverse complement strand
GCGATCCGATCAAACCTGACAAAGCTCTTGTGCCACGGGGGCCGTCCACATATGGATCCCGGATCTGCGCTGCGCGCGCCCCGGGATGACGAGGAGTTGGTTGGTTCGCACCTCCCCGCCCGAGCGCGCGCCGAAGGAGGGCACCTTTGCCGGCTTCACCAGCATCAAGGCTGTGAAGGCCGGGCTCTATACGATCAGCCTGTCCTCGGGGGCCTGGGTCGATCTGGTCCAGGACGGGCATGCCCTCAAACCCATCGCCTTCAGCGGCGCGACCGATTGCGACGGCATCCGCAAGACCATGAAATACGAACTGTCGGACAAGCCCTTCGTGCTCCAGATCAGCGGTGCCAGGGATAATTCGCTGTCGATTTCGATCCTGCCGGCGCAATAAATAGTCGCCTTTGACCTGGGGCCCCAGCCTGCTATCCTTGGGAACTGCGATATCCCAGCCGGCCGTAAGCCGTTGCGGGGACATGTGGAAAGCGCTTCCGCCCGTCGCCAACCCACCCAACGCCAGAATTGTGCGCGCGTTTGCGCACGCAGGCTCGCACGGAGCGCACGCCATGTATCGCATCGCCGGACTTTTCACCGCCCTCGTCATGCTCGCGGGCCTCTCGCCTGCGAACGCCGAGGACAAGACGATCACGGTCTTCGCCGCGGCCTCGATGAAGAACGCGCTCGACGAGGTCGATGCCGCCTACACCGCCAAGACCGGAATCAAGTTCAGCGTCAGCTATGCCGCAAGCTCGGTGCTGGCCAAGCAGATCGAGCAGGGCGCGCCGGCCGACGTGTTCGTTTCCGCAGACACCGACTGGATGGATTACGCCACCTCCAAGAAGACCATCAACGAGGCCTCCCGCGTCAACCTGCTCGGCAACAGCATCGTGCTGATCGCGCCGAAGGATTCAGAGATCAACAACGTCACCATCGCGCAAGGCTTTGACCTGGCAAAACTCGCCGGCGACGGCAGGATCGCGACCGGCGACGTCAAGTCGGTGCCGGTGGGAAAGTACGCCAAGGCGGCGCTCGAAAAGCTCGGCGCCTGGCAGGCGGCCGAGCCGAAATTCGCCATGGCCGAGAGCGTGCGCGCCGCGCTGACGCTGGTGTCGCGCGGTGAAGCCAATCTCGGCATCGTCTATTCCACCGACGCCAAGGTCGAGCCCGGCGTGAAGATCGTCGGCACCTTCCCGGCGGATTCGCATCCCGCGATCATCTATCCCGTCGCGGCGACCACCACCGCGAAGAGCGAGACCAACGACTATCTCGCCTTCCTGCGGACCTCGACCGCCAAGACCATTCTTGAAAAGTACGGCTTTAAATTCCTGATCAGCCCCACAACTTGATCTTTGCCACCTGATTTCCAGCCTTTGATGCTCGACATCTCTCCTGCCGAATGGACGGCGATCCTGCTCTCGCTCAGAGTCGCCATCATCGCGACGCTGGTGGCAACGCCGTTCGGCATTGCGCTGGCGTGGCTGCTCGCGCGCCGCGATTTCTGGGGCAAGTCGGTGCTCGATGCGCTCGTGCATCTGCCGCTGGTGCTGCCGCCCGTCGTCACAGGCTACCTGCTGCTGCTGACCTTCGGCCGCCGCGGCCTCGTCGGCGGCTTCCTCGCCGATCATCTCGGCATCGTGTTCGCCTTCCGCTGGACCGGAGCTGCACTCGCCTGCGGCGTGATGTCGTTTCCGCTGCTGGTGCGGCCGATGCGGCTGTCGATCGAGGCGATCGATCGCCGGCTCGAGCAGGCCGCCGAGACGCTGGGCGCAGCGCCCTTCAAGGTGTTCTTCACGGTGACGCTGCCCTTGGCGCTCCCCGGTGTGCTCGCCGGCATGGTGCTCGGCTTTGCCAAGGCGATCGGCGAATTCGGCGCCACCATCACCTTCGTCTCCAACATTCCCGGCGAGACCCAGACGATTTCCTCCGCGATCTATTCGCTGATCCAGACGCCGGATGGCGACGCGGCCGCAGGCCGGCTCGTCATCATCTCGATCGTGATTGCGCTCGGCGCGCTGATCGGAGCCGAATGGTTCGCCCGCCGCGCCACCGCGCGCCTTCACGGGAATTGACCATGCTGCGGGTCGACGTCGAAAAGCAGCTTGGCGAGTTTTCGCTGCACGCGACCTTCACCAGCGAAGGCCGCGTCACGGGCCTGTTCGGTGCATCCGGCGCCGGCAAGAGCTCGCTGATCAACATGATCGCCGGGCTGCTGCGGCCCGACCGCGGCACCATCGTCATCGACGGCGATGTCGTCGACGATACTGCCGCCGGCATCCACGTCCCGACCTGGCGCCGCCGCATCGGCTACGTCTTCCAGGATGCGCGGCTGTTTCCGCATCTCAACGTCGCGCAGAATCTCGATTATGGCCGGCGGATGAACCGGCTCGCGCCCGATGCTGCCCAGTACACGCGCGTCATCGAGCTGCTCGATATCGGCGCGCTGCTCGATCGCCGCCCCGGCAAGCTGTCGGGGGGCGAGCGCCAGCGCGTCGCGCTCGGCCGCGCACTGTTGTCGAAGCCGCGCCTGCTGCTGCTCGACGAGCCGCTCGGTGCACTCGACGAGGCCCGCAAGCTCGAGATCCTGCCCTATCTGGTGCGGCTGCGGGACGAAGCCAACGTTCCCATGGTCTATGTCAGCCACGACGCCGCTGAGCTACGCCAGCTCGCGACGCAGATCGTGATGCTCCGGCAGGGCCGCGTGACGTCGTTCGGCGGGGTGAAGGTGCTGACTTAGACCCTTCTCGTCATTGAGGGAAACAACGACGACTCTCGTAGGGTGGGCAAAGGCGCGCTCTTTGCGCGCCGTGCCCACGTCACATCTGTTGGTGGGCACGGCGCAAGGGCGCCTTTGCCCACCCTACGGCAGCTGCGGACCGGGGTTAGACTCCCGCGACCGCGGTCCACAGCTCGGCGAGCTTCTTGCGCAGCGTCTGCCGCCGCGTCAGCGGTGCGGGCGTCTCGTCGTCTTCCGGCAGGCGGAGGCCGACGACGTTGACGCGGCCGCCGGAGATGCTGCGCGCGACTAGCACGATCTCCCCCAATGCAAGCTCGGCACCTTCCTTCGGCGCGCGGTCGAGATGGACATCGAAATAATCGGCCAGCGTCAGCTTGCCCTCGTCCTCGGTCACCTTCACGCCGTAGATCTCGGCGAGCTCGGCGAGCGTGTGCTCGCCCGAGACCATGAAGTCGCCGAGCAGATGCGGATCGGGCGCCGTGCTCGGCTGCATGTCGACGAAGAAGCGATCGAGCGCCTCGGCCTTTTCCGGGGGCGCCAGCAGGTAGATGTAGTCGCCGGGCGCGACCGGCTCGGCCTCGACGGGCGTCAGAATGTGCTCGTTGCGGATCACCAGCGTGGGCTTCGACCAGGACGGGATCAGCCCGCGGCGGAAATACAGGCTCTTCGGTCGCACCGGATAGCCGACCAGCTGCTGCTCGAGCTGGCCGGGCAGATCGAGCTCGACACGGCGCGGCCCGCGCTCGGCGCGCGGCAGCGCGACGTGCAGCTTGCGTGCGGCGGGCGCCAGCGTCCAGCCTTGCAGCAACAGCGAGATGATCACGACGACGAAGGCGACGTCGAAATAGAGATAGGCCTTGGACAGGCCGACCAGCATCGGGATCGACGCCAGGAAGATCGCGACCGCACCGCGCAGGCCCGTCCAGGCGATGAAGATCTTTTCGCGCCAGTTGAAGCGGAATGGCGCAAGGCACACGAACACCGCGATCGGCCGCGCCACCAGCATCAGCACCAGCGAGACGGCAATCGCCGGCAGCACGCTGGAGCCGAGCCGGCTCGGCGATACCAACAGGCCGAGCAGCACGAACATCACGATTTGCGCCAGCCAGGTCGCGGCATCCAGAAACGCCACCACCGAATTATGCGCGCGTGTCGGCCGGTTGCCGATGATGATGCCCGCGAGATAGACGGCAAGAAATCCCGAGGCGTGCATGATCTGCGAGCCGCCGAAGATCACGAGGGCGGCCGTGGTCACGAACGGCGCGTGCAGGCCCTGTGGCAGCGCGACCTTGTTGAGCCCGATGACAACGAGACGGCCACCAATCACGCCGACGACGGCGCCGAGCAGCGCCTCCTGGATAAACTCCATCATCACATGGCCTGGCGTGCTCGAGCCCAGCGAGATGTATTCGACCAGCATCAAGGTGAGGAAGATCGCGAACGGATCGTTGGTGCCGGATTCCGCTTCCAGCGTCGCGCCGACGCGCGGGCGCAGGCGCAGGCCCTGGGTGTGCACCAGGAGGAACACGGCGGCCGCGTCGGTCGAGGCCACCACCGCGCCGACCAGCAGCGACTCGGTCCAGTTGAGGTCGAGCGCGTATTTCGCGAACGGTGCCGTGATCAGCGCGGTCAGGAGCACGCCGACCGTCGCAAGCACCACGGACGGTGCGAGCACGATGCGAATGCTGGCAAAGCGCGTCTTCAAGCCGCCATCGAACAGGATCAGCGCGAGCGCCACCGAGCCGACCAGATAGGTCGTGCCGACATCGTTGAACTGGAGCTGGCCGGGGCCCGCGTCACCCGCGAGCATCCCGATCGCGAGGAAGACCAGCAGCAGCGGCGCACCGAAGCGCAGCGCGAGCAGGCTCGACAGGATGCCGGCCATGACGAGGACGGCGCCGAGCAGAATGGCGATACTGAAAGAGTCGAGGGAGGCCATCCACCTTCCGGGTACAAATCGCTGGAATTGCATCCTTATCGTCGCCACACTCCCGCGCCAACCCATTTTCGCTCCTCGCGGCAATGTGCCCTTGTTTTGCGGCCTTAACGCGCTGCATTTCACGGTGTATCGATGGCCCGGCTGCAGCCTTTGTGGAATTCTGCAGCACTTCCGAATCAACCCGCCCGACCGCTTCCCCGAGACCATCAGATGGACATGGACCTCAAAGACCTCATGGAGTTCGTGCAGACGACTGCGCGCAGCGTCGGGGCGGAAATCGCATCGCCCTGGTTCTACCTGCAGTTCGGGCTCATCCTGGCATCGGCCGGGATCGCCTATGCGGCCGACACCGCCATTCACAACCGCGTCGACATGACCTCGGTGGGGATGCGTTGGCCGCTGCCGCTCCGGCACTTCGCCTGCGTGATGGTTTCCAGTGCCTCGACGGCAGTGTTCACCCTGCTGGTGATCATCTCGCGCGTGGTGATGTATCATGCGACCTGGCCGAGCCGCAGCTACCTCCTGATGGTCGCCGCCAAGCTCGGGCTCGCCTGGCTTGCGATCCGGCTCGTGACCTCGGTGCTGCGCAACGCCTTCATCGTCAAGCTGGTGTCGGTCACGGCCTGGTTCATCGCAGCGCTGTCCATCCTCGGCCAGTTCGACAGCACGGTCGACCTGCTCGACACCTACGGCATCGTCCTCGGCGGCCTCAGGCTGACGCCGCTCTTGGTGATCAAGGCCGGCGCATTGCTGATCTTCGCGCTCTGGCTCACCAACATCGCCAGCAATTTCGCCGAGAGCAAGATCAACTCGACCACCGATCTGACGCCGTCGGTCCAGGTGCTGCTGATCAAGATCATCCGCATCGGGCTGCTTGCGATCGCGATCGTGATTGCGCTCGGCACCGTCGGCATCGACCTCTCGGCACTCGCGGTGTTCTCCGGCGCGGTCGGTGTCGGTATCGGTATCGGCCTGCAAAAGATCGTCGCCAACTTCATCTCCGGCATCATTCTGCTCGCCGACAAATCGGTGAAGCCGGGCGATCTCGTCACCATCGGCGACAATACGGGACGCATCAGCGCGATGAAGACGCGCTACATTTCCGTGGCCGCCGGCGACGGCCGCGAATTCCTGGTGCCGAACGAGGATCTGGTGACGCAGAAGGTCGTCAACTGGACCTACACCGACAAGAACACGCTGGTGAAGATCACCTTCGGCACCAATTACGACGCCGATCCGAAGCTGGTCTGCAAGCTCGCGATCGAGACTGCGTCCGCCCATCCGCGCGCGCAGAAGGGCAAGCCGCCGAACTGCCTGCTGACCGAGTTCGCCGAGGCCGGCATGAAGTTTTCGCTGACGCTCTGGCTTGCGGACCCCGACGGCATGGATGCCGTCAAGAGCGACGTGATGCTGGCGCTGTGGGACGCCTTCAAGCGCGAGGGCATCCGGGTTCCCTACCCCGTCCGCGAAATCCGGGTCCGCGGCGGGGCGCTGCCGGTCGAAACCACCGTAGAAGTCCCGAATTGAGACCGCTTTCAGACGCATGGCGGGTAGGCTAAGCTTGCACCAAGGTCCGCAATCATTAAATTAGGGCCTCAAATCAAGCCCTTCCGCCATATTCCAGAAGATAGCGCCCGCATGAGCTACGTCGAAGCCACCGATACCTCCCTGCGCAAGACCGGACAGATCAAGCTGCATGGGCCGGCCGCCTTTGCCGGCATGCGCAAGGCGGGTGCTCTGGTGGCAAAATGCCTCGACGAGCTCACCGACATCGTCGGCCCGGGCGTTCCGACCGATCGCATCGACGAGTTCGTCCGCGACTTCGCGTTCAGCCATGGCGCCTATCCGGCGACGCTGATGTATCGCGGCTATCGCTACTCTACCTGCACCTCGCTCAACCACGTGGTCTGCCACGGCATGCCGGGCGACCGTCCGCTGAAGGAAGGCGACATCGTCAACATCGACGTCACCTTCATCGTCGACGGCTGGTATGGCGATTCCAGCCGGATGTATGCGGTCGGCCCGATCGCGCGCAAGGCCGAGCGGCTGATCGAGGTGACCTATGAAGCGATGATGCGCGGCATCGCCGCCGTGAAGCCCGGCGCCACCACCGGCGATATCGGCCACGCCATCCAGAGCTTCGTCGAGCCGCAGGGCATGAGCGTGGTGCGCGACTTCTGCGGTCACGGTCTCGGCCGCATGTTCCACGACGAGCCGAACATCATCCATATCGGCCGCCCCGGCGAAGGGGTGCAGCTCAAGCCCGGCATGTTCTTCACCATCGAGCCGATGATCAATCTCGGCAAGCCGCATGTGAAGATCCTGTCCGACGGCTGGACCGCCGTGACGCGCGACCGCTCGCTGTCGGCGCAGTTCGAGCACTCGGTCGGCGTCACCGCCACCGGCGTCGAGATCTTCACGCTATCGGAGCGACATGGCGAGATGCAGATCGGCTGATCTGCTTCCACCTCGGCGCCGTCAGTCCAGCGTGAACAATTCCGCGTCCTCGATCGCGTAGTGCGCGAACAGGAAATCCCTGATGTTGACGATGCTGCCGTTCTCCCAGTCGAGGAGAACGAAGTAGCGCGGCGGGCCTGACGGGTCCTGCGGGTCGAACGCGATGATCGCGGGATGCCGGTCGACGAAGCCGGGCACGAAGTGCCAGGGGCTGGTCTCTTCATAACGATGGAAATACTCGCTGACGTCGCGCCGTCCGGCCCGGCGCGTCCGGTTGACCATCTCCAGCCGCACGTCGTCGGCCAGCAGGTCGCGCAAGGAATCGAAATCGCGCGCGTTGAAGCGCTCGACATAGTGCATCAGGCGGGTGCGTTCGGCCGCCTCGAGTTCTGGAGGCCTGACGTCATCGGGCTCCGCCGCGAGTTCGCGCAGGCGAGCGCGGCCGCGTTGCAACGAGCCCTTGGTTGCCGGGACGCTGCCGCACATGATGCTGCAGACCTCATCGACGGAATAGCCGAGCACGTCGCGCAGGATCACCGCGCTGCGCTGCGCCACCGGCAGGCGCATGAAGGTCCCGAGGCTCGCGGTGACGGTCTCGCGCTCGGTCACGGGGCTGGTCAAAGCGGGGATCATGTCCAGATCTTCATCGGCATGGGCAGCAATGTAGCGGGCACGCCGGCGCAGGAAATCCAGCGCCGCGTTATGAGCGATGCGGAACAGCCAGCCTTCCGGATTGTCCAGCGGCTCGGTCCGCGCTGCGGCCTCGAAGGCCTTGAGCAGCGCATCCTGGAGCACGTCCTCGCCGTCGATGACTGAGCCCGTCATGCGCGCGCAGTAACGATGCAGCTGCGGCCGCATCTCGACGGCAAGGCGTTCGAGAGCCTGAAGGGCGGTCTGTCGGACCGCCCCGGCATCGTTGCCCGTCACATCATCTGCCAAACCGGACCTCCGCGTCACCGACAAGCGAGATACGTCAAACGGGGGCGAGATGCCACACACCAAAAATTAGGCATGGTTGACCACGACGACGTCGCACAGGATCGTCTCGGCCTTCGCGATCGCGGCCAGGCGCTGGATGTAAGGCGCGAACTTTGGATCCTTGCGGAAATTCTCGATGTCCTGGGCGTTCCGCCACTGCGAGTAATTGACGGCGCGGCCGCCCTCCTTGCCGGCGTGGACACTCGACGAGATGAAGCCGGGCTGCTTGCTGAAGAAGGTCTCGGTGCCCTCTTTGAGGAGCTGGACCAGCTTTTGCTGGTTGTCCGGCTCGACCGTGAAGACGTTGACGAGCGTGGTGATATCGCTGCCGATGCGGATGGTGGCTTCCATGTTCGAGCTCCTGGTCTGGCTGTGGGACGGGACGATTTGGGCGGCGAGCAGGGCGCCGGCACCGAGGCCGGTGGCCACGACAACTCGTCGCGACGGCGTGGCTTTGATCTCTGGCATCGAGGTTCTCCTTCGAAGACTGCGCTGGCTGCCCGGCGGGGTTCACAAGGCTGAGACGAATGGGACGTGAAAAGGAAACGGTCGGCGGCGAAGATTTTTTCGTCTAATCGCCGCGCCCATAGACGGCGTCGCGAATTTCGATCGGGAACGCACCAAAGCCGCCCTCGAGCCCGGTGTTGGTGAAGGCGATGACGGTCAATTTCGCGACGGGGTCCACGAAAAAGCTCTGGCCGTAGGCGCAGTTGAAGGTCCAGGTTCCCGTCCCTTGCGGCGATTTCGCCGCTACGCTGTCCCTCAGGACAAAGGCCCCGTAGCCGAAGCCCCAGGCGGGAAGCCCCGTCGGGCTCAGATCTCCGATCTGGCTCGTCATCATCCGCTGCACCGTGGGCGCCTTCAGGACCGGCGCGCCGCCGCGGCGGAGCGCCTCGGCAAGGCGGGCATAATCGCCGGCCGTGCTGACAAGGCCGGCCCCACCCGATGCAAAGGCCTGATGATCGAGCGCACGCGAGGGCGAGGCGTGAATGATCCCGGCGCCCCGGAACGGGACAAGCTGCGGGTCCGTCATGCGCGCCGGCTCCGGCTTGCCGTCGACATAGGGCACCGCGAGCCGCGCGCCGTCTTCGACGACGAAGCTCGTGTCGCCCATAGCCAGCGGCCTCATGACGAGGCGGCGAACGGCGTCCGGCAACGGCTCGCCTGTCGCCTTGGCGATCACCGCCCCGAGCACGTCGGTCGCGAGCGAATAGCCCCATCGCGCGCCGGGTTCGTACAGCAGCGGCGCGGCCGCGATGCGGCGGATCTCTTCGTCGAGCGTGATGTCCGACCGATCGAGGCCGTCGGAGATTCCGGCACGCTGATAGGGGCTGTCCGGCGGCTGTAGAAATCCGTAGGACAGGCCGGCCGTGTGCGTGAGCAGATGATGGATGGTGATCGCGCCGATCTTGCCGTCCGCGGTCTGCGGGTGGAAATCCGGCAGCCATTTGGTGACGGGATCCTGCGGGTCCAGTCCGCCGCGCTCGACCAGCGCCATGGCGGCGACGGAGACGATCGGTTTCGACAGTGAGGCAAGGCGGAACATGGCGTCCTCGCGCATCGGCACAGCGGCCTCGCGATCCGCGAAGCCAGCGGCACGGCGATAGATGGTTTCGCCATCCTGCATCACCAGGACGACGCTGCCGACGATGCGGCGCGCGCCAATGGCGCGATCGATCACCCGATCAAGGCGAGCCTTGCGGTCGTCGGTTTCCGATTTCGCCTGATGGCTCAAGGCCGGCGCAGCCGCAGCAAGCGTCACGGCTGCGCTTCGGGCAAGCATGGTGCGGCGTGAAAGGCGTACGAACGGCCACATCGGTCTGTCTCCATCGCGGGCCCGGCCGGCCCGCCGGATGGCGGATCTGGCGAACCCACAGCCATCAAGACGAACGGGACCGGTCGCTGGAAACGGTGAGGTCGAAATTTTTTGCACCGCAGGCCGACGTACGCGCGTCCGGTCAAGGACCGCCTGGCCGTGTTGATGCCGGGAGCGTAGCCGGACCGCAGATTTCGCCACAATTTGCGATTGCAAAGGCGCGGTTCCGCGGCAATGCTGCGCGCGATGCCCTCCAAATCCAGCCCCAGCGATCCGACCGGAAAGACCGAGCCAGACACGCCGCATTATCTCGGCCATCGCGAGCGGCTGCGTGAGCGCTTTTACAGCGCGGGCGCGGATGCGCTCAGCGACTATGAGCTATTGGAGATGGCGCTGTTTCCGGCGCTGCCGCGGCGCGATACCAAGCCGCTGGCGAAGACGCTGATCAAGACCTTCGGCTCATTCGCCGAGGTCGTGCATGCGCCGGTGGCGCGCTTGCGCGAGGTCGACGGCGTCGGCGAAGCCGCAATCAACCAGCTCAAGCTGATCGCAGCCGCCGCGCATCGTGTTGCCAAGGGCGAGGTCAACAGCCGCAACGCGCTGTCATCCTGGAACGAGGTGATCGCCTATTGCCGCACCAGCATGGCGTTCGCCGACAAGGAGCAGTTTCGCCTGCTCTTCCTCGACAAGCGCAACCAGCTCATCGCCGACGAGGTGCAGCAGACCGGCACCGTCGACCACACGCCGGTCTATCCGCGCGAAGTGATCAAGCGCGCGCTGGAGCTCTCGGCGACCGCCATCATCCTGGTGCACAATCACCCGAGCGGAGATCCCTCGCCCTCGCAGGCCGACATCCAGATGACCAAGGCGATCATCGATATCGCGAAGCCGTTGGGGATTTCGGTGCACGACCATATCATCGTCGGCAAGAACGGGCATGCGAGCCTGCGCGGCATGCGGTTGATCTAGCTGGTCGCGAAGCGATCCTGGCTCGATGGAAGAAAGCCAATCATCGGAAGAAGGCCTTGGCAGCTTCCGAAATGGCTTCGCTCGCCGGACCATCCTCGATCGAAGGCTGGCCATCGCCAGATTGAGGTCCATAGTTTCCGAACTGGCTATGGACCATACCTGCGACACGAACGATTTGCGCGTCAGCCGGCAGCTCCGACGCATGCTGCCCGATCGTCTGGGGTGGCATGATGCCGTCGCGATCCGCCGCGATGGTCAGGATTCGGAGCTGGGATTTCGAGATGTCGGAACCACAATAGGTCCCAAACAAGACAATCCCCTCGAGGTCTTGGCGGTGTTTGCTCGCGTAGTAACAGGCTGCCGCGCCTCCCAGGGAATGGCCGCCCACATACCAGCGCTCGATCCCGGTCAATTGCCTGCGCATTTCATCGGCTTGATCGAGCGAGAAGGCTGCGATGTTGAGCCTCGGCCGTCCAATGACGATATTCACCCGAGCCCTAGCGGATAGCTTAGCGAGCTTGGAGAGGTACGCTTTCGGCTCGATCCGCAGGCCCGGATAAAACAGAAGTCCAATTGTTGAAGGGGCAGCAGTCGGACGAATCACGAGGAAACCATCGAGCTCGCTGATGACGACGCGAGGATCGTGCAGTGCGCGGGCCTGCGCGAGGGGATCGGCTCTGTAGGCATCAAGCGCCCATGCAACGAAGCCACCTCCCAGCAGGGTCACCACTCCCACGCCCGCGCCGATCGCAATCAACAGCTTCTTCACGTTTAATCCTCCTCCAGGATGCTGCCGAGTCGATCGAGACGACGCTCCCACGAAGTCCGATGTTCCCTGATCCAGTGCTCAAGGGTTTCAAAGCCCGACATATCCAGGCTGCACATCCTCACACGCCCCTTCTTGTCGGACTTGAGCAATGCACAGGACTGAAGAATGCGTAGATGCTGGGTCACGGCGGTCACTGTGATACCGAGCGGCCTGGAAAGGTCCGACACGGACATTGGACCGGCGCTTAAGAGACGAATGATCCGGCGGCGCGTGGAATCACCAAGCGCGTCCAGGATTCGATCGACCTTGCCGATGCGCAAGGCCATGGACGTTGCCATTGACACGCTCCTCCCGCCTTTGGTGCTGGCTAGACCACCGGCTCAAGTCGATCGAGGAGCGCGCGCCATCCGGCTTCGCGGATTTTGGGGCCATCCGCGCCCTCAAAGAAAACGGCCTGATGTGTCAGGACCAACAACGTGCCCGAATTGTTTGGGCGGAATTCCGCGGTCACGAGCGATGCCGAGATCCGCCTCTCTCCCAGAGTCATCGTTGAAGCGGTCACAACGCGGCGATCCGCAACAACATCGAGAAAGCGCCCTTCGTAGCCGAGCACAACCAACGCAAAGGGCGTGCCTTTCTTGAAGCGGTATTGGGCGCGCTCCTCGCCCCCGACTGCGAAGTCCATGCTGAAGTGCTCGACGTCATGGTCGGGACCTTCGGCAAACCAGCGCCGCTTCTTGGATGGGTCGGAAAAAGCCGCAAACACCAAGGATGGCGGCTTGAGATAGGTCCGCTCGATGACAAACGTGTTCTCGATGACGGATTGATCAGTCATGGCTGCCCTACTCATTAGTGAAGTATAAACTTCAGTATAAAGCGCGCAACCAGATAGTCAAGTAACGACTTCAGTATTAAAGCCGTCTGCAAGACGTGGCAGGTGATCTGTGCGTAGGGCTGCGCCTGATACGGTTGATTTCGCGCTGGTGATCTGCGACAATCGCCTGGGATCGATCGCGGTGGGCCTGTTCGCGACCGGCGTCGCCACCTCGGTGCTGCTGATCGCGGCCCACGACCGTCCGTTCACCGGCCAGATCTCGATCTCGCCGGAGCCGCTGCGCCAGATCATGCCGGAAGCGCCAGGCAAGTCTTAGAAGCCAGCCCCGGCGCCGCGCTGGAGCCGCTGGTTCAGTAGCAGTAGAGCGGATCGACCGGGACGTAACGGCCGTCGCGGCGCTGCATGTAGCAGCCACGCTGATAGGCATAATAGCCGGAGCGGCGGCGCTCGCCTTCGGCGGCGATTGCAGCTCCCGTGCCGGCACCGACGACGGCACCAATGGCCGCGCCGCGGCCACCGCCAAGCGCACCGCCCACGATCGCTCCGCCGACGCCGCCGAGGATAGCGCCGCCGACGGCGTCCTGCGCCATCGCGTCATGGAGCGGGATGGCCATCGCAACCGAGAAACACGCTGCAATTCCAAGGCGTCGAAGCATTCCGAATCCTCCCGATCTGATCGGCCAGTCATAGCGGCTGGGACGATCCCGGGCCAGAATAATCGTTTGAGGCCGGCACGCGCTGTCCCCTTGCGCCAAAGCCCCCGCGTATCGCGACACCCGTGGGTATCATTAGGCCGCCTTAAATCGAAGACTCCTTGTCCAGGGTAAAGGAGAGCACGATCGCGTCCGGCGTCTGCTTGAATTCCTTGGTTACCGCCGCGCGCACGAGGCCGGCGAGATCACCGAGCGGCTTTGCCGCGTACGGCTTCGGAAACAGAACGGTCACGGAGGTGAGGCGACCATTGTGCCAGTTGAAGCCGACCTGCGGCTTGACGCCGGTCGACTGCTCGAGATCGCCTTCCACCGCCGCAGCCTGACGCATGCCATCCTTCAGCACGGTCACGACATCGCAGGCGGACAACGCAAGGGCAAGAATGACGATGACGATGGCTCTCAGCATCGAAGGATCCGGGCAAAGTGGCACTCAAGGCATGGTTGCATGAATCATATCATGCAACATGAACAGTGCACCACCGCAAGGAGGCATTTGCCCACGATTATGGATCGACCCAGCGCTGCACGGCCTCCGCGGTGTCGGCAGGCGTCGTGTTGAAGCAGATGGCAGCCTGCGGCGCCAGTTGATGGACGAGATTGAGCACTTTCTCGAACAGCAGCAGCCGCTCCTTCGGCTCGCGCAAGCCCGCGCCGATGACGACGCAATCGAAGCGCTCGTCGCGCAACGCCGCCGCCACGACAGCTTCAGCGGTCGCATCGAGATCGATCAGGCAGCTCGTGACCTCGTAGCCGAGGCCACGCAGGCGCAGCAACTGCGCTTCGATAAAGTTGCGCACGAGCGCCGGCGTGAGCTGCGGAAAGGCGCTGTAATCCGCGCTGCCGGGTTCGATGCCGATCGCAAGGACTCGCTTGGCCATTGCAGGATTCTCGAGCCGGACCGTCTCTGTCGTTAACGGACGGCCACGTGACCGGTTCCCGGATGGCGTCGCAGGGATAATTGCGTCCTTTGACCGCAACCATTCGCACTGCGCCTGTAAGCCATTTCACACCCACTCCGGCGATGGCCTGCCACATTTGCCGAACCACATTCAGAGCCCGTGCCGGCCGATGGAGGCACCTGGCTCACGCCCGATTTTGCACAACGAGCCGATATTTTATCAATTCGCGGGAGCAGACATGGTGTCATACGAGAGCCTGAACAGCGGGTATGAGAGCAACTGGGCCAATCTCCAGATCCGGCCCGCGCGCCGTGCCGAGGTCAACGCAACGGCACGCAACGCAATCAACGGCAAGACGACCTACCAACAGGTCGAGCGGCTGACCGGCGTGCCCTGGTGGTTCGTCGGGCTCTGCCACTATCGCGAATCCAATTTCGATTTCGATACCTATCTCGGCAACGGCGAAACACTGCATCGCGTGACATCGCTCGTTCCGAAAGGGCGCGGCCCGTTCTCCTCTTTTGTCGAAGGAGCCGTGGATGCGTCGACCGCTCAGCGCCCTTCTCAACAAGGGCGGCAAGCCGGTGCTCGGCCAGGTCAACGGTGCGCTCGGCGAAACCATCGGCAGGATGCTCGACGGCAAGAAGACCGCGCTCGGCATCGGCGGCTCGCTCATCACCGCGCTGCTCTCCGCGGTGACCGCAAGCCCCAATGCAGGAGGTCTTGCCGGGCTGTTGGGGACGATTGCGAGTGCGGTTCCGGGCCTGAGCCAATTCGCGCTGCCGATCTCGCTCGCGCTCACCGCCTGGGGCATGCTCGGCAAACTGGAGAAATGGGCCCAGGGCACCGCGCGGCCGCCCAAGGTGACGATCTAAAGCGCGATGAGATTAGGATGAATCGTCATCGCGCTTTAGTTTTTGTTTGAGCATGATCTTTTCGGAAAACCGCCGCACACTTTTCCGGATCATGCTTTAGATCATCCGAGCGTCGAGGGCGGCGGCGCGACGCTGCATCAGCGCACGCTCGCGTCCGTTGGTCGCAAGATGCGCGGCGGCTTCAAACGCCTGCCGCGCCTCCGTGAGCCGCCCAAGCTTTTGCAGCAAATCGCCGCGAACTGCCGGCAGATGGTGATAGGCCGCCAGCGCCGGCTCGCCGGCGACCGCATCCAGCACGTCGAGGCCGGCTTGCGGCCCCTCGGCCATGCCGACCGCAACCGCACGGTTGAGCTCGATGACCGGCGAGTGCACCAGCCGCGCCAGTTCAGCATAGAGCAGCGCGATGCGCCGCCAGTTGGTGGCGCCAGCGGTTTCCGCCCTGGCGTGACACGCCGCGATCGCGGCCTGGAGCGCGTAGAATCCATCGGCGCCGCCGAGCTCGCCGGCACGTTCGAGCGAACGCAGGCCGCGGCGGATCTGCAACCAGTCCCAGCGCGCGCGATCCTGGTCCATCAGCAGAACGGGATCGCCGCTCGCGTCGGTGCGCGCACGGGCCCGCGAGGCATTCAGATCCATCAGGGCGACGAGGCCGTGCACCTCCGGCTCGTCCGGGGCAAGACCTGCGAGCACCCGCCCCATGCGCAGCGCCTCGTCGCAGAGCTGCGGACGCAGCCATTCCTCGCCGCGCGCGGCGAGATAGCCCTCGTTGAAGATCAGGTAGACGACCTCGAGCACCGAGGCGAGACGCTCCGACAGCGCCTCGCCTGTCGGCGTCTCATAGGCGAGACCGGAATTCGACAGCGTTCGCTTGGCGCGAACGATACGCTGGGAGATGGTGGCTTCGGGCACGAGATAGGCGCGCGCGATCTCGGACGTGGTGAGCCCGCAGATCATGCGCAGCGCCAGCGCCGCGCGGGCTTCGCGCGACAGCACCGGATGACAGGCGGTGAAGATCAGCCGCAGCAATTCATCGCCGATGTCGTCGTCGAGCGCGGCATCGAAATCGGGCACGATCTCCTGCTCCTGCAACATGTCCCGCGCCAGCATGTCGTGCTTGTCGCTCAGCATCTTGCCGCGGCGCAAATGATCGAGCGCACGGCGCTTCGCCGCCGTCATCAGCCAGGCGCCGGGATTCTCCGGGACACCGGTGGCGGGCCATGCTTCCAGCGCCGCCACCAGCGCGTCCTGGGTCAGCTCTTCCGCGAGCGGCACATCGCGCAGCATCCGCGACAGCGTCGCGATCAGCCGCGGCTGCACGACGCGCCAGGTTGCGTGAACAGTGGCACGGACCGCCTGATCAATGTCGGCGGCCGTCATCGCCGCCGACCGTGTGGAAGCATGGCGGCCATCAGGCCTGAGCGGCGACCGCCGATTTGGCATCGACCTCGCAGGCGCCATCCACGCCGGGCGTGGCAAACGCCCGCAATTCGCAGGTGCCGTCCCAGCCCGGCATGTGATCGAGGTGCAGCTGCATGAATTCCTTGGCCATGGCCAGGGCCTCCGCCTTGTCGCGCAGCTCGAAAATGGCGTAACCGCCGATCACTTCCTTGGCCTCGATGAACGGGCCATCGATCACACTAAGCTCGCCGTCGATGATGCGCACGCGCGCGCCTGTCGCGAGCGGCATCAGCCCGCCATTGTCGATCATCCGGCCGGCCTTGATTTCCCGCTCGGATATTTTCTGCATGGCCTCCATCAGCGCCGGGCTGGGGCCTTTCATGGGCTGACTGGAGGTGACGATATACATGAACCGCATGCAAAGCTCCTGATAGGGCGAGACGCGGCCGGTTCGGTCGCGCGATCAGCTCGCTATTGAGATGACGATCCAGCCGTGACCGGATCGACATGACCTCAGAAAAAAATGGGCCCGGGAAAATTGCAGAACAGAAAAGCTAACGGACCGGCGCCTATTGGCGCAGCATGATCAAGGGGTCGGCCGTATCGGGAACCCGGCGCCATTGCGCGTTGTCGTCGGCCTCGAACTGCCAGACGTCGCCGGATTTGGACATCAGGATGATCTGGCCACGCTCGAGCCGCCATTGCGTCGGGTTGAACTGAGCGATCGCCGCATCGCATTTCGGCTTGAGGAAGACCTGGAAATTGTCCTGGTCGGCCTCCGTGTTGGTCAGGGTCAGGCCGCAGATCGGCTGGCCGTTGCCGCGCACCATCGCCCAGTCGCCGATCATCTGGTCCATCGACTTGGCCATCGAGCGGGCGGCGGCGAGGTCTTGCAGGATGTAGACGCCCTCGCCCTGCCGGAGGCCTTCGAAGATGCCCGCCTCGACCTCGGTGAAGTCGATCACGGATTCGCCTGATGCATCCTGCAGGCGAACGATATCGAGGCCCTTGACGCTCCAGGCGACGATATCCTTGGTGAAGGGCAGCGCGGTCTTGCAGGCCGGCTCGAGCTCAAGCTTGAAGCCTTGCCCGGCCGCATCGCCCTTCATCGTGACGACGCAGGTCTTGCTGCGCTCGGTGGTCGAGAGCTCCCACTGCCCGACCAACTCCTTCTTCAGGGTTGTCGCATCCTGCGCATGCGCGATGCCGATCGCGGCCAGCCAGGCCGCGGCGGCGAATGCAACGACCCGAAGAATGGTCATCAGCGCCCCTTGAACGGCGTCTCGGCAACCGGCGTCAGCGGCGCCTTGCCTGAGAACCATGATTTGAGGTTGTCGACCACGAGCTGGTCCATGGCATTGCGCGTCACCACCGAGGCCGAACCGATATGCGGCAACAGCACGACGTTCTGCATGGTCTTGAGCTCGTCAGGCACGTTGGGCTCGGCCGCGAACACGTCGAGGCCGGCGGCGAGGATGGTGCCCGACTTCAGCGCCTGGACCAGCGCGGGCTCGTCGACGACAGAGCCCCGCGCCACGTTGATCAGCACGCCGCGCGGGCCGAGCGCCTTCAGCACCTCGGCATTGATCATCTTGTTGGTGCTGGCGCCGCCCGGCACGATCACCATCAGCGTATCGACGGCCTTCGCCATCTCGATCAGGTCAGGATAGTGCTTGTAGGAAACGTCCTTGGACGGATTGCGCGAGTGATAGACCACCGGCACCAGCGAGGCATCGAGCCGGCGGGCGATGGCCTGGCCGATCCGGCCCATGCCGACGATGCCGACCTTGCGGTCGCGCAACGAGCCGACGCTGAGCGGATAGTTCTGGGTCTGCCAGAGGCCCGAGCGCACGTAGCGATCGGCCTTGATGAATTCGCGCACGGTGGAGATCAAGAGGCCCATCGCGACGTCGGCAACCTCTTCGGTCAGCACGTCAGGCGTGTTGGTGACGATGATGTTGTGCTCGGCCGCGTATTTGGAGTCGATATGGTCGTAGCCGACGCCGAAGCTCGCCACCATCTCGATCTTGGGCAATTGCGACAGCGAATCCTTGTCGGCACGGACGGTGTGATAGGTCACCGCGACGCCCCGGATCCTGTCGCGGATCGCCGGCGTCAACCGCTCGAGGTCACCGCGCGTCTCCGCCTTGTGCACGACGAAATGATCGGAAAACCCGTTCTCGAGGATCGGCCGCGCCGGCCCATAGATCAGAAGGTCGATCTTGTCGGACGAAATCGAACCGGTAGACATCAGGTTTCCTTTCCAAGCGCGCTCTCATGCCAGCGCCGTAAAACGAGGTGGGAAATTAGCGCCAGCACCCCATAGATGACAATCCCGGCCAGCGACAACAACAGCAGCGCTGCGAACATGCGGGGTATGTTCAGGCGATAGCCTGACTCGGCGATCCGGTAGGCAAGGCCCGAGCCGGCCCCCGCCGTTCCCGCAGCGATCTCGGCGACCACGGCGCCGATCAGCGACAGGCCGCCCGCGATGCGCAGGCCGCCGAGGATATAGGGCAACGCCGCCGGCAGCTTCAGGAAGCGCAGGGTTTGTGGCTTTGAAGCGCCATAGAGCTGGAACAGGCCGGCAAGGTTGCGGTCGACCGAATTGAGCCCGAGCGTGGTGTTCGACAGCACCGGGAAGAAGGCGACGATGAAGGCGCAGACGACGACGGCGGTCTGCTGCTCCAGATAGATCAGCAGCAGCGGCGCGACCGCGATGACAGGCGTCACCTGCAGCACGACCGCGTAGGGGAACAGCGAATATTCCACCCATTTCGACTGGTTGAACAACAGCGCCAGCGCGATGCCGCCGATGCTTGCAGCGGCAAACCCTTCGAGCGTCGTCAGCAGCGTAGTCGCAAGCGATTGCGACAGCACCGCCCAGTCCTTGATCAGCGTCAGGAAAATCACTGACGGCGCCGGCAACACATAAGGCGGGATCTCCCGGAGGCGGACCACGATCTCCCAGGCGGCGAGGCCGGCCGCGAACACGATGAGGGGCAACACAAAGCGCACCGCGCTGTGCGCGGTGGATGGCTTTGCGGCGACCGGGGCTTGCGCGTTCATAGCGTCAACTGCCCGGCATAAGATGGCGCCAGCGCGGCCGAGACGCGCCGGCAATAATCGGAATAGGCGGCCGAGGTGCGAAACTCCTCGCCGCGCGGCTCGACCGTCTCGATGCGGATGTCGGCCAGGATACGGCCGGGCCGCGCCGTCATCACCACGACGCGCTGCGACAGATAGACGGATTCGAACACCGAATGGGTGACGAAGATGACGGTCTTGCCAAGGCTGCGCCACAACGCGAGCAGATCGTTGTTGAGGCGGAAGCGCGTGATCTCGTCGAGCGCGGCGAACGGCTCATCCATCAGCAGGATATCAGGATCGGTGACGAGCGCGCGGGCGAGCGACACCCGCATCTTCATGCCGCCGGAGAGTTCGCGCGGAAAGGCATCGGCGAAATCGGCAAGGCCGACGCTGGCGAGCGCGGCATCGGCGCGCGCCCGCCCTTCGGCTTTCGGGATGCCGCCAAGCTTCAGCGGCAGCCGCACGTTTTCGCGCACGCTGGTCCAGGGCATCAGGGTCGGCTCCTGGAATACGAAGCCGATGCCATGGCCAATTTGCATCTCGCCCTCATGGCGCGACACCCGCACTGTGCCCGATGATGCCGCAGTCAATCCCGCGATCAGCCGCAACGCGGTCGACTTGCCGCAGCCCGATGGCCCGAGCAGCGAAATGAATTCGCCCTTGCGCACCGCGAGATCGAGCGGACCGAGCGCCATGACGCCGTTGTCATAGACCTTCGTCACGTCGCGCAGGCTGACGGCAAGCGCCGTCAGGCTGGCCTCGACCCCTGACGAAGGTTTGACTGACGACATCAACGCTGGCGTTACGGCTTGGCGGGGCGCAGCTCGACGCCGACACCCTTGTTGACGAAGCGCAGCGTGTAGGACTTGCGGAAGTCGAGATCGCCCCTCACGACGCCGGCCTTCACCATCTTGTTGAAGAAAGAGGTGTAGCGATCGTCGCTCATCGCACCGATGCCGGCCTTCACGCTGTCGCCGGAATCGACGATGCCGTATTGCTTCATCTTGGCGACGGAATAGGCGAGCAGATCGTCGGTCATCTCCGGATTGAGTTTCTTGATCATGGCATTGCCGGCGGAATTGTCGCCGTAGATGTAATTGTACCAGCCGACGATCGAGGCATCGACGAAGCGCTGCACCATATCAGGCTTCTTCTCGACGATGTCGCGGCGGGTCTCGATCAGCGTCGAATAAGTATTGAAGCCGGCATCGGCGAGCAGGATGACGTTGGGCTTGAAGCCCGCGGCCTTCTCGACCGCGAAAGGCTCGGAGGTGACATAGCCCTGCATCGCGCTCTTGGGATTGGCGATGAAAGGCTGCGGATTGAAATTATAGGGCCGGACGTTCTTCTCGCTGAAGCCATATTCGGACTTCAGCCACTGGAAATAGCTGCTCATGCCCTCCTTGGAGACGAACAGCGTCAGCGGCTTGAGGTCCTCCAGCTTGGTGACCTTCGCATCGGGCTGCGACAGCAGCACTTGCGGGTCCTTCTGGAACATCGCGGCGATCGTCACCACGGGGACGTTGTTTGCGACCGCATCGAACGACATCAGCGTGTTCGCGGCCATGAAGAAATCGATCTTGCCGGCGACCAGCAGCATCCGGTTGTTCTCGTTCGGCCCGCCCGGCACGATGCTGACGTCGAGCCCGTACTTCTTGTAGGTGCCGTCGGCGACAGCCTGGAAGAACCCGCCATGCTCGGCCTCGGCGACCCAATTGGTGCCGAAGGTGACCTTGTCCAGGGTTTCGCTGCGCGCCGGCAGGATCGACACGAGAGAGGCCAGCAAGCCCGCCGTTAACGCTCGTCGCAGGTGGGAAGGGCTCATGAATGCACTCCGTCGATGGCTTCTCTAGCCGATATCAAAACAACGCGATAAAACCGTAACATGACAGGGGACGCGAGCCGGCCGGGCCCGCGTCCCCTGATAACACCAAACTACGTGACAAATTCGGGCAAAGAAACCTTGATGACGCCTTCCCGCGACTGGACCGAGATCCGCTGGGCCGACGCCGCGCTCGCGGACGTGTCGCGCTGGATCGCGGTGCTGCCGCTGGCGGCAACCGAGCAGCACGGTCCGCATCTGCCCAATGAGACAGACGTGTTGATCGCCGACGCCTATCTGGCTCGCGTGCGGGAGCTGCTGCCCGCGGCCGCCCCCGTGACGTTCCTGCCCGTTGAGCCGGTCGGCATCTCCACCGAGCATATCGACTATCCGGGCACGCAGACGCTGTCGACCGAAACGGCGTTGAAGCGCTGGACGGGAATCGGCGAGGACGTCGCACGACGCGGCGTGAAAAAGCTCGTCATCATCACCAGCCATGGCGGCAACAGCGCGGCGATGATGCTGGTGGCGCAGGATCTTCGCGCGCATCAAAAATTGTTCGTTGTGACGACGTCGTGGTCGCGGCTATCGGCTGCGGACAAATTGTTCCCGGCGGATGAAGTGCGCCACGGCATTCACGGTGGTGCGATCGAGACCTCGATCATGCTGGCGCGCTATCCCGATCAGGTGCGTGCTGACGCGATCGCGGATTTTCCTGCGAGCAGCATCGCGATAGAAAAACAATATCGTTGGCTCTCGACGCAGCGGCCCGCGCCCTTTGCCTGGCAGGCGCAGGATCTCAACGCCAGCGGGGCGGTCGGCAATGCCACGCTGGCGGTGCCGGCGAAGGGCGACCACCTGCTCGACCAAGGCGCCCGCGCCTTTTGCGAACTGCTTGCCGAGGTCGATAACTTCGACGTGAACAGGCTCGCCAAGGGCCCTCTCGGCTAGCTCACACCCGCCTGTAATCATTTGCGAAAATGACCGACTGCGGAGCCGCCCGCGGCGTCTTCGAACCTGATACGACAAGCCCCCGTCCAATTGGGCACGCGGACCACAACGGACCGCCTCAACCCGGATGGAGTTTCACATGTCGATCAAGACCAGGCTTGCCGCAATCGCTCTCGCCACCCTTGCCGTCACCGTCAGCATCGCGTCCACCACCTCGACCGCTCAGGCCAAGCCGCTCGGCTGGGGCTGGGGTGTCGGCGCCGGCATCGCCACCGCCGCCATCGTCGGCACCGCGATCGCCGCCAGCAACGAACCCTATTACTACGGCTATCACCGCTGCGGCTGGGTCGCCCAGTACAACGCCTTCGGCCAGTATGTCGGCCGCGTTCGCAGTTGCTACTGATCTAAGGTTCTGAGGCCCATCTTACGTGGATCCTGCGTCCGACACGGGCGCCTCATCCACCCCGTGTCGTGCCCCCCGACCCGCCCGGCTGTCCCCCCGGGCGGGTCAAGCTTTTTCCGCACCGGGATCTTGTTGCAGTCCCGTCACACAAGGATGCGAACCATCCCCTGCGACATTTGGGATCAGTTGCTATTGCGAATTATTAGCAATAAGGTTCGCAACAAGCGCAGGGGCTTGGCCCGACCTGGGGTGAAATCGCGGCGTCACGAGCCATCTCGTCCGGTCGCGGAGCAGCCAAGACCCTGATGACAGGATCGCCGCGAATTGGCAGGGATGTCGCGGCGGTTGGGTATATTTACGTCTTGGGGGCGTGCGTTTTGACGTTGAGAAGTCACCGTTACAGGTACTTGCGGACGGCCGCGGCAATTGCCTCGGGCGTGCTCGCGCTGCCGGCTGCCAGCCTTGCCGCCGACCTGCCGCTGAAGGCGCGCGCCGCGAAGACCGTGTACGACTGGACCGGCTTCTATGTCGGCGGCCACGTGGCCTACGGCGATGCGAGCTTCGGTCCCGGCACCAATCCCGTGCCCGAACAGGGCGCGTTGCTGCCTCACAGCGCGACCGGCCTCAGCGGCGGCTATCAGCTCGGCTACAACAGGCAACTCGCCAATCACCTCGTGCTCGGCATCGAGGCGGATGCGACCTTCACGGGGCCGACGGACGGTCCGGCCCTCGCGCGTTCACCAGTGCCCTTCAACACCACGATCGACTATGTCGGCACCGTGCGCGGCCGCATCGGCTATGCCTTCGACCGCTTCATGCCCTACGTCACCGGCGGCATCGCCTGGGGCCATACGCATATCAATGTCAACGACACCGACGGTGTCACGCCGCTCTTCCCGGTCGGACACTACCAGGCCGGATGGACCGCGGGCCTCGGTCTCGAATACGCCGTCAGCGGCAATTGGACTGCGAAGGCCGAGTATGAATATGTCGAGCTCTCGCGCAAGACCTACGACCTCAGCGGCTTCGGCCTCGGCAGCGTTAACGTCGACCCGCGCATTCATCTGTTCAAGCTCGGCCTGAACTACCAGTTCGGCGACACGCCGTGGATGCCGGCGGTCGGCAAACCGAAGCTGCCCGACTCCGACGACTGGAACGTCCACGCGCAAACGACGCTGCTGCCGCAAGGCTATGGGCCGATCCATTCGCCCTATGCGAGCCCGCAGAGCCTGCCCGGTGGTGGCCAGTTCCAGGCGACGTGGACGACGACGGCGTTTCTGGGCGCGCGCCTCTGGGACGGCGGCGAGTTTTATTTCAATCCGGAGCTCGCGCAGGGCTTTGGTCTCAACGGCACGCTCGGCCTTGCCGGCTTCTCCAACGGCGAA
This sequence comes from uncultured Bradyrhizobium sp., assembly GCF_936928535.1. Taxonomy (GTDB): domain Bacteria; phylum Pseudomonadota; class Alphaproteobacteria; order Rhizobiales; family Xanthobacteraceae; genus Bradyrhizobium. The sequence goes on along the minus strand of NZ_CAKZHY010000030.1, from coordinate 10,003 downwards.
GCGCAGAAGGCGGGCGCGCCGTTCCCGAAGATCCGCGCGCAGCGCTACTACTTCAAGCAGACCTTCGGGCTCGGCGGCGAGCAGGAAGCGGTCGAGGACGGCCCGAACCAGCTTGCAGGCAAGCGCGATATCGATCGCGTCACGCTGATCGTCGGCCGCTTCGCCGTCGGCGACTTCTTCGACGGCAACTCCTACGCAAAGGACCCCCGCGCCGATTTTATGAACTGGGCAATGTGGGCCTCAGCCGCCTACGACTTCCCGGCCGACCTGCCTGGCTACACCCGCGGCGCAGTGGTCGAACTCAACCGCAAGAATTGGGCGATCCGCGCCGGCCTGTTCCAGGTGCCGGATGCGCCGAACAGCGACGTGCTGACCTTCAAGACCGGCGGCAGTGTCGTCGAATTCGAGGAGCGTCACACGCTGCTCGAGCAGCCCGGCAAGCTGCGCATCGGCGTGTTCGCCAACAGCGGCCATACCGCGAACTATCGCGAGGTCGTGGACCTGGCCGCGGCCAGTCCGGCGCTCGATATCAACGACATCGTCAGCGCGACCCAGCGCGACCGGCTCAAATACGGCTTCTACGTCAATCTCGAGCAGCAGATCGTCAATGACGTCGGGCTATTCGCGCGCGCCAGCTGGAACGACGGCCAGAACCAGATCCTGTCCTTCACCGACATCGACCGCAGCCTGTCGGGCGGCCTGTCGATCAAGGGCAGCCGTTGGGGACGTCCGGACGATACGATCGGTATCGGCGGCGCCATCAACGGCCTGTCGGCCGCGCATCGCGACTTCCTCGCAGCCGGCGGCACCGGCCTGTTGATCGGCGACGGCCAACTCAACTACAGCACCGAACGCATCCTGGAAGCCTATTACGCGTATTCGGTGATCAAGGGCGTGATGCTGACGGGCGACTATCAATTGATCACAAACCCGGCCTATAACGCCGACCGTGGACCGGTCTCGATCTTCTCGGGCCGCCTCCACGCCGAGTTTTAGCCCCAGGATTGTCGCCCAGAGGCGGGCCCATGAAGCCGAGAGATACCCGCACGGCCGCGATCGGCCGGGCGCTGCGCCCCAATGTCTGGGATGTCGTCGCACTGATCCTCGTGATCGGGGCCATGGTGCTGATCGTCTATGGCGGCGAGCAGACCGTCGCGCCATTGTCGGAGCTGGAGCGCTCGCCGGTTTCGCTCGATCCGGCAAACCTGCCGCTGTACGCGCTGCGCACGGTCCTGCGGATGCTGCTTGCGATCGTCTGCTCGACGATCTTCACCTTCATCTATGCGGCAATTACCGCCAAGAGCCGGCGCGCCGAGATGGTCATGATCCCGGTGCTGGACATCCTCCAGTCGGTGCCGATCCTGGGCTTTCTCACCTTCACCGTCGTCTTCTTCATGAACCTGTTTCCGAGCCAGGTGCTCGGCGCCGAGCTCGCCTCGGTGTTCGCGATCTTCACCAGCCAGGCCTGGAACATGACGTTCAGCATGTACCAGTCGATGCGCAACGTGCCGAAGGATCTCGAGGAGGCCACGCAGAGCTTTCATCTCTCGGGGTGGCAGCGCTTCTGGCGCCTCGACGTGCCGTTCGCGATGCCGGGACTGATCTGGAACGCGATGATGTCGATGTCCGGCGGCTGGTTCTTCGTCGTCGCATCGGAAGCGATCACCGTCGGCAACACCACCGTGACCTTGCCGGGTGTCGGATCCTATGTCGCGCTGGCAATCCAGCAGCGCGATTTGCCGGCGATCTTCTATGCGATCCTGGCGATGCTGCTCGTCATCATCGCCTATGATCAATTGCTGTTCCGGCCCATCATTGCGTGGGCCGATAAATTCCGCTTCGAGCAGACGGCGTCGGGCGAGCCACCCACCTCCTGGATGCTCGACCTGTTTCGCCGGACCCGCGCGCTCCGTGCGGTGACGCTGCCTTTCTCCGCGATCAATCGCGCGGTTTCGAATTTGCGCATCTCGCTGCCCAAACTGGGAATACAGACGACGGGCAAAGGGCAGCCGTCGCGACTGATCGACGGTCTCTGGCTGGGTGTCGTCCTCGCCGGCACGGCCTACGCCGCCTGGCTGACCTATCGCTACCTCTCGGCCAGTCTTGGCCTCGGCGATGTGCTCGTCGTGTTCAGCGACGGACTGATCACGCTGTTGCGCGTCATCATCCTGATCAGCCTTGCGACCCTGATCTGGGTGCCGATCGGCGTTTGGATCGGCTTGCGTCCAAAGCTGGCCGAGCGCATCCAGCCGCTCGCGCAGTTTCTCGCGGCGTTTCCCGCCAACCTCGCCTTTCCGGTCTTCGTCGTCGCCATCGTCAGCTTCAAGCTCAATCCGAATATCTGGCTGAGCCCGCTGATGATCCTGGGCACGCAATGGTACATCCTGTTCAACGTCATCGCCGGCGCCAGCGCCTTTCCGAGCGATCTGCGCGAAGCGGCGAGCAGCCTTCATCTCGGCGGATGGCGCTGGTGGTTCAAGGTGATCCTGCCGGGCATCTTCCCTTATTACGTCACCGGCGCGATCACGGCTTCCGGCGGCTCATGGAACGCATCGATCGTCGCCGAGGTCGCCAGTTGGGGCGACACACATCTGAACGCCACCGGGCTCGGCGCCTATATCGCATCTGCGACTGAAGCCGGCGATTTCCGGCGCGTAGTTCTCGGAATCGCCACGATGTGCATTCTGGTGACGTTGTTCAATCGTCTGGTCTGGCGACCGCTCTATGCCTTCGGCGAGCGCCGCCTGCGGCTCGGCTGACGAGGAGATCATCATGCTCGATCACCCCCCTGCGCTCATCGATATAAGGGGCGTCTGCCGGTCCTTTCCGAAGGGCAGCGGCGAACAGCTGCTGGTGCTCGAGAAGGTCGACCTGACGATCCGCTCCGGCGAGATCGTCGGCCTGCTCGGTCGCTCCGGCTCCGGCAAATCCACGCTGCTGCGGATCATCGCCGGTCTCGTCGCCCCGTCCACGGGGCAGGCGACCTGCCGGGGCGAGATCATCGCCGGGCCGCCGAACGGCGTCGCCATGGTGTTTCAGTCGTTCGCATTGTTTCCCTGGTTGACGGTGCTGCAAAACGTCGAGCTCGGGCTGGAGGCGCTCGGTGTCGACGCGACCGAGCGACGCAAGCGCGCGCTCGCGGCGATCGACCTGATCGGCCTCGACGGATTCGAATCGGCTTTCCCCAAGGAATTGTCGGGCGGCATGCGTCAGCGCGTCGGCTTTGCCCGCGCGCTGGTCGTGCATCCCGATTTGCTGCTGATGGATGAACCGTTCTCGGCGCTCGACGTGCTCACCGCCGAGACGCTGCGCACCGACCTGATCGACCTCTGGATGGAAGGCCGCCTGCCGATCAAATCAATCCTCATGGTGACCCACAATATCGAGGAAGCGGTGCTGATGTGCGACCGCATCCTCGTATTCTCCTCGAATCCGGGGCGCGTCGCCGCCGAGATCAAGGTCGAGCTGGCGCATCCGCGCAACCGCCTCGATCCGCATTTCCGCCAGCTCGTCGACAGCATCTACGCGCGCATGACCCAGCGCGCGGAGCCCAAGACGCCAGCGCACGAAGGCATCCCGGGTACAGGCGTTGGCATGACCCTGCACCATGTGTCATCCAACGTGCTATCAGGCCTGATCGAGACGCTGGCGAATACGCCGTACAATGGGCACGCGGACCTGCCGGTGCTGGCAAGCCAGCTTCAGCTCGAGGCCGATGAAATCCTTCACCTCGGCGAGTCGCTGCAATTGCTGCGGTTCGCCCAGCTCAGCGAAGGCGATCTGATGCTCACCGACGCGGGCAAGCGCTTCGCCCATCTCGAGACCGACGCACGAAAAAAGCTGTTCGCCGAGCATCTCGTCACCTACGTGCCAGTGATGGGATTGATCCGCCGTGTGCTCGACGAGCGGCCCTCGCATACCGCGCCCGCGGCGCGGTTCCGCAACGAGCTGGAAGACTACATGTCCGAGGATTATGCGGACGAGACGCTGAAGACGGTGGTGTCCTGGGGCCGTTATGCCGAGCTGTTCGCCTATGACGAGCAGTCGGAGACGTTCAGCCTGGAAAACCCTGGCGAAAGCAGCTGAATTTCGGCTGCGACAATTTGGTCGGAACCCGGCAAGGCGCGCATCGCTTTCATATATAAGGGGCTTGGTCCGGCGCCCGCCGGGCCTGATGTCCCTACCCTTTGCGCACAATGTTGTCTGTCGAACTCATCATCGTCGTCGTCCTGATCGTCATCAACGGCCTGTTGTCCATGTCGGAGCTGGCCGTGGTCTCATCGCGCCCGGCGCGGCTGTCTCTGCTGGCGGCCAAGGGCGTGCGCGGCGCCGAGCGCGCGCTGACATTGGCCGCCGATCCCGGAAAGTTCCTGTCGACCGTGCAGATCGGCATCACGCTGGTCGGCGTGCTCTCCGGCGCCTTCTCCGGCGCGACGCTCGGGCAGCGGCTGACGCAATGGCTGGTCGAGCTCGGCATGTCCAATGGCATTGCCGACATCGTCGGTGTCGGCATTGTCGTCACGATCATCACCTATGCGACGCTGATCGTCGGCGAACTGGTGCCGAAGCAGGTAGCGCTGCGCGATCCCGAGAGCATCGCAGTCAAGGTCGCGCCCGCGATGCATGTGCTGGCGCGGGTCTCGCTGCCGCTGGTGTTTCTGCTCGATGTCTCCGGTAAGCTGATCCTCACCATGCTCGGTCGCGGCGGCAAGGCCGAGGAGAAAGTGTCGGAGGACGAGATCCACCATCTCGTCAGCGAGGCCGAAAGCGCGGGCGTGCTCGAGCCCGGCGAGAAGGAAATGATCGCAGGCGTGATGCGGCTCGGCGACCGCCCAGTCGGCGCGGTGATGACGCCACGCACGGAGGTCGACGAGATCGACCTGAACGACGACCAGGATGCGATCCAGGCCCTGATCGCCAAGAGCCCGCATTCGCGCTTTCCGGTCTGCGATGGCGATCGCGACAAGCCGATCGGCGTGCTCCAGGCCAAGGATCTGCTCATTGCCTATATGCGCGAGCGTACACCCGATCTGCGGGCGCTGGTGCGCGAGACCCCGATCATTCCGGCCTCCGCCGACGCACGCGACGTGCTCGCGATCCTGAAGGTCGCGCCCGTGCATCTCGGTCTCGTCCATGACGAATATGGCGCATTCGAAGGTGTGGTGACGGCGGCTGACATTTTCGAATCGATCGTCGGCGCATTCCATTCCGAGGAAGGCCCGCCGGAGCCGGCCTATGTCAGGCGCGCGGACGGCTCGCTGCTGGTCTCGGGCTGGATGCCGGTCGACGAGTTCGGCGAGCTCCTGAGCGTCGAGCTGCCGCCGCATCACCGCTACAACACCGTGGCCGGCCTGGTGCTGCAGCAATTCACCGTGCTGCCTGATGTCGGCGACGCCTTCGACTTCGCCGGCTGGCATATCGAGGTGGTCGATCTCGACGGAAGGCGGATCGACAAGATCCTGGCGAGCCGGTTGGGCGAGGTGGAGACGGGGTGAGCTTGCTGACCCTTCCTTCTCCCCTTGTGGGAGAAGGTGGCGCGAAGCGCCGGATGAGGGGTCGCTTCCGCAAATTCGATCGCAAGAGAAGCGCGCGCGGAGAGAACCCCTCACCCGGCTTTGCTCCGCAAAGCCACCCTCTCCCACTAGGGGAGAGGGTGCACCGTCGTCGCGACGAGACGCGCCATTCCATTTAGCGATCGCCTCACCCGAACCGCACCCCGATCCGCCTCTCCTTGCGCCACACCACGGTGCAGGGCAGGTGCACACCCTCGGCCTTGATGTTCAGGATGAAGTGCTCGGGAATGCCGACCGGGCTCGTGACGTCGAGGGCGGCGCCGGCCTCGGAGAAATTGCGGACGGTGCAGTCGATCGCGCCGCCGCCGAACTCGATGGTTCCGGCCTTTAGTACGCGATGCCTGGCCTTGTTGCGCCGTTCTTCGTCCATCGGAGCATTCTACACCCCAAGCTGACACGAGGGTTAAGATACAACCCCGATGCCGACGAATTCCAGGCCGCCGCGGCCGGTATCATGCCGTGGGGCGGAACCTCACATCGCCGGCTGGAACGAGGCCGCCTGGGCCATCTGCCAGGCATCCCTGAACCGCGGATCCTCCGTGCCTTCCAGCAATTCGCCCGGCCGCAGCGCCGGATAGAGCTGCGCAAAGGTTTGCACCTTGGTCGTCGACGTCCGCTGACTGAAGTGGATCGGGCGCAGCTGCTGCGGATGTTCGAGACCGGCCGCGGCGATCAACTCGGTCAGCGAGTGCAGCGTGGCGTGGTGATAATTGTGCACGCGATCGATCTTGAGCGGCACATAGAGCGCGCGCGCCCGGGTCGGATCCTGGGTCGCGACCCCGGTCGGGCAGCGGTCGGTGTGGCAGCTCAGCGACTGGATACAGCCGAGCGAGAACATGAAGCCGCGCGCCGAATTGCACCAGTCGGCGCCGATCGCCATCGCACGCGCCATGTCGAAGGCGGTTGCGATCTTGCCTGATGCGCCGAGCTTGATGCGGTCGCGCGCATTGATGCCGACCAGCGCGTTGTGGACGAAATTGATGCCCTCGCGCATCGGCATGCCCAAATGGTCCATGAATTCGAGCGGCGCGGCGCCGGTGCCGCCTTCATTGCCGTCGACCACGATGAAATCAGGATAGATCCCGGTCTCCAGCATCGCTTTGCAGATGGCCAGGAACTCCCAGGGATGGCCGATGCAGAGCTTGAAGCCGGCCGGCTTGCCGCCCGAAAGCTTTCGCATCTCGGCGATGAACTGCATCATGCCGGTGGGTGTGGAGAAGGCGCGGTGCGAGGCCGGCGAGATGCAATCCTCGCCCATGGCAACGCCGCGGATTTTTGAGATTTCTTCCGAGACTTTCGCCGCCGGCAGCACGCCGCCATGGCCGGGCTTGGCGCCCTGGCTGATCTTGAGCTCGACCATCTTGATCTGGTCCTGGCTCGCAACGCGCCCGAACGCCTCCGGATCGAAGGTGCCGTCGCGATGGCGGCAGCCGAAATAGCCGGAGCCGATCTCCCAGATGACATCTCCGCCCATCTCGGCGTGATAGGGGCTGAAGCCGCCCTCGCCGGTGTCATGGGCGAAGCCGCCCTTCCTGGCGCCCGCATTGAGCGCGCGCACGGCATTCGGGCTGAGCGCGCCAAAGCTCATGGCGGAGATGTTGAACACCGAGGCCGAATACGGCTTTGCACAATCCGGGCCGCCGATGGTGATACGGAATTTTTCTTCCGCATGCGTCTTCGGCGAGACCGAGTGATGCATCCACTCATAGCCCTCGCGATAGACGTCCTCCTGGGTGCCGAAGGGACGCTTGTCGAGCTGCATCTTGGCGCGTTGATAGACCACCGCGCGGATGTCGCGCGAGAACGGCATGCCGTCCTTCTCGCTCTCGAAGAAGTACTGCCGCATCTCCGGGCGAATTTCCTCCAGGAGGAAACGGATGTGCGCCGAGATCGGGTAGTTGCGCAGCACCGCGTGACTCTTCTGCATGAGGTCGCGGACGCCGAGCAGCGTCAGTGCGCCGAAGATGCAGATCGGGACCAGAAGGATGTCGAAGATCCTGCGGTCCGCGATGGCGATGCCGATCAGGAGCGCGGTGACGACCGCGCAGATCGTCAAAATGATGAAGCGCGGCGAGAACGGAAGCAGCAGGGTTTCCATGATCCCCTCTTCCGCCAACGGCAAACGTTTGGGCGATTCCTGCGTCTTGTTGTTGTCGGCCACGATTCCACCCTCTCGCCAGCATGAGGCGGTACGATACGCCCGCGCCTGTCATACGGATATGACGCAGCGATTGTTTCACGCTAGCGAAATCGGCTGGCGCAAATCAATCCGCCGAGAGGATAGGTTTTGCAGTGCAGCAGAAAAAGGGGCGGGAGGGCGGCAGTTGCCACAAAACCAAGCCGTCATCCCGGGCAAGCGCCAGCGCAGACCCGCGACGACAGCCGAATTGGTGGCGGCGAGCCGAGCTTACCGCTCGACGAACGCCTTCTCGATCACGAAATGGCCGGGCGTGTTGCCTGAGCCCTCGACGAAGTCGCGGCCTTCGAACATCACCTTCAGCTCTTCGAGCATCGCCGGGCTGCCGCACATCATGACGCGGTCGGTCTCGATGTTCAGGGGTGCCTGGCCGATGTCGTTAAAAATTTGCTCGGAGTTGATGAGGTCGGTGATGCGGCCGCGATTGCGGAAGGGCTCGCGGGTCACGGTCGGATAATAGATCAGCTTGTCCGCGAGCAACTCGCCGAACAGCTCGTCCTCGCGCAAATTCGCGACGAGCTTCTCGCCGTAAGCGAGCTCGGAGACCTGGCGGCAGCCATGCACCAGCACGATGCTCTCGAACTGCTCATAGACCTCGGGGTCCTTGATCAGGCTGGCGAAGGGCGCAAGGCCGGTGCCGGTCGAGAGCAGCATCAGCCGCTTGCCGGGGATGAGGTTGTCGGTGATCAGCGTGCCGGTCGCCTTGCGGCCGACCAGGATGGTGTCGCCTTCCTTGATCTTCTGCAGGCGCGAGGTCAGCGGACCGTCCTGCACCTTGATCGAGAAGAACTCGAGCTCTTCCTCGTGATTGGCGCTGGCCATGCTGTAGGCCCGTAGCAGCGGACGGCCGTCGACCTCAAGGCCGATCATGGCGAACTGGCCGTTCTGGAAGCGGAAGCCGGTGTCGCGCGTGGCGCGGAAGCTGAACAGGGTGTCGGTCCAGTGCTGGACGGAAAGAACCTTCTCTCGGTAAAACGCGCTCATGATTTTCGATATTCCGAATGTCTTGCGGTTTTCGGGCAAAAGCGTTGCCCGGCCCTGAAAACGGGCGGACACCATTGCCATGGCGGAGGATTTCGCGTGTGTGATCTACGCCATTGAGACCAATAATCAACCTCGTTCCGGCTGCAATTGATGCGGGTCAATCAGGCATTTGCGGCGGAAATAGTCACATCATTAACGGATCTGCTGTCCGGCACGCGCGTAGGGCAATTTCTTTTCCCTTTCGGGCGAGAAAGCAGAACTTAATTTCCATCCCGCTCGCGAGAATTTCATTAAGAATAGCTCTGACTTTCACTCCGTCTTGGCGCGATTTCCTGCATTTTTGCGGCTTTTGGCGCCCGGAACGATCAGGACATGGCGACCAGCGAGCGAATCTTCGTTCAGGCGATCAGGAGCTATGGCGCACGCCATGGCGTCGATGTGGACGTTCGCGCCGGTGGCTGGCTGATCGCGATGCGCCGCGGCGAGATGCGCCGCTTCGCCTTTGGCTACGACATCGGCCTCAACAGCGCGATCGCGCATCGCCTCGCCAGCGACAAATCGGCGACATCGGAAGTGCTGTCGCTCGCTGGCGTGCCCTGCATTCCCCATCACCTCTTCCTCAACCCGAAGCTCGGCAGGAATGTTGTCGGCCCCGACTGGCGAGAGGCCATGCTTGCGCTGCTTCACGCCCATCCCCAAGGCGTGGTGGTGAAGCCGAATGAAGGGACGTCCGGGCGTTCGGTGTTCAAGGTGACGACGCCGGCAGACCTCGACCACGCGGTAGGCGAGGTTTTCTCGATGAGCACCGGGCTCGTGATCTCGCCTTATGTCGAGATCGAGGACGAAGTGCGCGTGGTGCTGCTCGATGATGCGCCTCTCGTCGCCTACAGCAAGCAGCGCGGCTCGGATTGGCGGCACAATCTCGACGCCGGCGCCAAGCCGCTGCTGCTGGAGGACGGCGCGGCCCGCGCGGCTTGCGTGAAGCTCGCGGCCGAAGCGGCGCGCGCCGTCGGCATCCGCTTTGCCTCGATCGACGTGGTTTGCGTGGATGGTGCTTGGCGCGTGCTGGAGATCAATTCGGGGGTGATGATGGAGGCACTGGCCAAGCTGCATCCGGAGCTGGTGCAGACGACGTATGACGCGGCGCTGGATCGGGTGTTTGAGGCAACGTGGTAGTCGCGAACTCCGTGCGATCCTTCTCCCCTTGTGGGAGAAGGTGGCGCGAAGCGCCGGATGAGGGGTATCTCTC
>NZ_CAKZHY010000029.1 GCF_936928535.1 uncultured Bradyrhizobium sp. | reverse complement strand
AATGCACTGATTTGGGAATCCCAAGTCGATTCAGACTAACCCCATCCCGCTTTAGCGTGGCGCGCTAATGGCCGACAACGAAAAAGCCCCGGCAATGCCGGGGCTTTGACGTCTGAAATCTGGTTCAGCTCAGTACTCTTAATCTCAGTACTTGGCGACGACCGGACCGGTCCAGTTGAAGCGGTAGACCAGCGAGGTCGAGATCGTCTGGTTCCAGCTGTTGGCGCGAACGTCGCGGCCAACCAGCGCGTTGGTACCGTCGAACAGCTCGTTCTGGGTCTTGGCGTTGTAGAAGGCCGAACGATACTCGGTCTTCATGAACCAGCCGGGCGAGGAGATGCCGAAGATGTTCAGGCTGTTCTCGACACCGCCGCCAACGAACCAGCCGTTGCGGTTGTAGCCGTTCAGGTGGATACCAGCCGGAGCGCCAGCGAGGGTCATGAAGCTGGTGCTGCCGAAGTGGGCGCCAGAGTAACCGCCGTTGACGTAGGAGAGGACATTCGGAGCAACCAGCCAGCCGAGGCGCGCACCAGCGGCCCAGGAGTCTTCCAGCTTCTGGTTGCCGGTGATCGAACCGATCGGATCCTGCACGGTGGCGCGGAGGCTGCCGAACTGACCGTCAGCGAACACGCCGAAGACCCAGGTGCTGTTGAACTGCCAGTCGTAACCAGCACCGACAGTGCCGAACCAGCCCGAACCACCCTGACGCTGGGTGATCGTGAGGGGCGTACCGGTCGTCGTCGAGAGGATGCTCTGGTCGGAGTTCGAGAGACCGCCGCCGGCGCCACCGAAGACGTAGAAGCCGGTCCAGTTGGCAACCGGAGCAGCCATCGGGGCCTTCACGTAGGGACGGGCAGCCAAGTCGGCGGCAGAAGCCGAACCGGTCATCGCCGCAACCGCGGTCAGTGCGAGTGCAATCTTCTTCATGATGAAATCCCCAACCTTGGTTCGTAGCAGGCGCGAGCGCACTGAAGTCCGTGTGTTCTGATGGTTCGGACTATAGACGGTTCTCGCCGAAATGCTGTTGCAGGGCAGGCACAGTCGCCGGAAAACGCCCTCCGTCCGGGCTCAATGACGCTGTCATGGGAGTTTTAAAAAGATAAGTGATTTCAATATATTGAGACAGATTTTGGATTTGTAGTCCGGGGTAAGTTTTCGTTAGGAATTCGCCTTTGTCCGAAATGGAGGCGATCCTGCCTCAGCGTTGGCCCCTGGCTCAGCCGGTGAGTCGCTGGCCGAGTCGCACTTTTCGGGGACGGCTCGCCGAGAGTGAATCGGCCGGGGCAAAGCTTTACCGTCGCCACGACATGAAAAAAGCCCGGCTTGGACCGGGCTTTTTGGCGGGAATCGCAGGATCAGACGTCGAGCAGCTCGTCGCCGGCAAACTCGGCCTTGTCGGAGATGAAGGCGAAACGGGCCTCGGCCTTGGTGCCCATCAGGCGCTCGACCGAATCCGCCGTGGTGTCGCGGTCGTCGGGCAGCAGCACGACCTTGAGCAGCGTCCGTTTGGACGGATCCATGGTGGTTTCCTTCAGCTGCGCCGGCATCATCTCGCCAAGGCCTTTGAAGCGGTTGACCTCGACCTTGGCGTTGGCGTTGAACGCGCTCTTGATCAGCTCGTCCTTGTGCCTGTCGTCGCGTGCGTAGACCGACTTGGTGCCGTGGGTCAGCTTGTAGAGCGGCGGCACGGCGAGGAAGAGGTGGCCTTCGTCGATCAGCTTCGGCATCTGCCGGTAGAAGAAGGTGATCAGCAGCGAAGCGATGTGCGCGCCGTCGACGTCGGCGTCGGTCATGATGATGATGCGCTGATAGCGCAGATCCTCTTCCCGATAGTGCAGGAGCTGGCCGCAGCCGATTGCCTGCACGAGATCGGAGAGCTGGGCGTTCGCGGTCAGCTTGTCCTTGCCGGCCGAGGCGACGTTGAGGATCTTGCCGCGCAATGGCAGCACGGCCTGCGTTTCGCGATTGCGCGCCTGCTTGGCGCTGCCGCCGGCCGAGTCACCCTCGACGATGAAGAGCTCGGAGCCGTCGAGGCCCGCGTTAGTGCAGTCGGCGAGCTTGCCGGGCAGGCGCAGCTTCTTGCCGGCGGTTTTCCGCGCGGTCTCTTTCTCCTGCCGCCGCCGCAGCCGCTCCTCGGCGCGGTCGATGACGAAATCAAGCAGCCGGTTGGCCATGTTCGGATTGCCCGACAGCCAATGGTCGAATGGATCCTTCATCGCCTGCTCGACGATGCGCTGCGCTTCCGCAGTGGCGAGACGATCCTTGGTCTGGCCCTGGAATTCAGGCTCGCGCACGAACACCGAGAGCATCACGGCAGCGCCCACCATCACGTCTTCCGAGGTGATGGACGAGGCGCGCTTGCCCTGGCCGACGCGCTCGGCGTGGTCCTTCAGGCCGCGCAGCAGCGCGCTGCGCAGGCCCGATTCATGCGTACCGCCATCCGGCGTAGGCACCGTGTTGGTGTACGAGGACAGGAAGCCGTCGGCGTCCGCGGTCCAGGCCACGGCCCATTCGCAGGCGCCATGCGCGCCGTTGCGGCCCGACTTGCCGGAGAAGATATCGGGATGTACGAGCGTGTCGGCGTGGATCGCCGCCGCCAGATAGTCCTTCAGGCCGCCGGGGAAGTGGAACGTCGCTTCCGCCGGCACGTCCTCGACGCCCTTGAGCAATTCGGGCGCGCAGTTCCAGCGGATCTCGACGCCGCCGAACAAATAGGCCTTCGAGCGCGTCATCTTGAACAGGCGCTGCGGCTTGAACGCGGCCTTTGCGCCGAAGATGTCGGTGTCGGGCTTGAAGCGGACGCGCGTGCCGCGGCGGTTGTTGATCTTGCCGAGATCCTCGAGCTTGCCCTTGGGATGGCCGCGCTCGAAGCTCATGCGGTAGAGCTTCTGGCTGCGCGCGACCTCGACCTCGAGACGCGAGGAGAGGGCGTTCACAACGGAGATGCCGACGCCATGCAGGCCGCCTGAGGTCTCGTAGACCTTGCTGTCGAACTTACCGCCCGAGTGCAGCGTGCACATGATGACTTCGAGCGCCGACTTCTTCGGGAACTTCGGATGCGGATCGATTGGGATGCCGCGGCCGTTGTCGGTGACGGTGAGGAACCCGTCAGCGGAGAGTTCAACCCCGATGAAGGTCGCGTGTCCCGCAAGCGCCTCGTCCATCGAGTTGTCGATGACTTCGGCGAACAGATGATGCAGCGCTTTTTCGTCGGTGCCGCCGATATACATGCCGGGCCGGCGCCGCACCGGTTCCAGGCCCTCGAGCACCTCGATGTCGGCGGCCGTGTAATCGGCCTCGCCACCGCTGGCGCGGGAAGCAGCCTTCGCGGCACTTGCGCGCCCCTTTGGCTCATCGCCCTCGAACAAATCGTCTTTAGCTTTAGTTTTCAACTGCTTGGACATATATCTTGATGCGTTTTGAGGGCCGCACAGGCGGCGAATCGGTTAGGGGCGACTATGCCACTTCTGGGCTCGAAAGGTTACCACGGGGCCGTGTGGGCGCCGTGGGTGGGAGCTAATGCCGGCGAATTTACGCCGCAAGTTCACCAAGTCCCGGCAATTTGACGGCTTGGCCTGCGTCGGCCCGGCTTTGTGACTTGATGTCACACAAGTCCTTGGCTTACCAGTCTTTTCCATCTGGCAGGACCTCGAGGCGGGGCGGGAAGGCTATTCTGGAATGGAGCAGTTTGCGCACGCGCTGGCCGATTTCGTGCGCCTTCATCAGGCCTGGGCTGCCCCGATCGTGTTCCTGCTGGCGTTCGGGGAATCGCTGGCTTTCATCTCTCTCCTGATCCCGGCCTGGGGCGCACTGGTCGCCATCGGCGCGCTGATCGGGGCGAGCGGCATCAGCTTCTATCCGATCTGGATTGCCGGCGCGATCGGCGCCGCCCTCGGCGACTGGGTCTCCTATTGGTTCGGCTACCGCTACAAGGAGCGGGTCGCGCAGATGTGGCCGCTGTCGCGCTATCCGGAAATCCTGCCGAGGGGCGAGGCCTTCGTGCGTAGCTGGGGCGTGCCCAGCATCTTCATCGGCCGCTTCTTCGGTCCTTTGCGCGCCTCCGTGCCGCTCGCGGCCGGCATCTTCGAAATGCCGTACGGGAGTTTCCAGGCGGCCAACTTCGTCTCGGCTCTGGTCTGGTCGGCCGCGTTGTTGCTGTTCGGCGACGTGATCGCGAAGGTCATGGAGTGGCTCTGGCGGGTCATCTAAGTCCCGTCATTCCGGGGCGCTCGCAACGCGAGCGAACCCGGAATCTCGAGCTTGTGGCGCGAGATTCCGGGTTCGATGCTTCGCATCGCCCCGTAATGACAACGGTCACCTTGACGGGAACCTGATCTCGCTCTATAGCCGCGCGCCATGATCAACGCCGCGACCATCCTGTTCGCCCGTCGCCGCCGCCGCTCTTTAGCGGTTTGGGCGGTCGATCGCGTTTGAGATCATCGTCTTTGCCGCTGGACCCGATCCGCGGCATTCTCTCTCCTGTCAGCGCGATCTGATCCGGCGGCCCCCCCGAGGAGGCCCAGCAGGAGACTACGATGTACACGCCACCCTTTTTCAAGCCGGATCGCACCGCAAGCCTGAAATTCGCAGGCGAGCGCGGCTTCGGCACAATGTGCGCCTTCGATGGCCACAAGCCGATCGCATCGCCGCTGCCGTTCTATTTGACCTATGCGGCTGACGGCACGCCGCGAGCGGCCTTTCATGTCGCCCGTCACAATCCGCTGGTAAAGCTTGCGGACGGCGCGACATCCTGGTTGCTCGCGATCAACGGTCCGGATGCCTATGTCTCGCCGGACTGGTACGTCTCGCCGGATCAGGTGCCGACCTGGCTCTATCAGTCGGTTCACCTGAGCGGTCCGGTGGCGATGATGTCGGATGCTGAGCTGGCAGTGCAGATCGATACGCTCAGCGACATCTTCGAGAACTGGCTGCTGCCGAAGAAGCCGTGGACGTCGGGCAAGATGACCGCCGGCCGGCTCGAGGCCATGAAGAAGGGGATCGTGGGTCTGGTCATGACGGTTGAAGAGGTCGAAGGCAGCTTCAAGCTCAACCAGCACAAATCGGACGCCGACTATGTGGCGATCGCCAATGCGCTTGGCGCGCAAGCCGACGCCGATGCGAGACAGATCGCGCAACTGATGCAGGACGCAAGGCCAGAGGCTTTCGCGAACGAAACCGACATGCTCGAAAGGACCGCACCATGAGCCTCACGGAGACCACGAAAGCCCCGACGTCGGGCGCCGCGAAGAAGCCCGCCACCGTCTTCGTCGATGGCGGCTCCGGCACAACCGGGCTTGGCATCAACGAGCGGCTGAAGCTGCAGAGCGACGTCGCCGTGAAGACGATCGCCGACGACAAGCGTAAGGATCCTGCGGCCAAGAAGGCGCTGATGGAAGAGGTGGACCTCGTCATCCTCTGCCTGCCCGACGATGCCGCCAGGGAGACGGTCGCGCTGATCGACAACATGGGCGCCTCGGGGCCGAAGGTGCTGGACGCCTCGACCGCCTACCGGGTCGCGCCTGACTGGGCTTACGGTTTTCCGGAACTGGCGCCGGACCAGGCCGGCAAGATCAAGGCCGCGAAGAAGGTCTCCAATCCCGGCTGCTATCCGACCGGCGGCATCGCGCTGCTGCGGCCGATCGTCGATGCCGGCCTGCTGCCGCCTGACTATCCCATCAGCGTCAACGCGGTCAGCGGCTATTCCGGCGGTGGCAAGTCGATGATCGCGAGCTTCGAGGACGGCAGTGCGCCGTCCTTCGAGCTCTACGGCCTCGGCTTCGAGCACAAGCATCTGCCGGAGCTGCAGCTCTATTCGAACCTGACGCGGCGGCCGATCTTCATTCCTTCGGTCGGCAATTACCGACAGGGCATGCTGGTCTCGGTGCCGCTGCAGCTCGACACGCTGCCGGGCAAGCCCAGCGGCGCGGATCTGCAGGCTGCACTCGCCAAGCGCTACGCCGGTTCGAAATACGTCAAGGCGATGCCGCTCCAGAACGAGGCTTCGAAGGGCGGCCGGCTCGAGCCGGAAGCGCTGAACGAGACCAACATGCTCGAGCTCTACGTCTTCGCCAGCGACAAGTACCACCAGGCGGTGCTGGTCGCGCGGCTGGACAATCTCGGCAAGGGCGCCTCGGGCGCAGCCGTGCAGAACATGCGGCTGATGCTGGGCCTGCCGGAGGAGTAGGACGACCCAAACGGTCATTCCGGGGCGCCCGAAGACGAACCCGAAATCTCGAGATTCCGGGTTCGGTGCTGCGCACCGCCCCGGAATGACGATGCGAAGTTGCGCTCAGAACACCCCAAAGATCGCCAGCGCCAGCACGGCCTGCGCCAGGAAGCCGACGCTGAAGGCGAGGGTACGGAACACCGGAATGCCCAGCGCATAGACGATCAGATGCGCAACCCGCGCCCAGAAATAGACCACGCAGGCAAGCACGGTCCATTTCGAGGAATAGTCGATCGCATTGAGGATCAGCACCAGCGGCGCGAACAGCACGAGGTTCTCGACCGCGTTGTCATGCGCGAACATCAGCCGGTTCGCCCACTCGGCCTGAGGCTTGTCGCCGCGCGCGGGGTTGGCCATGGCGCCGCTGAGCCCACGAACCTGGCAGCGGTTGATGGTGTAGGGAATCCACAGGATCCCGGTCAGGATCACCGTGCAGGTCAGCCAGAACAATTCGCGCGTCATAACCCGGTCCCCTCCAAAATCGATGCCGTGAGCTTATACGAAAGCGCGCGCCATTGCGCTATGCGCGAACCCTGACATAGCTGCCCGGTGCATCCTCGATCGGCGGCAGCGCGTCGCTTCCGACGCTGCGCGCCGGCACTTCCTCGGGATCGATCTCGCTCAGCCATTGCCGCCAGTCCGGCCACCACGAGCCCTTGTGCTCCACCGCGCCCTTCATCCACTCGGCGACGCTGACGTTCTTGATGTTGTCGTTGGTCCAGTACTGGTACTTGCCCGAGGCGGGCGGATTGACGACGCCGGCGATGTGGCCGGAGCCTGACAGCACGTACTTCACGGGACCGCCGAAGAACTGCGAGCCATACAGCACCGATTCCGCCGGCGCGATGTGGTCCTCGCGGGTGGCGAGGTTGTAGACGGGCACCTTGACCTTGGAGAGATCGAGCAGGGTGTTGTCGAGCACCATCGTGCCGGTCGACAACCGGTTCTCCAGATAACAGTTGCGCAGATAGTAGGAATGGTTCGCCTGCGTCATCCGCGTTGCGTCGGAATTCCAGTGCAACAGGTCGAACGCGCTCGGCTGCTGGCCCTTGAGATAGTTGCTGACCACGTAGGACCAGATCAGATCGTTGGAGCGCAGCATGTTGAAGGCCATCGCCATCTTGGAGCCTTCGAGCACGCCTGAGGTCTTCATGTCCTGCTCGAGCGCCGCGATCTGGTCTTCGTCCACGAAGACCAGGAGATCGCCGGCATGGGTGAAGTCGACCTGGGCCGCAAAGAACGTCGCCGAGGTGACGCGCTGGCGCCGCTTCTCGGCGAGCCAGGCCAGCGTGGTCGCGAGCATGGTGCCGCCGACGCAATAGCCGGCCGTGTGCACCTTCATCTCGCCGGTGATCTTCTCGATCACGTCCATTGCCGTGAGCGGGCCTTCCTTCATGTAGTCTTCCCAGCTCTTGGCGCCGAGCTTCTTGTCGGGGTTGACCCATGAGATCACGAACACGGTGATGCCCTGGTCAACGCACCACTTGATGTAGGATTTCTCCGGCTTGAGATCGAGGATGTAGAATTTGTTGATCCAGGGCGGCACGATCAGCAGCGGCGTGCGCAGCACCTTCTCCGTGGTCGGAGAATACTGGATCAGCTGCATCATCTCGTTCTGGTAGATCACCTTGCCCGGCGTCGTCGCCATGTTGACCCCGACGACGAGATTGTCCGGGTTGGACTGGCGGATCTTCAGCATGCCCTTGCCGGCGGCAATGTCTTCCGCCAGCATGGTCAGGCCGCGCGCGAGGTTCTCGCCGCTGCTTGCAACCGTCTCGCGCAACACCTCCGGGTTGGTCAGCACGAAGTTCGACGGCGAGATCGCATTGATGAGCTGCTGCACGTAAAATTCGGCCTTGCGGCGGGTCGCCGGATCGAGCTCGGCGTCGCGCACCAGCTCCTGTGCAAACTTGGTCGTGAGCAGATAGAGCTGCATCACGAAATCGAAGAACTGGTTGGACTTCCATTCCGGATCGGCGAACCGTTTGTCGCGCGGCGAGGGCGCAATCGCGGGCTGGGCGTCCTGGCCGGCCATCCGCCGCGCCGCCGAGCCCCAGAGGTCGAGATAGTCCTTGGCCAGCTTGGTCTGGAGATCGGACGACCGCGACTGGTCGGACAGCCAGTACTCGGCGACCGAGGTGAAGGTCTTGACCACTTCGGCGAGCTCGGCCGGGGGGCGGTCCTGCACCTCACCGCTCTCGCGCGGCTTCAGATACGCGGCGAGCGCCTTGCCGCCGCTCTCCATCGCCCGCGCGACATTCATCGCGAAGGCTTCCGCATCGAACTTGGTTTCGGGCTTTGATTTGGGCGTGTCGGTCGTGGCGATACTCATAAGGGCAACAGTAACGATTCATTCCGTATTCGTCACCGCGAAGCTCGCTGGTTTCGCGCGAAACAAGCGCGAACATGTGCTGCACTGCGACACGGCTTCTTGCTTTTGTCACAATCGCGGTGCACGTTTTGTGCCGTGGGCCTTCGATGTTTTCTCGCTCGTACCATTTGTGGGCAGCAATGGTTTGAGCTGGGGCAGGTTGTTGGTTAAGTTGCCGGCAGCCTAGCGTTGGGACGAGTAGGGGAATTCCCAAGTGTTCGCGTTGTGGGACCTGCAAAAGTCGCGCCTTGTCGGCTGCGCGCTGCTGATGTCAGCGTTCGCGCTGGGCGGGTGTTCAAGTCAGCTTGCCGATATGTCGGCGGCGGATACGCCGGCTCACCCGAAGGAACCTGGCGCCTATTTGCCGGTGCACGATTTGCCGCCTGACCGCGACCAGGCAATCATCCCGCCGGATCAACGCGCCAAGATCGAGGCTGAGCTTGCGGCCGCCCGCGACCGCCAGGCCGTCGCGGCCAAGGATGCCAAATAAGGGCGCCAAGTCGGTCGCCAAATGGGAGCGGGACGGCCATCGCGCGGCGCAACGTAATCGCTGGCGCCCCCGTCACTCCGTGCTAAAAGACGTCAATTCAGCCGAGAGTCAGGGCGAAGGAGTTCAGTCCTTATCGCCGAAAATTGCTCCAAGTGTTTGATTTTGAGTAATTTTCGTGTGTCGGGCGATGTCTCCTCGAAGGGGCGGTCATTGCTGCTCGATTCTGTCCTGACCGGTTGCCCGGAGCCCAGAGACCCATGGAAGAATTTTACCGCATCCGCCGCCTACCGCCTTACGTGTTCGAGCAGGTCAACCGGGCCAAGGCGGCCGCGCGGAATGCCGGCGCCGACATCATCGATCTCGGCATGGGCAATCCGGACCTGCCGGCCCCGCCGCACGTGCTGGAGAAGCTGAAGGAGACGCTGGGCAAGCCGCGCACCGACCGCTACTCGGCCTCCCGCGGCATCCCCGGCCTGCGCCGGGCCCAGGCCGCCTATTACGAGCGTCGCTTCGGCGTGAAGCTCAACCCCGACACCCAGGTGGTGGCGACGCTGGGCTCCAAGGAAGGCTTTGCCAACGTGGCGCAGGCGATCACCGCGCCCGGCGACGTCATCCTCTGCCCGAACCCGAGCTACCCGATTCATGCCTTCGGCTTCTTGATGGCGGGCGGCGTGATCCGTTCGGTACCTTCGGAGCCGACGCCGCAATTCTTCGAGGCGGTGGAGCGCGCGATCGTTCATTCGATCCCGAAGCCGCTCGCGCTCGTGGTTTGCTATCCCTCGAACCCGACCGCCTATGTCGCGAGCCTCGATTTCTACAAGGACCTCGTGGCGTTCGCGAAGAAGCACGAGATCCTGATCCTGTCGGATCTGGCCTATGCCGAGGTCTATTTCGACGAGAGCAATCCGCCGCCCTCGGTGCTCCAGGTGCCTGGTGCGATCGACGTCACCGTCGAGTTCACCTCGATGTCGAAGACCTATTCGATGGCCGGCTGGCGCATGGGCTTTGCGGTCGGCAATGAGCGCGTGATCGCAGCGCTCGCCCGCGTCAAATCCTATCTCGACTACGGCGCCTTCACACCCGTGCAGGTCGCTGCGACCGCGGCGCTGAACGGCCCCGATGATTGCATCAAGGAGATGCGCGACACCTATCGCAAGCGCCGCGACGCGCTGGTGGAATCGTTCGGCCGGGCAGGCTGGGAGATTCCGCCGCCGGAGGCTTCGATGTTTGCCTGGGTGCCGCTGCCGGAGGCGTTCCGCAGCGTCGGCAGCATGCAGTTCGCGACGTTGATGGTGGAGAAGTCGGGCGTCGCGGTCTCGCCCGGCGTCGGCTTCGGCGAGCATGGCGAAGGATATGTCCGCATCGCCATGGTGGAAAACGAGCAACGGATCAGGCAGGCCGCGCGCGGCGTGCGTCGCTTCCTTGAAAGCGGCCTCGAAACGTTGCACAACGTCGTTCCGCTCGCTAACAGGCGCTAATTTCTCTTCTGCAGGTTCACTAAAGCATCATGGTTGCACCCCTGAAAGTGGGCATAGCGGGGCTCGGCACCGTGGGTGCCGAAGTTGTCCGTTTGATTGAAACGCAGGCGCGCGTGCTCGCGGGCCGCAGTGGCCGCGGCATTCGCGTCGTCGCCGTCACGGCGCGCTCGAAGGCCAAGAAGCGCGGCATCGACCTGCGCGGCGTCGAATGGGCCAAGGATCCGATGGCGCTGGCCACGCATCCCGAGGTCGATTGCTTTGTCGAACTGATGGGCGGCGCCGGCGATCCCGCGCTCTCGGCAGTCGAGGCCGCGCTCAATGCTGGCAAGTCGGTCGTCACCGCGAACAAGGCGCTGCTCGCCAAGCACGGAATCAAGCTGGCGAAGGCCGCCGAAAAGCATGGCGGTGCGCTGAATTTCGAGGCAGCGGTCGGCGCCGCGATCCCCGTCATCAAGACCTTACGCGAAGGCCTTGCCGGAACCGGCATCAATCGCGTCTACGGCATCCTCAACGGCACCTGCAACTACATCCTGACGCGGATGGAGCAGGAGGGCCTGTCGTTCGCCGAGTGCCTGAAGGATGCGCAGCGGCTCGGCTATGCCGAGGCCAATCCGTCCTTCGACGTCGACGGCCACGACACTGCGCAGAAGCTCGCAATCCTCGCCAGCCTCGCTTTCGGCACGAAAGTTGCTCAAAGCGCAGTGTATGTTGAAGGCATCTCCTCGATCGCGCCGGAAGATCTACGCGCCGCTGACGATCTCGGTTACCGGCTCAAGCTGCTCGGCGTTGCCGTTCGCACCGCCAAGGGTATCGAGCAGCGCGTGCATCCGACCATGGTTCCCAAAACGTCGTCGATCGCGCAGGTGATGGGTGTCACCAATGCGGTCACGATCGATGGCGAGGGCATTCCGCCGATCACGCTGGTCGGTCCCGGCGCCGGCGGCGCTGCGACTGCATCCGCCGTCGTCGCCGATATCGCCGACGTGGCGCGCGGCATCCGGGCCAATCCGTTCGGCCGCCCGATCGCGCAACTGCACGACACCAAGAAGGCGCCGATGGAGCGCCATGAAGGCGGCTATTACATCCGCCTGCTCGCGCGCGATTTCCCGGGCACCGCGGCTGCAATCGCGACCCGGCTCGCCGAGCAGAAGATTTCGATCGAGTCGATCGTGCAGCGCCATCCCAATGGCGGCGCTGCACCCGCTGACGGCAAGGCGGTGCCCGTGCCGGTCATCCTGATCACTTATGCGACCCATGAAGACGCCGTGCGCCGCGCTCTCGCCGCCGTGCAGAAGGACAAGGTGATCAGCGGACGACCGCAGGTCATCAGGATTGAGAAGAACTGACACGGTTCGAACGAACTGTGGGTGTTACGAGTTGAATGCGAGCGGAGACTTCCGCCCAAACCGCTTCGAAGGAGTTAGCTGATGTCGACCCATATTGAAGTCCCTCCGCACGCATTGCTCGAGCGCATTCTCACGCTGGAGATCGTGCGCGTGACGGAGCGGGCGGCAGTGTCGTCTGCGCGGCTGCGCGGTCACGGGCAGGAGAAGCCTGCCGACCAGGCCGCCGTCGACGCGATGCGTCGCGAGCTCAACAAGCTGCCGATCCAGGGCACCATCGTGATCGGCGAGGGCGAGCGCGACGAAGCGCCGATGCTCTTCATCGGCGAGAAAGTCGGCATGAACACCGGTCCGGAAGTCGACATCGCGGTCGATCCGCTCGAAGGCACCACGCTGTGCGCCAAGAACATGCCGGGCTCGATCGCCACCATGGCGATGGCCGACGGCGGCACGCTGCTGCACGCCCCCGACGTCTACATGCAGAAGCTCGCGATCGGTCCCGGCTACGACAAGGGCGTCGTCGATCTCGATGCGAGCCCTGCCGATAACGTCCGTCGTCTCGCCAAGGCCAAGGGTGTCAAGCCGGACGGGATCACCGTCCTCGTGCTCGACCGTCCGCGTCACGCCAGCATCATCGAGAGCGTGCGCTCGACCGGCGCTGCCGTGCGTCTCATCACCGATGGCGACGTCGCCGGTGTGATCCACTGCGCCGATCCCGATAACACCGGCGTCGACATGTATCTCGGCACCGGCGGCGCTCCGGAAGGCGTGCTCGCGGCGGTGGCGCTGCGCTGCATTGGCGGCCAGATGCAGTGCCGGCTGATCCTGGATTCCGGCGAGAAGATCGAACGCGCGGCCAAGATGGGCGTCAACGATCCCAAGATGATCTACGGCATCGAGGACATGGCGCGCGGCGACTGCCTGTTCGCCGCCACCGGCGTCACCACGGGCTCGCTGCTGTCGGGCGTGAAATTCCGCAAGGACGGCGTGATCGAGACCGAGACGGTTGTGATGCGCTCGGTCACCGGCACCGTGCGCTACATCAAGGCCGAGCACCGCGAACTGGCCAAGTTCCATCTGGATTGATACGAGGAGGTTCGCCCGGGCGCGTTCGGTTGGTTCAGCCGAACGCCGCGCCGTGAGACCGTGCGAATCCATCGCGCGTCTTCTATAGACCGCGAAGCGACGCCGGCGAGAACATGAACACGTCGCAAAGGGTAAGACCGATCTTGACCGCGTCTTGAAGCGCCGCAACTTCCTCGGCCCAAGGCTGAAGAAAGGACCTTGCGGCCGCAATATTTCCGCTTTTCAGCGCCTGGCGCGCATTTGTGTCCGCCTCCGCAAAGGCATCGGTTGCCATCATTTTGGAGAGCGCGCCCAAAAGCGCCTCATCGAAGCTCTCAAGACGAGCTTCCGAAACGTAGTGATCCGGCCGTAACTTGATCTGATTTTCAGACTGTGTCGGATCGAAAAGCCCCACTCTTTCCAAAATGACCGTGAGGGGATGATCGCGGGCAATCTGGGCTGAAATTATCTCGTAGGTCTTTAGCCTACCAGATCGGTCTTGAACGGATGAGAACGAAATCACCGGCCCGAGGTTGAAGCGGGAATTGCGGTGGAGCACGCCGACGCGATGATTGATCTCGGAGTCGGCATCGAACACCTGGCCGCTCTGCAATGCTGCGTCGAGCCCGTTTGCGATCAGGTAGGACGAGATCTGGGCAACGCGACCGATCACCGTGCGTTCATCCAGTCCGTCCACCTCGAATTCGATCTCGCGGCCGGTGAATGCGGTCAATCCAACCGTATAGGCTCCGATGGTATCACCACTACGAAAGGGAACGATCTCCACCCACAGTCCGAAAGGCTGATCTGGATAAGGATCGAATGCACGCCGAGATTGTTCCAACCACATCTCCCGAGAACGGCCAACTTTCCCGCTCCAGACGACGCCGAGGCAATCTGGCTGCGCTTCGCATATGCCGCCGACAATGGCCGTCAGCCTGCGCGTGCTTTCAGTGATGTCCAGCTCGGGTGTTTTCGTTCCCTCCACGGCGGACCCCATCATCGAGACGATGAGATGTGCGCGGTGTCTTCCCACGGCGTCGAACGCGTCCGGCCAAACCCACGAGGCTTGCTGCCAGAGCCTCTGGTCGAAAGGGAGGGGCGCGGGCATCAAGAGGATTGCGATAAGGTGATCGCCCGCGCGGATAAGTCTGACGCCGTCCGTCTTTGCCGTGGTCGGGCTGGTGTCCCATCGCAAACCCGGATGACGACGGCGCAGTGTCTGGATCAGAATCGCCTCGTCTGGAAGGTGGCTGTCATCGAGCAATATGAATGCAACTGGGTTGGTCATGACATGTACGCTCCACCCCGATCGACAACGTCTGCCACCTTGTTCGTCTTGGACGCGCGCCCGGCTATCGCTATTGTTGCATATAGACGATCGTGCTTTAAAGCCCTGCAATTTGGCCGAGGCGCTTGCGTCTCGAACGATCGGAGACTCGGATGGGCACACCATCAGATACGACAGCCGTCAAAGCCCTGATCTTCGACGTGTTCGGCACCGTCGTCGACTGGCGCACCAGCCTGATCACTGACTTCATGTGGTGGGGGAAGGGCCGTGGCATCAGTGCCGACTGGACCGCGCTCGTCGACGGTTGGCGCGGCATGTATGTCGCGTCCATGCAGGACGTGCGCGAGCATCCCGAGCGCGGCTATGTCATGCTGGACGAACTGCACCGCCGCTCGCTCGAAAAGCTGGTCGAGAAGTTTTCGATCAAAGGCCTGACCGAGGCCGATCTCGACCATCTCACCAAGGGCTGGCACCGCCTCAATCCCTGGCCGGACAGTGTCGCCGGCCTGACGCGGCTGAAGACGAAGTTCGTGATCTCGCCGCTGTCGAACGGCAACGTCGCACTGCTCACCAACATGGCGAAGTTTGCAGGCCTGCCCTGGGACCTCATCATGTCCGCCGAACTGTTCGAGCACTACAAGCCCGATCCCGAGACCTATCTCGGTGCGGCCAAGCTGCTCGGCCTGAAGCCGGAGCAGGTGATGATGGTGGCCGCCCACAACGGCGATCTCGCCGCCGCGCAGAAATATGGGCTGAAGACCGCGTTCGTGGCGCGGCCGACCGAATACGGTCCGTTGCAGAAGGTCGATTTCGAAGCCACCGGCGCCTGGGACATCGTCGCCAAGGATTTTGGCGGGATTGCCGACAGGCTCGGGTGCTGACGGCGCGGCTTCGCGCGCTCAGATCCTGCCGAACGCCACCGTCGCCTTGTCGTAGCTGCCATCGCCCATCGTGCCGGCCTTGAAGATGCCGTGCTGCTCGATCCAGTCGAAGGACTGCTCGTAGACCTCGCGCGAATAAGGTTCGAACACGATGCGCTCGCCGGGTCCCCAGCGCCTGGTGTCCATGGCGGCGTGGAAGCGGTCCGGGAATTCGTTCTTGTAGTAGTGCGTGTACTGCTCGGGACGCAGGTCGATGTCGCGCTGGGCCTTCTTCAGCGCGCGGAAATAGCGCTTGATGTCCTCGGGCGCAGGATCGCCATTGATCATGGATGCGATCATGAACGTGGTGTCGATGATCTTGCGATAGCCGAGTTGCTCGGCGAAATAATAGGGGCCGTTGAACAACGCGGCCGCCTCGCTCTTTCCTTCGAACAGCAACTCCATCCGGCGGAACAGCATGCCGTCCTCGAAGGTGAGATTGATCTGGCCGGACGCCAGATACGGCTCGAGCGCCTGGATCGTCGAATAGTGGCTGCCTGACTGGAAGCCGACGGAGATCGGCACGCCGGCAAGATCGGCGGGGGTGCGGATCTTCGAATCCGCGGCAACGAAGATGCCCGACGGCGCGACCGAATAGACATCGGCGTACAGCTTGGCGTGACCGTTCGAGGCAGCGACGTTGACGGTCCAGTGGCAGGCGCAGCTGACGTCGGCCTTCCGCCCCTTCTCGATGCTCTGGAAGGCGCCTTCATTGACCTTGTTGTGGTGCTGGCCCTCGGTCGAGCGGATCAGCTCGCGGAACTCGTAGTCGAGCCCTTCATCGCGGAAGTAGCCTTTTTCCTCGGCCACCCATTCCTGCAGGCGGAAGTGAGGTTCGATCACGAATTTGGTCATGGCGTCCTCCGTGTTCGCGTGGCCGTTCGGCCGTTCGATTGACGGCAAGATAGCAAAGCGCGAAACTCGATCCATAGCCGCAAGAGAATGTTTCACATGTCGAAAATGGAATCTTTCGGAATCGACTTTCGGGATTTGCGCGTGCTCGACGCGCTGATCCGCGAGGGCAGCATCACGCGCGCGGCCGTGAGCCTCGAGACCACGCAGCCGGCGATCAGCAAGCTCCTGGCGCGGTTGCGGCAGCGTTTCGACGATCCGCTGTTCGTGCGGCGCGGCAGCGGCGTGCAGCCGACGGCGCGCGCCGTCGAGATGGCGGTGCAAATCCGCGCTCTGCTCGAGATGGCCGAACGGCTATGGCAGGAGCGGCTGCCGTTCGAACCCGCCAAATCCGAGAAGACCTTCAGCCTGCTTTTGACCGATGTCGGCATGGTGCGGTTCCTGCCGCCCCTGGTCGCGCGGCTCACTGAACTCGCACCGCGTACTCAGGTGCGGGCGATACCGCTCGACTCCCGGCACTTTGCGCTCAAGCTGGAGTCTGGAGAGGCGGACCTTGCGCTCGGCGCCTTGCCGCGCGCGGCCGGGCATCTTCGCTCCCAACGGCTCTATTCGGACGGCTATGCAAGCGTCGTTCGGCGGGGCCATCCAAGGCCGGCTGCGGCCCGCACGCGGCGGGGATTTCTCGACGAGAAACATATCCTGATCGCCGCATCGGAGACCGGCCATGCGGCCCATCTCGAGACGCAGCGCGTGCTGATGCGCGCGATCGCGCGGACAAATGTTCTGCTGCAGGTGCCGAGTTTTATCGCCGGGGCAATCGTGGCTTCGCAAACCGATGGGGTTGCGACGTTACCCGCCAATCTCGCCGCCATCATCGCCGAGCCGCTCGGGATGACCGTGTTCAAGACGCCGGTTGCGTTGCCGCGGATCGAGATCGCGCAATATTGGCATGAGCGCTATCATCGCGATCCCGCCCATCGCTGGCTGCGGTCGATCACGCGCGATCTGTTTGGCAACCCTGCTTAGCAGGCGAGGGAGGCCGCCTCACGCGATCTTCAGCGCGAGCTCGCTCGTCTCCGTCTCGGCAAACCCCGCCTGCAGCACCTCCTCGCGCTTGTGGCGCAGATGCGCACGCAGGATGTGGGAAAGCCCGGCGCCGTCGCGCCGTTGCAATGCGTTCAGGATGGCTTCGTGCTCGCTGACGGCGAGGGCCCAGCGCTGCGGCGTCATCGGCGTGACGTAGCGGGCACGGCGGATGCGCGCGGTCACCGTTGCGTAGAGCGCCGCGAGCACGGGATTGCCGGCGGCGTTGACGATCCCCTCGTGGATGGCGCGGTTGCCGCGATAGTACTGAAGCAGATCGCCTTCGCGATAATGCTGCACCATTGCCGCGTGCGCGGCGGCGATCTCGGCAATCTTGCGATCGGTGATGCGCTCGCAGGCGAGCTCGCCCGCCAGCGCCTCGAGGCCCTGGCAGACCTCGAACAGGTCGCGCATGTCCTTGTCGGTCAGCTTTGCCGCGCGCGAGCCGCGATGCGGCAGCAGCTGAACCAGGCCTTCGGCCGCCAGCACCTTGAGCGCTTCGCGTAGCGGCGTGCGCGAAATCTCGAGCCGCTCGCACAATTCACGCTCGGGAATCCGCGCGCCCGGCGGGATCTCGCCGTCGAGCAGAATGTCGCGGATGCGGCCTACGACTTCCTCATGCAGCATGGGGCATCTCTATTTTGAATGCAAAAATGATCCAATAGACGAAAGTTAGGTAATTATATCTTGAAAATCCCAAATTTTGCATTCAAAAATACAAAAAACAGATGGGATCGCGGAAATGGACCAGGCTGTCGAGGCAAACGACCTCGTTTTTGAATGCAAGGACTGGATCGGGCGGATCACCTTCAACCGCCCGCAGGCGCGCAACGCCTTCACCTTCGCCATGTACGAGCGGCTCGCGGCCATTTGCGAGCAGGCCAACGACGACCGGTCCATCAAGGTGCTGGTGCTGCGCGGGGCCGGCGACAAGGCCTTTGCTTCGGGCACCGACATCAACCAGTTCCGCGAGTTCAGGACGCCGCAGGACTCGATCGACTACGAGAACCGCATCGACAGGGTGCTGACCACGCTCGAGCAGTGCCGCGTGCCGACGATCGCCGCCATCAACGGCTTCTGCACCGGCGGCGGGGCCGGCATTGCCGCGGCGTGCGACCTGCGCATCGGCACATCAAGCACCAGGATCGGCTTTCCCATCGCCCGGACGCTCGGCAATTGCCTGTCCATGTCCAATGTCAGCCGTCTCACGGCGCTGATCGGCGCCGCGCGGGTCAAGGATCTGATCTTCACTGCGCGCCTCGTCGATGCTGCCGAGGCCGCCGGCATCGGGTTGCTCGGCGAGGTGGTCGACGATCTCGCCGCGCTCGACATGCGCGCCGACGAGGTCGCGCGCCTCGTTGCCAGCCATGCGCCGCTGACGCTGAATGCGACGAAGCAGGCGGTCGCTCGCCTGCAACGGCGGCTGACGCGCGACGAGGGCGAAGATCTCATCCTGATGTGCTACACGAGCCAGGATTTTCGCGAAGGGCTCGATGCTTTCCTCAGCAAGCGCGCCCCGCAGTGGCGCGGTCAATAGGACGCCCTTATGCCAAGCGATCGATCGCAATCGACGTCACGTCGCGCAGGCCCGCTTTCCGGCCTCAAGGTCATCGACCTGACCCACGTCATGGCGGGGCCGACCTGCACCTTGATGCTCGCCGACATGGGCGCCGACGTCATCAAGATCGAGAAATGGCCTAACGGCGACGACACCCGTCATTCCGTGCCGCCGAAGATTGGCGACGAGGCCGCCTCGTTCCTGATGATGAACCGCAACAAGCGCGGCATCGTGCTGGATCTGAAGACCGACGGCGGCAAGGAGGTGCTGCGGCGGCTGATCGCTGACGCCGACGTGCTGGTGGAGAATTTTGCACCTGGCGCGATGGAACGCCTGGGGTTTGGCTACGATGAGCTGCACAAGAAATTTCCGGCGCTGATCTACTGTTCGCTGTCTGGCTTCGGCCGCACCGGCCCCTACAAGCACCGCCGCGGATTTGACCTCGTCGCGCAGGCCATGAGCGGCATCATGAGCTTTACCGGCGAACGCCCCGACGGCCCGCCGGTGAAATGCGGCCCGCCGCTGTCGGACATCACGGCCGGCCTGCTTGCGAGCATGGGCATACTCGCCGCCTACACCCATCGCCTCAAGACCGGGGAAGGGCAGTGGGTCGAGACTTCGCTCTTTGAGGCGGCGCTGGTGCAGACCTATTGGCAATCGACCATTGCGCTGGCCGCAGGCACCGCCCCGCGCGCGATGGGCTCGGCCCATCCGCTCAACGCGCCGTACCAGGCGTTCGAGGCCTCGGACGGCTGGCTGGTGGTCGGCGGCGCCAACAAGAAACACTGGCTCCTGATGCTGGAGGCGCTTGGCGCGAGCGAACTCGCCGCCGATCCGCGCTTCGTCACCGGCGCCGACCGCATGGCGAATTTGAAGCAGCTCGAGGCGGTTCTGAGCGAGCGCTTCCGGACCCGGACGCGCGCGCACTGGCTCGCGGCGCTGGACGAGAAGGGCGTTCCCTGCGGCCCCGTGCACGACATGCTGGAGGCGCTCAGCGATCCGCAGACGCTGGCGCGCGAGATGGTCGTCGAGGTCGAGCATTCCACGCTCGGCCCGGTCAAGACGATTGGGCTGCCCGTCAAATTCTCGGAGACGCCGGGCAAGGTCGCATCCGGCGCCCCTGTCTACGGCGAGCACACGCGCGAGGTGCTGGCCGAGCACGGGTTCGACGAAAAGCAAATCGAAGCGCTCGAACAAGAAGGCGCCATCGTCTCGGCCGCAAGGGAGCGCGCAGAACGCGTCGCCTGAGCGGACGTCGAGACGACTGATCAAGCAAAACTGTAAAACAAAACACAAAAAGTCAGTTGGAGGAAATCATGCGTGGGACGTCTCTCTTTCTGTTGTCCGTCAGCGCGGCCTTGCTCGCAGGCAGTGCGCCGGCGTTTGCCGCCTGGCAGCCGCAGAAGCCGATCGAGTTCGTGGCGACCGCAGGCCCTGGCGGCGGGACCGACAATCTCGCCCGCGCGGTGCAGAACATCATCACCAAATACAAGCTGACGGAGCAGCCGATCGTCGTCGTCAACAAGGGCGGCGGCAGCGGCGCGGAAGGCTATGTCTATGGCAAGGCCTCCGCCGGCGATCCCTATAAGGTGATCTTCGGCACCTCGAATGCGTGGCAGCAGCCGCTCGTCTCCAAGGTCGCCTTCAACTACACCGATCTGACCCCAATCGCGGCGATGGCGCAGGACGAGTTCCTGCTCTGGGTCAAGCAGGACGCGCCCTACAAGACGGCGGGCGACTATCTCAAGGCGGCCGCGTCAGGCGAATTCAAGATGGGCGGTGCGCAGTCCAAGGACACCGACGAGGTCCTGACGCGCATGATCGAGAAGACCGGGCACGTCAAGCTCACCTATATTCCCTTCAAGAGCGGCGCCGAGGCCGCCGTGCAGCTCGCCGGCGGGCACCTTGATTCCCACGTCAACAATCCCAGCGAGAGCCTCGGCCAGTGGCGCGGCGCCACGCAGCGTCCGCTCTGCGTCTTTAGCCCGAAGCGCTTGCCGGCCGGCCCGAAAATCACCGCCACCGAAGGCTGGAGCGATGTTCCGACCTGCGCCGAGCAGGGCCTCGATATCAAGCAGTACGAGCAGCCGCGCACGGTCTGGCTGCCCGGCAAGGTCACGCCGGAGCAGGCCGCCTACTATGTCGACCTCATGAAGAAGGTGCAGGCGACGCCCGAGTGGAAGGACTATATCGAGAAGACCTCCCAGGTCGACACGTTCCTGACCGGCGCCGAGTTCGACAAGTTCATCAAGGAAGACCTCGAACACGTGAAGCTGGTGGCAAGCGAGCAGGGCTGGCTGATCAAGTGAGGTGGGGTTGCAGCGTGCTACATACTCCGCCGTCGTCCCGGCGAACGCCGGGGCCGATACCGCGTGATCTAACGACGATCGGCGGTTGTCGTACCGAGGAACGTTTAGCACTGAGTTGTCGCCAAACTTCTGCCTGGGGTAATGGGTCACGGCGTTCGCCGGGACGACACTGAATGTTGGGGCCGCAGCTCGACTGGAGTCTTCCATGATCTCGCGACGCGCGCTCGAACTGGCGACCGCCATCCTCACTGGCGGCTTTGGTGTCGCCGTTGTGGTCCAGAGCCTGGATAACGGCATCGGCTGGTCCAGCGAGGGCGTCGATGCCGGTACGTTTCCGTTCCTGACCGGCATCATCATCGTCGCCGGAAGCCTCTACAATTTGGCGCGCGGTGTGGTGCCGGCGGGGACGCTGGCGAGTGTTCCTATTGCCATCACGTCCGTTGAGTTGCGGCGGCTGGCAGGTCTGTTCGTGCCTGCCGCGATCTTCGTTGCAGTCATCCCGCTGCTTGGCATGTACATCGCCTCGGCGGCTTACGTTTTCGCGGTGCTCGCGATCCCCCGGCATCAATCCATCGCGCGTTCGCTGATCACTGCAGCGCTAACTGCGCTCGCCCTCTACGTCGTGTTCGAGCGCATGTTCCAGGTGTCGCTGCCGCACGGCGCGCTCGCAGCAGTGCTCGGGTTCTGAGGAGCGGGCGATGGACAATCTCGCAGAGCTCTTCCACGGTTTCACCATCGCAGTCACGGTGCCGCATCTGGCCCTGATGGCCGTCGGCGTGCTGCTCGGGATTCTCGTCGGCGTGTTGCCGGGGCTGGGGGCCCCGAACGGGGTGTCGCTGCTGCTGCCGCTGACCTTCGGCATGCAACCGGTCTCGGCAATCATCCTGCTCTCCAGCATGTATTGGGGCGCGCTGTTCGGCGGCTCCGTGACCTCGATCCTGTTCAACATTCCGGGCGAGCCGTCCTCGGTGGCCACCACCTTCGATGGCTATCCGATGGCGCGGGACGGACGGCCGACCACGGCGCTCGCGACCGCCTTCGGCTCGGCGGCGTTCGGCGCGCTCGTCGGCGTCATCCTGATCACGTTCCTGGCGTCCTGGGTGGCTCAGGTCGCGCTCGCGTTCGGGCCGCCGGAATATTTCGCGGTCTATTTCCTGGCGTTTGCGAGCTTCGTCGGAATGGGCGGGGCGGCGCCGATGAAAACAGTGGTGGCGCTCGCAATCGGCTTTGCCGTCGCGGCCATCGGCATCGATACCGTCTCCGGCAGCGTCCGCCTCACCATGGGCATCGACGAGCTGGTCAAGGGCGTGAATTTCGTCGTCGCGGTCATGGGCCTGTTCGGCATCGGCGAACTCCTGGTCGCGGTCGAAGAGGAGTTTCATGCCCGAGCCGTCTCCTCCAGGATCGACTGGCGCGAGGTGTTTCGCGCGGTCGGCCGCCTGCCGCGCCACAGCGTTGCGTTGCTGCGCAGCGCTGCGATCGGCTGCTGGATGGGCATCACGCCGGGTGGACCGACCGCGGCGTCGTTCATGAGCTATGGTATCGCCCGCCGCTTCTCGCGCCGCGGACGCTACTTCGGCACCGGCGAGGTGGAGGGTATCATCTCGCCTGAGACCGCCGACCATGCCGCCGGCACCAGCGCGCTGCTGCCGATGCTTTCGCTCGGCATTCCCGGTTCCGCGACGGCGGCCGTGATGATGGGCGGGCTGATGATCTGGGGTCTCAATCCCGGTCCGATGCTGTTCGTGGACCAGAAAGACTTCGTCTGGGGCCTGATCGCCTCGATGTATGTCGGCAACATCGTCGCGGTCGTGCTGGTGCTGCTGACCGTGCCTGTGTTCGCCGCATTGATGCGAATTCCCTTCGTGGTCATCGCGCCGCTGATCGTGATCATCTGCGTCGTCGGCGCCTATTCGGTGTCGAACTCCTATCTCGACGTCGTCATGATGCTGGGCTTCGGCGTCGTCGGTTATCTCTTCAAGAAACTGTTCTATCCGCTGGCGCCGCTGGTGCTTGCCATCGTCATTGGCGACAAGGCCGAGGATGCATTCCGGCAGTCGATGCTGATGTCCAAGGGATCGCTCGGGATCTTCTTCGCCAACAAGCTCGTGACGTGCCTGGTCGTGGCCGGGATCGCATTGCTGCTGTTGCCGCTGGCCTTGCAGCTGTTCGCACGCATCTTCCGCAAGCCCAACAGCCCTCACACGACGAACCAGGAGAAGGTGATCATATGACCGGAAAGCCGCTGATTGCGCTGGCGATGGGAGATCCTGCCGGCATCAGCCCGGAGCTGACGGCAAAACTCGCGGCGCAGGACGATATCCGCGCACGGTGTCGTCTCCTGGTCATCGGCGATCGGCGCGTCTTCGAAGCCGGCGCGAAGGTCGCCGCTGTCGCGCCTGACTTGACCGGGGTGGAGCAGGGCGCCGATTTCGATGAGGTCCGGGGCGATACGCTGTTCCTCGATCTCGGCCACCTCGATCCCGCGCGGGTCGAGCGTGGCGTCGCGGCTCTAGCGGGCGGGCAGTTTGCGCTCGCCAATTACAAGCGCGCGCTCGAATTCGGCAGGGATGGCCGGGTCGATGCGGTCTGCTTCACGCCCTTCAACAAGGCGGCGATGCGACTGGCGCGCGCGGACTATGACGACGAGATCGCCTTCTCCGCGGAGGTGGTCGGGCTGAGCACGCCCGCCAGTGAATTCAACGTGCTCGGTGAACTCTGGAACGCGCGCGTCACCTCGCACATTCCGCTGAAGGACGTCGCCGCAAAACTCACCAGCGAACGCATCCAGCGCGCGCTGAAGCTGACCGATGCCTGCATGCGCAATGCCGGCTTCGAGCGGCCGCGCATTGCGGTGGCAGGGCTCAATCCGCACGCCGGCGATGGCGGCAATTTCGGCCGCGAGGAGATCGATGTCATCGCGCCGGTGGTGGAAGCCGGCCGACGCGACGGCATTGCCGTTGACGGCCCGTTTCCGGCCGACACCGTGTTCCTGCGCGCCAAGGCCGGCGCCTTCGATGCGGTGCTGACGATGTATCACGACCAGGGCCAGATCGCGATGAAGCTGATGGGGTTCAATCGCGGCGTGACTCTGCTCGGTGGCTTTCCGTTTCCGATCTGCACGCCCGCGCACGGCACCGCCTACGATATCGCAGGCCAAGGCGTCGCATCGACAGGCGCGAGCCGCGCCGCGGTGCTGCTCGCGGCCGAGATGGCCGCGCGGCGCATCGCCTGACCGGTCACAGGAAAAACTGGAAACTTCCGCCGTCGCGCCGCGTTGCTTATCCGACGAATGTCTCCACGTCGGAGCTTGAACATGGCGGCAATGAGGATCGCTTTCGCTGTCGCGCTCGTCGTGCTGACGGCTGCGCCCGTACTCGCCGCCGGGATGGATGCGGCTTCGATCGCGTCCGCCGAGCCTTCGAAGAAGGGTCTCTCACGCGAGAAGCCGACCCCGGCTGGAGTGCGTCTCCAGGTTCTGCTGGACAGAGCGCATTTTTCGCCGGGCGAGATTGACGGCAAATTCGGGGAGAATGCCAGGAAGGCGCTTCGCGCCTTTGCAGAAGCGCGGCAGCTGCCGAGCTCGGATGAAATGACAGATGATGTCTGGAAGGCCCTCCAGGCCGACGGCCGGCCATTGACGACGACCTACACCGTCACGGACAGGGACGTCGCTGGCCCGTTCCTGCACAAGCTGCCGTCGAAAATGGAGGCGATGAAGGATATCCCTCATCTCGGCTACACCAGTCCGCGCGAAGAACTGGCCGAGAAGTTTCACATGAGCGAGCAACTGCTGACGACGCTCAATCCCGGACGCCACTTCGACCGTGCCGGCGAGACCATCACCGTGGTGGATACAAGCGGGCAGGATGCGCCTGCCAAGGCCGACCGGGTGGAGATCGACAAGGCCAGGCAGAGCGTCAAGCTGTACGACAAGTCCAACGCGCTGATCGGCTTCTATCCCGCGAGCGTCGGCAGTGAGGAGAAGCCGTCGCCGTCAGGGACGCTGAAGGTCACCGAGATCGATCCAAACCCGATCTACCGCTACAATCCCGCCTATCATTTCAAGGGCGTTCGTTCGCGCAGACCCTTCACGATCAGGCCCGGGCCGAACAATCCGGTCGGCACGATGTGGATCAACCTGTCCGCCGACGGCTACGGCATTCACGGCACGCCGTCTCCGCAGAACATCTCCAAGGCGCAGTCCCATGGCTGCGTTCGCCTGACCAATTGGGACGCCGAGCGCGTCGCTGCCAGCGTCGCCAAAGGCACGCCGGTGGTGTTTACCGACGGAGGCTCGTCGACCGCTTCCAGGTAAGATGCCGCGTCATGCCGTCGCTCCCGCGCCCCGGGCGGCGTTACGGAACCGCGTCGCGTGAAACTGCGCGATGCTGTCCCTGGGGTGGTCGTGCAGGAAGCCGGAAAGCCGGACCAGAGTCGTGTCTGCCGAACCGTCCTGCGCGATCGCCGCAAACACCTCGTCCCAGCGCTGGCACATGATGATCTCGGCCTCGCCCGCGAGCGCCAGCTCGCCGCGCAGCTCGCTGACCTCGATCGGCTCGGCAAAGCCCTTCGGGGTGATGCTGTCGACGCTGCGGAACAGGAACGCGTGTCCGGCCCGTGCGCGCACGGCGGCGCTGACCAACACGCGCGTGCCGTAGCTCTTGTTGAGGCCTTCCAGCCGCGAGGCAAGGTTCACGGTGGCACCGAGCGCGGTGTAGTTCATCCGGTCGCTGGAGCCGACATTGCCGACCACGGCGTCGCCGACATGCAGGCCGTAGCGGGTGTCGTAAGGCGGCCAGCCCTCGCGCCGGAACTCCTTGTTCAGTGCGTCGTTCGCCGCAAGGCACGCAAGAACGGCGCGGCAGGCATTGACGGTGTGATCGGGATCATCCGCCGGCGCATTCCAGAGCGCCATCACGGCATCGCCGATAAATTTGTCGACCGTGCCCTGGTGCCGCATGATCTCATCGGAGAGAACGGCGAAATAGCGCGAGGTGTAGATCATCACCTGCGACGGGTCGGCCCGTTCGGTCTTGGCCGTGAAGTCGGCAACATCGGTAAATAGAACCGTGACCTCGCGCCTGGTCCCGCCGAGACGGAGCGACGAGCCGGTCTCAATCAGCTGCCGCACGATGGGTCGCGGGATGAAACTGGCAAAGCTGCTGACCACGCTGCGCATGGTGAAGACCGAGCGGCCGAGCTCCTCGATCTCGGCGATGACGGAGTGGACGCGCGGCCGCTCGGCGATGTCAAAGCGCTGGATCGCGTCGGTCTCCTCGACCAGCTTGCGCAGCGGCTCCGCCATCCGCGATCCCAGCCAGAATGCGAAGGGCAGCGTGGCGCCCACGAAAGCCAGTGCCAGCGCGAACAGCGTGCGCCGCTCCCGGATGATGCGCGCGTAGAACTCGTCGAGGGGCGCGACGATGGCAAGGCGGACATCGGCCGAGCCTGTCGTCTTCAGGCGATGCATCGCTGCGACATGGGTTCGTCCCGTGTCGTCGGCGAAGAATTGCTGGGCCGGTCCTTGCTCCTGCCAGGAGCGGACGATCGGCTCGAATCCTGGCCATTTCAGCGCCGCGATCTGTGGCAGGTCGTGACGCCCAGGCGTGCCGGTCACCAGCCGGCTCATCTCGGGGTGGGCGACGATCTGCCCGGACTCGTTGAACAGGAACGCGACGCCGGATTGCCCGAGCTTCTGCTGCACCAGCATGTCCTCGAACCGGTTCAAAAGCACGTCGCCGGCCACCACGCCGCGCCGTCCTTGCTTGAGCGGCGTTCGCAACGTGTAGCCCGGCTCTTCGGTCGCATAAAAGATATAGGGGCCGGTCAGCAGCGTCTTGTCGTTTCGGAAGGCCTCGACATACCAGGGGCGGGTCCGTGGATCGTAATCGTTGGGACCGGCCACCTGCGTGACCACGACGAGGTCTTCGGACAGAAACCGCGTCACCGGGTCGCTACCCCGGGCGCGCGAAATGACGACCAGGCGGAACGTCACCTGCGGGTCGACCTTCAGGTTCGCCCTGAACGCCGCTTTGGCGCGGTCGATCACGTCCATCTCGATGAACGAGCCGTCCTCATAGCCGACATAAAGATTGAACAGCTGCGGGTTGTTGCGCAGCATCGCCGCCATCAGGCTGTACAGCCGCGTATTGTCGGCGATGTCGGCCTCCTGGATCGACGGCAGGCCCGAGAGGATGTCGAGATTGTTGCGGACATTCTTGAATTGCTCGTCGACGTGATCGGCACCCAGCTGCGCCACCTTCTCGATGAAGCCGCTTGCCGCGGTCCGCGTGATCGTCGTCACGCGCTCGAAGCTGATATAGACCAAGGTCAGACCGACGAGCAGTACGACGCCCAAGAACACCGTGATGATCGATGTCTGGAAGCCGATGCGAAAGACGCGCCGGGTGTTCTCCCGGGTCATTGGAGCTCCATCAGCGCTCTCCTAGTATTTCCTGACGGTTGGCTTCGCCGATGCCGGCTCCGGCGCGGCCGGCGAGAGCGAGAAGGTGACCCAGCCGGTCCAGCTCTTGGGGCGATTCTCGGTCTCGAGATCCGTGTAGGCCCTGAGGTTGAGGTAGCCCTGGTAGCCATTGTTCATCGGGATGATGAAGCCGATCTGAGGGCCAATGCCGACCGACATGCCGCGGAAGCCGCCGAGCTTGGCACCCGATCCGCTGTCGTCCGTGAGCTGCTGGAAGTAATAGCCGGCGAGGCCGACATGAATGGTCTTGGTGATGAACTGCGAGGCGGCCCAGTCGACGTGAAAGTCGACGCCGTTCTGGTACTGCAGCGCGCCATTCATGAAATTGTAGGTGAAGCCGCTGACGACGGAGAATTCGTGCCCGGTCGTCAGATCGAGATAGGTATAGCCGGCGCCGGCATCGATGGCAGGGAAACCGAAACTCAAATTGGCGAGGCGGGTCGAGTCATAGGTGCCGCTCGGAATGTTGCCGGTGACGTAGACCATCTCGTTGTGGACGCCCTGGTTCCACTTCAGCGTGCCCTGGTAGAACAGGTCGGTCAGGGTGGTGCGGTTGTCGGACGCGCTGCCCGAGATGGTGTTGCCCCTTGGACCGGTCAGCGTCGCGTCGATGCCGACGCCGATATTGCCGGGCGCGGCTAACAGGGTGAACGCGGCCTGGCCGCCGAGGACCGGCATCGGCGAGGTGTAGGTCAGGCCCTGCACCAGCACGTCGGCGTGCGCGTTGAGGCCGGCGGTCACTGAGCCCGGAATGCCGCCGCTGGTGACGAAGTTCTGCCCGCCGCCGGCTTTCTCGTTGAGATGGATGTAGATCGTCGAATAGGCCCATCCCGGCGTCACCGGCACGGCGGCAAGGCTGCCGAAGATGCCCGGAAGCCAGAAGCTGACACCGCCGGAATCGGCGAGAGCAGGCTGGGCGGCAAGGCTCGTCATCGCCAGTGCGGTTGCGAGGGCTGCCGTTCGAGATTGTCCCGTCATGTCACGTCTCCTTGGTCCCGCCGTATCGTCCACCCGAACAACTCGCGCGGCGCCGTTACTTCGTCGCCCCTCCAACCGTCGTGGCCGTCCGCTCGACATCGGGCAGTTTCCAGCTGTGATCGAACAGCGGCTTCTCCGGCCCATAAAGCCTGAACAGCAATTCGAATTTGCGGGCGGGGTCAGTCGGAACCCAATTGGCCTCCTGGCCATCGGGCGCCTTCGGTCCGAAATAGATGTCGACCGAGCCATCGGCATTCTTCTGGAGGCCCGGGCTGATCGAGGCGCGGCTGGCGCTGGGCATGTTGCGCACCAGCGCATGCGTCTCGCGGTCATAGACGGTCGCCGACCAGTAATTGCGGACCGGCGCATTGGCCGGCACGGTCAGGCGATAGGTCACGTTGCCGTCGAACGGCTGGCCATCCTTGTCCTTGTTCGCCATCAGATAGTACTGGGTGGCGCCGAGCCGCTTGATGCCGGTGAAACCGAGCGTGTAGGTCACGCCACGCGCATCGACCGGATATGAGTTCGGATCGGAATATCCACCGCTTGCCGCTTTCACCATCTCCGCTATCGCTGCCGGGAACCAGCGGATGCCTGGATTGATGGGTGGAAATCCTGCGTCATAGATCTGCGCCAGGATCGCGTGGCCCTCGCTTGCCGCCTGGTCCAGCAGCGCGACTGTCTTCGGATCCGGATCGAAAGGCTTGCCCTTTTCGATGCCTATCGACCGTAGCTGGTCGATCATCGCGCGGTCGCGATCGAGCCAGGGTTCGCTCTGCACGACATGGTCGAGGCTGCGATAGAAGCTGGAATCGTATCGAATGGTGGAGTCGTACAGGACGTCATAGGCATCGGTGAAATTGGTGGGCGGCGGTGCGTTCGCACTCGACAGGGGATAGATCTTGATCCGCTTGCCATAGCCGACCGATTTGGCGACGTCGGCGTCGGCATGGCTGGCGAGATTGGACCGCAGCAGCGCGAAGCCGCTGAAGGTGTCTGACTGAAGCGGGATGTAGCCTGCGGGCACCTCGCCCTTGTAGCCGGGCGGCAGGATCAGATACTTGCCGCCCTGGCCCTTGTCGGCACCTTCGGGGCCGGCGTCCTCCAGCGGCATCTGCCAGGCGGTCACGATATTTCCGGCAATGGAGCCGCCCTGGGCCGGCGGGATCTCGATCACGATCGGCCCATCCGTCACGTTCCAGAACGACATGAAGTAGATCGAGTCCGGATTGGGCGTCAGCGTCTGGTTCTTCCAGTTCACGGGCTTCGACCAGTAGAGGATCTCGTTGACCTTGGCCTTGGTGCTTCCGAGCATGGCCTGAAGCATCAGATCGGTGTTCACCGCAGGCATCGCCCAGATCATCGCCTCGACCGCGCGGCGATGGACCTGGCGGGCCGCAAGGTCGTCCGGAGAGGGGGCCTGCGCCCGGGCGCCTGCCGTCGTCAGCATCAGCGCAAGGGCGCCAGCGATTGCGTGTCTCATCGCGATCTCCATTGGCTCATCACTCAGCTTGCCGGCTGCGGCTCAGGGAATGTCCACTTTCCGTTCAGGATCTCTTCGCGGGGCCGATAGAGCCGCACCGTGTAGTTCCAGCCTTTTGTCACCGGCAGGCAATTCGGGGTCTTGCCATCGCATCCGCCGAACTGGACCGCGACCGATCCGTCGGCCGATTTTTTTGCCGTGATGTTGTTGAGCGAGTACGCGCCGAGGTCGTTCTTCGGGAAGTAGCCTTCGCGGTTGTAGACGCTGATCGACCAGAATGCGTCGACGGGGACATCGGCGGGGACGACAAGCCTGTAAACCGCGCCGCTGTCATTCTCCGGAGGCGCGTAGCTGAGATAGCTTGCGTCCCTGTCCGGATTGCCGCCCCAGCCGGCGGCGGTACCGATCAAATGCCTGACGGGATCGACCTCGCCCTTGGGGCCAAACGCGTTCTTGAATCCATTGGTGTGGGCTGCGAGCGCCAGCAACGCATCTCGCACCTGCTTCTGACTTGCCTGATCCCAGTTCGGGGTCTCGAATTGTCCGGAAGTCGACTGCTCAGCCTTGATTGCATCTTGCAAGGCATGGACCTGATCGAGGTCTTTCGGGTCAGCTGGATCAACCAGCGTCCTGATCGCGACGGAGACGTAGCGCGTCCCGACGGTTTCCGCGGTCAGCGTCCGAGATCCCGGCCCATAGAAGACGGCCGGCACGTAGTGGTCTTCGTTGATGATCTGCATTGACATGAAGCGCTTGCCCGCGTCGGGCATCGTGATGGTTACTGGCCCCGCCGCGAGATCGAACACAGCGTTCGAATAGAGCGTGTCGCGGTTCATGCGGATGACCATTTGATGGTCGATGTCGACAGGTGCGCGAATATGAAGAAATTTGCCGATCCCGGCATCCTTTACCGTGCGGTTCATGTAGAGGTCAGTCTCGGCACGCGCGAAATTGTCGACCGTCACGGCGACGG
The DNA here is from genome assembly GCF_936928535.1 of uncultured Bradyrhizobium sp. GTDB lineage: Bacteria > Pseudomonadota > Alphaproteobacteria > Rhizobiales > Xanthobacteraceae > Bradyrhizobium. The sequence goes on along the minus strand of NZ_CAKZHY010000029.1, from coordinate 3,884 downwards.
AAGACTGGGCTCCAGCCGGTGAAGTTCCCAGCAGAGCAATCAATACGATCAGAGAGACTCGTTTCATGCCATTTCTCCCTCAAAACGGATTGACGTAGTTCAGGATTGCGAGCCGGCGCAGGATCACACGGCGGACGACGTGGATCGGCTTGACGTGGTCGGTGTAGATCGCGGCCGTTCCGGTGCTGCCGGCGGGCAGACGCGACCATCCCGATCGCGCTGGCAATCAGGATCACCAGCACGATCCAGGCGAAGATGTCGAAGCCGCTCATGACGGCCATCCTCGGTCGGTCGTCACCGTACGACCGTGTCGTTCGTGATGCCGAGATCGTCGAGAGTCTTGAGGACCGTGCCGACGGTTGCATCGTGCTCGATCATGCCATCGGCATATTCCGTGCGCGAGGTCAGTCCGGGCTTGTCGCGATGCTCGGGCCGCACATGGGTGCGGAAGTGCATGCGGGTGGAATTGAACCAGCAGAAGAACGGCGTGCTCGTCTGGACCTGCCGGTTGATGAAATCGATGGCAGCTGAGGACGTCTCGTCGTCGACCGTCTCCATCCGCTTCTTTGTCAAGGGACCGGTATCCTCGATAGTCTGTTTGCCAACGCGGCCGAAGCGCGGATGCTCGGTCGGATCGTCGCGATCGGTGGCCTTGCAGCGCAGGACGCCACGCGGGCCGAATTTCTCCAGGAAGCCGGGATCGCGCGGATAGAACCGATTCTCCGGGTCTTCTTCGGCGTTGAGGTGGTACAGATTGCCACAGAACTCATCGAAGCCATGGACGGTCGGCAGATACTCGTTGCGATCGCCGAGATGGTTCTTGCCGAACTGGCCCGTCGCGTAGCCCAGCGGCTTGAGCAGTTCGGCGATGGTCACGTCGCGGGCCTGCAGGCCGACCGTCGCACCGGGAATGCCGACCTTGGACAATCCCGTGCGCAAAGTGCATTGGCCGGTGATGAAGCATGATCGCCCGGCCGTGCAGCTTTGCTCGGCATAGTAGTCGGTGAACATCATGCCTTCCTTGGCGAGGCGGTCGATGTTCGGGGTGCGATAGCCCATCAGGCCGAAGGAATAGGCAGAGACATTGGTCTGGCCGATGTCGTCACCGAAGATAACGAGGATGTTTGGCTTTCTGCCGCCGGGGGTGGGGGCGGAGCTTGCAGCCGGGCCCGGCGAAGCGTTCTGCACTTGGGCCAGCGCCTCGGACGTCAGCGTCGCTGCAGCGACGATAGAAGACGTTCCTAGCAGGAGATTCCGGCGATTGATCGACTTGTCAGCCTCGGACTGGTTGTTGTTGTTCTCCAACTCGCTGCTCATGCGATACTCCCTTATTGTAGCAGATTATGTTGCGGCTGATCCTTTTGGCTTGTGGTGAATGTTGAAAGGCATGCGTGCGACGCATCGGAAGCCGACATGGCTGGTCGAGGTGTCAACCGGCTCGGCATGCCGTGCGGCCGGCCGGTAGCGGCGGCAATAATTGGGTGCGCATAAATGCGAGCCGCCCTTCAGGACTTTGCGGGGAATCCTGATATCGGGGAGGCGAGGGCCATAGCTGGCGTCCTCGATGCCGCCGCGCGGATTATTTGGGATACAGCAGGGCTTTGTGGTGTCGGCTGCGTGCCTCGCCGACCACCAGTCGGACGTCCATTCCCAGACGTTGCCGATCATGTCGTAGAGGCCGTAGCCGTTCGGCGGGAAGGCCATGACCGGCGAGGTACGCTCGAACCCATCCTCGCCGAGATTCTGGACAGGGAAATTGCCCTGCCAGACATTGGCCATGTGCTTGCCGCCGGGCATCAGTGCGTCGCCCCACGCGAACTCTTCACCGTCAAGGCCGCCGCGCGCGGCGAACTCCCATTCCGCCTCTGTCGGCAAGTCCTTGCCGGCCCAGCGGGCATAGGCTGCTGCATCGCTGTAGGAGACGTGAACGACCGGATGATCGTCGAGATCTTTGATATTGCTGCCGGGGCCATAGGGATGGCGCCAGCTGGCACCACGCGTGAACGACCACCATTGGCTCCAGTCGCTTAGATCGGTGATAACAGGCAGCGGTGAGAACACCAGCGAGCCCGCGTAGAGCATCTCCTTCAGCGCGCCAGGGTAGTCCTTTGCATCGGGAACGATTTGCGCCTCGGTGACATGGCCTGTTGCGTTGACGAATTGCTTGAACTGCCTGTTCGTCACAGGCGTGCGATCCATCCAGAAGCCGTCGACGGAGACGCGATGGCTCGGCGCCTCCTCGGGATAGTGATGGTCCGACCCCATGCGGAAGGTCCCGCCCGGAATGAAGACCATCTCGCCGGTCTTCGCATCATCCGGCAACCATTCGCAGTGATCCAGATCGGCGCGCAGCATGGTGGACACTCCAATACGCGTATTCCACCGGACGCTACGGCAAGTCCTTCGACGGACGACGGCAGATTCCCCGATAAATTGGACGCATTATCTGGTCCCCTTTTTTTGGCGCTTGGCGAGACGAAGGCGCGTCATTGCGTCAACATCCCTTTCCTGTGCGCGCACGCATTCCAGCACACGGCACATCTCCGCCGTGTGCACTCTGCCAGCAGAGCGCTGTTGCCTGATATCGCTAAGGTTGAAAAAGGTATCTGAAGATTGGCAAGCTGTGATGTGCAGATTGTGCCAGTATTTGTCAGGAGTGGGTGAGACTGAATGACCCATCTAGGAAAATCGCTGAATCTGCAGCGCGAACTGCTGCTTACCTGTCGTCAAATGCAGTTTTGATTTTCATTAAAACGCGGAATCCCTTTGTTGCACGGCTTCGCGTTATGGTGGTAGGCCGTTGCTGCCTGCCCCAGAATTGTCGCGCTTCAGTAACAGGGTACAGCCATGGGGCAATTCCTTCTGGTTGATTCGCGAAACCTGGACGGTTTTGAGGGACTTCAGCAGGCCGTTCACGGGTCGCATGTCGATGTGATGCAGCTGGGTCGCGGGCGGCTGCGCGGGACGTTATCCCATGTCGGCATCGGCGACTTCTCGCTCAGCATCGGCACCTTCAACGTCGGCATGCGCACGCAGCGTGTCGCCAGCGACGACAAGCTGATCATCGGGATGCTGCTCGCGGCCGAGGAACGCGTCGCGCACTGGTCGTTCGACATGCAGTTGAACGATGTGCTCGTCATTCCGCCGCTGCTCGAGCACGACGGCGTTTTTCACGGAGCATCCGCCTACGCTGCAATGCGCCTCAATCTCAATGACGTTGCATCTCTTTTCGGCGGCGAAGCGAGGCTCAGTGATCCCGATACCTGGCGCAGCCGTGGTCATTTCAGGGCGGATACCGCCAATGGCGCGATTGCGACGTGTCGTCTTGTCGGCATCATGTCCCATCTGCGCATCAACGGGTTGGGCCTGACGCCATCGACCGCCGAATACTGGCGACGGTCGATCGCCGAATGTATGGCGATCAACGTCATGTCGTCGCTTCCTCCCGATGACAGGGGCTGGCTGCCGTCAGCGCGGCGGCTGATCCGCAGGGTCGAGGATTATCTCGGGACAACGGGCAACCGCCCGTTGCATGTGTCGGAGATCTGCGCCGCACTGGGCGTGTCGCGGCGCACCTTGCATCGCGCCTTTCAGGAGGTGTTCGGCCTCGGCCCGGTCAGCTTCCTCAGGCACAAGCGTCTTTGCACGGTGCATTCCATCCTGCGCGAAAGCGCGCCTGGCTCGACCACCGTGTCCGCCGTCGCGATGGAGCAGGGGTTTTATGAGCTCGGCCGGTTCGCGCAGTATTATCTGGCGATGTTCGGGGAGCGGCCGTCAGAGACGCTCGGTGGGGTGACCTCGCAGACGACCGGAGAGCGCGTCGCCCCGATCTAAAGCGGGATGGGGTTAGTCTGAATCGACTTGGGATTCCCAAATCAGTGCAT
>NZ_CAKZHY010000028.1 GCF_936928535.1 uncultured Bradyrhizobium sp. | reverse complement strand
AGCAAGCGAAGCCGTCAGGCGAAGCGCGTCGAGACGGAGGGGTAAAAACCACGCACTCAATATTTCCTCTTGCCTCCCCTCGTCATTTCCCACACGCTCCGCACAGGGGGAACACAATGAACGACGACAGCCGCGACTTCAGGCGCCATCTGCGCTGGAATATGTCCCTGCCCGCCGTGATGATCTGGTCGCGCCTCAAGGGCCGCCACGCGGACACACCGCGTTTCCGCCGCGAACATCCCATTGGTCCCTATTTCGCTGACTTTTACTGCGCCAAAGCCGCGCTGGTTATCGAGATCGACGGCGCCTCGCACGGCCACGGCGACCGTCCGGCGCGCGATGAGGTGCGTGATGTCTGGATGCAGGCGCGCGGCCTGGAGGTCGTCCGCATTCCGGCTGCTGATGTACTGCATGATCCGGACGATATTGTGGAAGGGATGCTGAATTTGGCAAGGGCGCGGATTAAGGAGCGACGTAAATAGTTCGGCGCCGTTTGTTACCCCTCCGCCTCGACGCGCTACGCTTGCTCGGCACCTCCCCTCCAAGAGGGGAGGATCAAAAACAATAAATCCTCCCCTTTTTAAGGGGAGGTGGCAGCGCGAGGCCCTTTAGGGCCGGTGTCGCTGACGGAGGGGTAAAGCCCCATACGCCACGGCCGGATTTCCCCCCTCCGTCTCGACGCGCTGCGCTTGCTCGACACCTCCCCCCCCCAAGAGGGGAGGATTAAATCACAAATCCTTGCGCTCGAAACGCGGGCGGAAGAACGGATCTTCGAGGATATTATCCTTTGAGCCACTTGGCGATGCCGGTTCAGCCACAGCCGCCGTATCCGGTGACGCGACAGGTGGCGGCGTCACGGCTTGCGGCGCAACCGGCGCGAAGCTCTGCGGCGTCAGCTTTTCCTGGAACTGGCGCAGGTAACGCAGGTCTTCAGCGATATTCATCACCGCCATATAGAGTTCGCAGACCGACCGCCAAGCCAGCACAGCGATCATGAAGCCGAGGAACCCCACCACCAGCAGGCCGAACGACAGCAGCCAGCCCATGATCGAGGCGTCCTTGATGCCGGTGCCGACCATGATGCCCAGCCAGCCGAGCGCAAAGATGAACAGCAGACCCAGTCCGCACCAGTAGACGATATGGATGATCGGCCGCGTCAGCATCTGGTCGAAGGTAAACAGGTTAAGCCAGATATCCCTGGGGCGCGTGGTGCCAAAAACCTGCCTGATCGTACGCTTCATTATGCCGAATTCCCCGCAAAGACGAATTTGCCTGCCGTCGCCTTGTTAAACGGCTTTTGAGGCGCAATTGTCAAGAGTCCCGATAGGTTAACCGCGTGCGGCCCACTTGCCGCCGGAGAGATCAGGCTGCATCTCCGCCGGATCAAAACCCGGCTGCCAGGGCAAAAGACCGGCGGAATCGGGTACCACCATTTGCAGGGCCTTGAAATCGTAACCGCCCCAGAACCAGACGCTCCAGCCGAAATAGCGGTCATACCAGCGCTTTTCGACGGGCTGGAAGTAAACCGGGCAGTCGTCGAAGAAACCGTCATAGGGTTTGCCGGCACGCAATTTTACACCGGCTTCCAGTTGGCGACAGGCCTCGGCAAGCAGGTCACGCGCCACATGGGAGGCCTGCGCGCACACAACGATTTCCGGCGCCTTCAGGCTGAAGCCCAGGCCGGTGGTATAGGCATGGTGATCATCGGGCGCATAGGACCAGCCATGCATTCGGATAGTGGCCAGCATATCGCGCGCACCCGGCGGCAGATTGGGTTCGTGACGGTCAAAGGCGTTGGGCATGGGAATTGAATCGTTGTGTGATTTATCTAAGTCGCAAGTAAGATACCCCACCACCATTGCTGCGCAATGGTCCCCCTCCCCAACAAATTGGGGAGGTACAAAAAAATCTACACCTCCCCGGCTATGCCGGGGAGGGGGACCGCACGACGACGCGAAGCGGCTAGATGCGGTGGTGGGGTATCTTTTATCCGTTTAGGCCTTTTCCAGCCCAATGCCCTGCCGATAAATCCGACTGAACGTCAAGCAGATTTGAGTCGAAGCCGTTTTCCCAAGGAAACTTGCCCTGCTTGTCGGGCCAGATCAGTTGCCAGCAGTCGAACGCATCACCTGCATAAAACCAGCGACTCCAGCCCAGATGTTCATGGTATTGCGACTTGTCGACAATCTGGAAGCAGACGTCAAATCCTTCAAGAAAGTCCGCATAGGACCGGCCTGTTTCGTAGCGTTTCCCCGCTTTCAGGTCACGGTACAAATTCCACAAAAGGCCGTGCGCCACCTGATCCTGTAATCCAAATACAATGATTTCAGGCACGCCAAGACCCACTTGAAATCCTGTCGTAAAATTGAATTCAGGCTTTCCATCACTTTTCAAAATATGCGTATTGAACCAGCCATGCTTACGAACAGTGCCGACGAACTGTCGCTCACTTTCATCCAGTTTATTCTCGTCAGCGTCCAGGGCAGATAGCATTACACCTGTCCGACCGTCTTGAGCTTCACCTTGGGGTGGATTTCGTTCTGGCTCATGACCACCGTATTGGCCCTGAATCTTTCTATGATCGAGCGCACGAACGGCCGGATGGTGGGCGAGGTCAGCAGCACCGCCACCTCGCCGTTCATCGACACACGCTCGAAGGTATCGCGCACGCCGCGGATGAAGTCCTGCAAATGTGACGGCGCCATGGTCAGTTGGCGATCCTCGCCCTGCCCGACCAGTGACGACGAGAAGGCGTTCTCCCAATCGTGCGACAGGGTGACGATCGGCAAAGAACCATCGTCGGAACGATTCTGCCAGCACAATTGACGCGCCAGACGCGAGCGCACATGCTCGACCATCTGGGTGATCGACTTGGTATGCGAGGCCGCCTCGCCGAGCGCTTCGAGAATGGCCGGCAGATCGCGGATCGACACGCGTTCCTTGAGCAGGGCCTGAAGCACGCGCTGGAGCGTGGCGGTGGAGACTACCTGCGGGATCAGATCGTCGACCAGCTTCTTCTCGTCGGCCGGCAGGTCGCGCAGCAGCTTGGACAGTTCCGAATAGCTGAGCAGGTCAGCCATATTGTCCTTGAGGATTTCCGTCAGGTGGGTGGTGATGACGGTGGCCGGATCGACGATGGTATAACCCAGGAAGGTCGCCTCCTCGCGCAGGGCGTTGTCGATCCAGGTCGCTGGAAGTCCAAAAGCCGGCTCCTTCATATGCTCGCCGGGCAGTTCGACCTGGCGGCCGGTCGGATCCATGGCCATCAGCGAGCCGATGCGGACCTCGCCGGCACCGGCTTCCATTTCCTTGATACGGACGGCATAGCCCTGACTTGGCAGGCGCATATTATCGAGAATGCGCACCGACGGCATGATGAAGCCGTATTCCTGCGCCAGCGTCCGGCGCAGGGCCTTGATCTGGTCGGTCAGCTTGCGACCATCGAGATCATTGATCAGACCGAGCAGGCCCAGGCCCAGCTCGATCTTGACGTCATCGATGGCCAGCGCCGCCGAGATCGGTTCTTCTTCCGGCGGCATGTTGGCCTGCTGGATGGCGTCGAGCTGTGCCTTGGAGGGCGGTGGCGGCTGACGGCCGATGCGCCAGGCCAGGGCGCCGGTGGCCAGGGCGATGGCGCCGAAGAAGACGATCGGCATACCAGGGATCAGCCCCATGACGCCGGAGGCCGCCGAGACGACGCCAAGCGCCACCGGATTACGCGCCAGTTGCAGGACGATGGCCTTGTCGGCAGAGCCGTCGACGCCGGCTTTCGACACCAGAAAACCGGCGGCGATCGAGATGATCAGGGCCGGAATCTGCGTCACCAGACCGTCGCCTATGGTCAGAAGCATATAGGTCTTGGCGGCCTCGCCGGCATCCATCTGGTGCTGGAAAATGCCGATCAGGATACCGCCGACGATATTGACCACGGTTATGACAATGCCGGCCACGGCATCGCCGCGGACGAATTTCGAGGCACCGTCCATGGCGCCGAAGAAGCCGCTCTCGTCCTCCAGCGCCTTGCGGCGCTCCTTGGCGACTTTCTCGTCGATCAGGCCGGCCGAGAGATCGGCGTCGATCGCCATCTGCTTACCGGGCATGGCGTCCAAATGGAAGCGCGCGGCGACTTCGGCGATACGGCCCGAACCCTTGGTGATGACGACGAAATTGACGATGATCAGGATGGCGAAGACGATGATGCCGATCACGAAATTGCCGCCCATCACGAAGCTGCCGAAGGCTTCGATGACATGGCCGGCGGCATCCGTGCCCTCGTGCCCGTGCGACAGGATCAGGCGGGTCGAGGCCATGTTGAGCGACAGCCGCAGCATGGTCGAGATCAGGAGGATGGTCGGGAAGGCGGAGAATTCCAGCGGTGCCTGGATGAACAGCGAGGTCATCAGGATCAGGATCGACAGCGTGATCGAGATCGCCAGGAACAGGTCCAGCACGATCGCGGGCAGCGGCAGGATCAGCACCACCAGGATGGTGAGGATGCCGAGCGCCAGCGCGATGTCGCCGCGCTTGAGGATGGTGACGATTTCGGAGAGGGAGGGGATCCCGGGCTTTCCGCCGCCTACGCCCTGACCCGCGGTGACGTCAACCATGGTAGCTGCCTCCCCGCGCGACTGCCGTCCGCGCGCCCCAAACGCCTGCGCGGCGGCCGATGGGCCGCCGGTCCGAAAGTGAGGCACCGCACTGGCGTCCACGGGAGCTCCCGTCTTACGCGGCTGACGACACTCGACTTCACCCGGCAATTCTTGCCGGGTGTATGGTTAGCAAAGGGTTAACGGAGGGGGTGGGAGGCGTCTGATCAGGGGTATTTCGGGGGCCCTGGATCGTCATTCCGGGGCGCCCGAAGGGCGAGCCCCGAATCCATCGGGCCGCAAGTATCGAGGAGGGATGGATTCCGGGCTCGCGCCAAGTGGCGCGCCCCGGAATGACCGTCGAGGAAAGCTGCCCTACTTGGCCCTCTCCATCTTCGTCACCGTGTAGCCCGACGCCGCCTCCTCGGCTTCGAACGACACCTTGTCGCCGACCTTCACCTGCTTGAGCATAGCCGGATCCTTGACTCGGTAGACCATGGTCATGGGCTCGTCCATGCCAAGGCTCTTGGCGGCGCCGTGCTTGAGCGTGATCTTGCCGGCGGCTTCGTCGATTTTCTTGACCTCGCCGCTGATGGAGGCCGCCAATGCGCCGGTGCCAACGCCCACGGTCAGCACGAGGGCTGCGACGATACAGATGATGCGGTTCATGAGAGCCTCCATTGCTTATTTCACGGTGACGTGGCCGACCATGCCGTAGTCGCGATGGTCGGGGATCAGGCAGGAAAATTCGAATGTGCCTGGTTTGGTGAACTTCCAGACGATCTCGGCCGTCTTGTTCGGCGCAAGCCGTATCCCGTTCGGATCGTCGTGCTCCATATGCGGATGCTTCTTCATCACCTCGGCATGGGCGAGATTCTCCTTCGTTGTGGCGAGCAGGAATTCGTGGTCCTCCCTGCCGACATTGCGCAGCACGAAGCGGATCTGCTCGCCGCGCTTCACGTCGATCTTGGACGGCTCGTAGGACATCTCGCTCATCGCGATCTCGATGGTACGCGTGGGCTTGTTGGGATCGCCGGGCTCGCCGGCCGAGAAACCGTGATGATCGTGACCTTCGTGAGCGAGGGCGGGCGCGACCGAGAGCGCGGTCATCACGAGAGCGAGCTTGATCTTGTTCTTCATTGTAGTCTCCGGTTGGGTGGTCCATCGAAACGCTGGTTACATCTTCATCTTCATCTTCGACATCGGCGCAGCGGGTTGCCGCACGGGCTCTGCCGCGGGCGAAGCGACCTCATAGGCGACGGTGCCTTGCGGGAATTGATAGGGGCCGGGATCGCGGTAATCGTCGCGCGCAAGCCCATCGCGGATCTTCATCACCGTGAACATGCCGCCCATCTCGATCGCGCCGAACTGGCCGGCGCCCGACATCATCGGCAGCGTGTTGTCGGGCGCGGGCATCTCCATGTTGCCCATGGCCATGCCCGATTGCCCCATCACCATGGCATCGGGCGCGAGCTTGCCGACCGCCTTGGCCAGATCCTTGCGCGACACGCCGATCATGTTGCGCATGTCGTGGCCCATCGCGTTCATGGTGTGATGCGATTTGTGGCAGTGGAACGCCCAGTCGCCGGGATTGTCGGCGAGCACGTCGAGCACCCTGACGGCGCCGACTGGCACGTCGGTGGTCGTGTCCGGATATTGTGCGGTCTCGGGAATCCAGCCGCCGTCGGTGCAGGTCACGGCAAAGCTGTGGCCGTGCAGATGAATCGGATGGTTGGTCATGCTGAGATTGCCGATGCGCACGCGCACCTTGTCGCCGAGCCGGACGGCTAGGGGATCGATGCCCGGAAACACCCGCGCATTCCAGGTCCACATGTTGAAGTCGGTCATCTCGTTGACCCTTGGCAAATACGTGCCGGGATCGACGCGATAGGTGCTCATCACGAAGACGAAGTCGCGATCGACGGGTCGGAAGCCGCCATCGCGCGGGTGCACGACGACCATGCCCATCATGCCCATCGCCATCTGCACCATCTCGTCGGAATGCGGGTGGTACATGAAGGTCCCGCTCTTCTTCATCTCGAACTCGTAGACGAAGGTCTTGCCGGGCTGGATGTGCGGCTGGGTCAGGCCGCCGACGCCGTCCATGCCGCTCGGCACGATCATGCCGTGCCAGTGCACGGTGGTGTATTCGGGCAGGCGATTGGTGACGAAGATGCGGACCTTGTCGCCCTCGACGGCCTCGATGGTCGGGCCCGGCGACTGGCCGTTATAGCCCCAGAGATTGACCTTCATGCCCTCCGCGAACTCGCGCACCACGGGCTCGGCGACGAGATGGAATTCCTTCCAGTCGCCGTTCATGCGGAACGGAAGGGTCCAGCCGTTCAAGGTCACGACGGGTCGATAATCGGGTCCGCTGGTCGGGTGCAGCGGCGGCTGCATCGCGGCTTTGTCCATATGGGCTGCTTCCGGAATCGCTGCGGCCTGGACGCGGCCGCTGACCGCTGACGCACTGAGAAGCGCGGCGGTGCCCAAAAATCCTCGGCGGGAAAACATGCTGGTCTCCATGTCAGTGGCCGCCATCGGCAGGCGCTGCCGCAGCGATATTGGTTGGATTGTCGCCACGGGTCGCAGGCGCGCCGCCGCCATTGACGGCGGTCTGCAACTCGGATTGGGCGAGGAAGAAGTTCCGCCTGGCATCGATCGCGCCGCGCAGCGAGGCGAGGCGCTGTCGCGCCTCGGTCAGCAGCGCGAAGATGTCGACCTGCATGCTGGAGAAGCGCAGCTGCATCTCCTCGGTGATGATTTTTCGCAGCGGCAGGATCTCGCGCTGATAGTGGCTCGCGATGTCGTAGGTGGAGCGATAGACGCGATAGGCATCGCGCGCCTCCGAGCGGACATTCACCGCGCGCTCGGTCAGGCGATTGAAGGCCAGGTTGTAGGTCTCTGCGGCCTGCCGCACCCGCACCTCGCCGCCATCGAAGATCGGGATCTGGAACTGCACGTCGAAACCGCGCTCGCGGAACGGCGCGCCTTCGGGATCCTGGGTGCGACGGGAGATGCCGGCGAGATCGAGCAGCGTGACGAACCGTGTCGCCTCGGTGAGATCAAGCGATTTCGCCAGCGCCGTGAGCTCGAGCCGCGCGATCTGCAAATCGATACGGTGCGCGACCGCATCGGCCTCGATCGAGGGCAGGGCTTGCGGCCGACGCGGCAGCGATGGCAGCGCATTGGGCAGTCGGAAATCGAGACCGTCGTCCCACAGCCCCAACAGTCGCGCCAGCTTTTCACGCGCGCTGGTCGCTCTCTGACGTGCGGTAGCAAGGTCTGCGGTGGTTTCGGCGTAAAACACCTGCTCGCGCGCCTGGTCGAGCTTGTTGACCGAACCGGTCTCGCCGAGCTTGACCGCGAGCTGCGCGGTCGATTCCGCCGTTGCCTTCGCATCCGTCAGCAGAACCACCATCTCGTTTCCGGCGACCGCGCGGACGTAAGCGCGCCGCACATCGGCGGCGAGCCGCAGCGTCGCCAGTGCCGCACGCAATTGCGCCTGACGAAAGCGATCGCGCGCGATCTCGGAGCGGAACGGCAGGGTCGCCAGAGCGAGGATATCGCCGACGACCTGGCGCTCGATCTCGCTGGCACCATTGCCTGAGATGCGCGAGATCGAGAACACGGGATTGGGCGGCAGGCCCTGCTCGACCAGGTCGGTCTCGGCCAGTGCCAGCTCGTTATAAGTGGCTTGCAGCCCCTTGTTGTTGAGCAGCGCAATCTGCACGGCGGTCTCCGTGGTCAGTGTCCGCGACAGCAACTGGCGAACCCGCGCGTCGACCGCGCCGGCTCCCTCGGCCGTTCGCACGAAAGCGACGTCCTTGTTGATGGTCTGGCTCGTCAGCTCGGAGACGCCGCCGGTCATGCCGCCGTCGGGCGAAAACGCGACGCAGCCGGAAAGGCCGAGCGTGGCAACAACGAGCAGGCCTCGCGCCAAATGATGTGCCATCGCGCGCTCCTATTGGCCTTGCTTCGGCTGAGGCGCAGCAGCGTCGTTGCGCTCGCGCCACGGCGCCGGCGTTGCCGGCCGCAAGCTCGTATAGGGCGCGACCGTCGAACGATAGCCGACGCGCGCGCTCTTCGCCGCCGGATCGGCAGGATCGGCGGCAGCGACCGAACTCGTTGCCGGCATACAGCCGGACAGCGCGAGCGCAATGACGGCCAGCAGCGGCCAGTGAAATCGAAAGTATCCTCCACGCGCCGCAGATGCGGCGGCGGATCTCGCCCCGAGAAGCGTAAGCATGAGCAATCCCTGATCTGTCTGGAGACCACAGGTTCGCGCGCGCGAGAATGCGCGCTCGGCCTGACGTCGTCGCGTGTCAGATCAGGTGATGGGAGGGCGGTAGAGCAGGGGCGGTGCCGCGCTGTGCAGGCTCGCCATGATTTCAGGCGCGCAAGCCGAAACCGGCTGTAGCGGCTTTGCCACATCAGGCAGATCGGCCGGCAAGGCGCTGATGCACATCATCGCGCAGCATGGGCCGACCTTGCCGTTGCCGTCATGATGATGTGGGGCAGGAGCATCCTGTGCGGACTGGTGATGCGCGTGCATGCCGGTGTGGTCGTGCGCCGCGCCGTCGTGCACGTGGCTCGTCGGCGTCGCCTGATGGATCGCCGCGAGATCGGCCAGCAGCACATCGTCCAGACATGGCGCCGGACCGGCGCTCCAGGCGAGGCTTGCTGCCGGCGCGAGCACGCAGAACAGATAGGTCAGCGCAATCAAGCGCCCCACCCTGATCCGCATCGATCGCGTCATCTGCAATAACATTCCGTCAGCACGCTCCGCGCGGCATTGTTGCCCACGCGGATTGCAAACTAATGGCAAAGTGCGGTTTCGCCAAGCTCCTTCTTACCGCAGTGCACCGAGCATGCCCATTATCGCGGCACGATGCTTGACCGCGAAGCAATCAGCGAACATTGTCCGCGCCGTGCACGCACCCAATCACCCCGGACAGAAATCTGCCTCTTTCACCCCCGACTCGCGTCAGGCCTGGGTGCGGCTTTTGCTCGCGCTGGTGATCGGCTCGATTGGCAGCGTCGGCATGTGGGCCGTGGTCGTGGTGATTCCCGTCGTGCAGGCCGAATTCGCCGCCACGCGCGGCGCAGTATCGCTGGCTTTCACGATGATGATGTTCGGCTTCGGGCTCGGTGGCGTGATCGCCGGCAAGATCACGGACAAGTTCGGCATCGTGCCGGCCATGGCAATCAGCATCGCCTTCCTCGGTGTCGCCAATACGCTTGCGGGGCTCTCGACCCAACTCTGGCAGTTCGTCGCGGCCTATTTCCTGGTCGGGCTCGGCACGTCCGCGACTTTCGCGCCGCTGATGGCGGAGGCCTCGCACTGGTTCGAGCGCTACCGTGGGCTTGCCGTGACCATCGTCGCAAGCGGCAATTACGTCGCCGGCACGATATGGCCGCCGCTGGTCAATGCCGGCATCGAGAGCATCGGCTGGCGCTACACGCATATTGGCATCGCTCTCGTCTGCGTTACGGTAATGTCGCTCCTCGTGATGGTCCTGCGCGCGCAGATGGGCGAGGACAAGGTCCGCAATCACGCCAATGCGCCGCCGCCGCGCGTCGATCTGAACCTCTCGACCAACACACTGACGGTACTGCTCTCGATCGCCAGTATTTCCTGCTGCGTCGCCATGGCGATGCCGCAGGTGCATATCGTTGCCTATTGCGGCGACCTCGGTTACGGCGTGGCGCGAGGCGCCGAGATGCTGTCGCTGATGATGGCCTGCGGCATCGTCAGCCGGATCGGCTCGGGCTACCTCGCCGACAAGATCGGCGGCATCCGCACGCTGCTGCTCGGGTCGCTGGCGCAAGGCTTTGCGCTGGTGTTCTACCTGTTCTTCGACAGCCTCACCTCGCTCTATCTGATCTCTGCGATGTTCGGCCTGTTCCAGGGTGGAATCGTGCCGAGTTATGCGATCATCGTGCGCGAGGCGATGCCGGCGAGCGAAGCCGCAACCCGTGTCGGAATCGTGATTTTCGCCTCCGTGTTCGGCATGTCCTTCGGCGGCTGGGTGTCCGGCCTCATCTTCGACGCCACCGGTTCCTACGGTGCGGCGTTCGCCAACGGCGTGGCCTGGAATGCCCTCAATGTCGGCATCGTCTTGACGCTTCTGGTCCGCTCACGCATGAACACGACGAGGGCAGGGGCCGGCTTCGCGATCTGAAGCGCGCCCCTGTCGGCGCGAGGTCGTATCGATGCAAGCCAGGCCATCCTGATCATGCCGCGGGCGTCGTCATTCCGCTGGATCTGGCTGATCATCGCCGTCGTGCTGCTGGATCAAGGCACGAAGCAGCTCGTTGTCGCTTGGCTGGACCCTGATCGACCGCTGATCATTCTTGCGTCCGGCGCATGGCCGTCGATCGACCTTCTGCTGTCCTACAACAAGGGCGTCTCGTTCAGTTTCCTGCGATTGGCCGGCGATGCGCAGCGTTGGCCGCTGGTTGGGCTATCTCTTCTGGCCTGCGGCGTGTTGGGCTGGTGGCTTCGCCGCGTGCCGTCGAACCAGCCGATCCTGGCTACCGGACTTGCCCTGATCATCGCGGGCGCGTTCGGAAACATGCTGGACCGTGCCCGGATCGGTTCGGTGATCGACTTCGTCCACCTCTCTTACAAAGCCTGGTCGTTCGCCATTTTCAACGTCGCTGACAGCGCGATCACCTTGGGCGCGATCGCGACCGTGGTGTCCTTATTCCTTGAGACGACCTAAACCGCCTGTCCCGCCTTCAGCAGCGAGCAGCCGGTTATCTTGTAGCTTCCGTCGGCCTGCTGCTCGAGCGTGTAGAGCGCCTCCCAGGCTTCGCCATTGGCATCGATGATGTGAACGCGCTGGGCAACCACGTTGCCCTCGGTCTTGCTGTCGCCGAACTCGAAGCTCTTGTGGCGGTAGACCGGCGCGTAGCCGTTCTGCACCATCGACAGGAAGATGTCGGCTGCGGGGAAGATCTGCTTGATTGCCGGGGCGGCATAGGAATAGGCGGCGCTTGCATCGTCATGGACGAAGGCCTGTTCCTGCGCGCGGATCACGTCTTGCGCCGCCGAGACATCGTCGGCGCGTGCGGCGAAGGGGCTACAAGCAAGGCTAAGAACGACCAGCAAGGCGGCAATGCGCATGGCAGGCTCCGCGTCGAGTTCCCGGCAATGCCAACCATAGCACGACCTCTGGGAAATACGGACGTGCTATCGCTTCCGTTTCACCGCCGTCTTTGCCGGTTTGGCCGCGCGCACCTTGGCCTTTGCGGCGGTCTGCACGCGAAGGCCGTCGACAAACACGTCGAGCATCCGCAGCACCGAGGATTGCCAGCCGGGCTGATCGTGCATGTAACACATGCCGAAGAACGCGCGCAGCAGGTCCTCGGGACTGATGTCGGCGCGCATCGCGCCAGCCGCGGCTGCGCGATCGAGCAGCGAGGAGATCGCCTTGGTCAGGCGCTCAAAGGAGAAGGCATGTAGCTCCGACCCGCTTTGCACTGCGAGTGCCAGGGCTGCCACCATGCCTTTCTTGGTGGCAACAAATTCGACACCTGACCGCAGCCAGCGCCGGAGTGCGTCGACCGGATCCTTGGCATTCTTCAACTGCTCGGCCAGCTCGCTGAGCTGCTCGACCTCGCGTCGGTAGACCGCTTCGAACAGATCCTCGCGCGTCGGGAAATGCCGGTAGAGCGTGCCGATGCCGACGCCGGCGCGTTTTGCCACGGCTTCAAGACTGGCCTCCGGGCCGCCCGCAGTGAACACGACCTTGGCCGCCTCGAGCACGCGCTCGCGGTTGCGCACGGCGTCGGCGCGGGGCTTTCGGGTCTGGTCGGTCTGGTCGTCCATGCCTGCAATGTAGATCACGAATTGGTTAGATTGAACCCTTGTTGAACCTTGCAGGGCTGCATCGCGTTGTCACTGCACGGGCTTTTGACGAATTCCAGATATTTTCCCGCAGCTCTTGTTAAACGGAGGGTGCCTCCGTATCTTCGCGGTTGTCGGCCCGGAATATGTCCGGGGCGGCGCGATATCGACGGCGGCCACGGCGGTGGCGCGCTGCGCGATGAGCCATGTCCATATCTGATCGGAGCCTTTTATGAACCACTCCATCAGCCTCACCGTGAACGGTGCGCGGCGCGACTTCGTCCTCGACGATCCGCGCGTCACGCTGCTCGATCTCCTGCGTGAGCGCCTCCATTTGACCGGAACCAAGAAGGGCTGCGACCGCGGCCAATGCGGCGCCTGCACCATTCTCGTCGACGGCAAGCGAATCAATTCCTGCCTTGCGCTCGCCGTCAGCCACGATGGTGCCGACATCCTCACCATCGAAGGCGTCGCGCGCGGCGACCAGCTTCATCCCGTTCAGGCCGCCTTCATCGCCCATGACGGATTCCAGTGCGGCTTCTGCACGCCCGGCCAGATCATGAGCGCGATCGGCATGATGCAGGAGGCCCAGGCCGGCAACGATCCCGAACGCATCCGCGAGTGCATGAGCGGCAATCTCTGCCGTTGCGGCGCCTATGCCGGCATCGTCGATGCCGTGCTCGAGGCACAGGCCGGTGCCGACGAAACCAACCAGAGGCGTTCCGCATGAAACAATTCGATTATGTCAGGCCCGCCACGGTCGCTGAAGCCGTTGCCGCCGCCGCCCAGCCGGGCGCGACCTATCTTGCCGCCGGCACCAATCTGCTCGACCTGATGAAGGGCAATGTCAGCCGCCCGGATCGCCTGGTCGACGTCACCCATCTCGACGGCCTCGACGGAATCGAGCACCTCGCGGACGGCTCGCTGCGGATCGGCGCACTCGTCAGCAATGCCGACCTTGCGCATGATGCCGAGTTCGCGAAGACCTATCCGGCCGTCGCGGAAGCGCTGCTATCAGGCGCGTCGGCGCAATTGCGTAACGCTGCGACCGTCGGCGGCAATCTGCTGCAGCGGACGCGCTGTGCGTATTTCTACGACACCGCCAGCCGCTGCAACAAGCGCGAGCCCGGCTCTGGTTGCGACGCCCGCGACGGCGAGAATCGCACCCATGCCGTGCTCGGCTGGAGCGAGAGCTGTATCGCGACGCATCCGTCAGACTTCTGCGTGCCGCTGCTCGCGCTTGACGCCATCATCGAGATCGAAGGCCCGAAGGGCCGCCGCGAGATCGCGCTCGATGAATTGCATCGCCTGCCCGGCAACACGCCGGAGCGTGAATCGGCGCTCGAACCTGGCGACCTGATCGTCGCGGTGCGTCTTCCGCCTGCGGCGCGCGGCTTTGCCGCGCATGCGCGCTATCTCAAGGTCCGCGAGCGGACGTCCTATGCGTTCGCGATCGTCTCGGCTGCGGCAGCGCTGCGGATCGAGAACGGCAAGATCGCGGAGGCGCGGCTCGCGCTGGGCGGCGTCGCAGCAAAGCCGTGGCGTGCCAGGGCGGCGGAGGATGTCCTCAAGGGCGTCGCGCCCACCGCAGATGCCTTCCAGGAAGCCGCCTGGCGCGCGCTCACCGACGCAAAGCCATCCGGCGACAACGCCTACAAGATCGAGCTGGCGCGGCGCATCGTCGTGCGCGCCTTGACCCTTGCCGCAGCCGGGACACCCGCGCGCATCCCCGCGCTGCCGGCTTCCCCCTTTGCTTCGACGTCTGGAGCCATCCATGCCTGAGCTCAATCTCACCAGCGCTCCCGCCCATCTCCGTCACGGCTCGAGCATCGGTCAGCCGCTGACCCGCCGCGACGGCGTGCTCAAGGTCAAGGGGCAGGCGACCTACGCAGCCGACAATCATCCGCCCGGCATGCTGTTCGCGGTGATCGCCGTGTCCAGCATCGCGCATGGCCGCGTCACCTCGCTTGATGTCGCTGCCGCCAAGCGTCATCCCGGCGTGGTCGATGTCATGACGCCGGATCACAAGCCGGAGCTTGCGATCGACCCAGAGATCAAGACCAATCCATTCGTGTTCCGGATGGAGGTGCTGCAGAGCAACGAGGTCCGCTACGCCAACCAGCCGATCGCCGTCGTGATCGCCGAGACACTGGAGGCGGCGACAGAAGGCGCGGTGCTGCTGGCGCCTCGCTATGAGATCTTGCCCGCGCTGGTCGGGCTCGATGCGGGCGAGAGTTACGTGCCCCCCGTCGTTGGCGTCGGCAATCCCGCCGAAAATCATCATGGCGATGTCGCAGCTGGCCTTGCTTCAGCCGACAAGCAGATCGACGCGACTTACGAGACGCCGGCGCAATATCACAACGCCATGGAGCCGCATGCGATCGTGGCGCACTGGAACGGCGACAATCTTCAGATCGACATGCCGACCCAGGGACTGATGCTGTCGTTGGCGCGCGTTGCCGAGCTGTTCGGGGTAGCGCACGACAATATCCACATCCGCAGTCCGTTCCTCGGCGGCGGCTTTGGCTCCAAGGGCCTCATGGCCGGTCCGCCGGCCCTCGGCATCATGGCCGCAAAGCTGGCCGGAAGGCCGGTCAAGCTCGTGCTAC
This sequence comes from uncultured Bradyrhizobium sp., assembly GCF_936928535.1. GTDB lineage: Bacteria > Pseudomonadota > Alphaproteobacteria > Rhizobiales > Xanthobacteraceae > Bradyrhizobium. Next base: position 18,697 of record NZ_CAKZHY010000028.1, on the reverse strand, counting down.
GCCGCGAGCAGATGTATGGCCCGGTCGGCCATCGTGCGCCGACGCGCCAGCGCTTGCGCATCGGGGCCGACGCTGAAGGGCGCCTGACCGCGCTCGATCACCATGCGCGGACCGTGTCGAGCACCTTCGACGATTTCTACGAGCCGGCGGCCGACGCCTCGCACACGCTCTATGCGGCGCCCGCGATCCGCACCTCGCATGACGCCGTGCGCGTCAACACCGGCACGCCCTTGTTCATGCGCGCGCCGGGCGAGGCGACGGGCTCGATTGCGCTGGAGAGTGCGATCGACGAGATGGCCTGGGCCTGCGGCATGGATCCGCTCGCCTTCCGCCTGAAGAACTACGCCGAGGTCGAGCCGATCACGGGAAAACCGTTCTCCTCGAAAGCGCTGCGTGCCTGCTACGATCAGGGCGCGGCGCGTTTCGGCTGGGCGGAGCGCTCGCTCCAGCCGCGACAGATGCGCGACGATGCCGGACTTCTGGTCGGCTGGGGAATGGGCACCGCGACATTCCCCGCGCTGATGTTCCAGGCCGAAGCGCGTGCGACGATCCGCCGTGACGGCAGCGGCGCGATGGAGATCGGCGCGCATGACATGGGGCAGGGCGCCTGGACCGCGCTGGCCCAGATCGCGGCCGACGCCGTCGGCCTCGATATCGACCGCGTCAACTTCAAGGCCGGCACGTCCGACTTGCCGGATGCCGGCATCGCCGGTGGTTCGGCGCATACCGCGACCGCAGGTGCTGCGATCCACAGCGCTGGCGCGGCCGTGATCGCAAAGCTTGCCGACCTCGCCACCAATGACGAGCGCTCGCCGCTGTTCGGCGCCGGCAATACCGGCGTGATCGCGCGCGATGGCCGCCTGATCCGGCGTGACGACGAGGGCCGCAGCGAGAGCTACGCGGGGATCCTCGCGCGCGCTGGCGTCGCCGAGGTCGAGGCGCGCGGCACCGGCGCGCCAAACCCGGCGGCGATGGAAGAGTATGCCATGCATGCCCATGGCGCGGTGTTCGCGGAGGTGAAGGTCGATCCGGAGCTTGGCCAGATCCGCGTCACCCGCATGGTCGGCGCCTTCGCGGCGGGACGCATTGTCAATCCGCATCTGGTGAAGAGCCAGCTGTTCGGCGGCATGATCTGGGGCCAGTCGTTCGCGCTGCACGAGGAGGCCATCACCGACCGCCGCAGCGGCCGGATCATGAATGCCAATCTCGGCGAGTACCACATCCCGGTGAACGCCGACGTGCCGCCGCTCGATGTCATCACGGTGGAGGAGCACGATCCGCATGTGAATGCACTCGGCATCAAGGGTGTCGGCGAGATCGGCATCACAGGCAGTGCCGGCGCGGTCGCCAATGCCGTCTGGCATGCGACCGGCGTGCGGGTGCGCCGCTTTCCGATCAGGATCGAAGATCTGTTGACGCAGACCTGAGGTCCGGCAAGTCGATAACGTCGAAGCGCGATGCGATTTATCAGGATCGCATCGCGCTTATCGTATCCCTCCTGCGGGATGGTCGACGTCGTCGGACGGCTTCACCGGAAACAGCCGTGCGGTCGAGGAGATCGTGGCATTGCGCTTGCATTTCGGCTCGTCATCGTCGTTGTCGTTCTTGCCCTCGCGCTTTTTGGCAAAAAAATCGTCGAGCCGGTTGACGACCAGCATGGCGTGATCGCGCTCCAGCGTGTCCGGATTCTTGCGCCGCTCGCTTGAATGGAAAGCGCCGCCCTTGACGTCGCCGCTGATCTCGTAGTCGCAGCCGCCCTTCCAGTCGGCCTGCGACCACTTCCAGCCCTGGGCGTCGACCGCGCCGTCCTTGTCGACGGTAATCCTGATGATTGCATTATAGGCGAGCCAGGTGCCGGCGAGACTGACCCGCTTGTCGTCAAAGCCTTCGAGCAGCGCGATGCGCTCGCGCTGCAGGCTGTTGAGACGGTCGCGTCCGAATACCGTGTAATGCATCGCCGAGGTTTGCTTCTCCCATGCGGGATGCAGGAATTCGGGATATTGCAGCGCCTGGGCGCTCACCCAGTGGCGCTGGTCGTCCGTCAGCGCGCGTCGCGTTGCATCGTCGAGGCGCGGGAGCAATGCTTTCCAGGCCCGGTTCAGCCGCTGGTCGTTCGTGGCCAGATTCGGGTCGGCGCAGATCTCTTCGTCGGTCGCCGTTTCAGGTCGCATGCAGTCGAAGGTCGGCGCCACGAAGTCGGTATTGGTCTTGTCGGTCCCATTCCGGCTGCCGCGCGCGAAATAGGTGCCAGTTACCTGGCCGGGGTGATCGCAATCCGGATCATTGGAGGAGAACCATTGCTCTTCGTTGGCAAGCAGCACGACACGGAGTGTTTCGCCCTGGCGGCGCAATTTGATGGAGAGCGGATCGGCAGGTTTCGCGCCGGGCTCCGATGGTTGCGTCGGCGTCGTGACGCCGGAGAGCCAGCCGTCCGCACTCGGCTTGACGGTAGCTTTGAGCTTGCATTGCCAATGCTTGTCGCTGCCATAGTCGGAGCTCAGGTCTGCATCGAGGCGATAGACGCCCGATTCGGTCGCTGTGACGGTGACGCCGCCGAACGCGTTGGCCCAGGCTCCGGTCAGGCCGCTGCGCCCGAAGCCGCGCGCGAGGTCATCGAGCGCGTCCGCACGCCGGCGCAGCGCATCGGTCATGTTCTGGCGCAGCTCGTCCTCGCCGGCTTCCTCGACGGTATAGGCGGCTTCCTGGATCATCTCGTTGAACCAGACCTGGTCGCGCTTGAACAGCGGTCGGACGTTGGTCGGCGCCTTGCCGACCGCCGCCGCAAACGATGCCTCGACCGCGGCGACGAGCTTGTCGTAGCCGTTGTCCCTGCAAAATTTGCTGGTGCCACCCTCGATCTTGCTTCCGTCGGAGTTTTGCGTGCAGAACATCATCGCCGTTGATCCGCTGCTGCTGGCGGGATCCGAGGTGGCATTGGCGGTGGCAGGAGCAAGCAGCGCGGCTGCAAGCAGCGCAAGGCGCACTGGCGCGGACATGGCGGATCTCGGTCGAAGCAGGTTCGGATCTGCTCCTTGGTCGCCCCTGTCGTCGCTTTGGTTCAGGGTGTCGCGGCCGCCCTGGTGGCCCGGTTAGTGCATCATCCGGCGGAGGGCCTTGATCTGCTCTCTCTGCTTTTCAATGTAGTCTTCGATCGCCTTGCGCAGTTCGCGCGAGTGGAGCTTGTCGACATCGCGCTGGACTTCATCGAGCGCAGCTTCCGCGTTGGCGAGCGTGATCTTCATCTGTTTGCCCTGTGACGAAGCGGCCCCGGAGTGCCTAGGAGTCCGGGGCCATAACCTCAACACCTTTGCGCGAGGCTGCTCGGCTACGTCTCGTAATATAGAGCGGTCCGGCCCACAGAAATTGAGCTGGCTCAAGCACCGAAAGATGCCGGTGCTCCGTATCATTGCGGATGTCGTGGTCGCCCGTCAGAACGTCGGTGGCGTGCAGGCCGAGATCACCTCGCACGGCTTGCCGCCGACACAGCGGAAGCGATGCGGGCGGCGGCTTTCAAAATAATAGGCGTCACCGGGATTGAGGATGCGCCGCTCGTCCTCGACGGTGACCTCTAACTTGCCTGAGATCACGATACCGCCTTCCTCGCCGTCGTGAACGAGGTGCACGCGTCCGGTATCGCTGCCGGGCTCGTAGCACTCCTTCAGGATCTGCAGGCTGCGGCCGAACAGATTGTCGCCGACTTGCCGATACGAGATCGGCTTCTTGCCGACTTCGGTCAGCTCCTCGGCGCGGTAGAAGATCTTGCGCCTGGATTCCGGCTCCAGCGCAAAGAACTCGGCGAGCCCCATCGGGATGCCGTCGAGGATGCGCTTGAGCGCGCCCACCGACGGGTTCATCTGGTTGGATTCGATCAGCGAAATGGTCGAATTGGTGACGCCGGCCCGCTTGGCGAGCTCGCGCTGCGACAGCTTGTGGCGCGCCCGGATGAATCGCAGCCGTCCACCGATGTCGACGCTCATGCCCCTGGCCCTGTTTCAGGTGTTGCGGATCGCGCAAATATGGACCGGCTGCCCCAGGGAAATCAATGGTTTGCAGGTCGCCAGAAAAGGACTTGTTGGGCTATCGGAACCGTGGCTCTGCTATGGCGTCAGCAGAGGAGCGTGGCCCGTGACCCTTCATCAGATTCCGAACACTATCAAGACCGACTCGTTCTGGATGCCGTTCACGGCCAACCGTCAGTTCAAGAAGGCGCCGCGGCTGTTCTCCTCGGCCGAGGGGATGCACTACACCACTGTCGACGGCCGCAAGGTGATCGACGGCTCCGCCGGCCTCTGGTGCGTCAATGCCGGCCACGGCCGCAAGCAGATCGCCGCCGCGGTCGAGCGGCAGCTGATGACGCTGGACTTCGCGCCGACCTTCCAGATGGGCCATCCGCTGGCGTTCGACTTCGCCGAGCGTCTCGCCGAGATCGCGCCCAAGGGCCTCGACCGTATCTTCTTCACCAACTCCGGCTCGGAGTCGGTCGATACTGCGCTGAAGATCGCGCTGGCCTATCACCGCGCCACCGGCCAGTCGAGCCGCACCCGCCTGATCGGCCGCGAGCGCGGCTATCACGGCGTCGGCTTCGGCGGCATGTCGGTCGGCGGCATGGTCGCCAATCGCCGCGCCTTCGCCACGCATCTTCCCGGCGTCGACCATATCCGCCACACCCATGATCTCTCCCGCAACGCCTTTGCCAAGGATCAACCCGAGCATGGCGCCGAGCTTGCCGACGATCTCGAGCGTCTGGTCGGCCTGCACGGCGCCGAGACCATTGCCGCCGTCATCGTCGAGCCGGTGCCGGGTTCGACCGCGGTGCTGCCACCGCCGAAGGGCTATCTGCAGCGCCTGCGCGAGATCTGCGACAAGCACGGCATCCTCCTGATCTTCGACGAGGTCATCACCGGCTTCGGCCGTCTCGGCACGCCGTTCGCCGCCAATTTCTTCGGCGTCACGCCGGACCTGATGACGACGGCGAAGGGCATCACCAACGGCACCATTCCCTGCGGCGCGGTGTTCGCCAGCCGCAAGGTTCATGACGGCATGATGGTCGGCCCGGAGAACGCGATGGAGCTGTTCCACGGCTACACTTATTCCGCGCATCCGACCGCCTGCGCCGCCGGTATCGCCACGCTCGACATCTACAAGGACGAAGGCCTGCTTACCCGCGGCGCGACGATGGCCGAATACTGGCGCGATGCGCTGCATCAGCTGAAGGGCCTGCCGAATGTCGTCGACATCCGCAATTGCGGCCTGATGGGCGCGGTCGAGCTGGCGCCGCGTGACGGCGCCGTCGGTGCGCGCGGCTACGACGTCATGGTCGACTGCTTCAACACCGGTCTTTACCTGCGCATGAGCGGCGACAGCTTCGCGATGTCGCCTCCGCTCATCGTCGAGAAGAGCCACATCGACCAGATGGTCTCGATCCTCGGCGACGCCATCAAGAAGGTGGCCTGATAATTGCTCTCGCCGCTGTGAAGTTTTATCTTGCAGCGGCGAGCGTGATGCCGCGGGAGTTTGACCAAGCGTGAAAGTTCTGATCCTCGGCAGCGGTGTCATCGGTGTCACCTCTGCCTATTACCTCGCCCGCGCCGGCCACGAGGTGACGGTCGTCGACCGTCAGCCCGAACCGGCGCTGGAGACCTCTTTTGCCAATGCCGGCGAAGTGTCGCCCGGCTACTCATCGCCGTGGGCCGGCCCCGGCGTGCCGGTGAAGGCGGTCAAGTGGCTGCTGATGAAGCACGGCCCGCTGGTGATCCGGCCGAAGCTCGATCCTGTCATGTGGGTCTGGCTGCTCAAGATGCTGCGCAACTGCACCAGCGCGCGCTACGCGGTCAACAAGAGCCGGATGATCCCGATCGCGGAGTACAGCCGCGATAGCCTGCGTGATCTCCGCCGCGACATCGGTATCCAGTATGACGAGCGCTCGAAGGGGACGCTGCAGCTGTTCCGCTACCAGGCCCAGCTCGATGGCACCGGCGAAGACGTCGCCGTGCTCAAGCAGTACGGCGTGCCTTACGAGACGCTGAGCCGCGAAGGCTGCATCGCGGTCGAGCCGGCGCTTGCAAGCGTGAAGGAAAAATTCGTCGGCGGCCTCCGCCTGCCGCAGGACGAGACCGGCGACTGCCACATGTTCACGCAGGCGCTGGCCAAGCACGCCCAGGCGCTTGGTGTGCGCTTCCTGTTCAACACTGGTATCGACCGCATCCTTACCGACGGCGGACGCGTCAGCGGCGTTGCGACCAGCGCCGGCCTGTTGCAGGCCGACAGCTATGTTCTCGCGCTCGGCAGCTATTCGTCGCGAATGGCCGCGCCGCTCGGCATCGCGCTGCCGGTCTATCCGGTAAAGGGCTATTCGATCACCGTGCCGATCAAGGACGCCTCCGGTGCGCCGGAATCGACCGTGATGGACGAAAGCTACAAGGTGGCGATCACGCGTCTCGGCGACCGCATCCGCGTCGGCGGCACCGCGGAGATCTCGGGCTTCTCGACCAAGCTCTACAGCGCCCGTCGTGCCACGCTCGATCATTCCGTGACCGATCTGTTCCCCCGCGGCGGTGATCTCTCCAAGTCGACGTTCTGGAGCGGCCTGCGCCCGATGACGCCCGATGGCCCGCCCGTGATCGGCCCGACGCAATACGCCAACTTTCACCTCAACACCGGTCACGGCACGCTTGGCTGGACCATGTCCTGCGGTTCCGCGCGCGTGCTCGCGGACATGCTGTCAGGCAAGAAGCCTGAGGTGGATGTGAGTGAGCTGACGGTGGACCGGTATCAGCATCGGTTTGGGTAGCTGACTCTGTCATTCCGGGGCGATGCGAAGCATCGAACCCGGAATCTCGAGATTCCGAGTTCGGCTCTTGCGAGCCGCCCCGGAATGACCGCGAGCTACCCCGTCCCCGTCACACAATTCACCCATAGCACGACCGCCTTCGCATCCTGCGCAGGATTCGAAAACCGGTGCGGCCGGCGGCTGGCAAATCTAAAACTGTCGCCCGTCTTCAGCGACCACGTCTCGCTGTCCACCGTCAGCATCATCTCGCCTTCGAGCACGAGACCTGCTTCCTCGCCGTCATGGGTGTAGAGCTCGTCGCCGGTGGAGCCGCCTGGCTCCAGATGCACGAGGAAAAGGTTGAGCTTGTTGTCGGCACTCGCGGGGCTCAGCAATTGCTTGGAGACGCCGGTGCGCCAGAGCTTCAGTTCGGGCCGCTGCAGCTCGCGCGTGACGACCTGATCCGATGCACCGTCGGCATTCGGGCTCGCGCCAAACAATGCGGCGATGCCGACGCCGAGCTCGTCGGCGAGGGTGGCCAGCACGCGCAAGGATGGCGACGACAGACCTCGCTCGATCTGGCTGAGGAAGCCGATCGACAGATCCGTGCGCGCGGCGACCGTTTCGAGCGAGAATTGCCTGACGCGTCTCAGATCGCGGATGCGACGGCCGACCGCAACGTCCATTGCGGGCTCCGTCGGCTTCGCGGTAGCCTTCTTCCCGCGCGTGTTGCCATTCCTGGCCGGCTTTGGCGGGGCCGGCTTGCGCATTCTTTTGCCACCGCTCACGTCAAACCGCTTCCTTCATGTGCATGAAAACCGCTTGCATGATCCGCGAAAGTGTGACCAAATTTTCATATTGGTGAAAATAGGCCGAAACGGCTTGGCCCGCAACGTCTGATCACGACATGCGCGAGCGCCGCCATCGGTCGGACCCGAGGGGGATGCGATGAAGCGTTTTGGTCTGGCCGCGGTCGCGGCGCTGGCAATTGCCGCGGTGACGCCGGCCTCCGCGCAGCAGGTGCTGAAGGTCGGCTCGACCCCGACGGGCATTCCCTTCACCTTCCTCGACACCAAGACCAATTCCATTCAGGGCATCATGGTCGATCTCGTCACCGAAATCGGCAAGGACGCCGGCTTCAACGTGCAGATCGAGCCGATGCAGTTTTCGGCGCTGATCCCGTCGCTGACCTCGAGCAAGATCGACATCATCGCCGCCGCGATGTTCATCACCGCGCCGCGCAAGGAGGTCGTCGACTTCTCCGATCCAATCTACACCTATGGCGAAGGCCTGGTGGTCCCGAAGAGCGACACCAAGGCTTATGCCACGCAGGATGATCTGAAGGGCGAGACCGTAGGCGCGCAAGTCGGCACCGCCTTCGTCGATGCATTAAAGAAGTCCGGCCTGTTTGCTGAGGTGAAGGCCTACGACACCATTCCGGACATCCTGCGCGACGTGAACACCGGCCGCCTCAAGGCCGGCTATGCCGACTATCCGATCCTTGCCTACAATCTGAAGCAGGGTGGATTCCCCGAGGTGCGTCTCGTCGACGGCTACAAGCCCGTCACGGTCGGCTCGGTCGGCATCGGCGTACGCAAGGGCGATACCGAGTTGCTCGGCAAGATCAACGCGTCGCTGGCAAAGCTGAAGGCCAATGGCACCATCGGCAAGATCCTCGAAAAATGGGGCCAGAAGGCGCAGGGCTGATGAAGCGCTCGTAGGACTATCCGATGAAAGGCTTCTGGCACGACGCCGCCGAGTTCTTCCCGATCCTGATGAACGGCGTTGCGCTGACGATCATCGTCACGATCGGCTCGTTGCTGCTCTCGACGGTGCTCGGTCTGATCTGGGCGATGATGCGGGTCTCCGGCATCAAGGCGCTCTCGATGCTCAGCGCCAGCCTGATCAACGTGATCCGCGGCATCCCGATCATCGTGCTGTTGTTCTATCTCTATTTCGTGATGCCCGATCTCGGCGTGACGCTCAGCGCTTTGCAGGCCGCAATCCTCGGGCTCGGCATCGCCTATTCGGCCTACCAGGCGGAAAACTTCCGCGCCGGCATCGAGGCCATCGACAAGGGCCAGATCGAGGCGGCGCAGTCGATCGGGATGGGCTGGTGGCTGACGATGCGCCGCGTGGTGCTGCCGCAGGCGGTGCGCATCGTGCTGCCGCCTTACGGCAACGTCATGATCATGATGCTGAAGGATTCCTCGCAAGCTTCCACCATCACGGTCGCCGAACTTGCCCTGCAGGGCAAGCTGATCGCGTCCTCGACCTTCAAGAACACCAACGTGTTCACGCTGGTGGCGCTGATGTATCTCACCATGAGCATCCCGCTGATCCTGCTGGTCCGTCATTTCGAGAAGCGGGCGGGCAAGAAATGATCGAGCTCACCGACGTCCACAAGAGCTTCGGCGAGGTCGAGGTGCTCAAGGGCATCACCGCGAACGTCGAGAAGGGCGAGGTGGTCTGCATTATCGGCCCGTCGGGTTCGGGCAAGTCCACCATCCTGCGCTGCATCAACGGGCTGGAAAGCTACGACCGCGGCGACATCAGCGTCGAAGGCCTGAAGGTCGACCGCGATGCGCCGTCGATCGTGAACATCCGCACCCAGGTTTCGATGGTGTTCCAGCGCTTCAACCTGTTCCCGCATCGGACGGTGCTGGAGAACGTGGTCGAGGGGCCGCTGTTCGTGAAGAAAGAGCCGCGCCCTCAGGTGCTGGAGCGTGGTCGCGCACTGCTTGCTCAGGTTGGCCTCGCCGAAAAGGCCGATGCGCATCCGCCGCAATTGTCCGGCGGCCAGCAGCAGCGCGTCGCGATCGCGCGGGCGCTCGCCATGCAGCCGAAGGCGATCCTGTTCGACGAGCCGACCTCGGCGCTGGATCCCGAGCTTGTCGGCGATGTGCTCGGTGTCATGCGCAAGCTCGCCGACGATGGCATGACCATGGTGGTTGTCACCCACGAGATGGGCTTTGCCCGCGACGTCGCCGATCGCGTGCTGTTCATCGACGGCGGTGTCATCGTCGAGCAGGGGCCGGCGAAGACGTTGCTCAACCAGCCCCAGCATCCGCGCACGCAGGACTTCTTGCGCCGCGTGCTGCATCCGCTCTGACCGGGCTCATATAATGACGCGCCTGCCTCTGCCGCCATCGCTCTATGCCGACACGGCCATCGCGCCGGTTGCGACCCCGCCGCTCGATGCGGACAAAAGCGTTTCCGTCGCGATCATCGGCGGCGGCTACACCGGCCTGTCCACGGCACTGCATCTGGCGGAGCAGGGCGTCGAGGCGCTGGTGCTGGAGGCGCAGGAGCCGGGCTGGGGCGCGTCCGGCAACAATGGCGGCCACACCAATCCCGGCTTGAAGCACGACCCCGACCAGATCGAAGCGGACTTCGGCCCTGAGCTTGGTCGCCGCATGATCGAGTTCTCTTATGGCACGACGAATTTCACCCACGATCTGATCCGCCGCTACCAGATCCCGTGCGAGGCCCGGCAGAACGGAACGCTCCGCGCCGCGTATCACGAGGCTAGCGCCGCCGCGATCGAAAAGACCGCGCAGCAGTGCATCCGCCGCGGCATGCCGGTGTCGTATCTCAATCGCGAGCAATTGCGCGAGATGACCGGCACGGATCGCTACATCGGCGCGATGCTGGATACGCGCGGCGGCGACCTGCATCCGCTCAGCTACGCCCGCGGGCTCGCGCGTGCGGCAATGTCGGCAGGCGCGAAAGTCTACGGCGAAACGCCGGCGCTGTCGCTTCGCCGCGACGGCGCTCGCTGGCGCATCGAGACGCCGCGCGCGGTCGTGCATGCCGAGAAGGTGCTGCTCGCAACCAACGGCTTTACCGATGATCTCTGGCCCGCGCTTCGCCGCACCATCGTGCCGGTGTTTTCCTCGATCGCCGCCACTGCGCCGCTCTCCGACGAGGTCGCCCGCTCGATCATGCCGATGCGGCCCGTGCTCTACGAGAGCGGCCACATCACCGTCTATTACCGCATCGATCAACAGAACCGCCTGCTGATGGGCGGTCGCGGCCCGATGCGCTGGATCAAGTCGCCAACGGACGTCGCCTATCTCATGCGCTACGCGGAACGGCTATGGCCGCAGCTCAAGGGCGTGGCCTGGACCCACGGCTGGAACAGCCGGCTCGCCATCACCGGGGATCATTACCCGCACGTGCACGAGCCCGCGGAGAGCGTCCTGATCTCGCTCGGCTGCAATGGCCGCGGCGTTGCGCTCTCCACCGCGATGGGCGCGCAGCTCGCACGTCGTCTGATCGGCGGTGCCAAGGCCGAGATCGACATGCCCATCACGGGCGTCAAGCCGATCCCGATGCATGCGTTCTGGCCGGTGGGCGTGACCACGGCCGTGATCGCGGGCCGTGTCCGCGATCGGCTGGGGATCTAGTACGCGATTGCTACAACGCAAATGCGCTCCCTCTCCCGCAAGCGGGAGAGGTGCAGCACCACAGCGAGAGCGCGTTCGCTCAATCCTTCAGCCCTCCGCCACCGCGTCGGCCCAGGGCTGGAAAATCTCGACCGCGCCGGAATTGGTGTCGCGATCGCGCATCACCACGCTCGGACAGGCGAACTTCATCGGCAGGGTCTGCACCGGCGCCTCCCTGTAATCGAAGCGCGCGGCGAGGGCCTTGCGTGTCTCCGCCGGCAGCCTGGTGTCGCCGAGCACGATCGCGCCTTCGCTGCAATCGATCCGCGGCTGATGGATGGCGGCATCGAGGTCCATGCCGAAGTCCATCGCAAAGGACACGAGCTGCAGGACCGAGGGCAGGATGCGGCGGCCGCCGGAGGCACCGACCGCGAGGCGCTTGCCGTCCTTGGTTTCGGCGATCACGGGTGTGTAGTTGCAGAGACAGCGCCTGCCAGGCGCGAGCGAATTGGTGGTGCCCGGATTCGGATCGAACCACATGATGCCGTTGTTCATGGGAATGCCGGTATGCGGCGTCACATATTTCGAGCCAAAGGACGAGAGCAGCGTCTGCGTCACCGCCGCGATGTTGCCGTCGCGGTCGACCACGGAGAAATGCGTGGTGCAGGCCGGCGCGAGGTATTCCGCGCCGAGCGAGCGCTTGCCGTCGGCATCGCCCATGTCCTTGAGACGCTCGCGGAAGGCCGTCTGCAGAGCGAGCGCATATTCGGCGTAGGTCGCGGCGTCGGGTGCGCTCGCCGGCTTCAGGCTCTCCTGCAACAGGCGAAGGGCGTGCGCCATGGTTGGCCCGGCCGTGAGCTCGGGCGTCGCCAGCACCTTGCCGCCGCGATAGGGGATCGCCAGCGGCTCGCGCAAATGGGCGCGGAACGCGGCGAGATCTTCCACCGACAGCGAGCCGCCATCGGCCTTGATGTCGGACGCGATGCTCTTGGCGAGATCGCCTTGATAGAAGTCGCGCGGTCCGGCCTCGCCGAGGTGCAGCAGCGTCGCTTTCAGATTGTCCTGCGGCAGCCGGATCTCGGCCTCGATGCTCCAGGGCGGGCTTGGCGGCAGGCCGTCCTTCAAGAACATCGCGGCGCTTGCGGGATAGCGGCGAAGGTCTGCCGCCGAGCCCGTGATCGTCAGCTCGGTCCACCAGTCCACCAGCAGGCCTTCGCCGGCGAGCGCGGCCGCCGGAGCGACCAGCTCTTTCCACGGCATTCTGGCGTACCGACGATGCACTTCCTCCATCCCGGCAACGACACCAGGCACCGCGATCGCGGCGGGACCGTGAACGTTGCGATCGTCCTTCACCCGCGGCCATGGGAACAGGTCGGTCGCGACGCGGTCTCCGGTGATGGGATAATCGGCCGCGCGCAGGCTCTGCGGCGCGCACATGCCGTAGTCGATCACCTCGTAGCGATTTTCCTTGGCGCGGTAGAGCACCATCGCGCCGCCGCCGCCGATGCCGCTATTCCATGGCTCCAGAACGTTCAGCGCAAACGTGGTCGCCACGATCGCGTCGACACAGTCGCCGCCGGCCGCCAGCACCTGCGCTCCCACCTCGGCCGCCCGCCGCGATTGCGAAGCGACAATGCCGCCCTTGGATGTGACGGCAGGTTTGCGGATGGTTTGGTTGAGGCTGAAATGATGAGGCATGATGTCGCTTGTGCTTGGTTTGGCTTGTTGCGCTGACCCTGACGCCCCGCAATTGGCGGAGCCCACGAAGGATGGCACATTGCCGCCAGCGAGAACATCGAAAGGGAGACGCGACATGGCAGGTGTGAAACAGGCGCGGGATGGCGCCGTCGGGATCCTGACGCTCGACGAGCCTGATAGCCTGAACGCGATGACGCCGGACCTGCTCGGCGCGCTCGCGACAGCGGTCGGCGACATGACCGGGGACGAGGAGGTTCGCGCGCTGATCCTCACCGGCGCGGGGCGCGGATTTTGCTCAGGACAGAATTTGAAGGCGGCCGGCGCGCTGGGCGAGGACCTCGCCGCGGGGGTCATGCGCTTCTACTGGCCGGCCTTCAAGGCCTTGCGCGAGTGCCGTGTGCCTGTCGTCGTTGCCGTCAACGGCGTCGCGGCCGGTGGTGGCTTCAGCCTGGCGATGGCCGGCGACATGATTGTTGCAGCGCGTTCGGCCAATTTTATTCAAGTGTTCAGCCGCATTGCGCTGGTGCCCGATCTCGGTTCGACCTGGCTGTTGCCGCGGCTGATCGGCCGGCAGCGCGCGCTCGAGTTGATGCTCCTGAACGAGCCGCTCACCGCCGAGCGCGCCCAGGAGATCGGCCTGGTGCGGCAGGTCGTGGACGACGAGCGGCTGATGGAGGAGGGGCTGACCCTGGCGCGTCGCCTCGCCGATGGCCCGACCCGCGCATTGGTCGCGACGCGTGCGCTGGTCGAGGAGAGCGAGCACAGTAGCTACGAGGCGCAGTTCCGCCGCGAGATCGAGCTTCAGGCCACCATCCGAACGAGTGCCGATGCCGTCGAAGGCCGCAAGGCCTTCGTCGAGAAGCGCAAGGCGAAGTTTACGGGGAGGTGACCCTGTCTCCTCCGTTATGGCCGGGCTTGTTGCGGCCATGACGTTCTTCGGGCAGGTGCAAGAACGTGGATGCCCGGGACAAGCCCGGGCATGACGAGTGGAAAGACCAGTTTTTGGGAGCGGCGAAGCCGAAGAACTCAGAGCCCGCGATTCAGCCGGCTCGCCTGATATTTGGCGTGCCATTTCGGGCCAGGGCCGCGCATGTAGTGCAGCTCGGGGCGGTACGGGTTGCCGGCGACTTGCACCAGCTTCAGCCATTTGCTGGCGACGAAGCTGAGGGGCTGGCGGAGCAGGCTCAATGAAGCGAACAGCATGGCATCACCTCAATGCGGCTTGCCGAGCATGGCGGTGAAGGGAAGATCGAAGATCTCCTCGCCGTCGTCGTCGCTGATGTGGATCACCCAATCGCGCCAGTCTTCGGCGCCGGGCGTCTCGATCATCGAGCGCATGATCTGGGCGGCGCGGTCACGCGCTTCCGTCAGGTTGGCGACTGCGGTGCCGTAGCGATCGATCAGCGTGCCTTCGGCGTTCGAGCAGTGGAAATACATCTGAACCATAAACGCCTCCTCTGGAAAGCGACTTGGACGGCACATCGGTACCACCCGAAAGAGCCGAAAAATATTCAGGTCGAGCCCGGTAAGGGAATCTACGGATGTTGGTCGGCACGACGCAGCTTACGGGTTTGATCACAGGCAGGTGATGTTCAACTGGACGGCGCCTGCACAGCATGGAACAACCTCAGCCGAAACGGGGGAGGCCGCTGTGAATCATCTCACATTGCAGCATGGACGCCGAAGCTTGTGCGCAGCTGCCGCCGTCGCCGCGGTCCTGCTCGGCTTCGCTACTCTGGCCGCGTCCGATCCGTTGCGGAAAAGCGGCTATGCGGTCGGAACGGAGACCTGTGGCAGCGGCGATCTCGCCTTTCCCAGGATCCAGATCGACATGAAGGCCGGCTTCTGCGCCGGCCTCGTCGGCAGCGAGGACGACCATCTGAAATTTCCGCGGTCGATCATCCAGGTGCCCGGCCGTGATCTGTTCGTGGTGGCCGACATGGGCGGCTGGGGTCACAGCGATGGCCGGCTGTTGCTGCTCGACCCCCACGCCGCCAGCGGCCAGCGCTTCAAGGAACTCCTGACCGGGGTCGAATATCCGTTCGGCCTCGTGATCGGGCCGGACAAGAAACTCTATGCCTCGACCTCCGAGACGATCTTCCGCTTCGATCCGCTCGCCGACAATCCGCGCAGCACGGTCGAGACCATCATCCGTCACATGCCGGGCCGCCGTATCACGCTGCCCGACGGGACGAAGCTCGACGAGGCCGCGCATCCGCTCAAGCAGTTCGTCTTCGACAAGAACGGGCGGCTGTTCGTCAACGTCGGTGCCCACAGCGATGATTGCATCGCGCCGGCGCCGATCACGAAGCCTTGCGCACCGGCTGAAGGCGCATCCGGCATGGCGGCGCTCTGGCTGTTCACGCCGCCGCCAGGGGGCGTGTTCCCGGCCTTGAAGCCTGGCGATCCCGATCCCGCTCACACCATCTACGCGCGCGGCTTGCGCAACTCGCTGGCGCTGGCATTGCATCCGAGCTTCCCCGACGCTGGCTACGCCTTCCTGCAAGGCGAGAACGGTCGGGACCTGCCCGATATCTTCAAGCCGAACGAGGAGATCAACGCGATCGAGCAGGGCCGGCACTATGGCTGGCCCTATTGTTACGATCTGTCGACGCCCAGTCCCGAGTTCAAAGCCGTGCTGCAATCGGGCGTCTACAAATCGCTCTGTACCGCGAACGCGCTCTACAAGCAGCCGTTCTCGCTGCTGCCGCCGCATGGTGCGCCGCTCGCGATGCTGTACTATCACGGCGCAAAGTTCCCGGAGCTGGAGGGCAAGCTGCTGGTCGGCCTGCACGGCTACCGCCCCACCGGCAGCCGCGTGCTGATCTACGACGTCGACGATCACGGCTTTCCAAAGCCCGCTGCGGCGCCGGTGCGCTATCACGTCAGCTGTGCGGCCGATCCGACCCACAATTTCCAGACCGAGTCCGGCGATGTCGGCGCTGCGCCGTTCGACGAGCTGATCGCCGGCTGGCACCGCGTCAACGGCGCGCGGCCGCAAGGCGCGCCCGTGGGCATGACGGTCGCGGAGGACGGTGCGATCTGGCTGGTCGAGGACAAGAACCAGACCATCATCCGCATCGATCGTGCCGCGGGCGACCCGCCGCCGCCATTGCCCTGCGATATCAGAGGTCAGGCGCTGATCGACCAGCTCGCTGCCTTCGTTGCCAAGAACCCACAGAACAAGGTCAGGCTCACCACGCTGCGCAAGGACCTCGTTGAAAAGCACTGCGTCGGCTGCCACTCCGATTTCGGCCTCAAGGCGGGTCAGTCGGACGCCGACAAGGATGCGACCGTGCTCCGCTTCATGCTGTCGCAGGATGGCTGGATTTACCCCGGCGATCCCATCTCCGGCAGACTGCGCACACGGCTACGCGGCATCGGCGCTGAAAAGCTGATGCCGCCCGGCGGCGAGAGCCTGCCGAAGACCGAGCCCGGTTACGCGGCCCTGCTGACCACTGCGGATCTGCTTGTTGCCAGGATGGTTCCGGGGACGCCGATGGGCATCAGGCTCGGCCTGCCGCAGCGCAAATTCTTCAGCAAAGCGAACAAGGAATGCGGCGAAATACCGGCTGCCAAGGTCGTCGTCGTGACACAAAGGAACGCTGTAGACAAACCCGGCTTCAGCCGATTCTTCAGGCCGGCCGATCCTTATCTGAATGGCGAGTGCAGCGACGACGATGGCTATTACATCCGGCAGGATTTTCTGGTGCCTGTGCCGTAGCATTCTGCTCGTCGTCGCGACGCCGCTCTTCGCAGCCGAGACCAAGCTGTTCGAAAGCGTGCAGGTCACGCCTCCTGGCGAATATACCCACGGCATCGAGGGGCCCGCCGCCGATCTCGATGGCAATCTCTTCATCGTCAATTTCGGCAAGCCCGGTACCATCGGCCGATTGCCCGCGGGCGCCGCGGTGTCTGAAGCCTTCACTGAGCTTCCCGAGGGCAGCGTCGGCAATGCGATCCGCTTCGATCGCAACGGCACGATGTTCATCGCCGACTACAAGAAGCACAACATCTTTGCGATCCCGAAGGGCGGCACCGAGCCGACGATCTGGTTTCACTCCGACGAGATGAACCAGCCCAACGACATCACCATCGCCCGCGACGGTACGATCTATGCGAGCGATCCGAACTGGAAGGGACGGGAGGGTCACATCTGGCGCATCGCGAAAGGGGCCGATGGCGTGGTGCAAGGACAGATCATGTCGGCTCCGCGCCCGATGGGGACCACCAACGGCATCGATCTCAGCCCCGACGGCAAGACGCTCTATGTCGGTGAGTCCAGCAATGGTCAGGTCTGGTCCTATACCATCCGCGGCACCGAACTCACCGATGCGAAGCTCGTCAAGACATTCCAGCCCGACAGCATCGACGGCCTGCGTACCGACGTGACCGGCCGCCTCTATGTCGCGCGCATTCTCAAGGGCACGATTGCGCTGATGAAGCCGAGTGGCGTGGTCGAGCGCGAGATTGCGCTGAGGGCCAAGGAGCCGACCAATCTTGCCTTCGGTGGCAGCGACGGCAAGACCGTCTTCGTCACCCAGCGCCAGGGCGGCTTCATCGAGTCATTCCGGACCGACCAGCAGGGTCGCGAGCACTGTCTTCAACGCGGGCGCTGCTGAGTTTCGCGGGCGATCTGCACGCGGCGCAGGACGGCTTGGCGAGGCCGGCATTCTTCCTGCTTGCATCCGGCCGCCGCAGCGATCAAAAAACTCTGTGGCACTGTTGAAGAGCACGGAGTGTTGAGTGAAAGCCGTCCATACCGAACTGCATCGCAGCCACGATCCGCAATTCTTCCTGGTTCGCGGGGTCGTCAAGCGCACCACCGAGCACCCCGAGCGCGCCGACCGCCTGCTGAGGGGGCTGAAGGACGGCAAGCATCAACTGGTCGAGCCGACCAAGTTCGGCCAGGGTCCGCGCGCACGCATTCACAGCCCGGAATATCTGTCGTTCCTGAGCGAAGCCTGGGATGCCTGGACGGCGCTCGGCGATTCCGGTCCGGAGATGATCGGCAACGTCCATCCCGTGCGCCACGCCGCGACCTATCCCAGCCATATCGTCGGCAAGCTCGGCTGGCACACCGCCGATACCGCAGCTCCGATTGGGCCGGGCACATGGGCTGCGGCCTGCGCGGCGACGGATGTTGCTGTTACCGCGGCGCAGATGGTGATGGACGGCGAAGACGCCACTTACGCGCTCTGCCGTCCGCCCGGCCATCACGCCTATCGCGATATGGCCGGCGGATTCTGCTTCCTCAACAACAGCGCGATCGCGGCCGCGCATCTGCGCCTGAAGCACGAGCGCGTCGCGATCCTCGACGTCGATGTCCACCACGGCAACGGCACGCAAGGCATTTTTTACGCGCGGCCCGATGTCTACACGGTGTCGATCCATGCCGACCCCGTGGCGTATTATCCTTACGTGTGGGGCTACGCGCATGAGTGCGGCGAAGGCCCCGGTCTCGGCGCCAATCTCAACATTCCGCTTGCCATCGGCACCGGTGACGATGGCTACATCCGGGCGATGGATGTCGCGCGCAAGGCGATCGAGTCCTTTGCGCCCGGCGCACTCGTGATCGCGCTCGGCCTCGATGCCTCCGAACACGATCCGCTGAAGGGGCTCGCCGTCACCACATCAGGTTTCCGCCGCATCGGCCAGGCCATTGCGAAGCTGGGCCTGCCGACCGTGTTCGTGCAGGAAGGCGGTTATCTCTCGGATATTCTGGGTGCCAACCTGACCTCAGTGTTGGCGGGATTTGAAGAGGCGAGGTGAGTTCTTTACCTCTCACCGCTTGCGGGGAGAGGTCGGATCGCTCTTGCGATCCGGGTGAGGGGGTACAGGT
>NZ_CAKZHY010000027.1 GCF_936928535.1 uncultured Bradyrhizobium sp. | reverse complement strand
GAAGAGAGCGAAGGCTGCCACGCCATAGCCCGAAGGGCGACGGCGGGCTCTATCCGTAATCATTAACAGTCGCGAGATTCGGCTCGGCAAGCCTGGCAAGTCCCTCGTAGCGAAGAGAGCGAAGGCTGCCACGCCACAGCCCGAAGGGCGACGGCGGGCTCTATCCGTAATCGTTAACAGTCGCGAGCTACGGCTCGGCAAGCCAGCTCCGCTCCATCGTAGCGAAGCTAGCGAAGGCTGCCGCAGTGTAGCCCGAAGGGCGAAGCCGGGCTTCAGCAAATCCAAAGCGGGTGTAAACTCCCCTCGACAACCGGGGAGTGCGCCGTGAAATACGTCTACATCCTTGAGAGCCTCGACTCCCAGCACTTCTATGTCGGGATCACTGACGACTTGCGCGCTCGACTGGCAAAGACAACGCTGGCGAGGTGCCTCACACCTCGAAATACTTGCCCTGGCGTCTCAAGACCTATGTCGCGTTCAGCGACGAGAAGCAGGCTGTCGCATTCGAGAGGTATCTGAAATCGGCATCCGGCCGCGCGTTCGCCAAGAAACGCCTCTGACGTCCTGTCCCCGCCCCCTACTCCCCAATCACCGCATTCAGCCGATCCCGTAGCGCGACGATCTCGTCTTTCATCGCGACCAGCTCCGACACCGAGCAGTCCGAGGCCGCCAGGATCGACTGCGGCACGCTGCGCGCCTTTTCCTTCAGCGCGTGACCCTGCGCCGTCAGCGCGATCAGGACCTGACGCTCGTCCTCGCTCGATCGTGTGCGCTTGACCAGATGCGCGGCCTCCAGCCGCTTCAGCAGCGGCGTCAGCGTGCCCGAATCGAGAAACAGCTTTTCGCCGATCTCCTTCACCGGCACGTCGTCGCGCTCCCACAGCACCAGCATCACCAGATACTGCGGATAGGTCAGGCCGAGCCGGTCGAGCAGCGGCTTGTAGACGCGGTTGAAGGCGTGCGCGGCGGAATAGACCGCAAAGCAGATCTGGTTGTCGAGGCGTTGCGGATCGAGGGTCGCTAGTTTCCGGGCCATAGAGAATCTCGCGGGATTTTCCCCATTCTGGGGCCGGCCAGCCGGACATTCAATTGCGAACAATTAAATGTGAGGCATGCAAATATCGATTGCGCACAATCTAATTGTTTGCGATATGAATTGCACCCTAACCCGAAGCCCCCAAGGAGACGAAAATGTCCGTGAACGTCCTGTACAAGACCAGCGCAAAAGCCACCGGCGGCCGCGACGGCCATGCTGCCACCCTCGACGGCGCGCTCGACGTGAAGCTCACCACGCCGAAGGAGCTCGGCGGTGGCGGCGGCGCCGGCAACAATCCCGAGCAGCTGTTTGCGGCCGGCTATGCGGCCTGCTTCATCGGCGCGATGAAGTTCGTGGCCTCGCAGGGCGGCCCGAAGGTTCCCGCTGATGCCTCCGTGACCTCGACCGTCGGCATCGGCCCGCGCTCGGCCGGCGGTTTCGGCCTCGACATCGATCTCGCCGTCTCGCTGCCGGGCCTGTCCCGCGCAGACGCCGAGGCGCTGGTCGAGAAGGCGCACGAAGTGTGCCCGTACTCCAATGCGACCCGCGGCAACGTCGACGTTCGCCTGACGGTCGTCTGATCCGACGGTGAATTGGCTGGCCCGGGATCCCCCTCGGGCCGGCCGCTTCCGCGAGATTTCCCACGCCGCGGGATTGCGCGGCGACGCATGCGGCCCCACGCGACAAGCCATTGCTGGCGCGTACGAACCTCGCTAGGCCTGTGATCAAATTCGATACAGGGGAAGCGAAGGCATGACTGACACCACCACAGGTGCAATGAGCGGACTGCGCGTCATCGATCTCACGCGCGTGCTCGGCGGTCCCTATTGCACCCAGATCCTCGCCGACCATGGCGCCGACGTGATCAAGGTCGAGCCGCCCGCGGGCGACGAGGTGCGCGACTGGGGCCCTCCCTTCCACGACGACGACGCCGCCTACTTCATCGGCATCAACAGAAACAAGCGCTCGATCGGCCTCGACCTCGCCTCCGAGGGCGGCCGTGCCGTGCTCCTGAAGATGCTGGAGACGGCCGACGTCCTGATCGAGAATTTCAAGCCGGGTACGCTGGAGAAATGGGGCATCGGCAACGATGTGCTCAGCCAGAAATATCCGCGGCTCGTGCATTGCCGCATCTGCGGCTTCGGCGCCGACGGCCCGCGCGGCGGCAATCCCGGCTATGATGCCATCATCCAGGCCATGACCGGCATGATCGCCGCAACCGGCTCGCCCGAGAGCGGCCCGATGCGGATTGGCGTGCCGCTGGTCGACATCGGCACCGGCCTTTACGCGGCGATCGGCATTCTGATGGCGCTGTCCGAACGGCAACGCTCGGGCAAGGGCCAGTTCCTCGAGACGACGCTGTACGAAACTGGCCTTGCCATCATGCATCCGCACACCGCGAACTATTTCATGCATGGCAAGCCGCCCGGCCTCACCGGCAACGAGCATCCGAACCTCGTGCCCTACGCGATCTTCCCGACCAAGACCGACAACATCTTCATCGGCGTCGGCAATGACGGCACCTTCCGCAAGCTCGCCAAGGAGATCGGCAAGCCCGAGCTCGGCACCGATCCGCGCTTTGCCCGCAACAAAGACCGCATCGCCAATCGCGAGGCGCTGCGCGCCGAGCTTGCCGCCGTGTTCAGCCAGCACGAGGCCGAACCGCTGTGCAATCGCCTGCTCGCCGCCGGCCTGCCTGCGGGTCCTGTGCAGAAGATCGACCAGGCGCTGACCAACCCGCACACCATCGCCCGCGGCGATGTCATCGAGAAGGACTGGTACAAGGGCGTGACCTCGCCGATCCGGCTCGATCGCAGCAAGCCGAGCCTGCGCCGGCTGCCGCCGAAGTTCAGCCAGCACTCCCAGGAGGTGCTGGGCGAGTTCGGCTACTCAAAGTCGGAGATCGACGCGATGGTCAAGACAGGCGTGGTCTGCGGCCCCGAGCGCAAGCGCTAAAGCGGGATGGGGTTAGTCTGAATCGACTTGGGATTCCCAAATCAGTGCA
>NZ_CAKZHY010000026.1 GCF_936928535.1 uncultured Bradyrhizobium sp. | reverse complement strand
CGCTCACCGCCAATTCGACGAAATCTTCTTGCGACGCGCGGCCGGACCATACATCCGGGTCAAACTGAGAAGAACTCACGGTGAGCAAAACGAGTCCGCTCTAGCCCGGATTGCCGACGTGAAGTTGGATTTCGGTGCGTTCGTCTGCAACCGTTTGAATGATACACGGGTCCTTATTTAGAGCCGGATTAATTGCCACCGCGCGGCTTCCGGGATATTCTGGCAATGAAGCAGCGCTGTTGTCACGAGAGAGCTGGTGCGCGCCTGGAATTTTGACTTTGCCGAGCAGGAATTCGTCGAGGCGGGACTAGACCCGACGCGCTGGGTGAAGGCGCTCGATTCCATAGCCGTCGCCACCGGGAGCCAGGGCGCGATGCTGATGCCCATCTCGGGCGGACTCCTTCCGAACGTTCCCTATACCGAAACCGTCTCCGGGGCGATGGATGAGTATTTTCGGGATGGATGGCATCTGCGGGATGAGCGAATGCGCGCCGTTCCGATCATTACAAAACGCGGGGTCGCGGATGATTTCGACGGCCATAGCGCGGATGCGATAGCCAGACTTCCATTCTACCGGGACTTCTTGGCGCGACATCGCCTACGCTGGTACGCCGGCGTCAAGGTCGCCAGCGGCGATGATCTGTGGGCCGTGGCAATTCAGCGAACGATCGATCAAGGACCTTTTTCGGTAGAGGAGAAGGATGCGTTGGCGCGAACATCAAGGCGGCTTTCAACCGGCGCCGCAATTGCTCGCGCCCTGGGCGCTTCCGCTGCCGCCGGCGCGCTCGAAGCTTTCGAGATGAGCGGCACCGCGGTGGTTCTGGTCAACCGCCACGGCAATGTCTTCAAGGCCAATCGGTCGGCTGAACTCCTTCTGGTCGATGATGTCCGAATTGTAAAAGGCAAGCTGGTTGCAAAAGATGCGGGGGCGACCACGGCCTTGCACCGCGCCATTCAGGGTCTGTTGTGGCGTGCGACAGGCGGAATGGCCGCTCCGATCGCTTTGCCTCGCGCATCGCGCCGACCCGTGTTGGCGTATCCCGCAAGACTTTCGAATTCGACGGCCAACGCGCTGGCCGATTGCCAGGCCATCGTCATCCTGATCGACCCGGACACCAGGCCTCGGACGCCTGAAGCGACCCTGCGGGCGGCATTTCGCCTGTCTGAGGCGGAAGCCAGGCTCGCGACCCAACTCGCTTTCGGCGAGTCGCTGGAAAACGTCTCCGATCGGTTCGGGATCGCAAAGGAGACCGCGCGAAGCCAGCTCAAGAGCATTTTTGTGAAGACTGGCGTACATAGGCAGGCTCAACTGGTTGCGGTGCTGGCCAACCTGTTGTGAATTGCGATCCACTTGGAGCGGATGCTGCTTCGCAGGAGAGGGTAAGTCGACACGAGTTCACAGTCACTTTGCATCGGCGGAGACCGCCGGTCACTGCCATCGAGCATCGTGTCGTGAATGTTCACAGGCGAAAATCACTTGTCGATGTGTCCAGCCAAAAATCCTATAGTCGCCTCGACTTATCTGGAGTGGCGGCCGCTGACGTGCTCATGAGCAATAAAAACAGCGCTCTTGCGGCCTCATACCGTGCTGCCACTCGCCTTCTTACTTTTCCTCGCATGAGAATCCTACCTGAGTAGGTCGCAACGTGCCATTCCCATCCACGCGCGTACCTCCGCACTTCCATATCTAGAAGCAGGAGGTCACCTGATTTAGCGTGATTGGGGTTAGTGGAACTGAACTCAGTCGGCACCAAACACACCCTTTCTCAGCCAGATCGCTGTTACTCGCTCACATGTCAGAAAGCCCGTACGCATAACGGAGTGTAGGAGTTTCAACATCACCCAAATGGGTTAGAGCACTGCGAGGCCTTGCAGGATTGCGGTTGTTCCCTACGATCACGGGGCGACTGCAAAATGGAACTCTTGCAACAGGACCGCAGATGAAAGCCGGTCGCCGATCGATTAAGAACCTATGTCATTCGTGCGGGTCGTCGCCTCTCGGCTCCTGCAGAAACTTCGGTATGGGACCACGCACCTCACGTTCGCCGCGACCGCGCGGAGCGGGGCGCTCGGACGGATCGCGGCCAAGCTTGGACTGCAATTCGACGAGGTCGGTGAAGACGTCGGCCTGGCGCCGCAGCTCGTCGGCGGGCCCTGATCGGTCCTCCATCGGACCGCCTCACCAGCGATCTCGGAGCCCAGCGTGTCGAAACCTATCGCGGCGAACTCTCCGGCGGCCGTTTGTCAGAAAATGACGTTCGGCTGTCCTGATCCGTAGGATCTTGTCCGTTGTCCAAAGCAGGGCTCCATGGCGACATACGGGCAATCCGGCCTGGGCCGAGGAAACAACCGGGAAAACCGCAGCAAGGCTCCGAGAGTGGTTGGCGGTACTCGCGACGAGCTGAGCGCAAGGAGAGTGAGATGGCCTCCAGCAGCATCGTTACTCAAGTTACGAAAGCGCGGACCGGATCGACGATGATGGCGTGGCGCATACATGAGTTTGGACCGCCGCAGGTCATGCAGTTCGAGGCCCTCTCTCGTCCGGAGCCCGGGCCCGGCGAGGTCCTGATCAAAGTTGCAGCAGCCGGGGTGGGCCCGTGGGACGGCTGGATCAGAGCCGGAAAGAGCGCGTTGCCGCAGCCGCTCCCGCTCACTCTGGGTTCGGACCTTTCAGGTGAAATCGTCGCCGTTGGGCCCGGAGTCTCGCAAGAACGCGCAGGAGAGCAGGTCTACGGTGTTACGAATCCGCGGTTCGTCGGGAGCTACGCCGAGTACGCATTGGCTTCCGTCGAGATGGTCTCAGGTAAGCCGAACTCGCTCAGTCATGCCGAAGTCGCCTCCGTTCCTGTCATCGCCGTCACCGCATGGCAGGCACTGTTCGACCACGCGCAACTCAGAGCGGGCCAAACGGTGATCATTCACGGGGCGGCTGGCAACGTGGGATCCTACGCGGTCCAATTGGCCCGTCATGCTGGTGTGCAGATCATCGCAACGGCATCGTCGGCCGACGCTTCCTTCGTGCGCAACCTTGGTGCAAACACAGTGATCGACTATCGGAGCCAGCGCTTCGAGGAGGAAGTGCGGGATGCGGACGCCGTCATCGATCTCGTCGGCGGCGAGACGCAAAGTCGCTCGTTCGAGGTCCTTCGTCGAGGCGGCAAGCTGATCTCGACAGTGTCCCGTCCAGATCAGGATCTCGCAAAACAGCACGGCGTGGAAGCCACCTTCTTTTTGGTCGACGTCACGAGCCGGTATCTGACGGAAATCGCTCGCCTCGTCGATGGTGGAGAACTGCGAACGAACGTCGGCGTGGTGTTGCCGCTCGCGGATGCGCGCCAGGCTCACTTGATGCTGGAGGGCGCGCGGCCCCGGCCAAAAGGAAAGATCGTGCTCGCGGTCGGAGCGGACTGACCGATCTCGCGCCTCCTCTTGCGCTCAAGCGTCCGGATGCGCCAGCCAAGCCCATCGATTCTTGTTTGAAAGGATAAAAAATGCCATCCCGAACTCCCGCCCAGGCTCTCGTCATTCCCGATTCCTTGCTGGCAAAGGAGGCAACAGACGTACTGCGCGAGCATTCCACCGATCTGCTCTTCAATCACTCGATCCGGGTCTTCCTGTTTGCGGTGGAGCAGGGCCGTCAGAGGAAGCTGCGTTTTGACGCTGAACTTCTGTATGTGGCGGCCGCGTTCCACGATCTCGGTCTCATCAAGAAATTCTCCAGCCCGGACGAACGCTTCGAGGTCGATGGCGCGAACGCCGCCCGACAGTTTCTGAGCGCCCACAATATTGGTGAGGACCAGGTGCAGAGGGTCTGGGAGGCGATCGCGCTGCATACGACCCCCGGCATTCCGAAGTACATGGGTCCCGAGGTCGCGCTCCTCAATTCAGGTGTTCTGCTCGATGTTGTCGGGGTAGGCTTCGACCAGTTTCCCGCGGAGCTCCGCGAGGAGATCGTTGCCAAATATCCCCGCACGAATTTCAAGGAAGGCTTCGTTCGGGAGTATTTCGCCGGCTTTGCGCACAAGCCGGCGACCACGTACGGCACCGTCAACGCCGCGGTCTGCGAACGCTTCATGCCGGGGTTCAAGAGCCCCAACGCCTGCGACTTGATCGCGGGTTCGCCCTGGTCTCACTAGAGGAGAGGTCATAATGTCGATCAATGCATTCCCCAATCGGATAGCTGCGCTGTTACGCCCTTCAGAAATCACGCCCAGACAGGGAATAGAACTGCTACGAACGACGTTCTTGGCGGTCGTAGCAGTAGCCATTGCGGGAGCTTCGCCCGCGTTCGCCCAGGATCGGGAGCAAGTCAAGCTCGTCTTCGAGCACGCACTGCCCAACGTTGAAGGAAAGAGAATGGCTGCTGTCCTGGTGAGTTATCCGCCCGGGAGCAAATCGCTGCCTCACCGCCACGCAGCGTCGGCCTTCATCTACGCCTATGTGCTGTCCGGGGCCATCCGAAGCCAGGTCGGCGATGACGCTCCGCAGGTCTTTCGCACAGGCGAGGGTTTTTACGAAACGCCAGGCTCACATCACAGGGTGAGCGAGAACGCGAGCGACACGGAGCCCGCCAGCTTGCTCGCGGTCTTCGTGGTCGATTCCAAAGACGGGGCGTTGACGATCCCCGACAACGACGCAGCACCGAGATGATGGCGCGACAGGATCGCCT
Organism: uncultured Bradyrhizobium sp.; assembly: GCF_936928535.1. Classification (GTDB taxonomy): domain Bacteria; phylum Pseudomonadota; class Alphaproteobacteria; order Rhizobiales; family Xanthobacteraceae; genus Bradyrhizobium. The sequence goes on along the minus strand of NZ_CAKZHY010000026.1, from coordinate 3,540 downwards.
GTCCAGTCACCGTCCGGCCTTTGCACCGTGTGAACGACATGCATAATAAGGCGCCTGATCGGAGAGGCAGCAAAGGTGCCGGTACAAGCTGTCGCGATAGTCATCTACGAGGGGGTCCAGGCCTTGGACGTGGCCGGGCCGATGGACGTGCTCAGCGAGGCGAACACATTTCTCGACGGTGCCGACCGCTATGAACCCGTACTCGTTGCTGCTCACCACAATCCGCTGCGCGCCTCGAACGGCATACGGCTTATTGCCGATCTGACGCTTGAGGAGGCGACGGGTGGATTCGACATTGTTCTCGTGGCCGGCACGCCCACCCCACCTGAAACGGAGCCCGACCCGCACTTGCTTCAGTGGGTCAAGGAGCTACCGTGGCGGTCGAGCCTCTATGGATCGATCTGCACCGGGGCTTTTGTCCTTGGCTATGCCGGTCTGCTGGACGATCGGCGTGTCACGACCCATTGGCAGGATGCGCAGGCACTGGCGGCCAGGTTCCCGAGAGCAAAAGTCGAACCGGATTTGATCTATGTCCGCGATGGGCGGCTGATCACCGCGGCGGGTGTGACTGCGGGAATAGATCTCGGTTTGGCCCTAGTCGGGCAGCGCCACGGCGCGGAAACGGCGCTCAAAGTGGCCAAGCGGCTGGTCGTAGTCGCCCAGCGCCAAGGCGGGCAGTCTCAGTTCAGCCCCTATCTCACGGCGCCTGCCGATCCGGAATCGCCTATCGCCCGTATCCAGGACCACGTGATGTCGAACGTCGGGGATCGCCACTCGCTTGAGTCCCTTGCCGCTGTCGTCGGGATGAGCGCCCGAAATCTTGCCCGGCATTTCGTGCAGGCGACCGGGATTACGCCGCACGAATTCATCGAGCGCGCCCGCATCGATGCGGCGCGCATGATGCTGGAGGGAAGCGACCGGCCGTTGAAGGCGGTTGCATTCGACTGCGGCTTCGGCTCGGCGGATCGGATGAGGATCGTGTTCACCGCCCGTCTCGGCGTCAGCCCCATCCAATATCGCGCAAGCTTCCGGCGGGCGACACCGGAATAGACCGCGCGGCTCCCCGGCAAGGCAACGCTCGCGATCCTGCTACCCGTGCGAAGCGTCATGTCAGGAAACGACGTGCGGCTGTCCTGATGCGCGGGATGCCCTTTCTTGTGCGGAGCGGTGCCCGGTTGGCAAATAGGGGCGAGCAACCAGCCCGCTACGCAAACAAGGAGAGCGCTCCATGTCCGAGATCATCGCCGGCATCCGCCTGCCTGACAGTGCCATCGCCCGCGCGGCCACGCAGCTCGTGCGCGATACCGAGGACGACCTGCTCTCAACCACAGTCGCCGCGTCTTCCTTTGGGGCGCGCTCACCGCCGAGCGCCTCGGCCTGAAGTACGAGCCGGAGCTGCTTTACCTCGGTGCCATGTTCCACGACATGGGCCTCACGGAGAAGTATTCCAGTCCCGACCTGCGCTTCGAGGTCGACAGCGCCAATGCCGCGCGCGATTTCATGAAAAGCTACGGCCTGCCGGAGCGTGAAATCGAGGACGTGTGGATCGCCATCGCGCTCCACACCACGCCCGGTATCCCCGAGCATATGCGACCCACCATCGCGCTGGTGACTGCCGGCGTCGAAATGGACGTGCTGGGGCTCGCCTATCACGATTTCACGCGTGAGCAGCGCGACCACGTCTGCGTCCACCATCCCCGCGAGACGAACTTCAAGGAGAATATCATAGATCACTTCGCCAAGGGCATCATCAAGAAGCCCCTGACCACGTTCGGGAACGTGAAGGCCGATGTCCTTGCGCTGAAGGACATGAGTTATGTCCGCCAGAACTTCTGTTCGATCATTCTCGGTTCGGCCTGGCCGAACTGACCTTCGTTGCTGGACCGGAGTAAATCCCATGGGCGTCATGCGGACTGAGATTTGCGGACCTGAAACAGCTGTAGTCGGACAGAGCGAGGCGTGCGACGCTGCGCAGAGCCCGATCGACGCGATCATGACCCGCCGGATCGCGTGCCGTGACTTTGCGATGCTCCGGTCCCGCGACGAACGATCGAGCAGATACTCCACGTCGCGCGCTTCGCGCCAAGCGGTGCGAACATCCAGCCCTGGCATGTCTACGTGTTAAGTGGCGCCGCCAAGACCAACGTTTCGGCGGCGCTGCTGCACGCGCATGAAACATGCCGAGACGAGCACGTCTCGGAATACAAATTTTACGCCAGCGAGTTGCCTGATCCGTACCTGAAGCGACGACAGGAATTCGGGCGGCTCTTCTACGGGTCGCTGGGAATCCGCCAGGCCGATGCCGAGGCAAGAAGCAGGCAGACCGCGAAGAATTACACGTTCTTCGGAGCGCCCGTAGGGCTGATCGTGACGATCGATCGCCGGCTGGAAGCTGGAAGCTGGCTTGATCTCGGCATGTTCGTCCAGAACGTGATGCTCGCCGCAGCGGGACGCGGACTTCAGTCGTGTCCGCAGGAGACGTTCTCGAAATATCACCGGATCTTGCGCCCCCTGCTCTCGATCCCGGAGGAGCAGTTGGTGGTGTGCGGCATTTCGGTCGGGAAGCCCGCAGTCGAGGGGCAGCGATTGATGCCGCGGGCGCATGTGGATGAGTTCGCGACGTTCTTGGGATTGGACGCGTAAGAGACAGTCAACGGAGGAGATCGTCATGGCGAGTCGAGAAGAACTGATCCAGCGGAGCATTTCTTTTCTCCGCGAAGCGAAGGACATGACGCCCGGGGCCGATATGGAGCGCTGGCTCAACGAGACGTACCGCGAAAGCAGCGCGCTCTATCGGGATCTCTCTCGTCTGATCAAGATCGGGGTTGAGGAGGGCTGGGCGGCGAACCAGGATGTGGACGGCCCGAACTACCGCCGCAGCCGCATCATCGAGCCGACTGCCGAAACCTTCCAGTTCAGCCTCACGGCGGTCTACATGAACAGCGCTGCTCCACGCCAGTTCAAGGAAGAGGACGACCACGACGTGCTGCGCGGGCAGTATCACGGTCATCCCTATGGCGAGATCAACCTCGTGGTGCCCTTGAACGGGGGCGCGGAGTTGAAGGGGTTGCAGGGCTGGCAGGGACCCGGTTGGACGGCGCCCGAACCGGGCAGCAGGCACTTTCCGGAGGTCAGGGGCGGTGCGGTGATCGCGCTGTTCTATCTCCCGGCCGGACGCATCTCGTACGAATTCAAGGCTCCCGCCGGCTAGGTGCAAACAGCGCAAACAAAGGCTGTTGCGCCGTCAGGCCCCGACAGGTCCGGAGAAGATCGTCGCCGGCGGTGTCGTGCGCGGCAGGGGAAGCGGGCGCTCTACCGAGGGCGCGGGGCGCGAGCCTCCTTTGGTGTCGTACCGTTTGGCCGGTCCAGCAGGCGTCGCCTAGTGAAAGGGTCGGCCTTCTCGGCGATGGTCCGAACCCGATCGGCGAAACCCCGATAGAATTCCTGCTCCATGACGCAACCCCGCAACGGGAGCGCCCACCCGGCCGCATCACCGCGGCGTTGGCGCTCAGGCATTCCGCGGCCTCGCCAGCGGCCATG
>NZ_CAKZHY010000025.1 GCF_936928535.1 uncultured Bradyrhizobium sp. | reverse complement strand
GCGCGTCCGGGCGGCTTTGCTCTACCGAGCTACACCACCACCGGGGACACGACCTAGTACATTGTAGTGGCAGTTGGATGCCTCTCTTCAATCTCCTTAATTCGCTGAAGTTTTCCTCCCTTATCCAGGTTGAGTTTCGCGTACTCAACAAAGGCGTCCCAGCCTGCAGCCTTGTCGGGATGGTTCCCAAGAGCGCTCGCCTTGAACAAACTCGTCAACTCAGAGAGGCGTATTGTGTCCTCGTCGTAAACGGCTCGGACTGCTGCCATCTCATACGCGTCCGTGGTCCAAGTACCGTCCGGCTTTGCAAGCTCCGCCTCCTTCGTTTCGGCGAGCTGCTCAGAGACAGATTCTGTTAGCTTCGGATCAGACACCGCCGGCGACTGGGTTGTTGCGCGCGGGGACAGCGCACTCAGCATCTCAAGTATTTTGCCGAAAGCCTTTTCTGGAGCGTCTCGATTGAACGGAATGTATTCGATGTCCCCCTGCAAGCCGCCTGGATCACGCACCACCCTCTTCAATAAGCAAGATGATGTTCAAACGTCGGCCGATTGCCAAGCCGATTTCCTGGATAATCCAATCTGAGGTTTTCCAAGCGAGATCCACCTTCCCAATTTTCCACGATTGTGGCTGCAGAAGAAGTGACTTCAATTTGGAAGGCGACGTCGCTTGTTCCTTGCGAGTACAGATTCCAATAAACGTGTTCTTATCTTCGATGAGCCGCAGAACTTTTTCAGTCAGGATGCGAGGCTCAGCATTCTCGGCGTGCTCCCAACTAAACTGCGGATGCGAACGGGTTATAGAATCGAAGTAGTCGGTAAATTTGCGGACAACTTGCGCATCACCGTCGGTGAAGCTGTGACCGACAAACGCCTTGATTTCTCTCATGCTGAAATTCGGCTAACGGAGTAGCGGTCCCCTGATAAACAATCGAAAATCCGATTGCACTACCCCTCAATTACACCGATTCCGAGTAGATTAGGCACTTGGACAATGGTTTCGCTCTAGCGCTTTCCCTGTTTCCCACAGGCCCCGTATGCGAAAGCGAAGAACGGCTGACCTATCGCGTCTTTGCCTGCGAAGTCTTCCATCGCTGGTACAGTTGGGTGGGAACCGCGAAGCACTGCCCTCAGCCTTGAAAAACCTAACGAATTTCCGCTCACTGCTTCGCTCTTTGTATCCGCTTTTTGTATTGAAGCAACAGGCAGCACGGTCGTGCGCCGCGTGACGTAGGCTGCGTGCTGGCCGACATCTGGCTCTGAGCCTCACTCAGCATCAAACTCGCGTCGGATCGTTGCAAGTATTTCGCCGAAAGTCTCTCTGATGTTCCCTTTGGCGAATGGAATGTACTGGACGCCAGAGAGATTGGAGAACTCCGAGCAACCATCCTCCAACAGCACAATTGCTCGGCGGAAGCCTAAGCGTCCCTGAAACAATCCCACTTCGTGAATCACGTTTTCCCGTGCGTGGAGTTCGCCCTTCTGATCTTCATTTTCGCCGGTCATAACCAAGATTGCGAAACTCGCCTCGTCCTCCATTGCTTCGAGAACGTCAGCAATGTGAAGTCCGACGCGTGGGCCCGTCTCATACGCGGTGACTTGGTAACCGTGCTTGTCTTGCAAGTGATCCTTGACGTCCCGCCAAGCCGGGTTTCGACCATGACCCACAAAGATGACGAGCCTGTCTTTGATGGACTGCTCCGTCTCCTTTGGCAGTGCACACGCATCTGCCGAATCCTCGAAGACCTCAAAGACGCGCTCAATCTCGCTCCTCAACGTCTTTTGGACTCTCACTCGCGTGGCATGCCCCGAAAATGACACGGTGAGATTCGCCCATCCGCCCAACTCCTGGAAATTCATATGCGCGCTCTGGATGTCGCTCGCGCGGTAGGCGGCAAGAAACTCGTTGAGTTCGTCGAAAGACCACTCGACCTCATTGGCCAATTCGACATCCATCGAGACAGGTTTCATTTTGTCCGCTGGGCCTATCCGGCTTAGTGCCTCCCGCAACACCTCTGGAGTGAACTTGGTCCGCTTGTATCGCTTCTTCTTCGTCAACGCCATTTCGTGATCCTACTCAATCTCATCGCCCTCATATCTTCGAAAATGATCGTCATTCAGGAAGACCGCTGGCAACCTCCGTTGCATCCAGAGGCGAATTGATGGCTGCAACGAACGCCTCCATTCGCTGTAAGGACGGAATGGCAAACGAGGCCGGAAGCATCACGACAGGCAGCGGGTCGAAGTTCTCAGGGTCGTCTTCCATCAGTCCACGGCCGCTCATCTTGAACCGCTCCCTGACCTTACGGGACGGCTTCGATTGCACATTCATGCCTTCTCCAGCGACTCGCCTCGGTTGCACTCATTGTACCATGCTCGGGTTCCTCGGCCTCCTTTTGTTCAACACCTTCCGGCTATCCCGCTTATCCTCAAGGCCAAATCTGCTTCGGCTGACGGGTGTGAAAGCCATGCAAAACGGAATCGCAGGGATTCCCAAACAGATGCGGCAATGCCTGAACGGCTCTGTTACAAATTGATCTAACGTTCGTTACATCGATTTGTGTGGAATGGCTGCAATGGCTGAGGGCAAGTTCGTATCGTACCTGCGGGTGTCGCGGGACAAGCAGGGGAAGAGTGGCCTTGGCCTTGAGGCGCAGCGCGCCGCCGTCGAGAGCTACCTGAATGGTGGTCGGTGGAAGGTCCTCGCCGAGTACGTGGAGGTGGAGAGCGGCAAGCGTAACGACCGCCCCAAGCTCGCAGCGGCCTTAGCGCATGCCAAGGTGTCTGGCGCCAAACTCGTTTTCGCGAAGTTAGACCGGCTCACTCGTGACGTGGACCTCCTCAGAGCCTTGGCGTCGAGCACGGTTGACCTAGTGTTCTGCGACCTCCCGAGCGTGCCCCCAGGCGCCATGGGCCGCTTCCTTCTCACGCAGATGGCAGCGGTGGCTGAGCTAGAAGTAGGGCTGATAGGTGAGCGCACCAAAGCCGCCCTTGCGGCTGCTAAGGCTCGCGGAGTGAAGCTTGGCAACCCCAACGGAGCCCGCGCTCTCCGGGGGAAGCAGGTGGGAAATGACCGCGCCGTGGCGAAGCTCAAGGAGAACGCTGTTCAGCGCGCCGCTGACCTCAAGGGCATCGTGGAAGACATACGCGCTGCTTGGATCGCCACCACACGAGCCATTGCTGACGAGCTTCATGCGAGGGGCATCAAGGCTCCTCGGGGTGAGGTGTGGCACCCCACTGCCGTGTCCCGGCTTCTCAACCGCATTGACAGCACCACCAAATGAACCGGAGAACACAAGATGCTGATGATCATCGGTGCCGCGCGGCAGAGCATTCGCTTCCCGCCGTGTCTCGATTTCCAACGGGTCCCTTTTTCAGCACCGGACCCTATTTTAGGGCGATCCCAGCGCCCGACTTCAAAGCTTCTTGGGTTAAAGCCTGCGCCGCCGCCGAGCTAACTGCAGCAGCGTGCGCGCTCAACATCTCCGCTACGTCTGCTTAGCCTTCCCGTAGCCGACATCAACGCCAAGCGGGCCAAGGCTCCTTGTGACCCTGGCTGTGTGAAAACGCATTAGCGCTGGTATGATTCCGTCGTGATTCTG
>NZ_CAKZHY010000024.1 GCF_936928535.1 uncultured Bradyrhizobium sp. | reverse complement strand
GGGGCGGTCGTGGTCGTGGTGCCAAGCGCGGTCGCCGTGGTGGGGTGGGCCGGTGGCTGGCCAGTGCCGGGCGCATTTGCCGCCGGCGCCAGCTTGCCGCTGGGGACCTGGGCCGCACCGGCTGGCGCGGCCGGCGTGTTCTGCGTCCCCGGAACAGGAAGCGCATGACCCTGCGCCGGCGGTGTCGGCGGCGCCACTCCCGTCGGCGTTCCGGTTGGCGTCGCGTGGACCTGCATCACCTTCATTGCCGCCGGCTTTGCCGCGGGGTTGCTGACGAGCGCCGCCTGGCTCGGCTTGAGCGGCTGGCTCGGATTGGCCTGGATCTGTTGCGCCTGCTGCTGCACGACCTTCGGCACCTGCGTCATCCCGCTCGGGCGCCCTGGCCCGTTCGCGGCAATGGCTGCGGCCGCAGCCGCATTGCCGGCCGGCAGCGGCGCCGGCGGCTGGTTGATCACGGTGTTGATGACCGTGGTGTTGTGGATGTTGTTGAAGATGATGTTGTTCGGCGGCGGTGCGACATAGACCGGCGGACTGTAGAACGCCGGGATCGGCACGAACACCGGCTGCGGCAGCACGAACAGGCCGACCACCGGCAGCGGCGGCGGCAGCACCACGAAGTCAGGCGGCGGCGGGGGGCAAAAATAGACCGGCGGTGGCGGAGGCGGCACGAAGCCAAAGTCAGGATCGCTGAAATACAGCACCGGACGATCGACATAGACGACCTCCTCCGGCGGCGGCGGCGGCACGTCATAGTCCATCATCGCGAAGGTCGGCGGCGGCTCCAGCGGTGCAGTCAGGATCGCAAGCCTGCGCCGTGCATCGCCCGCATGCGGCCCGCGTGGATAGCGGCGCAGATACGACCAATAGGCATCAGGCGTATCGGCGCGATAGGTCCGCCGCCAGGTGATCGCCTCGCGGCGTGCCGCGACGATCGCCATCACGCGCTTGGCAAGGGGATCACCGGGATAGGCTGCGAGAAAATCCTCATAGGCCGGCAGCGTGTCGCGCTCGAGCGCGGCGGCATAGGCATCCTGCACGCCGAGATCGCGAATCGGCTTGTTGCGGATCGCTGCGACCTGATCGGGCGCGGCCGCTGGCGGTGGCGCGTCGGGGGCACGATCGAAGAAGGTGAACTGTGCGGAGATCTTCTGGTCGTCCCACGGCACCTGCGCGCCTTTCGAGGCCTCGTTGACGCGCAGGCGGACGCGGTCGAACACCTCCGGCAACGCCAGGCCGCCGGTGCGGATCATCTCGGCGAGCGACTGCGCATAGATGCCGTAAGGCCCCGGCTCCTCGGGCGCCACCGTGCCCGGCGCCGCATTGAAGGCGATCAGCATGTTCGGATCCGGCTCGACCAGCGCGAGCCCACTTGCGATCGGTTGCTGGCCGCCCTCGACGAAGGGCTGCGCACGCGCCGCGTCGAGCACGATGATGTTGGCCTTGAGCGGGATGGCGGCGAGCTGGCGGGCATAGTCGCTGATGCGCAGCGCCTCGGTTGGAATGTCGGTGTCTCGCGCGATGTTGGAATCGACGGGGATGAAATAGTTCTCGCCGGCCAGCTGCATGCCGTAGCCGGACAGATAGATCATGGCGACGGTGCCGGGTCCCGAAGCCTGCGCCTTCTGGATGAAGTCGCGCAGGCTCTTGCGCAGCGTGTCGCCATCGAGATCGCGCGCGCCGACCACATCGAAGCCCGCGGCCTGCAGCGTTTGCGCGATCAGGCCGGCATCATTGGCGGTGGTTGCCAGCGGCGATTTGGAATAGGCGCCGTTGCCGACCACGAGCGCGATGCGCTTTTCCTGCTGCTGCGCGCGCGCCGGAGCGAGCGCGCCGGCAACGACGAGGATCGGCAGAAGGAAGCAGAGGAAGACCTTGTGTGTCCCGCGCATGGCTTGCTTGCCCATTATTGTTGTTGAATTGTTGTTGAGTGTCCACCACGCATCAGGCGCGCGCCCGGCTGAACGGCACTTGAACGAAAGGCTCGGATTGAGGCGCCGGCATGGCGTCCACCGATGCCGGCAGTTCGCGTCAGCTCCGCGTAAGCTTCGCCTCTGCGTCAGCCCCAGCCTTGAGCCTAGCCTTGCGCGATCAGGTCCACCGTTCCCGTCGAGAGCCGGTAGATGCCGCCGGCGATCTTCAGCTTGCCCTGCTCCACGGCCGCATTGAGGATCGGCGCCGCCGCCTTCAGCTTCGCGACATTGTCGATCACGTTCTGGCGGATCGCCTTGTCGAGCACCTCTCCGCCCTGCTGCATCGCGACCTTGGCAGCCGGCGCAATTGCGTCGACCAGCGAGGGGATATGTCCCGGCGGCGGCTTGTCGTCCTTGATTGCCTTCAGCGTTGCATCGACCGCACCGCAAGCGTCGTGGCCGAGCACGAGGATCAGCGGCGCATTGAGCACCGCGACCGCGTATTCCATGCTGGCGATGGTCTCGGTGCCGGCAAAATTGCCGGCGACGCGGCAGACGAAGAGATCGCCGCGTCCGGTGTCGAAGGCGTATTCCGGCGCAATGCGCGAGTCGGCGCAGCTCAGCACCGCCGCGAACGGATTCTGACCGCCCGCCAGCGCCTCGCGCTCATGCCTGAAATCGTGGCGCCGCGTCACGCCCTCGACGTAGCGCGCATTGCCCTCCATCAGCCTCTTCAGCGATGCATCCGGCGTCAGCACGTTTTGCGGTTTGGGCGGCGCCTTGTGCTCCTTGGCGAAGGCGCGGCCGGCGACGGCGGTGCCCAGCAGCGATGCTGCAAGCAGCATTGCAGACCGGCGTGACGATGACATCAGATTGAAGCGATCTTCAGAGCAATGGTCGCACATGGGTTGGTCTCCTCGACCGTTCCGGCGGGATCAGCGCAGATGCGCTATTCTACCTCTCCGAAGTGACGACGTCACGAACCCTCGAGCGCCCTGCCCCGCACTTACTCGGCCAGCTTCAGCTCCGCGATCGTCGTTCGCGCGGCTGTCTCGTCCAGCGCGAGGAAATCGACCGGCCCCTGGTTCTTGTAGCCGGAGGTCATTGCGAGCGTGAGACCGTAGCCCAACAACCCGGTGCTCGCATTTGCGATCACGGCATTCTTTCGTTCGCTCACGCGGGCGACATAAAACAAGGTCTCGCCCGAACGCGCATTAAACTCGACATGAGTGACGCCGGGAAAGCCAGCCTCTTCCGCGTCGAACCAATGCAGACCTGCCGGACGATCCGCATAGACGTAAGTCCCGGTCTTCAGCCCCGAGTGTGGCATGCCGTCGAGCTTGAATCCCCAGCCCGCATCGGCGAGACCGCCATAGCCCTTTTCGCGAAGCACGACGATGCGGGCCTGTCCCGATTTCGGTGGCCCGATCTTCCGCAGCGTTTCCGAATAGTCCAGTCCACTCCGCGCCGTCGTCTCACAACCGCACAGCAAAGCTGCCGCCACGAGCAGCATCAGTCCACGCAATAGCATCACGCCCCCAAAGACTCCATTCCCCGGCGGCATGCTAGCCGGAAACATCGTCAGGTTGCAACGGCATGATCGCATTTGCTGCGGTCGGCAGAGCCGACGCGCTGCCGCACGATATCAGGCTAGATCTGCTGCACGTCCACGACGCCGGCGACCGCCTTGATGGCGCCGGCGATCTGCGGCGAGACCTTGAAGCGGCCGGGCAGCTTCATCTCGACCTCGGTCTCGAGGTCGAGCATCATCACCAGCGAGACCTCGCCATCGCCATTGGAGCGCGGTGCGATGCCGGGACTGCCGATTTTTGGCGCGGCGCCGTTCGTGCTTGCAGCTTCCGGTCCAGCCAGACGCTTGGCGATCGAGTCGAGCGGCTTGGTGTCGCGCACGAAGATGCGCAGGCCCTTCTGCGTCTTGGCGGCGGCATCATCGAGCGGCTCGGCATGCAGCACGCGTGCGCGGACATCCTCGCCCTGCAATTCCGCACCCAACTGGAGCAGCACGGCCGCGCCCGGCTCCAGCACGTCGCGATATTGCGCCAGGCCTTCGGAGAACAGAACCGCCTCGAAATGGCCGGTGGGATCGGACAATCCCATGATGCCCATCTTGTTGCCGGTCTTGGTGCGCCGCTCCATGCGCGACACCACTGTGGCCGCGACCTTGCCGGCGGTGGCGCCGGTCTTCACCGCGCGCGAGAATTCCGCCCAGCTCTGCACGCGCAGCCGCTTCAGCACGGTGGCATAGTCGTCGAGCGGATGGCCCGACAGGAAGAAGCCGACGGCGTCGTATTCGCGGCGGAGCTTTTCGGCCGGCAGCCACGGCTCGATCTGCGGCAGCATGATGGTCGGCGCGTCCGCCGACATGCCGAACATGTCGTTCTGGCCGCTGGTCTCGGCCTGATGCGCGCGCTGGCAGGCAGCCAGGATCGCATCCGCGCCGGCAAAGACGCGGGCGCGGTTCGGCTCCAGCGTGTCGAAGGCGCCGGCGGCCGCGAGACTCTCGATGATGCGCTTGTTGATCGCCCGCGGATTGACGCGCGCGGCGAAGTCGGCAAGCGAGGTGAACAGGCCCCGCTTGGTCCGCTCCTCGATGATCTGCTCGATGGCCTGGATGCCGACGCCCTTGAGCGCAGCGAGCGCGTAGTAGATCACCTTGTCGCCGACCTCGAAGGTCGCGCCGGAACGGTTGATGTTCGGCGGCTCGACCTTGATGCCGAGGCGCTGCGCTTCGGAGCGGAATTCGGAGAGCTTGTCGGTGTTGTTGAGATCGAGCGTCATCGACGCCGCGATGAACTCCACCGGATAATGCGCCTTCATATAGGCGGTGTGGTAGGACACCAGCGCATAGGCCGCCGCGTGGCTCTTGTTGAAGCCGTAGTCGGCGAACTTGGCGAGCAATTCGAAGATGGTCTCGGCCTGCCCCTTCGGCACGCCGTTCCTCACCGCACCCGCGACGAAGATGTCGCGCTGCTTGTCCATCTCGGCGCGGATCTTCTTGCCCATGGCGCGGCGCAAGAGGTCGGCGTCACCGAGCGAATAGCCCGACATCACCTGCGCGATCTGCATCACCTGTTCCTGGTAGATGATGACGCCGAAGGTCTCCTTCAGGATCGGCTCGAGCACGGGGTGGAGATATTCCGGCTCCTCGTCGCCATGCTTGCGCGCGCAATAGGTCGGGATGTTCGCCATCGGGCCCGGGCGATACAGCGCCACCAGCGCGATGATGTCCTCGAAACGGTCGGGCCGCATGTCGACCAGCGCGCGCCGCATGCCCTGGCTTTCAACCTGGAACACGCCGACCACCTCGCCGCGCGCGAGCATCTGATAGCTCTCGGCATCGTCGATCGGCAGCGTGGCGAGATCGACATGGATGTCGCGCGGCTTGAGCAGCTTGCAGGCGACGTCGAGCACGGTCAGCGTCTTCAGGCCGAGGAAGTCGAATTTCACGAGGCCCGCCGGCTCAACCCACTTCATGTTGAACTGGGTCACCGGCATGTCGGATTTGGGATCGCGATAGAGCGGCACGAGTTCGCTTAAGGGACGATCGCCGATCACGATGCCGGCCGCATGGGTCGAGGCGTGACGCGTCAGGCCTTCGAGGCGCTGGGCGATATCGAAGGCGCGCGCCACGATCGGGTCTTCATCGCGGAAGGCCTGCAGCTTCGGCTCGCTCTCGATCGCAGCCGCCAGCGTCACCGGCGCGGCGGGATTCTGCGGCACGAGCTTGGTCAGCTTGTCGACCTGACCGTAGGGCATCTGCAGCACGCGGCCGACGTCGCGCAGCACGCCGCGCGCCTGCAGCGTACCGAAGGTGATGATCTGCGCGACCTGGTCGCGGCCGTAGCGCTCCTGCACGTACCTGATCACCTCGCCGCGGCGGTCCTGGCAGAAGTCGATGTCGAAGTCCGGCATCGAGACGCGCTCGGGATTGAGGAAGCGCTCGAACAAGAGGCCGAACTTGATCGGATCGAGGTCGGTGATGGTCAGCGCCCACGCAACAAGCGAGCCTGCGCCGGAGCCGCGGCCCGGCCCAACCGGGATGCCTTGCGACTTCGCCCATTTGATGAAGTCGGACACGATCAGGAAGTAGCCCGCGTACTTCATGCGCATGATGACGTCGAGCTCGAACGCGAGGCGCTTGTTGTAGTCCTCGTCCGTCGTTCCCTGCGACAGGCCATGCACGCGCAGGCGATTGGCGAGCCCCTCCTCCGCCTGCCGCTTCAATTCGGCTGCTTCGACCGCGGCGGCGTCCGTGCTCGCCGCAGCACCGACGGTGAAGAACGGCAGGATCGGCTTGCGCGTCATCGGGCGGAACGAGCAGCGCTCGGCGATCTCGACGGTGGATGCCAGCGCTTCCGGAATGTCGGCGAACAGCACCGCCATCTCGGCGCGGGTCTTGAAGCGGTGATCGGGCGTGAGCTGCTCGCGCTCGGTCTCCGCAATGAGCCGGCCGCCGGCGATGCAGAGCAGCGCGTCGTGCGCCTCGTAATCGTCGGTCGAGGCGAAATATGGCTCGTTGGTCGCGACCAGCGGCAGGCCCTTTGCGTAGGCGATGTCGATCAGCCCGCTCTCGATCCGCCGTTCCTTGTCGACGTTGTGACGCTGCATCTCGACATAGAGGCGATCGCCGAACAGGCCGGCGAGACGCTCGCAGCGCGCGACTGCGACCTCGGCCTGCCCCGCGGCCAACGCGAGCGAGATCGGACCGTCAGGGCCGCCGGTCAATGCGATCAGGCCTTCGGTCTCGCCGTCGAACCAGTCGAACTTGATGAACGGGGCGTGGCTATCAGGCGATTCGAGGAATGCGCGCGAATTCAGCCGCATCAGACTGCGATAGCCGCGCTCCTGGGCGGCCAGCAGCACCACGCGCGAGGGCGGCAGCGCGTTGCGTGCGTTGGGATCCTGGTCGCCGAAATCGACCGCGAGCTCCAGGCCGACGATCGGCTGGATGCCGTAACCCGCCATCTTGTCGGAGAATTCGAGCGCACCGAACAGATTGTCGGTGTCGGTCAGCGCGAGCGCCGGCTGGTGGTCCTTCTTCGCAAGCTCGCCGAGCTTGGCGATCTTGATCGAGCCCTTGAGCAGCGAATAGGCCGAGTGAACGTGAAGGTGGACAAATCCGGCGCTCGGCATGGTCGCGTGACGGCCTCTTGCAGATGAGATGAAGCGGTCGCCGACGTCGGGATCATCATCCACTCGCCCGGCCGACTCGCCTCGCAATGGTGGGGGCTCGCCGCGCCAGAGTCCACGCTTGAGCTGCCGCTTCCCCGCCTCATCCCGCTTTTCCCCAAGGGGGCATTACAGAGACCGGTTCCGTCACAGCTGCGGAATGACCTGAGCCCAGATCGCGATCATCCCGACGAACAGCGCGATCGACGTCAGTGCAGCGGCTTCTTCCACGAAAATCCTGAACATGGCTTGCTCCATCACCAGAACGTATGAGGAACATTGTTCTCATTTCGTTCTCGGGAGTCAAGCAAACTCGGAAGCCTCAAAATGAAATGGTTAACTTGCTGATTTCGCATAACAAAAAAGCCCCGGCGCAAGGCCGGGGCTTTCCGCAATCGCTCGATCGTGAGCGACTGTTCTCAAGTAGCTTGCTCAGTACTTGGCGAGGATCGGGCCGCCGAACTTGTAGTTCAGGCGAACGAGACCCATGTCGACGTCCTGCTTGATGCGGTCGGTCTGCAGGCCAGCGAAGGTGACGTCCTTGTCGGACAGGAAGATGTGGTTGTACTCCACACCCACCGACCAGTTCGGCGCGAAGCCGACTTCGAGGCCGGCGCCGACGGTGCCGCCCCAGCGGGTGTCGTTGTTCGAGCCGAGCAGGCCGCCGGTCGCGGTGCTGAACACCTCGTTCTTGACACCGACGACGGCCGCGCCGCCCTTGGCGTAGACGAGCACATTGTTCCAGGCGTAGCCGACCTGACCGGTGATCAGACCGAACGAGTCGATCTTGGTGCGATTGCGCTGGGCGAGCAGCGCGCTGGTGTTGTCGCCGGTGAAGTCTGCCCAGTTGCCCTGACCTTCGAGGCCGAACACCCACTGACCCGCCTGCCAGCGATAGCCGACCTGGCCACCGACCGTGCCGCCCGTCGCATTGTGAGAGCCTTCGCCGCCGACCAGCGGAACGGTCTGATCCCAGCTCGAGTGAGCCGAAGCGCCACCACCGTTGATACCGATGTAGAAGCCGCTCCAGTCATAGACGGCGGCGATCATCGCAGGCGCCTTGGTGTAAGGACGCGCAGCGAGGTCAGCAGCCAGCGCCGGCGCAGTCGCGCTGATCGCGACAAGGCTCACAGCAGCAAGCAACAAATTCTTGTTCATTTGAATCCCGTTCCAGTTTCGTCATTAGGCCCCCGGGCCGTGGCGTCGTCATAACAGCGAGCGACAGAATTGCTGTAACCTCGACGCAACAGTTCGCTCCAAAGGCCCGCGTTACATTAACGCGTGTTTAGCAGCGCTTGCGCGGAAACCCTTTGAAACAAGACTCTTCAGCGATTCCAGCGCCGATCGCACGCGCTGTAGTGGGAACCCGTGTAACGACGCTGCACGCACGATTATGTGATTGGAACAGCGGCGCGCGTTTTCTTTCCCCATTGCCGCCACATTCTCGCATGCGAGCGCCACATTTGCAGTCGCCTCGCGCGCAAGCGCCGACTCATGACGCGCTTCTCCTATTGCCAAGGTGGACGATGGAGGGACTGCGCGATCTCGACCGCCCCCTCCTCGCCGCGCTGCGCGAGATCATCGCAAGAAGACAACGCAGCTTCATTCAACTGGAGATAAGGATCGCGTGCCGCGCGCCAGCTATCCCATGGCGAGGTCTCGCTCTTGGCGAGCGCGAGCAGATCGCGCGCAAGGTTCACGCGCGCAAAGAACAGACCGGTCGTCGTTCCGTGCCCCAAATGCTCGGGATTCATGGCGCCGGACCGGCATCGTTTCCACGCCTCGATGCCGGTGATGAAGGCTGTACGCGGAACGTCGGTTGGCTCGAAATCGATCGGCAGACCCTTGCGATGCGGCTCGTCGATCTCGGCATCGACCAGGACCCAGCATTGCCGGTCCCGCGCCCAATATTCGCACACCCAGTGATCGTGATAAGGGTGCCCGGCAAAGTAGGTTGCGAAACCGCAGCGGACGCGGGCGGGCACGCCATGCTGGCGCAGAGCCGCGCACAGCATCAGCGCAAAGTCCCGGCACGTCGCCAAGGCGCGGCACTCCCCTGCCCTCGCATGCGTCAA
Source organism: uncultured Bradyrhizobium sp. (assembly GCF_936928535.1). Lineage (GTDB taxonomy): Bacteria > Pseudomonadota > Alphaproteobacteria > Rhizobiales > Xanthobacteraceae > Bradyrhizobium. The sequence continues at coordinate 42,196 of NZ_CAKZHY010000024.1, read as the reverse complement.
CGGCCGCGGATCGATCGCGAAAAGCTGATCCAGACGCTCGGACACCGGCAAGGTCGCGCGGCTCTGACCGGAAAACGCGGCGGCGTCGAATCCCTGCCGCTCGATCCAGGCCTCGTGGATCAGCAGCCCCTGCAAGACGCCGCACAACGTCGCAATATCCGGCGGCAAGCCGCCGATCAAACGGGCATGAGCGCGGGGATCGCTGAGCGCGCTGTGGCTGGCGTAATAGGCGAGCATCGCAGGTTCACTCATCGGGAGCTGGTCCATGAAGGCGGGCAAACCAGCCGCGCATCTCACATCGAGGGCCGCCACACGCCCGTGTCATGACGGCGATATGACCGAGCGATCTGCGTCTCCGGCACAATAGGCTTACGGCGCAGCAATGTGCCACTGAAAGTTGTGGCAACTGCAATCGTCCTGTAACGTCGGCTCGCGTCCTTCATCACACCGGCTCCCTCATTCCATGCTTGTCCGCGTCCTGCTCCTCTTGGTCTTGCTGACGATGTCAGGTGCATTGTGCGCAGAGCAGACGACAGCCGAGAAAGCCGGGTTTTCCTCCAGTCTGACGATCTATCTTGCCAAGGGTGCCCCTGGGGCGTGCGGACCGGGCTGCGACCGCTGGATCGCCATCGAGGGCGAGATCGACGGCAACGCAGCCTCGCGCGTTCGCCGCTTCCTCGCCGGCGTCAAGGACACGCAGCGTCCGATCTACCTGCATTCGCCCGGCGGCAACGTGGAGCAGTCCTATGTCAGCGGGCGGCTGCTGCGCAGCCGCAAGGCCGTCGCCCGCGTTGGCCAGACGATCGTAGCGGCATGTGCTGCAGGCACGCAGATCGACGCCGCCTGCCTGAAGGCGAAGAACGCAGGCGGCGAGATCGAGGCCGAGCTCACGACATACCATGCGATGTGCAACTCGGCCTGCGGCTACCTGTTTCTCGGCGCGACATCGCGCGAAGTGGCCCCCGACGCCGCGCTGGGGGTGCATAATTCCAGGCTCGTCTTCGCGATTCATGGCAACCCGCCTGCGGCGTTGCTCGCCGAATTCAAGCAGCGTCGGACCGCAAGCGCCGACCGCGAGCGTTCGGCCTATATCGCGGCGATGGGCATCAGCCGCGAGCTTGACGAGCTCATTCACACCGTGAAGTTCGAAAGCCTGCACATGCTGACGCGCGCAGAGCTCGACAGGTTCGGCATCGATACACGTCCCGTTGCCGAGACGATGTGGCGGCTCACGAATGCCGCCCGGCCCTACGTCAACAAGTTCGCGACGCTTAAGACTGACAACGGCCCGTCGTTCAGAACCATGGAATGGCGCTTGTACTGCGACAGCAAAAATCGCGTGCCGCTGACGTTCGCGGCCGAGGTCGATGACGCGGCGGTCGGCAAACGCGCCATCATGATGGCGGCGGACGCCGCTCCCAACGAGGAAGCCGGAGGATTTGCGGTGCTATCAGGCAAATACGAACTGTGGAGCGGCTTGCTCGATTTCGGCAAGTTCAGGGCGATCATGGCGTCCCGCTCCCTGCATGTCCGGGAGACCACGCAGAAGCCGGACCAAACGGCCGACACGGCAAAGTTCGACATCGACGCCACGGGCTTGCCATCCGCCTGGAGGCAGCTCGAAGAAACATGCCCACCGGCGACGGCCGCGCCAAAGAGCCCCTGGCCACCGGTTCCTTTATCAGGTCGCGGCAACTAAAGTCGCTGCATGTGGCGGCGCGCTCGGTCTTGCACTTCGCGATCAGCCTGCCGCCGCGATCTTGCCGCGGAACGACTGCTGCCCCTCGACGATCTTGTCGATCAGCGCATCGAGCGCCCAGAACCGCTCGCAGATGTCGAAATCGACCGCCCGGCTCGCGATGCAGGAAAAGGTGCCGAGCCGCTGGTGATAGAGTTTTGCCAGTTTCGGATAGCCCATCGGCTCCGCCATCGCGGCGAGCGCTAGGTACACCGAAAGCTCGTTCGCCAGCGCCGGGTGCTTGTGGTGCTGCGTCAGCAGCCATTTGTAGAGATCGGGGTGAAAGTTGGTGAACACGCCGGTGAAGCCGGGAGCGCCCGACTTGATCGCATCGAAGGCAATCGCCGCGTTGGCATTGACGATGGTCAGCGGCGATCCGCTGGTGAGCTTGACCCGGCGCTGCACGGTTGCGAGATCACATGAGACGTCCTTGAGGATCGCAAAGCGGCCGCTGTCGGCGCAAAAGGCGAGCTCCTCGTCGGAGAGCAGCCGGCGGAATGGCGCCGGGCATTCGTAAAGCCCGAGCGTCATCTCCTTGGGCAGCCGCTCGAGCAGCCAGCTCAGATCGTCGGTGAAGTCAGTCCCCGCCGGACCGCGGGAGCCAAGCCGGTTCGTCACCAGCACCAATCCGTCGACGCCAGTCTTCGCAATCGACGTCAGCTCAGTGAGCTGGTCCTCCCTGGACTCGCTGATATGGCCTGAAGCGATGACCGGAAGCCGGCCGGCCGCGGTCTTGGCGACGAAGCGCGCCAACGCGACGCGCTCGTCCAGCGTCAGGAACTGCATCTCGCTCGACTGGGCGACCGCGAACAGCGCGTCGGCACCACCGGCGATATACCATTCGATCAGCCGTTCGAGCCCGGCATAGTCGATCCCGTTCGCTTCGGTGAACGGCGTCAGCATCACGGGAATGATGCCCTTGAGAGCAATGGTCACAGGCGAGCTCCAGACAGTGGCTAATTTGGCAGCGCCCTTGCTGCCCGGTTCGCGAATATAGGTCAACCGAAGGGGCGCGTCTCTCGCGTCGTCGAGCCACGCGGCGATCCGCTCGGTGAACGCCTGACCGGGACTTGATGCCGATTCAGGTCCAAAGACCGACAAACGGCCAATAGCTGAACATGAACAGCACGATCAAGCCGTACATGATGGCTGCGAGCGGCAGGCCCAGGCGCATCATGTCTCGCGTCGTGAAACCGCCGGCGCCATAGGCGATCATGGCGGGGGCCGAGGTGACGGGAATGATCGAGAGGCACTGCGCGATCAGGGCGACACCGAGCACGATACCGACGATCGGCAGTGCGGGATCATGCAGAGATACCAGAAAGCCGATGATCGCTGGCGTGATCGCGGTGAGGCACGATGTGATGCTGGTAAAACAAAAGCGAACGAAGAACACGACGACGAAGATCATGATCGCGAGCGCCGTCACCGACAAGTTTCCCATGCCCGACTCGACGAACGCCACCTTCGACAACCAGGCCGCCCCTCCGGTCTTGGACAGCATCTCTGCCATCGAGATGCCCGCGCCAAACAACAGGATCGAATTCCAGTCGATCCGCTTGTAGAGGTCGTTGCAGGTGGTAACGCCTACGCCTGGCAAAACTAGCAGCAACACACAGAAAACCGAAACGGCGGACGCCTCGACGTGATGCACCTTGTCCGTCGCCCAGAGCAGGATCGTCACCACCATGATCGCCGAGGCTCTCTTTTCAAGGCTCGACATCGGGCCCAATTCCGCGATCCGAGCGGAGACATAGTCGCTCCCTCCCGGCAATTCTGCGAATTCAAATTTGAAAAGCCGGGTCACCAGGACATAGAGCCCGCCGGAAAACACCACGGTGAACGGAAAGAGGTAGACCAGCCAGTCGACATAACTGACCTGGATTTGGCCGGCGGCGGTGAGGAAATTGACCATCACCGGATTGGGCGCCGCCCCCGTAAGGACGCCGACCCCGGTCACGGACGGAAGAATGCCCGCCAGCAGCAGCATGGCCTTGCCGATCTGGCTGCTGCGCGGCAGACCAAAGGCCTCCGTTAATCCGATGACGATGGGAACAAGCGTTGCCGCGCGCGCGATCACCGACGGAATGAAGAACGTCAGTGCAAATGCGGTCAGGATGATCCCGAGCATGATCGCATGCGTTCTGGCGCCGACCAGTTTCAGGATCAGATAGGCAACGCGCTTCTCAAGCCCGGTGCTCGTGATCGCTGCGGCCATGGCCAGCCCTGCCGCAACGAACAGCCAGCCGCCGTTCGAGAACCCACTCAGCGCAAGCGGAATGGCCTTTGCCGTTCCAAGGATTGGTCCCACATCGTTCGCGGCCGGCGAAAACCCGAGAGCGAGTATCAGCAGAAGCACAAGCGCAACCGCGCTGACCCCATATGGAATGGCCTCGGTGATCCACATCAGCACCACGAAGACCATCACCGCGATGACTCGCTGTCCGACAAGTGACAGCCCGGCAGGCGACGGCGCCATGACGATAGCGGCCATGATTGCAAGACCGATCAGGATGGTCAGCAATTTCCTGGCGCTGACCTCGGTCGTCGTGGACCCTGCATGAACCAGTGTCGACATGCGTATCCTCCCTCTTTTTTTGACAATCGGCGAGCGCGCGAGGCTGGTTCAGATCGCGTCGGCTGCTCCTAGCACGGCAACACCATCAGCGGCCTGCACGCCCTGTCCGGCCGGCAAGACGAACACCGGATTGATCTCGGCTTCGATCAGGCGCTCGCGGAGTTCTGCTGCCATGTCCGAGAAGGCCACGACGGTCGACACAATCGCCTCGACGTCGGCTTTTGGTCGTCCTCTGAACCCGTCCAGCAGCGGCCAGGTCTTCAGGGCACGCAGCATGGAGCGGGCATCCTCGCGGCTCAGCCCGCCCTGCGCCGGCAGGAGGCGCATCGTCGTGTCCTGAAACAGCTCCGCGGCGACACCGCCCATGCCGAGCAGAACTGCGGTTCCGAGTGGATCGCGGTGCAGCCCCAGAATCAACTCGGTGTCACCAGAGACCATTTCCTGTACGAGAAATCGTTGCGGCCGCTGGCCAGTCGCCGCCTCCACATCTTCAGCCATGCGCGCCAGCCGACGACCAATCGTCTCGGGCGTGAGATTGAGGGCGACGCCGCCCACATCGCTCTTGTGCGTGATCTCGCCCGACAGGATCTTGAGCACGACCTTGCCGCCAAGCTCGCGCGCCGCCGCTTCCGCCTCGACCGGCGCCTGGACGACCCGCTCGGCGACCGTGGGAATGCCGAACCGCGCAAACAGCGCCTTTGCAGCGGCCTCGTCGAGCGAGCCTGCGGGGACATCGCTAACGTCGACATGGCTTGCAGGGTTCGCTACGACGTCGCCCTGCAACGGCTCCGATGCCTTGAATAGGCCCGAGAGCGCGGACGCACAGCTTTCCGCCGATGTGTAGGCCGGCACGCCTTGCGCCGTGAGAGCCGACCCGACATTCGGCGCGTGCGGACTGACATAGGCGATCACAGGCTTGCCGGACATCGGAAGACAATCGCGGATGGCATCTGCCAGCAGCGCCGGAGAGCCAACCGCCGACGATCCCGCAATGATGGTCAGGGCATCATATGACGGGCTGGTCAGCAGCACGCGGATGGCGCCCCGCAGTACGTCCGGTTGCAGCCCCGCCAAGGTCAGGTCGATCGGATTACGGTCGAGATTGGCATGGGACCCGGATTGCAGCGATCTGAGTTGAGCCGCGGTCTCATCGTCGGGCGCGGGCGTCTCGAACCCGGCGACGCCGAGGCTGTCGGAGACGATCGTCCCGGCGCCACCGGTCGATGTGAGGATCGCCACGCGCCGGCCGGCGAGCTTTCTTCCGGCGGCAAGAGCCGCTGGAATGTCGAGCAACTCCTCGAATGTCTGCGCCCGGATCACGCCGAGCTGCGTGAACAGCGCGTCGTACATCCGGTCCGATCCGGCGAGAGCGCCCGTGTGCGAAACGGCTGCCTTTGCGCCAGCCTCCGAGCGACCGATCTTGAAGGCCACCACGGGCTTGCCTGCCTGCCGTGCCTTGCGCACAGCTTCGCGAAAACGCACCGGATGACGGATCGCCTCGACATAGAGGGCGATCACCTGGGTTACCTCGTCCGCCGCAAGAAACTCAATGAAGTCCGACAGCTCGAGATCAGCCTCGTTGCTGGTCGACACGAGCTTCGACAGTCCGATCCCGCGCGCGGCGGCGCGTGAGAGCAGCGCCCCCAGGATCCCGCCGCTTTGCGAGACCACGCCGATCGAGCCGGCCGTGAAATGATCCATCGCCAGCGCGCCCGAGGCGGAGAGGACGATGTTGTCGGTCAGATTTACGAGACCGATGGTATTGGGGCCAAGGAGCCGCATCGCGCCCGCGGACTCGATGAGCTGCCTCTGGCGCAACGCCCCCTCTTCGCCGGTTTCGGCATAACCGCTAGCGAGAACGATCGCGGCTGCAGCCCCGCACTGGGAGAGCTCTCGCACGGCAAGATGCGCGCGTTCCGCACTCAAGAGAACGATCCCGACATCGGGCACGGCAGGGAGCGCGGCGACCTCCGGATAGCATGTGAGCTCGGCGATACGCTCAACCCTGGGGTTGACGGGATATATCTCGCCGCTGAAACCATGCTTTTGCAGGAACGACACCGGTCGCCCCGACGTCTTGCCGGGATCGGTCGACGCGCCGATCACGGCGACGCTCCGCGGACGAATGAGGCGGCTGATGGCGTTCATGACGCTATTCCTTCGCGGAGGATTTGGAGAGAAATGCCACGACCGCGTCACGGTGCTCGGCGCTGGTGTAGCAGATCGCTTGCGCCTGGCTGCCGAGATCGAAGATCTCGTGGGCCGATCGTTCGAAGCTCTGATTGAGAATCCCTTTGCCTAGCGCGAGCGCCGTCGGCGAAACCTGTGCGAGCTCCGCGGCCCAGGCTTGCGCGGCCGGGAGCACCTCGTCGGCAGCCACCTTGCGATCGAGAATGCCGAGCGTAAGCGCCTCCTCGGCTTCGACCATACGCCCCGTGAAGATCAGTTCCTTCGCCCTGGCAAGGCCGACCCTCCGCGGTAGAAAATAGAGAGCGCCGCCGTCCGGAATCAGTCCGCGCTTGATGTAGGACCAGGTGAATTTGGAACGCTCCGACCCGATCACAAAGTCGCAGGCGAGCGCGGTATCGGCGCCAAGACCAGCCGCAGCTCCGTTCACCGCCGCGATGGTCGGCTTGGGAAGGTTGAGCAGCAGGGTCTGCGCACGATGCACGCCTTGTTGCCTGCTCCAGCCGTTGAACGCGACCTCGCCTTGCGGAGCGTCCAGGCGCCGCTTCATCCCGCTGATGTCACCGCCGGCGCAAAACGCGCTGCCGCGTCCGGTCAGGACTAGCGCCCTGATCGCCCGATCGCTCGCAACGCTGTGCAGCGCATCGACGAATTCGGAGCGCATGTCGTCGCTCATGGCGTTGCGGCGATCGGGCCTGTCCAGGACGATGGTCGCAACGCCGGATGCAACCGAGAATTCGATGAGTTGATTGGTCATGTACGAGCCTTGTTGCGGTTTTGCATGGGAGCGCCGACGTTCATCTCGAAAGACGCATCACTCCGGCCGCGTCGGCAGATGCCGACCCGGATGCCTTGGCGCGCCTGCGCCACATGCGAGCTTTGATTCCAGAATTGAGGCTGGCGCGTCGAAGCCGCGGAGCGGATCGCGCCGGACAGGTTAGCTCAGGGGATCTTCGGACATTGCGTTTCGTACTCCCGACCGGACTTGGTTGTGATTTATTGCTTGCCTTGATAGCGAACTGCCATAAAAGCGAATATCGGTCATTTCCACTAAATGGAATTAGGTTAGGAGCCGACATGGCCTTGCCGCGGCAATATTCCGGTGGCGCAAACGGAAACAGGTCGCTGGAAAGAGGCATCGAGATCCTCCGCGCCTTCCGCCCCGGCATCGACACGCTCGGCAACGGCGAGATTGCCGAACGGACTGGTCTGCCCCGCTCGACCGTCAGCCGTCTGACCAAGACGCTGGTCGCCTTAGGCATGCTCGACGAGATCAAGGCGGAGCGGAATTATCGGCTTGCCGCGGCGGTTCTCAGCCTTGGCCACGCCGTTCGCATGGGCTCGCCGGCGCTCAGGGTCCTGGGTCCGTTGATGCGGGCTGAATCGACGCGGCGCAAGCTGAACGTCGGTCTCGCGACCGCCGACCGCGCGATGATGGTCTACCTGGAATCCATTCGCTACAATCCACGCCCGACGCTGCGCAGCATTGTCGCGGGTCAACAGGTCCCGATGGAGCTGACCTCGCTGGGTCGCGCCTATCTCGCAGGCATCCCGGACGCAGAACGCGACAGGCTGATAGGGCAGTTCCAGCGACGTAGTGCCGCCGCCACCAGGGCGCTGGTTGCCGACGTGCAGAAATCAATTCGGGTCGTCAGACGCGACGGCTATTGTGCCGCCTCCTGGCAACCAGGCGTGCTCGCCGTCGCCACGCCGATGGTGGTCGAGAGCCTGCCCGTCTATGCAATCAACATGAGCCTGCAGGACATCGAGCCCAGCGACGATCTCGCCAAGGAGATTGGCGGCTACCTGATGGCGTTCGCGGAACGCTGCAAAGAAGCACTCTCCGGCCTGCAGGATTTCAGGGGCTGAGTGCGACCCTATGTGGCCGTCCTACACCGGCGTGTAGATCACGAGCTTCAGCGCGGGATCGTCATTGGCCTGAAAGCTGGTGTGCTCGAAATGCAGCACGCCCTTGGTGGGATGCGTCATTGTCTTGCGGCCCGACAAGGTGCCGTGCACTTCGTGCGCGCCCCACCATTTGACGAACTCGGGACTGCCTGCGCGCAAGCGCGTCAGCAATTCCGCAAAGGCGGGATCGCCGGCCCAGACGTCATGGGTGGCGCGAAACATCGCGACCATGCGCTTGGCCACATCAGCCCAGCCCGCGCCGTAGGATTTCCGCGTCTTCTTGTTGGTCATCATCAGAAGCAGCGTGTTGCGATCCTCTTCCGGCAGCCGGCCGAACGCGAAGATCTCCTCGGCGGCGGCGTTCCAGGCCAGCACGTCCCAGCGCCGGCCGGTGATGTAGGCCGGATGCGGCAGGCTTTCGACCAGGCGCAAAATGGGCGGCGGCACCACCTCGCGGGTGAAGGGACGGCGTTCGCCATCGCGCGCGAGATCCTTGAGATGCGCGTGCTCGGTCTTGCTGAGGCGCAACGCCCGCGCCAGCGCATCGACCGTCGTGACCGACGGACTGACGGTGCGGCCCTGCTCGAGGCGGATGTACCAGTCGACCCCGATGCCGGCAAGCTGCGCCACCTCCTCGCGCCGCAGCCCCGCGGTACGCCGCCGCTGGCCTGCGGGAAGGCCGACGGACTTCGGCGACAGCTTTTCGCGGCGGGAGCGAAGGAAGTCGCCGAATTCGACGCGGCGGGGGTCGGCCATGGTGGTGTTCCGTATGGAAAGCATTTGAATGCTAGGATAATACCAGGCTCACGCCCTCCTGCAAAGACGGGCGCGCCTGCAACAGCAAAACTTCTTCTTGGACCTGATGGCGCGCCTGCGAAGGGTGCCGGCAACCAAGGACGCAATTATCGGGAGGGCTCAAAAGCGGACCTTCGGGTTCGCTCCCTTCAGGATGACAAAAGCCCGCCAAAATGGCGGGCTTTACGACGCTCCATCCGAAACTTTTTTTGAAATTCAACGGTGTCCGGAGTCGACAGGTTGTTCGGGCGAGCCTGGCCCGGAACCAGGAGAACCTATTGGCAATCCGTTCGCGGAGTGACCTACGCCTGCGCCGGGAGCGCTGACAGCACCTGGTGCCGCGGTTGCGGGAAGCGTGTTCGCGCCGGTCGTCGCCTTCTGCGCCTGCGTCATATTGTTTGGGCCAGAACCCGCTTGATTGGAATTTGAGTTGGCAGACGTGCTGTTCGAACCTGTTGCGCCCGTTCCACCCGTCGTCGTCGATGTGCCGTGGCTGTTTGAGGTGGAGCTGGTGCCGGCCTGAGTTGGGACGGCCGTGCCGCTCGTCGCGCCGGAAGACGATGATCCACCCGCAGCTGCTCCGCTGCTGGCGCCGCCGCCAGCTCCGCCACCGCCTTGAGCTAGAGCGGCTGAGGATATGGCGGTGCAGGCGATCGCAACGATCATCGATTTCCTGATCATGGATGGTCTCCCTGTTCGGGAGATAATTCTGGCTGATGTTGCGAGTTCCTACCCAGTCCACTCCCTCAGGGCCAGCGAACCGCTCCGTCTTCTCAGACGATGTAGCGACGGCGCGCGCCCGCCACACAGGGTCGATAGAATACTAGGATAATACCAGGCCTTCCTGCCGCACGACGGCCCTCGCATAGTTCGTGCACCTCACAATGAGGTGCGAACGAAGGTCAACATCATGAAGGCTGCCGTACTCAAATCTTTCGGATCCCCGCTGGTGATCGAGGACGTCCCCGACCCCGTGCTTGGCACCGGCGAGGTGATCGTCGACGTCGTCGCCACCCGCGTGCTGTCCTATTCCAAGGAAGTGTTCAGCGGCGAACGCAAATACGCGCTGGACCTGCCCGCCATTCCGGGAGCCGGCGGGGTCGGACGCGTGCGCGCGATCGGCCCGGATTCGACCAAATTGTCCGTCGGCGACTGGGTCGTCTGCGATCCGACGGTCCGTTCGCGCGACGACGCGATCGCTCCCGATATTCATCTGCAGGGCGTCAGCGCGCGCGGCGAAGGCGGCATGCGGCTACAGAAGTATTTTCACGACGGTTCCTTCGCCCAGCGGATGAGGGTGCCGACCGAGAACGTGACGCGGCTCGGCGACATCAGCGAAGCAAAGGCCACGCAATGGTGCGCGCTCGGCACCCTGCTGGTCCCCTATGGCGGTTTCCTTGCCGCCAGGCTGCAGCCCGGCGAGACGGTGCTGGTGAGCGGCGCGACCGGCAATTTCGGCAGCGCAGCCGTGGCGGTGGCACTCGCGATGGGGGCGGCTTGCGTCGTTGCGCCAGGCCGCAACGATAAGATGCTCGCTGAGCTCGTGCGTCGCCATGGCGCGCGCGTCAAGCCGGTGAAGCTGACGGGCAACGAGAACGACGACCGCGAGCTGATGAAGCGCGCCGCACCCGGCCCGATCGATTGCGCGTTCGACATCATGCCGCCCTCGGTCTCGACGACGGTGGTCCGCGCCGCGATCATGACGGTGCGGCCCAATGGCCGTGTCGTGCTGATGGGCGGCGTCAACATGCAGGGCGGCCCCGGCCTGGAGCTACCCTACAATTGGATCATGCGCGAGTGCATCACGATTCACGGCGTCTGGATGTATCCGCCGGATGCCGCGGTTCGCCTGATCGCGCTGGTCCGCGCCGGCCTCCTGAGCCTCGATCACGTCGAGACGACGGCATTCGATCTCGACCATGCCAACGAGGCCGTGGCCCATGCGGCCGCCAATGCTGGCGCGTTCAACATGACGGTGATCAGGCCGTAATCGACCTGTCCGCTGCGGCGATGCGCCGTCGCAGCGGGTTTGCCCGACGCCGGGCTACCGGGCAGATGTACCAACCGGTGCATGCAGGCGTTGAGCTGGATCAAGGAAAGTCGTGACCTGACGCTGGCGGACAAGTGACACAGTTCGTGGCAAGATGCCTTCCACGTCTCGAACTGGGATTGCAGGACGCCGCTCTATGCGGTGCGAAACTAGCCGCGCCTCAGGCTTTGTCGCTGTTCCCTATTGCTTGAGCTGCTTGATGAGGTCCTCGATTTCATGGTTCCCCGGCATCAGGCGTGCGAGCCGCTCGGCATAGCCCAATTGAGATGCGGAATCCCCCTTCTCGCGGCTCAACGCGAGCGCCGCGGAAAGCATATCGCGATCGTTGGGATGGATCTGCAAACCGTTCCTGAGCACAACAATGGCGTCGTCGCGACGACCGGAGGAATGCAGCCCCACGGCATAAACGTAAGCATAGCGCGCCTGGCTCGGATCCAGCAACGTCGCCTGACGCAGCTCGTCGAGCGCCGCTTCGTTGCGCTTCAGGCGCACGAGCGTCAAACCGAGCGCGTGGTGGAGCGAGGCGTCCTTCGCCGACGCGGAGAGAGTCTCGCGCAAGACCCTTTCGCCGTCACTGTCGCGTCCGAGTTGCCGGAAGAGATCGGAGAGATTGATGGCGGCGGGCGAGAACGATGGATCAAGACGCAAGGCAGCCCGATATTCGGCCTCGGCCTCAGCGGCACGCGCCTGTCGCGCAAGGAAATTGCCGAGCCCAGTCCGGGCGTCCGGACGATCCGCATTCAATTTCTGCACCGCCACGAATTCGGCCGCGGCTTGTGCGAACTTGTCGCGGTCGGCGGCAGGTTGGCGTGCCGCGGGCACCGAGGCGAGAAGCTCGGCGGCGCGGACGCGCACACCGCGTACCGGATCGGTCAATTGCGTGGAAGCGAGTATCCAGAGCTGGTCAGCCGGCACTCCGTCCAGCCCGTCGAGGGCTCCCAGCCTCACGAGTGGATCGGGGTCGGCCAGCCCGCGGCGGATTAGATCGATATCTGGCACGGGAAGCTCGCCGAGCGCGCTGGCGCGCACGATTCCGGGAATATCGTTTGGGGCAGCAACCGCGGCCAGCAGGGCTTGCGCATCGGCCGCTTCAGTCCAGGCGGAATGAAACGCGCCTGCGTAGGTTTGATAGCCGCGTCGCTCCGGCCCGAACCAGGTCTCGACCTGTTGGACCGCCCAGGCCGCGGGCTTGTCCCGATGGCAATCATTGCACGCATTCGGCGTCCCTATCTGCACGGAGAGGTCAGGACGCGGGATCCGGAAGCCGTGGTCGTGGCGACGATCGACCACCATGTAGTGGCGCTCCGGCATGTGGCAGGACGGGCAGCCTGGTGGCGGCGACACATCGGTATGGTGCCGGTGGGCGACCGATTCGTATTTCGCCGGCGCATGGCACTGTACGCAGACGCCATCGCCCGGCGCCTTCAGTGCCGCACTGTGCGGATCGTGGCAGTCGCTGCAGGTCACGCCCTTTGCGAACATTTTGCTCTGCTTGAAGGGAGCGTAGTTATAGGTCTCCTCGTCATCGCGCATCTGACCGTCGGGGTGGAAGCGCTGCCGGTCGAGGAGCAAGACCCGGTGGGTCTCCGACAGCGGGCGGCCAGGCTTCCAGTCCTCCGAAAGCTGGCCGCGGCGCGCGTGGCAGAGGCCGCAGGTTTCAACTTCCTTGCGCAGAGCCGGTGGTGGGGCGCTGCGCTTTGGTGTCAAGGTTCCAGCTTCGATCGACCAGCTGATGCCCGTTCGCTCGTCGAACCTCACCAGCAGTCCGTCATCCGATCCGCGCGCCGCCGGCTTCTGCCGTGCCCAATCGACATGGCGCGAGCCCGCGCCGTGGCAGGCTTCGCAGCCGACGCTGATCTCGGTGAACGTCGTGGCGAATCGGTTGCCGGTGGCATCGTAGTTCTTGTGCACGCCCGTCGAGTGGCACTCGGCGCACATGAAATTCCAGTTCTGGTTCAACTTCGTCCAGTGCAGCGGATCATTGCTGGTGACGGCTGTATCCGGATAAAGATGAAACCAGCGTTGACCACCCCGATCCTTCGGCCGCGTGTCCCAGGCAATCGACAGCGCCTGTATACGTCCATCCGGGAATTCGATCAGATATTGCTGCAGCGGCTCGACGCCGAACGTGTACTTGATCTCGAACGTGGCGAGCTTGCCGTCCGGACCGTCGGTCTCGACCAGGAACTTCTTCCCGTCTCGGAAGAATCGCGAGCGCGTGCCGGCATATTCGAAGCCAGCGCCATTGAAATCGCCGCGCACAGTCTGCTCGGTCGCATGATCCATCGCGTGGCGATGTTGCGAGCGCTCCCACAGTTTTGTCTCTGCCTGATGGCATCCGCTACAGGTCTGACTGCCGACGAAGGCCAGCCCGGCCGGGTGTGGCGGCTGCGAAGGTACGCTCGTGGATTTGAGCCAGGACAGGCAGCTCGCGGCCAGAAAGAATAGCACGCCCGCGACGACCGCCAGCAAGACCGACGTCCCAAAGGTGAGGGCAGAGCGTGAGGGTGTAGCCTGCCGTTCGGAGCCCGTCGAACTTGGGCCCGCCGAGCCCTGTCTGCGGCCCTTCCGCGAATTCTTCGCCACGTCCTCCCTCCGCCCGCGGATCATGCCGCCAATTCTTATACGCGCAGGTCGTTATCGTGAAGGGCAAGCCGGGTTTCGCGGGCCAGGTCGACGAGCGAAGCGCAAAAGGTGAGGAGCGCGGCCATGAACAAGAGCGCCACGCCATATTCATGAGCCACGTTTAAGAGCGCACTGATGAAGGCAACGATGATGATCAGGGATGTCAGAAGGGCGGCCAGGATCGAGCAGAACAGGGATCGGTTGAGCAGGGTGGCGCGGCGCTTCAGCCGAGGGATGTCACCCTTTAGAAAAGCCTTCGCGCTATCGCCGTCGACGATGGCATGAAGAAACTGGGCTCGGTCGATCACCCGGTTGATGCGCGAGATCAGCACCGAAATGAATGAGGCGACCGCTCCGAGCAGGAACGCAGGAGCGGCCACATTGCCGATGATGCGGGCCAGTTGATCGATCGAAGGTGTGACCGGTATGAGTTGGATCACGTTGTCCATATTCGCGCGGCGCCTGCGAGCCTTCAGCTATCGCGAATTCGCTGGATTGGCGGAATCCTGAACGTATTGTCCTTCAATCTCTCCTTAGGCTGATACACGCGGATGCTCAAGTTGAAGGCCCCGCTCGGGGGACAAGGCAGCCAGTTCGCTTCCTTGTCGGCGCCCGGCGAGCGCGCCTGGATGTAGACGTCAAACGAACCGTCCGGACTGTACTTCAAGGGCATGCCGGATGTTATGCCATAGCGCTCGATCGCGTTGCGGACGTAGAAGTTTTCGCGATACGGCGATATCGACCAGACGCCGCTCTCGGAAGGCAGCATCTCGTCCTTGGCGAAATGAACCAGGTATTTTTGTGAGCCGTCGAGAATTTCGCCATCGCCGTCGACGAACGCCGTGGGATATACTGCGTCATCCGCAGTCAATGCGCCTAGCCCGAACCAGGCAACGAAGGCCCGTGTGGCGTAGTCCGTGCCGAACCTGCCGATGTTGAGCATGTTCTGCCAGCCATTCAACGTCGGCGCAGTGTATGGGCCGGTTTGGAATTTGTACCAGACTTGCGCGGGCACGCGGTTCAGGCCCCGCAGGATTGCCGGCTCGACGGTGGTACGGTCGAACGGCTTGCCGGGCTCGACCCCCAGTCGCTTGAGCTTGGCGAGCATGGGGGCGTCGGCCGGATAGGGCGGATTGTCCTTCAGCAGGAAGGCAAGACGTTTGAAGAACATCTCGCCGGTCATGAGGCGCACCTGATCGTAGGGGGTGGCGGTGAGGTCCACGTCCGGGTCGACGGGCACATTCTTCGGTGGCGAGTATGAAGTGCCCCACGCGCTCAGCGGGGTCAAGTTGAGCTGATCCTGGAGCTTGTGGATCGCCGGGAAATCCTGTGGCCCGGCCGCCGCCATCTGGGTCAGGACCCAGCCGTATCGCGTCGAGCAGCGATAGACAGTCTTGACGTCGGGTGGCGGTGTGCCATTCCATTTCGGCCCCGCAATCAGGAAATTGCCCCCTGCCTTGCCCGTCGTGCGCGTGCCCACGGAGCCGAAGTCGTCGGTCCACATATTCAGTAATTGAAGTACGAAATAACGTCCCGCCGTATCTGGATATGAGAAGACGAGCGGCTCCTTCTCGAGATCGAAAATTCCCCCCGACCAGATGGAGTTGACGCTGATGCGTACGACGTTCTTGAAATCCGGGCTGACGAACCCCCGCATCCTGAGGAGCTGGTTCATCGGCGCGGCGTATTCACCAGCCTCGGATACCGCCGTCTCCACCCGGTTCGTCGCATCCATCATCACCAGGGGGAAACCATAGACGTAGGCTTCCATGCCAAGCAGATACGCGAACTGCTCGACAGCATCATCCTTCAAGTCACTGAGGGCATGTTCAAGCGGACCGGCCGCCTGACTGTTGGTGATTGGCAGGATAGCCGCCGCTCCCGCGGCCACTGCAGTGGCGAGGAGGTCACGGCGGTGGAGCGAAAATCGTCCTCGTTTGCTGGAAGACATGGTCGTTCTCCGATGATAAGCGCCGGGCGCCGCGCTGAACCGCGCGCGACGTATGCTGTGAAATCGTATGCTTGTCTCAGAATGTGAAGCGCAGGCCTTGCGGCCCGCGCCTCTAATCCGATCACTCGCGGGCGGCAGCAGCCGCCTGCCTTGCCTTTTCAAGCTTCTGCACATCAGCCGGCGTGAGCTTTGGCCGATTGAGCGTCACGGTCACCTTGTTCAGCGTGCCAGTGAAGGCGAACGGCGGCTTGTAGTCGGCGTCGTTGACACCGGTCAGAGTGTCCGACCCGACATCCAGGCTCTCATCGAGCTGAATCATGAATGGAATCGTGTGTTCCATCTTCTGGGTGGCGACATCCTTGCCGTCGACTTTCAACACGCCGGTGCCGCCCTGTCCGATACCGGCGTAGCTGCCGTATTCGAGGGTTGCCATACCAAGCCCGTCATAACGGAAATCGAACTCGATGACGTGCTTTCCGGGAGACAGCGCATCTCCACCTTCCCACTTGATCTTGCGAAGGCCCAGCATGTTCCAGGTGAACACGGGCTTGTTCTGCAGCACGTAGAAACCGTAGCCGCCGAACCGTCCGCCCTGAGTAATCAGGATGCCTTCGGCGCCGCTGTCCGGAATGTCGACCTCCGCCTTGATATTGTAGGAGGTGTTCAGCACGGACGGCGCATCGCCCATCGGCGTTCCCGTGAGACGCTGGGTCCAGGTGAAGCTATTGCGCCCGGCCGTAATGCTCGGCCGCGGCGTGATGACCCGCGTAATGATCGCGTTATCCAGCGGAAACACCTGGTACTTCTTGGCCTCTGTCGAGAATAAAGCCTGCAGCTCCTTCAGCTTGTCAGGATACTTCGCGGCCAGATCCGTGGACTGAGAGTAGTCCTCCTTGAGATTATAGAGTTCCCACGGATACTTGGTCAGATCAGCAGTCAGGTTAGCCTGCGTGACCCAGG
Source organism: uncultured Bradyrhizobium sp. (assembly GCF_936928535.1). Taxonomy (GTDB): domain Bacteria; phylum Pseudomonadota; class Alphaproteobacteria; order Rhizobiales; family Xanthobacteraceae; genus Bradyrhizobium. Next base: position 25,404 of record NZ_CAKZHY010000024.1, on the reverse strand, counting down.
GCGGCCGCATGACCTTGGTGCTGGCCATCCAACCGTCGTTGTAGATCGCACGATCTGAGAACATCTCGAAGTATTGGGTCTTGTGCGCAGAGGGCGCTTTGGCGTTCTTGGCGTCGAATGTATACATCATGCTGACGCCTTCGATCGGCTTCTGCTCGATGCCATCCACTATCCTGGGCGCTCTTATTTTCGTGGCTTCGAGGATCGTCGGCGTGATGTCGATGACGTGGTGGAATTGTTCGCGAATGCCGCCCATGTCCTTGATGACCTTGGGCCATGAGATCGCCATGCCTTGACGAACGCCGCCGAGGTGCGAGACGATCTGCTTGGTCCAGCTGAATGGCGTGTCGAACGCCCAGGCCCAGCCGACGGCCATGTGCGGATAGGTCTGGTCCGACCCCCATGCATCGTAGAAATATTTGAGCTGGTCAGCGACCGGCACGTCCACGCCGTTGAACATCGCAAGCTCGTTCGGCGTGCCGATCACTGTGCCTTCCGAGCTCGTTCCGTTGTCGCCGTTAATGTAAATGATCAGCGTGTTGTCGAGCTTGCCCATGTCCTCGACGGCCTGGATGACCCGCCCGATCTCGTGGTCGTTGTAGGCGGTATAGGCAGCGAACACGTCAGCTTGACGGATGAACATCTTCTTCTCGTCGTCGCTGAGCTGGTCCCAGTTCTTCAGCAGATCGGTAGGCCAAGGGGTTAGCTTGGCGTCCTGCGGGATGACGCCAAGCCTCTTCTGGTTGGCGAAGATCGTCTCGCGCAGCTTGTTCCAGCCCTGATCGAACAGGTGCATGTCGCCGATCTTCTTGATCCACTCCGGGGTTGGGTGATGCGGCGCGTGCGTCGCGCCCGGAACGTAGTAGACGAAGAAGGGCTGCTCGGGATCGAGCGAGCTGACACGGTTCATGTACTGAATGGCATCGTCAGCCATCGCCGTGACCAGATTCCAGCTACCGGGCGGTTTGCCTTCGAATGGATAGATCTGGGTTGTATTGCGGAAGAGATTGGGCGCCCACTGATTGGCGTCACCACCGACGAAGCCGTAGAAATATTCGAAACCCATGCCGATCGGCCACTGGTCGAACGGGCCGTTCTGGCTGGCCTGAAATGCCGGCGTGTTGTGATCCTTGCCGAACCACGAGGTGCGATAGCCGTTGTCCCTCAGGATACGGCCGATCGTCGCCTTGTCGCGAGGGATGAAACTGTCATAGCCGGGAAAACCCGTTGCCTGCTCCGAGATCACGCCAAAGCCGACCGAGTGATGGTTACGGCCGGTGATCAGCGCGGCGCGCGTCGGCGAGCACAGCGCGGTGGAGTTGAAGTTGGTGTAGCGCAGGCCGTTCTTCGCTATGCGGTCGAGCGCAGGCGTCGGAATGACGCCGCCGAACGTGCTCGGCACACCATATCCGGAATCGTCCGTCATGATGAGCAGGATGTTCGGCGCGCCCTTCGGCGGTACGACGCGCGCTGGCCAGTAGGGTTTCGATTTGGTCGCAAGCTCGTCGATCTTGCCGCCGAATTTCTGCGGTGGCGGCGGGAGCTGGTCACCTGGAATCGTGATGGTCGCAGCCGGTGAACCCGGAGGCGGTGAAGTCTGTTGTGCTTGCTGCGCAAGCACCGGACCTGACATCGCAGATGTCAAAAATAGTCCAGCAACAATGGTCCGAAAATTCATTGCAAGCCCTCCCAAGAGGTGCGCAAACGCGCGGAGGTTGTCATTAGGGAAAATTTAGCAACAGGCCGCGTTGACGCAGATCAAGCTTCTCATGTCCGCCGATGGCGCCGCGTCACGCGACGTGTAGAACCCGCATGTTAAGCGCCGGGTCTAGCTCAAGATTCCCGAGCAAGCTGTGTCGTTGTCGCGAGCTCAAATATTTGAACGGCGCTTCGCTCGTCGCACCTATCGGCCGCAATCTGAGATCATCGCCCGATGCACTGGAACATTGTCAGAGATCAACAGAAGGGAGCTCAGGCTGGTTCTATATTTTAGGACTATGCTGTGGGGCTCGTTTTCATGCTCGCTCACAAGCTCAATCATCCAGTGGCCGGTTTGCTACTCGCCATCGGCGTGGCTCTAGCAGTAACGCTAAGCATCCGGATGAAGCACGCCGGCCCTTTTGCAAGCGCCGTCAGGGGAGATCGCCTGGAGCAGAGCAATGCTAGTGACTATGAAGGAGTTATGGGCTGCCCCCAGCTTGCTTGGCCTTATGGGCGCGGTTGGCAATTGCCCTCCGAAAGACAAGAGAGAAGAACGCATTTCAGGAAGCGACCAAAACTGTTTCGGCTTGGCTCGTGATCTCATCTATCGGCGGAGATCAGCGCGTTCGCGCTATAATCGCGCTGATCATGCTCCAAATTGAACTCCCTCGCGCCTCAACGGAGGTCGTCGCATGCCGGGTTGGTGATATCGATCGGGCCAGACGACATCATCGTCACCGCGTCTAAAGCGCTTAGTCCAATATTTCGCAGCTTATTCGCGAGACGGTACAGCAGTAGGTATGTGCTGTGTTTGCAACATGCGGTTGCCAATATTTCCCGACTGCTTATGCCGGCATGGCCTAGCCCAATATGCATTGTATTGTCGCTACAATAATCAGCGCCCCAAAAGCGCAGCATGTTGTCGGGAGGGGACCGTGAGGATAATCAAGGCCATTATCACCGTCGCATTTGCGTCGATCACATTGATGCCAACGGTCGCCTCGGCTGACGAAGGCGGCGTCAGCTTCTGGCTTCCGGGTACATTCGGCAGTCTTGCTGCCACACCTCAGCAGCCGGGTTGGTCAGCGGCTGCAATCTACTATCATACCTCGGTTTCCGCTGGTGGTGATGTCGCGCGCGCTCGCGAGATCGAGACGGGTCGCATTCCAGTGAACCTGACGGCAACGCTGAACGCGAACCTGAATGCCAACGTCGACCTCGGCCTGTTGAATGCAACCTACGTATTTGCAACGCCGGTGCTCGGCGGCCAAGCCTCGGCAAGCCTGATCGGGATCTACGGCGCCAACACGACCTCGCTTGCGGGCACGGTGACCGGGGCACTTTCGACCCCGTTCGGCTCGATTCCGTTCTCTCGCTTCGACTCGATCAGCGACTCCGTGACGGGGTTTGGTGACCTGATCCCGCAATTCGCGTTGCGCTGGAATGCGGGCGTCAACAACTACATGACGTACATCACCGGAGACATTCCGGTCGGGCTTTACAACTCGACGAGCCTGGCAAATATCGGAATCGGCCATGGTGCGATCGATGCCGGCGGCGGCTACACCTATTTCAACCCGCAGACCGGACACGAGCTCTCCGGCGTGCTCGGCTTCACCTACAATCTCAAGAACACGGCTACCCAGTACCAGAACGGCGTCGATATGCACTTCGACTGGGGCGCCTCGCAGTTCCTGAGCAAGCAGGTTCAGGTCGGCCTCGTGGGCTACGTCTACAAACAGCTCGGCTGCGACACCGGATCCGGTGATCGTGTCGGCTGCTTCCGATCGCAGGTGGCAGGCATCGGACCGCAGATCGGGTACCTCTTTCCGGTCGGCACCATGCAAGGCTATCTCAACCTGAAGGGCTACAAGGAATTTGCCGCCGAAAACCGGCCAGACGGCTGGAACGTTTGGCTGACCTTCGCGATCTCGCCTGCGGCGCCGACGCCGGCAGCCATGCCAGTCAAGCCAATGATCACGAAGTGAGTGTGTCGAGACGCACTCCTTCACGGCGGATAGGACGCTCACGAAAGCCCTGATTAATGGCGGACGGCCAAGTTGCGCCGGCGAAGTGGAGGGCCCGCGAGCGGGGCAGCTGTGGGCACAGACCAACATGGGCCTGGATCATTCGACCGGCATTGTCAGACTGACGATAGCGTCGGCGAACCATTAACCGGCGTGTTTTATCCGCTCGGGCCTAACGAGCAATTTCGTAGCTCGCGGGGTCGTCGCGCTTGCCTGCACCTTGAGCGTGGTGATCGCGCGAGGAGCGTCTGACGGCTCAGCCATTTTGTGTGGTCTCGAATAGACAATCCCGTACACGGCGCCCATCACGACACTGTAAGCCAGCATCATTGCAAGTGAGAATAGCGCGGGCCATGGGCCGAGACCAAGGCCAGTAGCAAACAGGCCTAAGCCGAGCAATGGAAAAAAGATGAGATCCATGACCAGCCATCCAAGGACCCCGGCAATAAGGCCTTTAACCAGTCCGCTGGCGCCTGGCAGATGCCGGTACAAATTAGCAAATGACACTCCGGCGACAGTCGATCCGTTGACATAGGAAATCAGCCACGGCAGCAGTGGATGCACGTATTCCCCCGTCCAATACCTGAGCGCAACTTGAAGGCTCTGATAGGGTTGAAACGCTTCGAGTATGCCTAGCTTTGACTTGAGCAGCATCAGCAAGGTGTGCGTCACGCTTCCGCATAATCCCGCAACCGCAACTTTCCAGATGTTGCTCCTGGGCTTGAGCAGCTTATGCAGCTTCAGGATTGGTAGGACGGTCCTTTTCATCACGAAGCATTTCAGACGGAGGTCGGGCGGAGCCTCTTAGAGAGTTCACGAGAGTTGCGCGACCATCGTTGATTTGCCTCAATGTGAGCTCGATGACGTCATTCGCGACCGGTCGGCCCTCGGACAAGCAACCGCCGCCGTGAAAATTGCATCCGTGGGCGCTGATTTCGCCAAGGCGGGCCAAGAATTAAAATCTATGTTGCCGGTCTCGCCAAACACATGAAGTCGCTCAAGTTTAAGTCCCGCTTGCCATCGTGGAGGCGCGCGCGACGCCGGACTCAACGAATTTAGTTTGAGCTGAGTCAACGCCAAGGTCGGAAACCCGTGGCTCGCTCCCATCATTGATCTTGCATGCGGGAGAGTTGCCATGTTCTTCAATGCATCGCGCGTTCTGTTTGTCGCCGCCACGGCCCTTGTTATTTCAAACCCTAGCTTTGCCCAGAATGCTCCGCCCCCGCACGTGCCGCTGCAGAAGACAATTGGCGCAGCCAAGCCGGAAGTCGTGCCATCGCTCTTCGTCCTTAACTCCAGGGGTGCGACTCTCCAGAATGGAAAGCTGGTCCTTGTTAAAGTGTCCCCGAATGCGATCGTGTTCGCCGACCGCCCCGTGCGCGCCGCCGGTCACGATCTGACGAGCCGCATCGTCGAGGATTGGGGCGCGGGCAGCGACAATTTCCAGAAAGATCCGCCTAACGCGACGGTCTCTGCCTTTCAGAAGGATGGCAGCGGCGTGCGTGATGCAGTCGTTGTTCTAAAGAATCCGAAGCTTGACGGCGAAGATCTGGCCTTCGATGTCGATGTGCTCGAAGGTGACATCAAGGGCGCCGATGGTGCCGCTTCGGTCTTTATCGACATCATTGGACGACCATTCACTCCAATGTCGTTTGCTGGAGTAGGCCGCCGGACCGCGTATCGCGGTGCCTATTATGCCGGCGCAGCCGCCGTCGGCGCCGCAGCGGTCGGAGCTGCAGCATATGGCGCATATGCCCCGCGTTGCGGTTACTATCCATTCCCACCTTGTTACTGACGAACAAGACGCTGGCGCTCGGCGCTTGGAAGGTGTCCGCGCGCGCTAGTCGAGAAAGCATTCGGGTACACAAGTCTTTGAAGGGGTACACTCGATGACTGCAGGTGCACCCCATGAGTTAAGCTGGACCGTCCGCTATCCGATCTTCGACCTATCGAGGGAAGGGCCATGACGAACACCCGCCTTGTTGCTTTATTTGCCAGTCTCCAAGTTGCAATCGTGCCCTCTGCGTTTGCGGCAAGTGGCCACGTCCGTCCCGCTGGTGCGGAGGTTCGTGTAGTGCGTCCGCCGATGCCTGCCGCTCAGGCGAAGCCCGGTTTCGTATTGAGACAGGATCTGTTCGATCGCGCGGATCCCAACAATGTCAAAACCAATTGGCCCGCCCCGCCGGCCCAGCCAGGGCAATTTTAGAGAACGGAGACACAGATGATTGATTTGCTGTTTTCAGTTGCAATGCATGCAAATCATTCCGCGATCCCGGTTTCGGATCGCGTTCCAGAACTCAAGGTCGAAGCAGATGACCGACACGGCAAGTGCGTTGGCCTCGGCGCAGCCGCTCAGAGGAGCGAGCAAGAATCGCAATAAGCAGTAGCTCATCGCGGAGAAAGCAGGGACTAGAGTAACCCACCAGCGAGGGGGAATTATCATGAAACCCATCAGAAGGTACCTGTTGGCATTCCTCGTCATGGGTTGTGCGGCAGCAGGCTCGATACAGTGGTCGCACGAAGATGGCGTCGCATTTTCGATCGGAAGCGCGCAAGCCAGAGTGGGAAGACCGGCAACTCCTGTTAGCGTTGCAGGAGTTGCGCGCCGAACCACCAGACGAGCCGTTGTAGGAGGCGCGGCTGTTGGAGCAGCCGCGGTGGCGGCGCCTGCGTGCGTTCGCGTGTTGGTCAGCGGCCAGTATATTTGTCGGTGACGATCGAAGGGCGACGGTCAGGAACTGTATCGTCGCCTGCTGCGTCCCTCACCAAGGCCCCAGCCGTGGCCGCGATGATGAAATTGTCTCACTGTTTTGCCCGACGCGTCAATGGTTCGCAAATGCGAAAGGACCACGCCGGCCCTTGACGGCTACTGTGCATGGGGTTGTTTTCGCGTTTTGCTATTCGAGCTCGATGACCTGCCCGTTCGCCAGCGACACGCGCCGGTCCATGCGGCCGGCCAGCTCCATGTTGTGGGTCGCGATCAGCATGGAGACCTTGGTCGCCTTGACCAACTGCATCAGCGCCTGGAACACGTGGTCGGCGGTGTGTGGATCGAGATTGCCGGTCGGCTCGTCCGCCAGCAGCACGCGCGGCGCATTGGCGACCGCGCGCGCGATCGCCACGCGCTGCTGCTCGCCGCCCGACAGTTCTGCAGGGCGATGCGTGATGCGGTCGCCGAGGCCGAGATAGCCCAGGATCTCCTTGGCGCGCTTGACGCTCTCGGACTTCTTCAGGCCGCGGATCATCTGCGGCAGCATCACGTTCTCGAGCGCCGAGAATTCCGGCAGCAGCCGGTGCGACTGGTAGACGAAGCCGATGTCGCTGCGGCGGAGCTGCGTGCGCTCGATGTCGGGCAGTTGCGAGGTCGGCGCGCCGTTGACATAGACCTCGCCGGAATCCGGCGCCTCGAGCAGCCCCGCAATGTGCAGCAGCGTCGACTTGCCCGAGCCCGACGGCGCGACCAGCGCGACCGACTGGCCCGCCCACAGCGCCAGCTTGGCGTTGTCCAGGATCGTCAGTGCCGCCTCGCCCTGAAGGTACTGCCGCTTTATCTCGTGGAGATAAATGACCGGTACATCCTCAGCCCCCTGCTGCTGCTCCATCAGCCCCTCACTCGTAGCGCAGCGCTTCGACCGGATCGAGGCGCGCGGCGCGCCACGACGGGTAGAGTGTCGCCAGGAACGACAGCGTCAGCGCCATGATGACGACGGCCGTGGTCTCGCCGACGTCGATCTCGGCGGGCAGTTTCGACAGGAAGTACAGCTCCGGCGAGAACAATTCGGTGCTCGTCAGCCAGGACAGGAATTGTCTGATCGATTCGATGTTGAGGCAGATCACGAGCCCGACGAAGAAGCCGACCAGCGTGCCGACCACGCCGATCGAGGCACCCGTGATCAGGAAGATGCGCATGATCGAGCCCTGCGAGGCCCCCATCGTCCGGAGGATCGCGATGTCGCTGCCCTTGTCCTTCACCAGCATGATCAGGCCGGAGACGATGTTGAGCGCTGCGACCAGCACGATCATGGTCAGGATCAGGAACATCACGTTGCGCTCGACCTGGAGCGCGTTGAAGAAAGTCGAGTTGCGCTGGCGCCAGTCGACCAGGAACACCGGCCGGCCCGCGGCTTCCGTCACCGATTTGCGGAAGGAGTCGATCTTGTCGGGGTTGTTGGTGAACACCTCGATCGAGGTGACGTCGCTGCTGCGGTTGAAATAGGCCTGCGCCTCGGCGAGCGGCATGAACACGAAGCCGAGATCGTATTCGGACATGCCGATCTCGAACACGGCGACGATCTTGTAGGGCTTGATGCGCGGCGTCGTGCCCATCGGGGTCACCGCGCCCTTCGGCGCCACCAAGGTCACGCTGTCGCCAGCATGCAGCGACAGCTGGTCGGCGAGCCGGCGCCCGATCGCGACGCCCTGCCCGTCGTCAAAGCCCTCGAGCGAACCCTGCTTGATGTTCTTGGCGATCGAGGTGAGGTTGTTGAGGTCGTCGGAGCGGATGCCTCGCACCAGCACGCCCGAGGCATTCCAGGGCGAGGACGCCAGCGCCTGGCCGTCGACCACGGGGGCCGCCAGCCGGATGCCCTGGACCTGGCTGATGCGCTCGGCGACGTCCTTCCAGTCGGTCAGCGGCGATTCCAGCGGCTGGACCAGGATGTGGCCGTTCAGGCCGAGAATCTTGTCGAGCAGCTCCTTCCGGAAGCCGTTCATCACGGCCATCACAATGATTAGCGTGGCGACGCCCAGCATGATGCCGAGGAAGGAGAACCCGGCGATGACCGAGATGAATCCCTCCTTCCGCCGCGCCCGCAGGTAGCGGGCCGACAGCATCCACTCGAAGGGTGCGAAAGGCGCAGTTTGGACGGTTTCGGTCATGGTTTCATCCATCGCTCGATAATCCCATGATTCGGGGTCAATTGTGGCCGGATTGGCGGCCGCGATCTCGGGCGATGAACAATATTCAGCCGACCAGACTTATCAGCCCACAAGTCTTGCAACCGCGTCCGCAGGCGACATGGTCTCGCGGGAGCCGTCACTGCGCTTCTTGATCTCGACCTTGCCGTCGGCCAAGCCCTTCGGCCCGATCATGATCTGCCAGGGGATGCCGATCAGGTCGGCGGCAGCGAATTTGGCGCCGGCACGCTGGTCGGTGTCGTCATAGAGCACATCGACGCCCTTGGCGGCGAGCTCGGCATAGAGCTTCTCACAGGCGCCATCGACCGCCGCATCGCCCTGCTTGAGGTTGAGGATCGCGACGCGGAACGGCGCCACCGCCTCCGGCCATTTGATGCCGGCATCGTCGTGGCAGGCCTCGATGATGGCTCCCAGCAGGCGCGAGACGCCGACGCCATAGGAGCCGCCATGGATCGGCACATCGACGCCGTCGGGGCCCGCCACCATCGCCTTCATCGGCTCAGAGTACTTCGTGCCGAAATAGAAGATCTGGCCGACCTCGATGCCGCGGGTGTTCACACGCTTATCGGCGGGCACTTCCTGCTCGAAGCGCGCTGCATCATGAACGTCCTCCGTCGCGGCATAGACCGAGGTCCACTGCTTGATGATCGGCGTCAGGTCGCCGTCATAGTCGACATTCTCGTCCGGCACCGGCAGGTCCAGCACGTCGCGATTGATGAACACGCCGGATTCGCCGGTTTCGGCAAGCACAATGAACTCATGGCTGAGATCGCCGCCGATCGGGCCGGTCTCGGCGCGCATCGGGATCGCCTTCAGCCCCATCCGCGCGAAGGTGCGCAAATAGGCGACGAACATTTTGTTGTAGGCGACGCGTGCAGCGGCCTCGTTGAGGTCGAACGAATAGGCGTCCTTCATCAGGAATTCGCGGCCGCGCATCACGCCGAAACGCGGACGCTGCTCGTCGCGGAATTTCCATTGAATATGATAGAGATTCAGCGGCAGGTTCTTGTAAGACCTCACGTACGCGCGAAAGATCTCGGTGATCATTTCCTCGTTGGTCGGCCCATACAGCAGCTCGCGCTTGTGGCGATCGGCGATGCGCAGCATCTCCGGTCCGTAAGCATCGTAGCGGCCGCTCTCGCGCCAGAGGTCGGCGAGTTGAAGCGTCGGCATCAGCAGTTCCAGCGCACCAGAACGGTCCTGCTCCTCGCGCACGATCTGCTCGATTTTCTTCAGCACGCGGAAGCCGAGCGGCAGCCAGGCATAGATGCCGGCCGCTTCCTGCCGGATCATGCCCGCGCGCAGCATCAGCCGATGCGAGACGATCTCCGCCTCTTTCGGATTTTCCTTCAGAATGGGCAGAAAGAACCGCGACAACCGCATGGCAATACTCTGGGAATCAGTGAGGGGTTGCAGTGAAACCGGATTGAGAGCGAAAACACAAGACCGGGAATGAGGAAAAGCCGCTAACGCGGCGGAATTCCTGTCATTTTTCCGTCGACTTCAGGTTCGACTCGAACCGTGTCGGCCCTAAGGCGGCGCGACCTCGAGGTCGTCCTCGAGCGTGATCTTCTCGAAATCGGTCACCAGCGCATCGATCCTTACGTGCCAGCGGCCGGCGAAGGGCAACTCGACCTTGCGCACGTGCCAATAGCCGTCTGGTCCGAGCTTGGCGTCGCGTTCCATCGGCTCGATGCTGCGCTCGGGAAGGCTCAGCGTCAGCGTTGCCTCCTTGGCCTTCAGCGGCGTCGCCTGGCCGGTCATGAGCTGAAGCACGAAATCGTCCACGCCGGCCTTGCCCGGCGACACCAGCACCTGGAACATCGCCTTGTCGGTGTGGATATGGATCGCAAGCGGCGTCTCCGGCACGATGGTGCGCGGCGGTGGCGTGAAGCGCCAGCCCGCGACGACGGCGAAGATGCCGAGCGCGGCCCCACACTCCAGCAGGATTGAACGTTTGAGCGCAGAAGCGGCCCCGCGATTTTTCGCCAGCGCCGGCGTCAGTCTGTAACGATTGAGGGCGGCGAGGCCCAACAGGGACAAGACCAGCGCCAGTTTGATCGACAGAATGAGGCCGTAACTGGTTTCGATCAACGCCGATAGCTTTTCGAGCTGGATGATCGCAAGCGTAAGGCCAGTCAGCGCCAGCGCCACGACCACTGGCACGGCCATGCGCGAGAAGCGGTTCAGGAGCGGCAGCACTGTCGGCGTCGGTTTCTTCACCAACGCTGCCAGCGGCGCCAACGCGCCGATCCAGAAAGCGACAGCGAGGCCGTGGACGAAGACCGCCGGCCGCATCAGCATCTCGGGCGACGCCGTTGCGGCGTGTCCGGTCATCGCGATCGACAGGCCGACACCGGCGAACGCAGTCGCCGCAAACACGCGCCCATACCACGCTCGGCTGAGCGCCATCAGCGCCAGCAGCATGGCCACGATGGCGACGAGCAAGGCGGGGCCGGCACTGGTCGCGAATGCGATGCTCCAAGGTGCGGCCGTCACCATTGCTGCCAACGGCAGGCCCAGGAGATCGAGGCCCAGCGCGCCGAGAGATACGACCGCGCTCGGGATGCCGATGAGGAGCGCCATCCGCGGCACGCCCATGCCTATCATCGACCACGCAATCCAACGGCCAAAGAACACGCCGCCGACGCCGACGAACAGCCCGAGATAGAGACCGATGCGCGACAGCCAGATCAGCGTCTGCAACGGGACATCGGCGTTGGCTACGGGCTGCGTGGCCGTCGGCGCCCCCACGGAAAAGATCACCGATCCCGCCACCGGATGGCCGTCCTGCGAGATCACCCGGTAGCTCACGACCGCCGTGCCCCGCGGCAGGTCCGGCGGCATCGCAACCGAAATGCTCTCGCCTGCTGCCGTGACGCGCGCATCGTCCCGCGCCTTGCCCGCGCCGTCGATCAACTGGATCGCGCCCGGCGTCACCGCCTCATTGAAGCGCAGTTCCACCGCCTTTGGCGCGCTCGCAAGGATACTTCCGCTCGCCGGTTCAACCGAAATCAGCGCCGCATGCGCCATCGCGCCGGTCGTCGTCCCGACAAGTACGAGCAGTGTCGCGAGCGCAGCGAGAAAGCGCATTACGGCTTGGGCAGCAGTTTCACGCCAGGCGCGGGCGACTTGTCCTCGTGCGAATGCGCGGCGCCCTCCGCCGGGATTTCGATCCAGCGGCTGACGCCCTTCTCGCATTCCTGCACCACCGGAAAATACAGCGTCGTGTTTGGCTTCAGGCTGTCCGTGAGGAAGCTGCTGACGACGAACTCATCGTAATTACGATCCGGTAGATTACCGCCGGACCAGACCACTTCCTTCACGCCCGAAGTCAGCTTGTTGCCGTGATAGTCGTAAGGGCTGGCATATTCGCCCTCGACGACATCGACGTTCCAGCCGGCCTTCGGCATCGGCTTCACCGCAATAACCCCTTCGGGGATCTGCACGCGCAGCTTGACCGTCGACGAGCCGGAACAGCCGTGGGGAACGGCAAAGACGGCTTTGTAGGATGAGCCGACCGTGGCCTGCTTGCCTTCCAGATAGACGTGTGCCGCCGCTGGCGATGCCACAAGCGCAGCCGTCAGGATCAGCCAGGGTGTCTTCGACATGCTCAATCTCCCGGAGGATTAGACCACAGGCGTCACATTTTCATTCCCGAATGATCTGGCATTTTCTTCATCATCTGGCCACCGCCGCCAGGCGCCTGCGCACCGACGCCCTGGACGTCGAGCGAGACAGAGACCTTGCCGGCCTTCTCGAACTCGAGCGTAACCGGGACTTTCTCACCCTGCTTGAACGGACCCTTGAGGTCCTGAAGCATCAGGTGGTTGCCGCCGGGCGCGAGCTTCACGGTCTTGCCGGGCTCGATGACGAGGCCCTTGTCCAGCGGGCGCATCTTCATCACGCCATTGTCCATGGCCATCTCATGGACCTCGGCCTTGCCGGCGATCTCGGCAGACACAGCGACCAGTTTGTCGGGCGCCGTACCCTTGTTCTCGATGGTCATGAAGCCTCCGGCGACCTTGGCGCCTCCAGGCGTTGCCCGACTCCAGGCCTGCGAGATGACGAGGTCTCCGGCCTTGACGTCGTCGGCGCGGACGGGCGTTGACATCGCGACGGCCGAGAAAGCCGCGAGCGCGATGAGAGTTGAGAGCTTGTTCATGTCGATTGCCTTTCTTGTCGCCGTTGAGAGTATTCCACCTGTCAGAACGTGTACTTGCCGGCGAGAACGAAAGTTCGTCCCGGGAACGGATGGAACAGGAAATATTGCGCGTTGAAGATGTTGTCGATGCCGAAATCGAGGGAGAAGTTCTGCGTCGCCTTGTAGTGAACCTTCATGTCGAAGACCAAGAACGGGTCGAAGGCCTGGTAGACGTGTGCAAAGGTGTCAGTGTTGTCGAGGGTCGCATATTGCTTTCCGATGTAACGTCCCGCGACCGTATAGGCCCAGTTCTCGTTTGGCCGATAGGTAACCCCGACTGTGGAGCGCCATTCTGGAACATTGGGCACGCGCTTCCCCGTCGCTGTTGTGCCACCAATCGTACTGACAAAGGTCGGATCGCTTAGAATCCTGGAGTCGACATAGGTTACGCTGCCGAATACCTGCAGCCCCCTCACCAGCACGTTGTCCTTGTCGGCCGACAACTCGGCGCCTTGCATGCGAATTGCATCGACATTGCCGATTGTCGTCGTGGGAGTCTGACCACCCGTCGAATTCGTCACGTTCGTGGTTTGCGAGATGATTGCGTCGTTGGTCCTCTCCTTGAAAAGCGTCAGCCTGACGCGGCCATCATTCCATTTCCGCTCAACGTTCAATTCACCGGTGAAGTCCTGTTCGGGCTTCAGGTTGGGATTGGCAAACGTCGCCACACCAGCGACCGTTATGTTTTGATATAGTTCGGTGACGGTCGGATAGCGATACGACTCACCAAAGCTCGCGGTGACGTTCCACTCCTTGCTGAGATCATAAGAGAGCGAGGCCTTCGGCGAGAAGTTGGTTGAGTTAAGCCCTGGCTGGTTTTTCGCGACCGGAACGAAGACCGGAATCGGCGCCGCCGGGATGCCGCTGGTCGCCGTCGGATTAGAGTTGATATTGAAGCCATCCAGTGAGCGCCAAGTCTCGAGCCGTCCGCCCAGCGTCAGCTTCAGATCGGGAACGATCTTCCAGGCGTCCTGCAACCAAAGAGCACCGGTGCGGGTTTCGCCGACGCCAGAGGTGAAGAGTTGACCGGTGCCGGTCGAGGACGTCGCATACCAGACTGAGGACAAGTAGACCGGGTTCTCCAACCGATACCGGTCGCCGTGAACACCAAAGCTGACCTCGTGAGGACCATCGATGCCGAACGGCCTCCAGATGCCTTTGGCATCAGCGTTTTGCCAGTTTGTGCCGTCGTTGCGGGTGATCTTGCCGTTCAGCGAATAGCCCAGCCCTGCTTGCGTGGGGCTGAACGGCGCGACGGTGAACGGATTGATCTGAGTGTCTTGAAGATAATTATAACTCGATGCCGAAAGGTCAAAATCGAAGACGCCTTTGGTGTCGCTTTTGAGCGCCACCGCGTTGCTGATGTGGGTCTGGTCCCAGATGTATTTGTTGCTCGCGAACGCACCCTGGCCGCCGAAGGTTGGTTGTCCCGTAAACGCAGACCTCAAATAGGTCTGCGGATCGGAGGTCTGGTGATTATTCCAGATGCCCAGCGAGTAGGTGGCCTGCACCAGCGGCGAGACATCATAGGCAATTCTTAGATTCCCGGACGCCTGCTGAGAGTGCGCCAGCGTGCCCGTACCTATGACATTCGCAACGCCGCCCGTCCTGTTCCATGCGCCAATGGCGCCGGTTGTGTTTGCGGGGCCGACACCAAAAATGGTGCCAAAAGTCGTGTAAGTCAGCGGCTGCTGATAGCTGTCGAGATAGTTGGCGCTGACGAACCAGGACAGCTTGCCGTCGCGATTGCCTGCAGCGGCGCTGGTCTGGCTGGTCACATAGGTGTCCTTGGTGCCGTATTGATTCCAGGGCATCACCGAGACGGTTTCCTTCGCCACGGCAAACGGCTTGTCCGGCATTTTGGACGTGATCAGCAGAACGCCGCCGATGGAATTGCCGGGATAGGCAGCCGCAAACGGACCGTTGAGGAAATCGACCCGCCCGATCGCCTCAGGCGAGATCAGATTCCATTTCGGCGAGGCGCCGGAATTGTTATTGCCGATCAGCGCGGAGATCAGCAGGTCGTCGTAATAGATCAGCGTGCGTGCACTCGAGCTCAGGCCCCAGCTTCGCGTCGCGAGCACCGCCTGGTTGTCGCCATCGTTGCGCTTCCGCACGAACAGGCTCGGCATGTATTTGACGGCGTCCTCGGGGTCTTTGAGGTTGATGGTCTCGTCGGCCTCCTTCGCTGTGATGCTGAAGGAACGCTGCGGCAACTGATAGCGTGCCACCGCCGCCGGCGGGGCGAGCGAGGTTCGGGCAGCACTTGTGCCCTCCTCGCTGGTTGCGGCGACCGAAGCCGGCCGCTCGACCACAGGCTTTGCCGACGATCTTCTGGTGCCCGCAGTATGCACTGCCGGCTTGCGCGGCTTTGGCTTCACCGTCACAGGCGCATCGACGGTCACCGCTGGCAGCTCTCCTGGGCTGCTCTGGGCGAAGGCTCCGCTCGACGAGGCAAGCAGCGCGGCCTGAACGGCAACGATGCTCACGCCACTGCGGGCATGACGAGGTAACATGGTGCATTCCTGACGCCGGCTTTCTCTCCGGCCTTTTGACGGCATCAATCGCCGGCACACGGAGGGCGGCGGTTACGAAGGGTCGTCAGGAAATTGAGGGAGGTCCCCGTGCCTGGGCGCTTGAGCCCTTGTGGGCCGCGGGAGCCGACACATCCGCCTTATGCCACACCACGCGTTCTGTCCGGCGGAGGGGAGCGGAGAGCGCCGCGTGCGGAGGCGAATCGAGGGAGGCGCTCGCCTGCGCGAGGCAACACAGCGCGCAGGCACCGGAATGCGCGATCGGCGAACCACCCCCATCATTCGGAGCGCCCTGCTCGCTGACGCTATGGCAGATGACACCGGCGCCAAGCGGATCGGCAACGGCCTGCCCGGCCGCCCAGCAGGCGGCAATCGGTGCCAGCACCTGCATCGCAAGCGCAAGCAGGACAACCGGTAGGAATTTTTGCAGCCGCGCGCGCATCCGCCGAACCATTCGCTCTCTGCTAACTAAACACCACGTCTGGCCGGAGTCGAGATCACATCGCCAAGCTTGTTGGGACGGCGCAAATTTCTCAAAAAATGTCTTCGCCGGGCTCGCGTGCGGAGCGTTGTCCGGCATTTGAGGCAGCTGCACCACCCGATCATATCCACAGAATTCTTATATTTGTCATATACTTACGACAGTCCCGGCCCGATCGTTTCGTCAACTGCTCGAATTTTGAACAATCGTTGCCGAAAATGATGACAAGTGAGAAAAGTTGATCTAGCATCCCCCTCGCTCAGGCTGGCCGTGAGGTCGAAGTCTGGTGGTCCAAGTCTCGGGAGGAGCCCCTGGCGCGCAAAACGCAGCGTCGCCCCGTCAATCAAGATCAAATCTTAGAATCGGGGATAATAGGGTCGACACAATTTTTGAGCGGGGCTAGGGCCCCGCTCTTTTTTTATCTGCGCGGCTGATGTGCCGATGAGAACCCCTGCCAATCCGATCGAGCAAAGCTTTGAGCTTGCGGCATCGCGCGGCGTAGATCTCACACCCGTCGTCTATCAGCGGCTGTTCAGCGAGCATCCAGAGACGCGGACGATGTTCCGCACGCATGGCAGTGAGCTCGTCATGGGATCGATGCTTGCGCTGACCATCGAGGCGATCCTCGACTTCGCGGCAGATCGCAGCGGGCGTTTCAGGCTGATTGCCTGCGAGGTCGCCTCGCACGACGCCTATGGCACGCCGCGCGAGCTGTTCATCGCCTTCTTTGCCGTCATCAGAGATACGCTGCGCGACCTGCTCGGCGATCAATGGTCGCGGGACATCGCACAAGCCTGGGAGAAACTCCTCGTCGAAATCGACGCCTTCGCTGGCATCGCAGCGTAGCGTGCCTTGCGCTGCACCAACGCAGCCGTGACAATCTCACCCTCGATTGCACGTTGAGTGGCATCAACTCTTGTGACAGACTTTCCTCATCGGTAGCGCAACCAATGACGCGCCGACGACAAAATATATGGGAGCGAGCGATGTCCGGGACGAAAGATTTCTCGACGACGAGGCGCGATCTTCTTCAGGCGGCTGCGACCGCCGGCGCAGCGACTGCCATCCTCGGCAGCATGGGCATAAACCCAGCATTGGCAGCCGAAATGGGACGAAGCGAGAAGCCGCTGAAGGCGGCGTTCTCCAACGCGGGCCTTCAGGCGACCTGGTGCGCGCAGGGCAAACAGGCCGCGGAATTCTGGGGCAAGCTGTTCAATGTCGAAGTCACCTGGTTCGACGGCCAGCTGGATGCCGTGAAGCAGCGCGCGGCGATCGACAACATGGCCTCGCAGAAATGGGATTTCGTCGCGATCCAGGCCTTCGGCATCGGCACCCTCACCCAGCCCGTGCAGAAGATGATCGACGCCGGCACGCCCGTCATCGACATGGACACGCTGATTGCTCCGCTTGATCAAATCAACGTCCATTCCTTCCTCGCCCCCGACAACGAGTTCATGGGCGCCTCGGTCACGCAGGCGCTGTGCAACAAGATGGGCGGCAAGGGCAAGATCATCATGACCCAGGGCGCGCTTGGCCATACCGGCGCGCAGGGTCGCGCCAAGGGCTTTGAGTCGGTGGTGAAACAATTCCCCGGGATCGAGGTGCTCGACACCCAGCCGGCGGATTGGGACGTCTCCAAGACCGCGCGGCTGTGGGAAACCTATCTGACCAAATACCCGCAGATCGACGCGGCTTTCTTCCACAATGACGACATGGCGCTTGCGGCCGCCAACATCATGAAGGCGCACAACCGCACCAACATCCTGATCGGCGGCGTCGATGCGATGCCGCCGGCGATCCAGGCGGTCAGCGAGGGTCGGATGTTCGCAACCGTGCGCAATCCGTCGTGCCGCATCCATGGCGGCGCGATCATCGCGGGCGTCGCTGCCGTGGTCGGCGGCGAGAAGAGTGGCCAGGGCATCCCCAAGAGCGTCGTCACCGACGGCCCTGTCGTGACCAAGGCCAATGCTGCCGGCATGCAGTGGATGG
Source organism: uncultured Bradyrhizobium sp. (assembly GCF_936928535.1). Lineage (GTDB taxonomy): Bacteria > Pseudomonadota > Alphaproteobacteria > Rhizobiales > Xanthobacteraceae > Bradyrhizobium. Next base: position 7,551 of record NZ_CAKZHY010000024.1, on the reverse strand, counting down.
AAGATCACTTCCTGATCTGAAATCTTCCATGCCTGAGGGACGTCCCATCCTGGAACTCCAGGGCATCACGAAGAGCTTCGGCGGCGTCGAAGCGCTTCGTGGTGTCGACTTCGCGCTTCATCCCGGCGAGATCCACGGTCTCGTCGGGGAGAACGGCGCGGGAAAAAGCACGCTGATGAAGATCATCGCCGGCGTGCACACCGAATTCTCCGGCCGCTTCCTGATCGACGGTCAGGAGAGGCATTTCCGTTCGGCGCGCGATGCGCACGCCGCCGGCATCGCCATGGTGCATCAGGAGCTCTCGGTCGCGCCCGATCTCACGGTCGCCGAGAATGTCTTCCTGGGCAACCAGCCGACCAACGCGCTCGGCCTCGTGCAATGGCGGCGGATGGCGCGCGAGGCCGGTGAGCAACTTGCCCGCTTCGGCATCGACGTCGATCCCATGAGCCGGCTCGGCGATCTCCCGATCGGGCTGCAACAGCTGATCGAGATCGCCCGCGTGCTGTTCTCCGGCGCGCGCATCGTCATCCTGGACGAGCCGACCTCCGCCCTCTCCCCGCCCGAGGTCGAACGGTTGTTCGCGACGCTGCGGCGCTTACGCGAGGAAGGCACCGCCATCGTCTTCATCTCGCATTTCATCGAGGACATTCTTCGCGTCTCCGACACGGTCACCGTCTTCCGCAACGGGCGGAAGGTCGCGGAGACCGCAAGCGCCGCCACCACCAAGGGCGCGCTGATCGAGGCCATGATCGGCCGCGGCGGCGAGGCGCTCGAGCACAGCTACACCGACGATCTGATGCTGCCGCGGCCGAGCGACAGCCAGGTCGTACTGAAGGTCGACCAGCTGTCGCTGGCGCGCAGCCTCAAGGACGTCTCGTTCGAGGCCCGCGCCGGAGAGGTGCTCGGCATCTACGGCTTTATGGGCTGCGGGCAACAAGAATTGTCCCGCATCCTGTTCGGCAAGCTGAAGCCGGACGCCGGCACGCTTGTCGTCGAGGGCGCACCAAAGACCTTCGCGAGCACGGCGGCGGCGCGCCGGGCCGGCGTGGCGCTGGTGCCGGAGAGCCGGCGCGCCATGCTGTTCCACCAGGAGCCGGTCTACAAGAACATCTCGATCAGCATCCTCGATCGCATCTCCTCCCTGCTGCTCAAGCCGGCGCAGGAGCGCGATATCGCGCAGCGCCAGGTCGAGCAGCTCCAGATCAGGCCGCCGGTGGTCGGCCTCGATCTCGGCATGCTCTCCGGCGGCAACCAGCAGAAGGTTGCGCTGGCAAAATGGCTGACCTATCCGCCCAAGCTCCTGGTGCTGTGCGAGCCGACGCGTGGCATGGATGTCGGCGCCAAGAACGACGTCATCAACATCGTCCGCGACCTCCGCGCCAGGGGGCTCGCGATCATTGTGCTGTCGACCGAGCCGGAAACGGTGCTGTCGCTGGCCGACCGCATCCTCGTGCTCAAACGCGGCACATTGGTGCGGGAATTCAAAAACGAGCCGGTCAGCAAGGACCGCCTGCTGGAAGCGGCGTGACGGAGAAGCACAATGGCGAGCAGTGAAACGGCACCAGCGGCGGGCCAGCGCACACGGGGGCTTGCCTCCTTCCTGCGCTCGCAGATGCGCAACATCGCGCCGTTCCTGACGCTGATCTTCCTGTCCGCGTTCTTCGCCGTCGCCAGCCCCTCCTTTGCGACGATCGACAATCTCGGCAACATCCTGACGCAGGTGTCGGTGACGGGCGTCATCGCCGTCGGCCTCACCTTCGTGATCCTCTGCGCCGAGATCGACCTCTCGATCGCCAGCATCGCCAACGTCACCGGCATCGCGGTCGCCTACTTCACGCTGCAGGAATCCTACGTCAACATTCCCAACATCCCGCTGCCCGGTGTGGCCGCGATCCTGCTGGCGCTGCTGCTCTGCGCGGCTCTCGGCCTCGTCAACGCGCTGGGGCTGACCGTGATCGGCATCCCCTCCTTCATCATGACGCTCGCCATGATGCAGATCGCCGCCGGCATCTCCGCCCTCTTGGTGCGCGGCCAGATCGCCTACAAGGTACCAAGCCTGATCACGACGCTCGGCTCCGGCTCGATCGGCGGCATCCCCTGGATCGTCATCGTCGCGGCGATCATGCTGCTCGCCGGGCACCTGGTGCTGACCTACACGCGCTTCGGCCGCTACGTCTACATGGTCGGCGGCAACCGCGAGGCGGCCGAATATTCCGGCCTCAACGTCAAGCTCATCCTGGGCGCGGTGATGATCATCTCGGCGGTGTGCTCCGGCATCGGCGGCATGCTGGGCGTTGCCCATTTCGGCAGCGCGCAGCAGAACGAGTTCGATACTTATTTGCTCGACTCCATCGCCGCCGTCGTCGTCGGCGGCACCAGCCTGTTCGGCGGCCGCGGCGGCATCGGCAACACCATCGTCGGGCTGTTTGTTCTCGGTGTTCTCAATAACGGCCTCGACCACGTCAACATCGACAGCTTCCTGAAGATCCTGATCCGCGGCCTGATCCTGCTGGCGGCCTTGATCATCAACGTCTATGCGCAGCGCCTGCGGGAAAAAGCGGCGGAGTAATCGGCCATCAAAACGAAGCCGCGAAAACAACCCCATGCACAGTACAAATCATTGGGGAATTTGGCGCGGATAGACCTACGCTATTTCCGAATTTGAATTTGACTCGTCGGGCAAAACACTGGCAGAATGGCACCATGGGAAATGCACCCGCGCGGAGAAATCCGTCGCGGGTTTTCCAATCCTCATTTGAGCCCGGTGAGCACCCACGCCGGCTGGAGGATCGGATAGGCGATCAGGCCAACGACGGCGGTGACGGCAATCAGCGCGGGATTGCTGACCTTCCAGCGGAACAGCACGGCGAGCGAGATGATGCCGATCAGGGCGGTGAGCCAATCGCCGATCGCGATCTTGCCGAGCAGGAAGCACGCGCCGAGAATGGTCCCGATCGCCGCCGCATAGGCCCCCTTCACGAAGCCCTGCACGTTCGGATTCTTGCGATGCCGCGCGAGCAAGGGCGCAGCGACCAGAATGAGCAGAAACGACGGAAGGAAGATGCCGACCGTGGCGGTGAGCGAGCCCCAGAAGCCCGCCACCAGATAGCCGACAAAGGTCGCCGTGATCACGACCGGCCCCGGGCTCATCATCCCGATCGCGACCGCGATCAGGAATTCGCGCTCGTTGAGCCAGCCATATTGCTGCACCAGTCCCTGCTCGAGGAAGGGAACGATCACAAGGCCGCTGCCGAAGGTCAGCGATCCCGCCTTGAGGAAGAACAGCAGCAGCTTGCCCAGTGCCGAGCCGGTCGCAACCGGCGCGGCCGCGGGCGCAGCCGCTGGTATCATTGCGAGCTGGAGCGCGACGGGAGGCCTCTTGATGTTGCCGTAATAGATGATCCCGACGATGCCGGCTCCGATGAAAAGAAACGCGACCTCGGCCTTCAGGATCACGGTGACGGCGAGACACACCGCCGCGATCCCCCATTGCAGCCAGTCTTCCATGCCGAGCTTGGCAAGCCGGTAGCAGGAATGCAGGATCAGGGCGATCACGGCCGGGCTGACGCCATAGAAGATGCCGGTGACGGGCTGCAGATCGCCGAGATAGACGTAGAGCGCGCCCAGCGCCGCGACGATCGCGAAGTTCGGCAGGATGAAAGCCCATCCGCCGGCCCACGCGCCCCAGAAGCCGCAACGCAGGTAGGCAATGTAGATGCCGACCTGGATCGCCAGCGGCCCCGGCAGCGACTGGCAGATCGCGATGGCCTCACGCATCTGCTCCTTGGTCAGCCACTTCTTGCCATCGACCAACTCTCGCTCCATCTGGCCGACCAGCGCCACCGGCCCGCCGAAGCCGAGAAATCCCAGTCGCAGGAAGTAGCGAACGAGCTCGCCCATCCCGCCGCGCTCATTTGTCGTCGTTGTCGTCGTCATCGACTAACCCCCATTGCCGAAATAAGTGAACCACCACGCCCCGACCACGGACTACCCCTAAGCGCGAGGCCGGGCCCTGAACGTCGAGGTGAAGAACGCCCTGCCGCGCCTGACATCAAACGCGGGTTCGCGGGAAAGTCCCCGTCGATGCGCACATCGACGCGCATCGACGCGCGCGGCGTGACGATCAGTCGAGACGGTCTATCGGATGAAATTGAAGCGTATGATGTGGACATGCTGCGCCCTTGGTGACCAGGACGCGATTCTTGGGCATGTCGCCTCGCGGGGAGATCGCATTCCCCGTGCCATGAATAAAAGCCCTGACAGCCGGCCTGTCAACCCGGCCGCGTCGAAGGAAGCCAGGAAATCATCACAGGAGATCGACCGACGTGTCCGACACCCAGAAACTGAAGCCCGCCCTCTCGACGCCTGGGCGAAAGACGCTTCTCCTGCTGTTTCTCCTTTTCGCGATCCCCGCGAACGATTGCTCCGCACAGACACCGCCGCCGCCAGTCGACGAACATGCGTTCGAGCACGTGCCGCCGACAGTCGTGAAGAGATTGGCCACCCGCTTTTCGCTGGGCACACTCGCCGGCCGCTTCGAGGAGACGCCGCTCGACGCGGTCCGCAAGGCCGTGGGCGAAGGGACCATCCAGCACCAGGGCGACGCCGCAGGTAGCATGCATTGGCTGTGTTACAGGCGCGCACAGCATCGACTATGGCTCGTGTCCAGCGAGATGGGCGGCACGGACCATCGCGTCACGGAGATCGTCGAAGAGTTCACCGATAAGGACACCGACACCTCGACCGATTGCGCCATCATCCCGGAAAAGTTCGCGCCCCTCGTCTTCGACGGCAAGCTGCATTTGGGTATGTCGTATCAGGAGGTCGTCACGGCGCTGGGACCGCCGTCGAAGTCGGAAGCTGCTCAGATGCTGTATTCTCACGAGGGAAAGCTCGCACACGGCTTCGAAGAGACCGCATGGCTCATTCTCCGATTTCGTGAGGACAAGCTCGTGTCCATGCGCGGCGGCAAGACCACGACGAATTGAAGTGGCTGCCCCTTCGCTCGTTGCGATGTAAACGCTGACGCATAGGCGTCGCTGCTTATTCGATGACTTCGTCAGCGCGAGCTAGAAGCGAGGGCGGGATAGCAACGCCAAGCTCTTTTGCGGTCTTGAGATTGATCACCAAATCAAACTTCGTAGGTTGCTGCAGAGGAAGGTCGGCAGGTTTCGCGCCGCGCAGCAACTTATCGACGTACTCCGCTGCATCTCCCATGAAGGTGCTGAAGTCTTGCCCGTAGGTTAGAAGAAGGCCTTGCCTTGCGTAATCCGCTAGATCGGAGATGGTCGACACGCCATGTTCGAGCGCCGCTTTAGCGATCTGTTCGCGTTCGGCAAAAGAGAAAGCCGTCGTCCAGAGATAAGCCGCATCGAAACGGTCGGCCGCAATTTGCGCAAATACCTGTTCAATGTTTTCTTTGGTTGGATAGAAAGCACTCCAGCTAACGCCGAGAGCCTCTGCGGACTTGGCGACGTCCTCGCGCAGCCATTTATCGTCTACAGGATCGGGAGCTGATCGAACCACGCAAATTACAGCCAGTCTGGATAATCTTGGCAGCAGCTCCTTCAGTACGCCCATCCGCTTGCCTGTAAGGTCAAATGTCATCGGTGCGATTCCGGTAACGTTCGCCTCCGGATGCGCCAGATTATTTACAATCCCGCTGCTGAGTGGGTCCGACGCGAGCGTGATGATAGGAATTTCCGTAGTCGCCTGCTTCAAGGCGCGAACCGTCAGGGTAGCAGCTCCGAACAGGACATCAGGTCGCCGCAGCACAAGCTCGCGCGCAAGCGTGGGAGCTTCCTCTATGCGGCCATTTGCGGAGACGCAGTCGATGACAAGAGATTGCCCCTCGACCCAACCTCGATCGGCTAGATTCTGAAGCAAGGGCTTCCAGAAAGCCGGCCCCGACGGACCGGGACAAGAGGAGCCACCCATCAAGATACCGAGGCGCTTTCGTGGCGCGGTGGTTTCCGCATTTCCGGGGCGGCCACCTGCGATGTAGATGGCGAGCCCGATCACCACGAGCCGCACGACAGATGCCGCCGACTTGTCCCCTAAGACCAATCTGCTGTTGCGCTGCTGGATGGGCATCGGCGCCTCCGATCGGACTACCCTCAATAGCGGAACTTCGGGACGGAGCCAAGCGACGCACCCCTCGACCTGTTCGCGGGCGTTCTGCAATTGGCCCATCTGCGAAGTTGCGTCGCGTCTGATAGAAGCCCGCTCATCACGGTAGAGCGGACGAAATCTGCTCGACCAGAGTTGTTCGCATTTTGACCCGAAGGAGACCTCAAGCTCGAAGAGCCTAGATGTTCATTTTGTTGCGGGCAGTTTCACGCCGATCTGGTATGGGTTGCCTTCAACAATGTATTTTGTTGGCGTTTGCGAGGCGGTAACACAGCTCCTCGCCTGCGAGGCAGCGCTCGCATTCTTCGGCTTTTGCAATCGCACGGACAACCCACAGCAGAACTTTGTTGGTTCGTCGTTTTCGGTTCGAAGTAGCCAGCCTTTTTCGATTTTCCAGTGGTTAATGCCTATGTCACCTTCGCTATCCTGCGATGGGTGAGAAGGACTGGCGTCGGCAGGCGGGCTCTCTGGAATCGCAATTGATATGATGCGTCCATCCGGGTCGAAATATTCAGCGTTACGACCGTCGAATTTTCCATCGCGATTCCGCCATACGAGGGTATTCCCTACAATTTTAGTATCCGATGCAATTTCCCCCGACTCAACACAACGTCGCTCTTCCTGATCCATCTCTTCGCGCCCAATCGATTCTAGAAGATTCGGTCGCGGACTCGGATCAAAGTCGGGAAATAGGGTGGCGTTCCCTTGAAAAAGATCATACTCGGCAGGATTGTTGAAGTTACTGCCCACCGGGGTTGGATCGGCATAGGATAGCTTCACTTTTCCAAGTAGCTGATGATCACCTGAACTCAGTGTCGATTCTGCTGCCTTTCTGATGGTGAGCGCGAAATCGTGCTGTCCGCAGTTCTCGTACCCGACCGCTTCGCAAAGCCGCTGCCCCTTCATCGAAATGACCAGCAGGGCGCAACCGTTCGCTTCGTCATAAAATCTCAGATCGCGTCGGCTTAGACCAGCGGGGCTTACCCCCAAACAGCGATATTCCAGATGATCGTTCATGAAATAGCGGTAGGTAGGACCAGACTGGCTGTTTCCAGTCGATCGAAGCGTCTTGCCTATCAGGAACTGCAGCGCCTCCGGCCCCCTCAAGGTACTGGCCGTGGTTGATTCGAGTGGTCTTTCGCCGCCGCTTGCCACAAAAGGTATGCCTGTGAGCATCGCGAAAAGAAAATATCGAATTCCTGCCTTCATATTCAACCTAGAATAGATTTCGGCTGAGCGCCTAACTAACCTACTAACATCCAGACATCAATCCAGACGCGAACGACAATAGCAGTTCGATTTCGAATGTCGCCCGGTGGCCCGTGGCCGATCTCAGCCCAGAGCGCGGCGATGTCCGCTCCCGGAAGGATTCTGTTGCAAAACTCCCGTTGAGACGACTCGCATTCCGTGATTCCGTTGATT
>NZ_CAKZHY010000023.1 GCF_936928535.1 uncultured Bradyrhizobium sp. | reverse complement strand
AGAGGGGTGAGGGGTCTCTGTCCTCACGAGCCATCTCGCGAGTGGATGGAGACCCCTCATCCGGCGCTTCGCGCCACCTTCTCCCACAAGGGAGAAGGAAGAATCAGCGAAGTTGACTTTTCGACTATCGGTCGGTATTTACCGACTATCAGTCGGTTTTTATCGAGAGGTGCCGCATGCCGAGCCGTGAGATCGTGGAAGCCTTTGCGCAGCGTCTGGAAGCCGGGGATTTCATCGGCGCGATCGAGCAGTTCTGCACGCCAGATGCCGTCACCTACGAGAACAACACCGCGCCGACGATCGGCCGCGAGAAGCTCGTCGCCAAGGAGCGCGCCGTGCTGGCGGCTTCCAAAGACGTGAAGGCCGTTCGCGTCGGGCCGAGCCTGATCGAAGGCGACAACGTCGCGACGCGCTGGATCTTCAGCTTCACCAACGCCGAAGGCGTCACCCGCACGCTAGAGGAGATCGCCTGGCAGACCTGGCGGGGCGATGAGCTGATCGAGGAGCGGTTCTTTTACGACCCGAAGCAGCTGGGGCGGTGACGGGCCTCAATCCCGCTCTCGGAAAATTCAAACCGCATCCGCCCGCAGCAGCGTATCCACCGTGATGGTGCCTCGCGCGCGGGAGACGCAGGCGCAGATCTTCGCGTTGCTTTGCTTCTGGTGATCGCTGAAGAAGACGTCGCGGTGGTCGATCTCCCCGTCGACAGCGACGACGTCGATGGCGCAGAGGCCGCACTCGCCGCGCTTGCAGTCGGATATCACCTCGAAGCCGCTGGCGTTGAGGACATCGAGCATCGAGCGCTCGCGCGGGATCTCGAGCTCGACATCGCAGCCCTTCAGGCGCACGCGAAACGCTTCGGTCGGCAGCGTGCCGCTGGAGCCGAAGGTCTCGTAGCGGAGATCGGACAGCGGATGGCCGGCACCGATCCAGGCATGGCGCGCCGCATCGAGCATGCGCATCGGGCCACAGAACAGAGCGAGCGTGCCCTTCGGCAGCGAGGCGAACAGCGCATCGAGATCGAGCCGCTTGTCTTCATCACTGGCGTGGACGACCAGCCGGTCACCGAGCAGGCTTGCGAGGTCGTCGAGATAGGCGGCATCCGCGCGGCCGCGCACGGCGTAATGCAGGGTGATATCGGAGCCACGGCGGGTCAGCGCCTGTGCGGCGCCGACGATCGGCGTGATGCCGATGCCGCCGGCGATCAGGCAATAATTATCGCGGGCCCAGTCGACCGCGACAAGCGACGCGGGCCGGGTGATGTCGAGCCGCGCGCCGGGCGCGAGCTGCCACATGTAGCGCGAGCCGCCGCGGGAGTCCTCGGCGCGGCGCACCGCGATCCGCAAGCCCTGCGGCGAGGCTTCCCCGACCAGCGAATAGGACCGCGTCTCCGGCTGGCCGTCGATGGTGACGCCGACATTGATGTGGCTGCCGACCGGATAGGCGGCACCGTCGAACTGGTCGGGCCTGATCAGGAATTCGCGGATGCCAGGCGACAGATCGCGCGTCGAGACGAGCGTTGCCGGAATCCAGGTTTCGACGAAGCGCATGGTGCCCTCAATCGGTTGCGGTCTTGATCAGCGCGAGCGCCGGCAAGAGGTCGAGATGGGTTCGGTTGCGCAGCGCGAGCCGCAAGTTTCGCACCGCGAGCCGCGCGTGCTCGCGCATGATCGCCTCGGCGCGTGCGCCTTCGCGGTTCTCGATGGCGTCAATCACCACGCGGTGGTGCTCCTGCCCGATGATCAGGATCTGCTGCGCCTCGGCGAGCGCCGACTGCGCCATCACGAATCCAGATGGCGAGGCGAACGGCAGCGCCGAGGCACGGTCGATCTGGCGGATCAGCGGCGGGCTGCGCGACAGCTCGGTGAGCAGCGCATGGAAGCGCGCATTCAAGGTGACATAGGACGAGAACGCCTCGATCGAGATCGGCACCTGCCGCAGCAATTCGTCGATGGCGGCAAGACACTCCTTCAGCGGCTCGAGCTCGCGCGCGGAGACGCCGCGCTCCGCGGCAAAGCGCGCGGCGAGCCCCTCCAGCGTGCCGCGCAGCTCGATGGAATCGGAGATGTCGCGCTCGGAAAACGCCTTCACCATGAAGCCGCCCGAGGGGATCGCTTCCAGCAGCCCCTCCTCCTCCAGCCGCACCAGCGCCATGCGCACCGGTGTGCGCGAGGCGCCGGTGGTCTCTACCGCCTGAAGCTCGGAGATGCGCTCGCCGGGTCGCAACGATCCGGACAAGATCTGGTCGCGCAGCGCGAGCTGCGCCTTCACCGTCTGCGAGACGGAGCGATCGACCTCGCCCATGCCCTACTCCGCAGCCTGGAGCTTTGTCGGCGGATTTTCCTTCGCGATCATCCTGTCGATCAGCTTGCGCGTCCACATCGCGCCGGCGTCGATGTTGAGATTGTAGAAGATGCGGTCCGGGTTCTCGTCCATGGCACGCTGCTGCGCCTCGAGGATCAGTTCGTCCTCGTGGAAGATGCCGGAGACGCCTTCGCGGATCTCGGTGGTGATGCGCTGCTCGCCGATCTGGTAGTTGCGGACGAAGGCCCAGAAATAATGGCAGGTCTTCTCGGTCTCGGGCGTGATGGTGTTGAGCACGAAGCCGTTGACGCCCTGCGAGCGGTCGCCTTCCGGCGCGCCGGTGCCTGTTGGCGCCACGCCGACGTCGATGGCGATGGTGCACGGCGCCTCGAAGCGGATGATCTGCCAGCGGTCGACGAGGCCTTCCTTGCCGAGTTGCTTGCCCCAGAATGGAGGCGCCTCGATGCCGCGCATCCAGCGCGTCACGGTGACGGTCTTGTCGCCATGGGTGACGTCGAACGGCGCTTCGGCGACTGCGTCATTGCCAATGGAGGAGCCGTGCACAAAAGTCTCGTGGGTGAGGTCCATGAGATTATCGAGCACGAGGCGGTAGTCGCAGTTGACGCGAATGGTCTTGCCGTCGCCGGCCCAGGCCGGATCGTGATTCCAGTGCATGTCGGGCACCAGTGCGGGATCGGCGAGCGCGGGGTCGCCCATCCAGAGCCAGATGTAGCGATGGCGCTCGACCACGGGATAGGCGCGCACGCAGGCCGACGGATTGATGGTCTCCTGCGAGGGCATGAAGGTGCAGCGGCCTTGCGGATTGTACTTCAGGCCGTGATAGCCGCAGACCACGGTGTCGCCTTCGAGCCGGCCCTTCGACAACGGCACCAGGCGGTGCCAGCAGGCGTCCTCCAGCGCGGTCACCGAGCCGTCGGCCTTGCGGTACATCACGACATGCTTTCCGCAGATCGTCCGCGGCAACAGCGCCGGCTTCACCTCGGCATCCCATGCGGCGGCGTACCAGGCGTTCATGGGGAAGGGTTTGGTCATTGAGGCCTCCCGGGGCTATTGTATGCGTTGTGTATACAATATCGGAGGGACGAAAAGGTTCAAGGCAAATTTTTTCTTATCTAATTACCTATTATGGGGTTTGTGTATACAGAAACAACCACGGTCATCCCCGCGAAGGCGGGGAATCCAGTACGCTGTGGCCGACATTGGGTTCACACAACTTGAGCCGCCGCGTACTGGATCGCCCGCCTTCGCGGGCGATGACAGCGGAGCGCGCGGAGGCGCCTTGGCGCTCTACGCCCCGAACACCTTCGCGAGCCCGGCCTGGGCTTCTTCCTGAATCCGCTTCAGGTGCTCGGTGCTGCGGAAGCTCTCGGCGTAGATCTTGTAGACGTCCTCCGTCCCCGAGGGGCGTGCTGCGAACCAGCCGTAGTCCGTCTCGACCTTGATGCCGCCGAAGGGTTGGCCGTTGCCGGGTGCCTTGCTCAGGGTCGAGCGGACCGGATCGCCGGCGAGATCCTTCAGGCCGAGCTGCTCGGGCGTGACGGACTTCAGGATGTTCTTCTGCGGCCCGGTGGCCGCAACGTCGATGCGCGCGTAATGCGGCATGCCGAACTCGGCGGTGAGGTCATTGAAGAGCTGGCTCGGATCGCGGCCGGTCTTCGCCATGATCTCGGCGGCAAGCAGGCCGAGGATGACGCCGTCCTTGTCGGTGGTCCACACCGAGCCGTCGCGGCGCAGGAACGAGGCGCCTGCACTCTCCTCGCCGCCGAAGCCGAAGCCTCCCGTGAGGAGGCCGTCGACGAACCATTTGAAGCCGACCGGCGTCTCGACCAGCTTGCGGCCGAGTTTCTTGGCGACGCGGTCGATGATCGAGCTCGACACCACGGTCTTGCCGATCGCGGTATCCTTGCCCCAGTTCGGCCGGTGCGCGAACAAATAGGAGATCGCGGTCGCCAGATAATGGTTCGGGTTCATCAGGCCGCCGGTGCGCGTGACGATGCCGTGGCGATCGGCGTCGGTGTCGTTGGCGAAGGCGACGTCGAAACGGTCGCGCATCGCGATCAGGCTCGCCATCGCATAGGGCGAGGAGCAATCCATGCGGATCTTGCCGTCCCAGTCCACGGTCATGAAGCGGAAGGTCGGATCGATCGCCTCGTTCACCACGGTGGCCTTCAGCCCGTAGCGCTCGATGATCGGATGCCAGTAATGCACGGCGGCGCCGCCGAGCGGATCGATGCCGATATTGACGCCGGCGGATTTGACGAGCTCGAGATCGACGACACTGCCGAGATCGGCAACATAGGGCGTGATGTAGTCGTAGGCATGAACGGTCGATGATTTCAGCGCCCTGGCATAGTCGATGCGCTTCACCCCCTTGAGTCCATCGGCGAGATAGGCGTTGGCGCGCTTCTCGACGACGGAGGTGGCGTCGGTATCGGCCGGGCCGCCATGCGGCGGATTGTATTTGTAGCCGCCGTCCTCGGGCGGATTGTGCGAGGGCGTGACGACGACGCCATCGGCGAGGCCCGAGGTGCGGCCCTTGTTGTAGCTCAGGATCGCGTGGGAGATCACGGGCGTCGGCGTGTAGCCGTGGTCCTTGTCGATCATGATTTCGACGCCGTTCGCCGCGAACACCTCCACCGCGCTCGCGAGCGCCGGCTCGGCCAGTGCATGGGTATCGATGCCGATGAAGAGCGGACCGGTCAGCCCCTTTTCCTGCCTGTAGTCACAGATGGCCTGCGTGGTCGCGAGGATGTGGCCTTCGTTGAAGGTGTTCTTGAACGAGGTGCCGCGATGGCCCGACGTGCCGAACGCCACCCGCTGCGCCGGATCGGCCGCGTCAGGCTTGCCAGCGAAATAGGCGGTCACGAGCCGCGGAATGTTGGCGAGCGCGTTCGGCGAAGCCAGCTTGCCCGCCGCGGGATGAACATCTGCCACTGGGAGTATCCTCGTCCTTGAAAATTGAGGTCCTGCCGCACCATAGCACCGGGCCTGCACGCGCCAAGCCAGAAGCTGCCGGTCAACCACGGCAACAAATGGCCGCATTTGCGTCCATGAATGCGGGGTATGACCATTTTCGCAACGGCCGTGCTGCTCGCCAGTTCCTTGGCATCCTCGCCGCCAGACCATGTCAGGGCTGCCGACGTCGAGCCCAACCCGATGCTGCGCTATGCGGCCATCGATCACGACCTCGCCAAGGTGAAGCGGCGGATCGAGCAGGCGCTCCACAGCGCCGCATCGGACACCACGGCCGCGTCCCCTCCGGCCATGACGCGCTGACGGCGCGCGGCGGCGTCTTTCCAGCTCGGCCGCACCGGCGTTCGCCGGAACATGCTATGGTTCGCGCGTGCTGGCCGCCTCGAATCGTCCCATGGTCCTTTCGCGCAAGCTGCTGTCCTTGCTGATCGCCAGCCTCGCTTTGGCCGGCGCACCGGCGCGCGCGGCCCAGTTCTACACCGAGGACCTGCGCATCCCGATGTCGGAGGCTGGACCGCAGGGACTGGAGGCGTTCCTGGTCCGCCCTGTTGGGACCAGGCGCTATCCGCTGGCCCTGCTCAGCCACGGCTCGCCGCGCAGCTTCGAGGACCGCGCGACGATGTCGGCGCACAAATACTACGGTATCGCGCTGGAATATGCCCGGCGCGGCTTTGCCGCGCTGATCGTGATGCGGCGCGGCTATGGCACCTCGCCGGGCGGACGCGTCGACAGCGTCGGTGGATGCAGCAACGCCGCCTATCTGCCGGCAACCGCGGTCGCCGTTGCGGATCTGCGTGCCGCGATCGATGCGATGACCCGCCGGAGCGACGTCACCACCACAGGCATGATCGCGGCCGGCCATTCCGCCGGAGGGCTCGCCACCGTCGCGCTGACCGCGCAGGCTCCGCCCGGCCTCGTCGCCGCGATCAGCTTCGCCGGCGGCCGCGGCTCGCGCGACGACGACGACGTCTGCAATCCGGACGGACTGGTGCAGGCCTTCGCGACCTTCGGCAAGACCTCGCGCGTGCCGATGCTGTGGGTCTACGCAACCAACGATCTGTACTTCGCGCCCGATCTGGCGCGCCGGTTCTATGACGGATTTCGCGCCAGCGGCGGCAACGCCAAATTCGTCGCGGCGCCGCCTTATGGCGATGACGGCCACTATCTCTATTCCGTGGTGGCCCGTGAGCTGTGGACACCCTTTGTCGATGCCTTCCTGCGCGAGCGCGGGCTTGGCCGCGACGTGCTGAGCCCGCCCGATCCGCTGCCGCCGCCGGATCATTTCAACGACGCGGCGAAAGCCGAGTTCTCCCGCTATCTCGCCAGCACCTTGCCGCACAAGGCTTTCGCGGTGTCGCCGAACGGCGGCTATGGCTGGCGTTCGGGGCGCAGCACCGTGGACGAGGCGCAGCGCGACTCGCTCGCCGCCTGCATGAAATGGTCGCCGACCTGCACGCTCTATGCCGTCGATGACCAGCTCTCCTCCGGCAGTGCGGCGGGAAAGACCACGGACCAGGTCTCGCGCGCGCGGTAGACCTGGCGAGGCGCAGGAAGCGGCGGCGACACATCGCTTGTTAACTCGAAAGATGTACGACGGCTCCATGCTGCGGGATCCGGCACGACCAGATCTGAAGGCGACGTGGAAGCACGTCGTGGTCGCGCTGCTGTTGTCCGCATCAACAGGCGCGTGGGCTCAAGATGCCGACCTCGGCGCAGGCGAAACCGCGACATCGCGGGCCGAGATCCGAAAAATCATCGACCATGAGACGGCGAGGACCAATCTGCCCGCCGACATCGCGGACGCCGTCGCTTTCGTCGAAAGCGGCTACAACTCGGCCGTCGTCGGCAGCGCCGGCGAGCGCGGCCTGATGCAGGTGCGGCTCGAGGCCGCGGCCTCGCTCGGCTTCAAGGGAAACGCTGCCGAGCTCGCCGAGCCGGATATCAACATCCATTACGGCGTGCTTCTGCTCAGCCAGGCCTGGCGCCTCACCGGCGGGGACCTCTGCCGCACGCTGATGAAATATCGCTCCAGCCGCGACGAGGGGGAGATCAACCCTCGGTCGCAGGTCTATTGCAATCGCGCCCGCAACCGGCTTGTCGCGATGAACTCGCCAGCCACCGTCACCCCTGATGCGGCCGTCCCACCGTCGGCACAAGCGCCGGTCCCCACGATAGCGCCGGCGCCGGAAACGGCATCTGCCAAACCTGAAAAGCCGCGGACGCGCCCCAGGCTGGCGCAGCCCAAGGACGTCTACGCCCACTACATCAGGGGCACGGCCGCCGCATCCAGGGCCTATTGGGCCGCGCATGAGGCCAGGGTCAGCCGCATCAAGGCCCGCATCGAAGCCAGGTGGCGGCGGACGGCCTCGCGTTAACGGTCGTTCGTCACGACGCGGACGCGGCTCTTGACTGGAACGTCATGGTCGATGGAATACTACGGACGCCCCCTTTTCGGGGTAGCTGCAGCGATTAAGCCAACAGTCCTTTTGCGTAACCCCGAATAAAGACCATGCACAACAGTTTGAGAGTATTGTTTGCGATCTTCGCAACCGCGGCCGTGGCCACGTCGACCTTCATCGCCATCCGGTTCCTGGTCGGGTTCAGTGGCTGAAGCAAAATGTGCCGCCGTGGCCTTGACCGGCACGACGCAGCCTCGGGAATTGCCGCCTAGAGGCGCTCGCTGAGCGCGAGCTTGTAACCGACGCCGGTGACAGTGGCGATCACAGGCGTGCCGCTGCCCACGAGCTTGCGGCGCAGCCGCGCCACCAGCGCATCGACCGTGCGGATGTCGACCTCGGCCTGACGGTTGCTGACGACCTCGATCAGATAGTCGCGGCTGAGCGGCCGCCCGTCCGCTCCGACCAGGGCGGCGAGCAGGTCGAACTCGGCCCGCGTCAGCGCCACCGGCTTGCCGTCACTGCCCAAGAGCTCCCGCCGCGTCAGATCGATGATCCAGTCGCCGAAGGCGATCGAATTGTGATTGCGCGCCGCCTTGCGGTCGATCGAGCGCCGCCGCAGCACGCTGCGCGCGCGCGCCAGCAGATCACGCAGATTAATCGGCTTGGTGACGTAATGATCGCCGGCGATCTCGAGGCCCAGGATGCGGTCGACGTCGGTGTCGCGGCGGGTCACGAAGATGATGCCGGCGTTGCTGGTCGCCTGGATCTCCTTGGCGAGGTCGAAGCCATCGCCATCCGGCAACTGCACGTCGAGGAAGACGAGGTCGGTGCGGGCGCGCAGCGCCTGGCGGCATTCCGCGCAGGTGCCGGCGCCGACCACGTCGAAATTGTTCTCGCTGAAGTAACCAACCAGCATCGTTCGCGTCACGGGATCGTCTTCGACGACGATCAGGCGCTCGCGCCCGACCGGCCGCAATTCCTGAAGTGCGGAATCAGCCACGATGTTGGATGTCCTGTGTGCGTGCGACTGGGCTTGAAAACTCAAGTCGCCGCGTGATGCGTTGTCCTGTGAACGTACATTCACGGCTTGTTCGAGCCCCTCAAACTGCCTGCCGAATACTAGGCGGGTTGTGTCGCCCAAACAATATAGGTCACGGTATTGCAGTATTAACTATGAATTGCCCCACACTTCTCATTGAGCGCATCTATACTCCGTGAGCTCCAATTCGATGGCTTCCGGCACCAGTAATTTCGTTAATCCGAATTCGATTTCAACCGCCGGTTCGATCGCTGAAGCGGATCGGATCGGCCCAGAAGCGGACCAACGCGGGCGCTTGCGTGATGATCGTCACAGAGCCGCCGCTTGCCTTCCTGCATGCTCCGACTACTTTGGACCACATTGCGCGACAGGGGCGGCAATGGGCGCGGTTCGACTACTGGCTTTGATGCTTTGTTCCATCTGGTTGGCCTGCGGATCGGCTCAGGCCGAGCGTCGAGTTGCGCTGGTGATCGGCAATTCCGCTTACAAGAACGTGCCGAAGCTGGGCAACCCGGTGAACGACGCCGCCCTCGTTGGTGACATGTTGAAGAAGGCCGGGTTTGAGGGAGTCTACATCAAGACCGACCTCAACGGCATCGAGATGCGAAAGGCCCTGCGCGACTTTGGTGCGAGAGCGCGAGAGGCGGATGTCGCGATCATTTACTATGCTGGTCACGGCATCGAATTTGACGGGACGAACTACCTGATCCCGACCGATGCAACTCTCGAAACCGACAGCGACGTGCTCGATGAGACCGTGGGGCTTGACCGCGCTCTCTTCGCCATTGAGCCTGCGAAGCAGCTGCGGCTCATCATCCTGGACGCCTGCCGCGACAATCCCTTCGCCAAGACGATGAAGCGAACAGTCGCCGCTCGTTCAATCGGGCGCGGCCTTGCGAAGGTCGAGCCAACAAGCCCAAACACCATGATCGCATTCGCCGCCAAGGCAGGGTCCACCGCTTCGGATGGCGATGCCAAAGATAGCCCCTTTGCAATAGCACTCGTTGATCGGCTGCCGACGCCGGGTTTGGACCTGCGCAAGGCATTCGGCTTCGTCCGCGACGATGTTCTCAAGAACACCGGCTATGCGCAGGAGCCATACATTTACGGCTCGCTAGGCGGTGACGATGTTGCGCTCGTTCCGGCAAAGCCAGTTGCTCCCTCGTCGGATGACCACGACGCCGCTATGCAGCGAAACTACGAGCTTGCGCTCCAGATCGGTACGAAGCCGGTGTGGGATGCTTTCATCGAAAAATATCCGCTCGGATTCTTCACCGCGCTCGCAAAAGCGCAGCGCGACAGGCTGGCGGCGGAAGAGGCGCGCGTCGCCGCCACCGAGAAAGCCAAGACGGCGCTGGAGGAAAAGGCCCGGCTCGCAGCCGAGGGGGCAAAGCAGGCCGAGCAGGCCAAGGCTGCCCAGCAAGCCAAGCTCGCCGAGCAAGAGAGGATCATCGCTGAACTCACCAAGCAGGCGCAGGAAGCAAAGGTAGCGGCGGCCGAACGCGAAAAAGCGGCGGCTCAGGCCAAGGTCGCGGAGGAAGCGAAAGCTGCCGAGGAAGCAAAGGCCGCGGAGGCTGCAAGAGTGGCCAAGACCCAGGCTGAAGCGGAACGCTTAAGCGCGGCTGAGGCTGCGAAACCTGCCGTCGACAAAAAAGCAGAGTCCGAGCCGAAGGTAACCGAACAGAAGGTTGCGGCCCTTGCACCGGTGGATGGTACGCCGGCGCCGGTGTCCGCAGTCGATCTGCCACGTGCTTTGCAGTCCGAATTGCGCCGGGTTGGCTGCAACACTGAGACGATCGACGGCGACTGGAACATCGCCTCGCAGCGTGCGCTCGAGCTGTTCAACAAATTTGCGGGGACGAAGCTGGAAGTTAAGACCGCGAGCTCGGATGCGCTCGACGCCGTGAAGGCGAAGACCTCGCGGATCTGCCCGCTGATCTGCGAACACGGTTTTCGGGCCGATGGCGAACGCTGCGTGAAGATTACCTGTCGCTCGGGCTATCGAATCAATGACGATAACGATTGCCAAAAGATAGGGGGAAAAGAACCGCTGGCGAAGCGCGAAGAGCCCAAACCAAAGCGCGATTTAGAGCGCAAGGATGCGGAGTCTGCGCCGTCGAAGCCCCAGGCTTCGGGACAAATGATTTGCGGCATGGCAGGATGCCGCCCGGTTGCAAAGGGCTGCAGGCTAGAAGTCAAACCCCGCTCTTACGGCACTTCCCAACCTGCCACTGTCGAAGTCTGCAACTGACCGCACATCACAGCGGCTAACGATGTCAGCGCAAAGTGAGGCTCCTGGTGACAGGCACAGACCTCACATTGCCCCAGCGGGGCAATTGATCCACTCGAGAGCAAACGCCATGGAAGTCATCCTGCTCGGCACCGGCGGCCCGTGTCCGGACCCGCACCGCATGGCGACGACCACGCTGATCAGGGTCGGTGAGGAGAACATCCTGTTCGACGCCGGCCGCGGCGTCATGGTGCAGCTCAGCAAGGCCGGTGTGCCGCTCGGCGCCATCAATACGGTGTTTCTCACCCACCATCATTTCGATCACATCGGCGACCTCTACGATGTGATGCTGAATTCGTGGATGTATGGGCGCAAGGACGATCTGCGGATCTTTGGACCTCCGGACACCGAACGGCTCGTCAACACGCTTGTGACCCAGGTCTACGACAAGGACATCGCCTGGCGCGATCAGGGCGAGCCGACCTTTGGCGGCTGGAAGCCGGTTGTCGCGACCGACATCATTCCCGGCCCGGTCCTCGACACGGGCCGCTGGAAGATCAGTGCCGAGCTCGTTTCGCATGGCGACGGCCTCGACATGTCACCGGCGTTTCTCGCGCGCTGGATGTGCCTCGGTTACCGCTTCGAAGCGGAAGGCAAGGTCATCGCCATTTCCGGCGACACCGTCCCCTGCCCCGGCCTCGAGCGGCTGGCCGAGGGCGCCGACCTGCTCGTGCAGGTTTGCTTTCTGGCAACGCCGGAGATCAACAACGAGCATTTCCGCAGGCTGGCGAAATACACGATCGCTTGCGGTGACACGGTCGGCAAGATCGCAGCCAAGGCCGGTGTCAAGAAGCTGGCGCTGACCCATCACCGTCCCCGCACCGACGACGCCATGCTGACCGCGCTGCTCGCGGACGTCAGGCAGGACTATTCGGGTCCCGTCGTGCTCGGCGAAGACCTCACGCGCATCGAGGTATGACAGCCAGGACGCGGCCTCATTAAGGCGCAACCATAGCCTCGTAGCGCGTCGCTACCCGACGACATTCTTGGGAGTTTGGATCATGGGGTCGGTCCAAGCGTAACGCTTCTGGCCGGTCCCGGACACTTTGTGATGGCCGTCACATACCGACCGGAGCGATGATGCCAAATGTGGTCGCAGCGGCATCGGATGATCGCGCCAACCAAAGAGACATGTGATGACTGATACAATCGGAAGCAACAATACGCATAACAACAAGACGGAACTGACAGCGCAGGACCTTGAGAAGGTTAGCGGTGGCATGAAGACCGATCCCAACCATGTGAGCAGCGATGTTATCGACGCGCGCGGCGGCTCGCTTACATTTATGGGGTTGACCTTTACGAGGGACGTGAATGGCAAAGTGCACATGAGCTGAAACGGCCTAGGCCTGCCCACGGATGACGGCGTTCTGGCGCCTCGCACGCGCCTTAGTCTAGGACGTGCCGACCTCGATCCGGAACGAGGCTTGTTCCTCTGCGCCGGGCGCAATGTGCATCAGGCCAGGCTTGTCAGTGAACTCGCCGTCAAAGCCGACTGAGCTTGCGTAACCGCGCCAGGGCTCGATGCAGACGAACGGCGCGCCCGACGGCTTCGACCAGATTCCGAGCTCGCGAAAGCCGCGCCATGACATTCTGAGCCAGGGTCCAGTGCCCTGCCCGGCCGCATAGCGGACCGCGGCGCTGTTGACGGGATTGAGGATGACGGCGTCGTTGGTGAACAAGGCTTCCGACAGCGGAAGCACGGTGCCCCGAACCGGGCTAGGGTCGGCAGCTTCGAGCAGGAGGCCGCCCTCGACACGGCAAATCGGAGACGGCTCCTCCTTCGTGAACGTCAGCGCATAGCTCTCCTTCGGCACGCCGGCCTGAAGCGGCCAGTTGAAAGCCGGATGGCCACCGAGCGACACCGGCAAGGTCTCGTTGCCGGTATTCACGACCGTGAGCGTGAGATCGAGACCGGAATCGTCGAGCACATAGGCTGCAGTCAGCCGGAACGCGAACGGATAACGCTCGCGCGTCGTCACGCTGTCTTCGAGCACCAGCGTGCACCGGCTCTCGTCACATGCAAACAGGTTGTCGCGTGCGAAACCGTGCTGGGTCATCCGGTATGTCTTGCCCCGGTGCCGCAATTCGTCATTGGCAAGACGCCCGACGATCGGAAACAGCAACGGCGCATGGCGCGGCCAGACCGGTTCGGCCTGCCAGACGAATTCGACACCGTCCTCGTGCCTGAGCGAGCACATCTCGGCGCCCTGGGCCTTGATGGTTGCGGCGAGGGAGCCGCTGCGGATCGTGTACGTGTCGCTCATGCCCAAGCCTCTTGTGAATTTGACCTCAGGGCAATGGCCCCCAGGATTCCTTCGCTTTCCCCAGCCACTGACCAACTCCGAAAAACAACTCGACGACCGAATTCGTGCAGATGATCTGGTAACAGGCCGAGCCGATGTGGTCCAGCAAGCATCGCCATGACGACAAAGAAGACATGACCACGAAGCGCGGCGGCCCGACATTCAGATCTCACCTCTGCCGATCGCAAATGAGCTGCGGGATACGAGCGCGCTCCAGTCCATTCGCAGGATCAATTCGCAATACAAGAATAGATGATGTTGAAGCCGCGTTGCCGTGACGAGCCCATTCGAAACGCTAGTGCCTGATCCGTGGTTTGCGCGCCGCAAGCCATTTCATTCAGCCTGGTGTCAGACACATGGCGCGATCAGCACTTTCGCAACGACAAACGCCATTCTCCCGACGCCGTTCCGGCCTCAATCAATCATACTGCGTCGCTACGCCATTCATCGGAAGGCGCAGATAAAAAGAAAGGTCATCTCCAGCCCGCGGAAGCGTGATATCGATGTCGACTTATTGCAGAACATCCGGCCTCCTGCTTTGCTTGATACTGTCGCTGATTGTCAGCCCGGCGAGCGCTCAATCTCCCGTCAACAAGGACGTCCTCGTTTACGGCGGTACAGCTGCCGGCGTCATGACCGCCTATGCAGCCGCGCGCCAGGGCTCGCATGTCGTGCTTCTCGAGCCGGGCCATCATCTCGGCGGCATGGTCACCGGAGGCCTTTCCGCCACCGACCTCGGCAATCCGGAGGTCATCGGCGGATATGCGAGACTGTTTTATCGCCGCGTTGCCGAGCATTACGGCCGATCTCGCCTCGACCGCACAACGGATTGGCTCGCGGAGCCGCATGTTTCCGAGGACACCTTCGGCGCGATGCTCGGTGAAGCCGGTGTCGAGGTCGTGTTCGGCGCGCGGCTGCGCGAACATCACGGCGTATCCGTCGAAAATCACAAGATCGTTTCCGTGACGAGCGAGGATAGCCACGTATGGCGCGCCAAAGTCTTTGTGGACTGCAGCTACGAAGGCGATCTTCTGGCACAGTCAGGCACGACATATACCTGGGGCCGCGAAAGCACGCAGACTTACGGCGAGACGCTTGCCGGCGTACGCACCATCACGCCGCAGCACCAGTTTCGCTGGCCGATATCAGCCTATCGCAACGACCACCAACTCTATCCGGAGATCTCGTCGAGCCCGCTCCCGACAGCCGGAAGCGGCGACAAGAACGTCCAGGCCTACAATTATCGTCTCGTTCTGACCGATGATCCCGCAAATCGTCTGCCGCTTCCCAAACCGGACGGCTACGATTCAACCCAATTTGCGTTGCTGGCGCGATACCTGCAGGACTTTCAATCGCACATGGGACGCGAACCCTCGCTCACGGATTTTTTGTACCCGGTCCGGCTTCCGAACCACAAGGCCGACTTCAACAACAACGGGCCGTTCTCGAGCGACTATATCGGCCATAGCGACGCCTATCCGGATGCCTCCTACCAGGACAAGCAACGGATCCGCGCCGAACATCTTCGCTACACCCAGGGACTGCTCTACTTTCTCAGCCACGATCCGGTCGTGCCTGCGACACTCAAGAGCCAGCTCAATGCATGGGGCCTGCCGAAGGACGAGTTCTCGGACAGCAGCCACTGGCCAAGAGAATTGTACATCCGCGAGGGACGACGCATGGTTGGCGCCTATGTCGTGACACAGGCGGATCTGCAGACAAACCGCGCCAAGCCGGATTCGATCGGGATGGGGTCGTACAACAGCGACTCCCATAACGTGCAGCGGGTCGTGATGCCCGATGGATCGATCCGCAACGAGGGAGACATGCAAGTCCCCGTGCAGCCATACCAGATCCCCTATCGGGTGATGACGCCTCGCAAGGACGAATTGCAGAACCTGCTGGTGCCGGTCTGCCTGTCCGCTTCTCACGTCGCCTATTCCTCGCTGCGCATGGAGCCGCAATACATGATCCTCGGGCAAGCCGCAGGCGTCGCCGGAGCGCTCGCGGCCGAGAGCGGCATGGCAGTGCAGGACATTCCGATCGCGCGGTTACAACGCGAGCTTCTGAAGGCAGGCGCTGTTCTCGACCTGATAGAAGAAGGCATCTTTGGCCCGTGATCCCGACGGGCACCGAACCGGGCTCGCCGGATTGCTCGGAGATCGCGCGCAGTTCCGCTGACGGCGCCAGGCTGTTCAGCGCATCCGCCCTTCGCGGTCTCAGGGCCGGACGTGTTCGATCGCGCATGGAACATCGCTCCGTCATATTTTCGTGCCTAACAATTGCTCTCTAGCGGCGCATCGGCTGGCCCGATCCGTGCACAGCTAGGACAATATGACGATACAGTCTCCGACACGCTCTCTGCCGAGCAGCACCAACCTGAAGATCTCCATCAACGGCCGCTTTCTCTCGCAAGCGCTGACGGGCGTTCAGCGCTATGCCGCTGAAATCGTCAAAGCCATCGACCACGCATTGGCGACGGGGCGCTTTCCGGCACGACTGCACGATTGCGAATGGCAACTGCTGATTCCACCGGATGTCCGCGACGTGCTTCGTCTCGAGAAAATCAAGGTTCGAAAGATCGGGCGCTTGAGCGGCCACGCCTGGGATCAGGTCGATCTGGCGCGCGCGGCCGCGGGCGGACGCTTGATAAGCTTGGCGAATTCAGGACCCGTGCTGCATCGTGACCAAATCGTGGTCATTCACGATGCCCAGGTTTTTCGTCGCCCGGACTTCTTCGGCTGGCGCTATCGCACGGTTCATCGCGCCATGGATCGATTGCTGGCGCGTAGCGCAACCATCGCGACAGTTTCGGACTTCTCGCGTCATGAGCTTGCCGACGTCCTGAATCTACCCGCGTCCCGGATTCCGGTGCTCCCCAACAGCGCGGAGCACTTTGCAAAAACGGTTCCCGATGATGACATTCTCGGCCGGCTGGGGCTTTGCTCCCACAGCTATTTTCTCTTCATCGGCTCAATGACGAAGAACAAGAATCTCGCCGTGGCAATGCGCGCCATCCGGTCGCTGGACCGGCCGGATGTTCCACTTGTCATCGTCGGCGGCCACAACAGCAGCGTCTTTCAGGATAATTTAGGCAAGGCAACCCCGAATATCATCATGGCGGGCCGCCTGACTGACAACGAAATCGCCGCACTCTATGCACACGCGTCAGCGTTTGTATTTCCTTCTCTCTATGAAGGCTTCGGTGTGCCTCCGCTTGAGGCAATGCTGTTCGGATGTCCGGTCATTGCCTCGACAGCCGCCGCAGTCAGGGAAACCTGCGGCGACGCGGCTGCCTATTTCGACGCCAACGATTCGGATGCTCTGCGTCAATGCATGCAAGCACGGCTGGCTGCCGGCGCAATCTCCGAGAGTGAGCGAAAGCGGCAGCAGGATCGACTCGCGCAGTTTTCATGGCAGCGATCTGCAGACGCACTGCTGCAATTCCTGGCGGAACGGCGCATCAACTGACGCGCGCAAACCGATCGAATACTCGTAAATTCTTTTGGTTCCGTCTGCAGAGAAAAATTTTCGTGACGACGACGGATGCACTGTTGGCGCAACAACACCACACGCTCGTCAAAATGTTGCTTCGTATTGGGAGGATCGTCCGCGCCACTGCCGACGCCTACGAAGGGACCCAGTGATGTCAGGCTCGCTCCAACGACCCATCAAGCTCTTGCACATCGCTGAAACGATCCGAGGCGGAATCGCGAGCTACCTGAATGAGCTGCATCCGCAGCAGCAAGCGAGCTTCGGCGCCGAGAACATCCATTATGTTGTGCCTTCGGATCACCGAGGCGATCTCGGCATTGATGACGTCCAGATGACGACATTCGAACGGTCGGGCCGCAGCATGTCCGGGCTCTTCAATATGCTGCGCGCGAGCTTGCAGGCAATCGACAGCTTCAAACCCGATGTGGTTCACCTGCACTCGTCGTTTGCGGGTCTGGTTCTCCGGCCTGCGCTCGCGGCAAGGCCGCAGGCCCCCAGCGTCATTTATTGTCCGCATGGCTGGGCCTTCTCTCGCGAGACCGGACGGCTGAGCCACCAGGTCTCGAAGGCTGCCGAGAACCTTCTTGCGCGAACCACGGATCGAATCATCTGCATCTCTGCAGATGAGTTCAACGAAGCCGTTCGCGCCGGGATTTCGGCCGATCGCCTCACATTGGTGCCCAACGGCATCTCGAAGACGCGTCCGGAGCCGCCGCCGGTGGCTGCGTTCTGGCCCTCGAAAAAGACCAAGGTGCTGTTCATCGGCCGGCTCGATCGACAAAAGGGCTATGACCTGCTGATCGAGGCGGCGAGGCGGCTCGAAGATGTACTTGATGTCCGCATCGTTGGCGCCTCCGTCGTCAACAAGTTCGACGGCCCACCGGTCCCTTCCAACGTCACCCTGCTCGGCTGGCTCGACCGCCGCGAGATCGAAACCCATCTGGAGGCCGCCGACCTCGTTGTGATCCCCTCTCGCTGGGAAGCCTTCGGTCTGGTCGCGCTGGAAGCGATGCGCGCGGCCAAGCCGATCTTGGCGTTTCGGATCGGAGCATTGCCGGAGATCGTGGTCGATGGCGTGACCGGCGTGCTTTGCGAGCCAGTTACCGCCGCGGAGCTGGTCCAGGGCTTCCAACGCGCGCTCGACCTCGACCTGAAAGTGCTGGGGCACCGCGGCTACGAGCGCTTCAAGCAATATTACGATGTGCAGAAGACCCATCGGCAGCTCCGGCAGGTCTACATGGAAGTGCTGCAGAGCGACGAGCGCCGTCCCGAAGAGCAGGTGCAACTGCAACAGGACGTGTCGAGCAACGCCTGAGCAGACTTGAAACCCTGGCGCCGCAGCGCGCCCAGGGATCGGACAAATGGATCGCCATCGGGAGCATCCATGGCAGCATGAGCGAGGACCGTGGTGAGCGCGATCTGAACGATGCAAAGCACCTTAAGAAGCGCCACGCGGCACATCCTCATCGGGCTCGTCGCCCTCGGTTTATCGACCTCCGGCGGGCTCGCTCAGACCGCGCAGCCGCTCGACAGCAAGTTCTTGCTGGGTGTCGGCACGCATCAGGGACTGGGCGGCCCGGTCAGCTCGCGCGGCTACACACCTTCGACCAATATCGGCCAGATCAGGGATTTGGGCGTCAACGCGTTCCGCGACGATTTTCCGTGGTCTGACTTCGAACAGCCCGGAGGCCGGATCGGGTTTACCCCGCAGCTCGGCCGACTGGATGCTCAAATCAAGTCGGCCGTTGCCCGCCCCTTCCTCATCCTGGCTTTCGGCCACCATCTCGTGCCGAATTCCATGCCGCCGACGACGGACGAGGCACGACAGCGCTTCGCCGCCTATGCATCGGCCGCAGCGCACGCGGTCGCGCCGCAGCGCCCGGTGTTCGAACTCTGGAATGAATGGAATCTCGCGGCCAAGAAAGACGCGGCATTCTCGGCCGAAAACTATCTGGCGTTGGCCAAGACCGTACAGCCCGCGGTCAAGCAAGCCGCGCCCGGCGCCCCTTTCGTGGTCGGCGCGATTGGCGATGATCCCGGCTGGAGCTGGACCCAGCAGATGCTGCAATCCGGCATTCTTCAATATGCCGATGGCGTCTCGATCCATCTCTATAATTTTTGCATGGGACCTTCCCGGCGCAATTCGGCGGAGGTCGTCGACCGGCTGAGCGCCTTTCATCGCCTGGTGACCGACGCCAGCGGCAACCCGACCTTTCCAATTTATGTGACGGAAGCAGGCTGGCCGACGGCGAACAACAAATGCGGCGTCAGTGAGCAGGCACAGGCCGACAATATGGCCCAGCTCATCCTCTGGGCTTCGACCGCCTCATCCTGGCTCAAGGGCATCTGGCTGTACGAACTCAAGGACAGCGGAACGAATCCATCGGACCTCGAACACAATTTCGGCCTGTACCATTTCGACAATTCTCCGAAGCCGGCCGCCTGCGCGGTTCGTGACGCATGGGCCTTTGTCCGGTCGAGCACGAGCGCGGAAGGCAAGAAGCTGACGGGCGGTGTCACTGCGATCATCGCATCGACGCCGGCCGGCCGGCGCATAGCGATCTGGTCCGGGGATCCAAACCAACGCTTTGCCGTCCGGCTGCGATCGAGCGCCGCGGACGCGACTTACAGCCTTCCTTGCGAAGCTTCGTCGCAGCCCGCTTCAGGGGCATGGATGCCGGTGTCGAGCACGCCGCTCCTGGTCAACACGAATGCGGCTGCGGCTCCCGATTTCGACATCCGGCCGGAGAGGTGAGCGATGCCTGCGAGCACGCCAGCCAATGCGGTTGTGGATCAGTGGTTTCCTGCGTTCTCTAGAAAGAGATTGGCCCCATGAAAGTTCTTTTGACATCCTCGCTCTATCCGACCGCGAATGCACCGAAAGTCGTCGGCGGCGCCGAGATCTTTGCCCGCCGTTTCGCCGAAGGCCTGGCCGAAGCGGGCGACAAGGTGGAAGTGGTCCGCACCGCAACGTCGCTTGATCGACGTCCCGAAACACATAATGGCATCGATATCCATACCGCGCCCGTTCAGAACCTTTATCTGCCGTTCGACGAACCAAGGAACGCCGCGCTGCGCAGCGTGTGGCATGCGGTCGAGGATTGGCAGATCCTGGCGCCGATGATCGCGGAGCGAATCCGCGCCTTCAAGCCCGACGTCGTGCACTCCAACAATTTGTCGGGACTGACGACCGCGATCTGGAGGGTCGCGGCCCAACTTGGCGTGCCCGTGCTCCATACGATCCACGATTATTATCTCACCTGCCCCCGATGCTCGCGTTTCGATAAGGGACGGAGCTGCGAGCATACCTGCACCAGCTGCTCGCTGCTGACCTATCACCGCCGCCGCGCAACGCACTGGCTCAGCGCCGTGGTTGGCGTCAGCGAGCGGGTCCTGTCGATCCACACCGACCTCGGCCTGTTTGCGGACACGCCGATCCGCACCGTCATCCACAATGCCTCGACGGCGCCGCCAAGCGCGCCATATCTTCGTCCTGTCTGCACCAGCGAGGTCACATTCGGCTTCATCGGCCGCCTCACCGAAGAGAAGGGCATCGAGAACCTGATGCGGGCATTGGCCAACCTCCCCCGCGAACGTTTCAGGACGCTGATTGCTGGGCGGGTCAGTGACAGCGAGCAGCAAAGGCTGAAGGCGATGGCTCCCGACGCCCGTGTCGAGTTCATGGGGTTTGTTTCTCCCGACGAGTTCTACAAGGCCGTCGACGTGGTGATCGCGCCGTCGATCTGGCATGATCCCGGTCCGCTCGTCGTCGCCGATGCCAAGGCGGCGGGCCGGCCGCTGCTCGGAACCCGTTTTGGCGGAATGCCTGAGGCAATCGAGGACGGCGTCACGGGCTGGTTGACCGATTCCGACCCGACATCGCTTGCCAACAGCATGCTCGCCATCGCGGCGGACCCGCACAAGATCGTCGAGATCAGCGAACGCCTGGCAAGCGACAACAACAAATGGATGTTCTCCGACGTCATCATCGCCTATCGCAAACTGTACAGGCAGTTGCGCGACACGCAGCCGCGACAACAATACGCCAGAGCGGCCGCAGCATCATGATGGACCCGCAGACACGCGAACGCGTCCTTCGCGCAGACCCGAGCTGAGATCATCAGTCCCAAATGGCTCGCTTGTCTGCCGTTGCAGGTTACATTTATCAGAGCGCAACGGCGATCGTCCTGATCTTCGCGATCAGCCATTTGCTGGGCGCGGCGGATTACACCAGCTTTTCGCTGGCTCTGGCGTCGAGCCAATTGCTCTGCGTGTTGATGTTCGAGTGGCTGCAACTCGCCGGCCTGCGTTTCCTCTCTGCAGCCGGCGACCACGAGGCCGCGCGGCTGCGGTGGTCGCTGCTCTGCGCAGGCCTTTTGAGCGCGCTCGCGATTGTCTTGATCGGCGCCTGCGCCTCTTTGCTGAGCCCGCTTTCGCCTGGGGTCGTCGCCCTCGGCTTGAGCGTCGCCATGCTCCAGGGCTTTGCCGACCTCTACTTCCTGACGATCCGGCTGTGCGACCGCCTGGGCCTTGCATCCTGCCTCCTTGCCTTGCGCGCGACCGCAATTCTCGGCGGCGCCGTGGCAGGGGCGGCGTTATGGGGGTCTGCCGAAGCTACGCTGATCGGTGTTGCATCCGGCCAGGCGGCGGGCCTCGCCGCAGGTCTGATCACGCATCGGGCGAGGCTGGCGCGGGCGCCGCTTTCGCTCATGCTCCGCGACTGGTCCGAATTCTGCCGCTACGGCCTGCTGGCAGCCGGCGCTTCCGTCATCCATTTGTCGGTGCCCGTGCTATTGCGCTTCATCGTCGTCAGCCGCCTTGGGGCGACGGGCGCCAGCGCCGGTTTTTCGATCGCCCTCGATCTGCTTCAACGCCCTTTCGGCGTTCTCAACGCTGCAATTCACACGATCAGCTATCCCGAGGTCGTTCAGGACTTCGAACGCGGGGGCGCATCGAGGCCAGCCGATTCGGCCCGACGCATGTTCGAATTCATGGTCTGCACGACCGTCGTGCTGCTGGGGGGCCTGATCGGCTTCATCCCGGACGCAGCCCATATTCTTCTGGCGCAGGACAGCCTGGACGGCTTTCTGGCCACGGCGCCCATGGTGGCCTTGTTCTATTTCCTGCACCTCCATTTGCAGTCCACGGTCGCGCTCGTCCCGCATCTGGAGAAGCTCTCGGCCCGTCTGGTCGTGGTGGCGACCGCCCAGTTGATCATTGTGGCAGTCGCATCCGCCCTGGCGGCCGCGGCCGGCCTGTCGCCCCGTGGTGCAGTTGCCTGCGCCTCGGCGGGGACCGTGATCGTCATCCTGCTCGCACTGGGCCCAACGCTCCAATACGGTGCGGCCCCCCGCGCAATCCTGATCGTCCAGGCTCTTCTCGCGGCGATCCTGATCGGATCGCTCGCATCGATGCCGACCCAGCCGCTGCTCTGGCTCGCCGCCAAGATCCTGATTGCAGGACTTGCGGCCGCGGTGGTGGCCTGGCGAGGAGATTTCCTCATGCTGGCGCGCCACAGCAGAACTTGAGTTCCAGCTCCGGAACCGATACTCGATACCGATTCACAACTACCGCGAGAATTTGACGATTCAACCTTTACGAATATTCCTATGGCCATGCGCGCTTTAAAAAAAGGCAACACGCGTAAGCCACGCGACTTCGCAGTGCGCTTCAAGCGCGTCGCCGCACTGATGTTGCCGGTCTCGTGACCAGTCGCGCACGTGAGTGCGCAGATAATCAGCAGACCAGCCTGTCGAATTCTTGAAAGCGCCGCGGTCGTGCCATCCTACGTCGACATCGCCACGATATGCGTATCGTCGATGCGGCATCTGTTCCTGCACAAGGAACCTGCGTCGCACGATATTTGTCGCATCGATCTTTATCTGAAATTCACACTCGAAATCGAGAGTTGCGCCCAATCCCGCGAGCAATTCCGTTCGCTCTCTTTTGACTCGAGTGTGCAATGTCTGATCAGACCATTCTATCCGCCAGCGGCTTCATCAACTCGATCGGCGTCAACACCCACGCCGGCTTCGGATGGACGGACTACAACAATCTCGCAATGATGGGCGACGACCTGAAATATCTCGGGGTCACTCATCTTCGAGACGCGATGGCGACCAATCCGGCCGCGCAACCCGTCGTCGACGGCTTGGCGGCGGCCGGCTACAAGTTCGACTTCATCGTTTCGTCCGCTTTGCCCGGGCAAGGGTCGACCGGGCTTCAGAATTACGTAACCGCGCTCGATAAATTCCTGGCAAGTCATCCAGGCAGCATCAGCGCGATAGAGGGCCTGAACGAGGCGAATTCCCAGCCCTTCAGCTATCATGGCAGCTCGAGCCTCGGCGCGGCTGCCCAGTTTCAGAGCGCGCTCTACCACGCCGTGAAGGCGGATGGCGCGCTTTCGAGCATTCCGGTCTTCAACCTGTCGCTCGCATACAACGACCCGCAAGGGTACAACCAGCTCGGCAACATGGCGGGTTCGGTCGACTACGCCAACGCCCACGCCTATGTCAGCACCGGCTCGACCCCTGCCAGTTCGCTCGCTGCGACGCTGAGCGCCGTGGAGACCGCCGCCCCCGGCAAGCCGGTGGTCATCACCGAGACCGGCTACACGACCCAGGCCAACACCCAATATCTCGGCGTCGACGAGACCGTGCAGGCAAAATCGATTCTGAACACGCTGGTCGATGCCTATAAAGCCGGCGTGAGCTCGACCTATCTCTACGAACTGTTCGACCGGAATTCGTCGACGAGCGGCACCAACCCAGAAGATAAATACGGCCTGTTCCATTCCGACGGAACCCCGAAGCTGGCTGCCACGGCGATCCACAATCTCACGACCATCCTGGCCGACGACGGCTCGGGCGGCCATCAGCCGACTGATCCATTGAACTACACCCTGAGCAACATGCCTGCATCAGGCAGCAGCATGGTGCTGGGCAAGAGCAATGGCGCCTACGAGCTCGTCGTCTGGGCCGAGCCCAAGCTCTGGAATGATGCGACCGATACCGAGATATCGAACCCGACACAAACCGTCACCGTGAACCTCGGCGGGGTGCATCATTCCGTCAAGGTGTACGACACGATGGCCGGGACCAGCGCGATCGCCAGCTACACCGACGTGTCCTCGATCACGCTTCCGCTGAGTGACCATCCTCTCATCGTCGAGATCGATGCACCCGCAACAAGCTCACCTCCGCCGTCCGTTCCGGCCGACGTCACCGGCACCGCAGCTCAGATCGTCCCCCAGCTTTCCGATCTCAGCGCGTCCACAACGCTGAAGACGATCACCCTGACGGATACGCATGTCCTGCCGGTCGCCTCGAAGGCGACGCTGGACTACATCATCGCGCACTACGGCAATGCGCTGTCCAAGATCCAGGGTGGATATTCGTTCTCGGTGACGAACTCGGCTCCGGCATGGACCAGCACCCTCACCTACAGCGCAAACGGCAGCCTGGTCTCGACGTCGAACACCGGCCTGAACAGCAGTGGTCAACCGATCTCGACCACAATCAACTATGCCGACGGCTCGAAGGACGCGATCGGCTATACCGGCGGCGTGAAGACCACTTTCATTCATCTCGCGACCGACGGCACCCGAACCACCGATACCTACAACACGGCTGGTACGCTTCTCAGCGAAGTCGTCCAGAAATCGACCGGGTCCTATTCGACCACGCTCTACACCAACGGCGTCAAGACCGCGGCCTATGTCCTCAACGCTGACCACACCCAGGACAACTACACCTACAACATCAAGGGACAGAGCTACACCAGCCAGGTCCAGCACGTCGATACGACCGGCAAGGTCACCTCGGTGACCCGCACGCACGCCGATGGCTCGCTGGATTCGACCCAGATCTATAACAGCGACGGCAGCAGTGCCATCACCACCTACAGCGCGACCGGCGTCAAGCTGGTCGAGACCGACTATCACGCCGACCACAGCAAGGACGTGTGGACCTACAACATCACCGGACAGCCCTACACCACCGAACACGACATCTATGACACCACCGGCTTCCTCACGACCCTGGTGCGCCGTCACGCCGACGGCAGCTATGCCTTCAAGCTGGTTCAGAGCAGCGACGGCACCAAGACCAGCGACGTCTATGATGCGACCGGAAATCTGACCAGCGAGGTGGTCCAGAGGGCCGACGGCTTCTACTCGACGACGCTCTACAGCAACGGCGTGAAGACCCAAGCCTACGTGAAGAACCCGGATGGCAGCCAGGACAATTACAGCTACGGCATCACCGGGCAGAGCTACGCGACGCTGATCCAGCACGTCGACCCCTCCGGCAAGGTCACGGCGATCACCCGCAAGCACGCCGATGGAACGCTGGATTATACCAAGGTCATCAATTCCGATGGCAGCAGCGTCGTCACGACCTATGACGCCACGGGCACCAAGACCAAGGAGATCGACGCGCACGCCGACAACAGCCAGGACATCTGGCTCTACAATATCACCGGGCAGGCCTACACGACCGAGCACGATATCTATGACGCGACCGGATTCCTCACCACGCTGGTGCGGCGTCACGCCGACGGCAGCTACGCATTCAAGCTGGTGCAGAGCAGCGACGGCACCAAGACGACCGATTGGTATGACGCCACAGGCATTCTCACCAGCGAAGTGATTCAGAAGGCCAACGGCTTCGATTCGACGACCGTCTACACCCATGGCGTGAAGACCGCCGCCTATATCACCAACGCCGACCAGAGCCACGACAACTACAGCTACAACATCACCGGCCAGAGCTACGCCACCCAGCATCAGCATCTCGACGCATCAGGCAAGCTCACCGAGATGGACCGCACTCATGCGGACGGCACGCTGGACTACAGCCAGATCGTCAATTCCGACGGCAGCAGCGTCGTCAGCAACTACAATGCATCAGGCGTGAAGATGACCGAGACCGATTATCACGCGGATGGGTCAAAGGACGTCTTTCTCTACAACGTCGTCGGTCAGAACTACAGCACCGAGCACGACAGCTACGACACGACGGGCTTCCTCACCAACATCACGCGCACCCATGCTGACAACAGCCTGGCTTTCACCCTGGCGCAGACCAGCGACGGCACCAAGACCTCGGACTGGTACGACGCCAACGGCATCATCACCAGCGAGGTGGTGCAGAAGGCGGACGGTTACAGCTCGACGACCGTCTACACCGGAGGCGTGAAAACGGCGGCCTATATCACCAATGCCGACCACACGTCCGACAATTGGAGCTACAACGTCGCGGGTCAGAGCTACACGACCCAGCACCAGCATCTCGATACTGCCGGCAACATTATCTCGATCACCCGAACCCATGCCGACGGCACCCTCGACTACACGCAGGTGGTCAACAACGACGGCAGCAAGCTGACCGACATCTATGACAGCGCCGGCAACAAGACCCAGGAGGTCGCGAACAACGCCGACAGCACGAAAGATGTCTTCCTGTTCAACTTCAATGGCCAGCAGGGAACGACCCAGCACGAGCATTACAACGCGGCCAACGCGCTGCAATATTTCGATGATGCCAAGGCGGACGGTACCCACAACGTCACCGCGGTGGCCGCGGGCGTGACGGTTCAGGGTGGCAACGGCAATGACGTGTTCTCGACGGCTCCCGGATCCACGACCGTGGTTTACGACCATGGCCAGGATCAGATCGTCAACTTCCACGCCGGCGATGCCGCCAATCACGACATTATCGAGATCTCAAAACAGCTGGCGGCGGACTATAGTCATCTCCAGATCGCGCAATCGGGCAACGACACCCTTGTGACGGTGTCAGCCAATGATTCGGTCCTGCTGAAGAACATCGCTGTCGCGAACTTGACCAGCCACGACTTCATGTTTGTCTGAGAGATCGTAAGGAACGTCCGGACCGGCGAAGCTGCCGGTCCGGATCTGCACGACCAAGGCAGAGGCATCTGCCTTCCAAAGCGGCATGACCAAAGCGCCACACCTCCTGATGTCGTGCCATGCATCAGCGGCATTTCCGCCATGATCATTGACGCCGCGTTGCCCGCGCGGATATGCGCGACCTGCGAACTTGCGTCACAATTCGACTCTAGAAGGACATCACGCTTCGCAGGGAATACAATATCGATATGGAAGTCCGTGAACAAACTCGCTTTGTCGTTCTCGATTTCTATCGGTTCGTCGCAGCCCTCGGCGTCTTCATTTTTCATCTGAAGAACATCGACAAAGGCATCTCGCCGGTGTGGAACGGCTCATACGGGCTGTTCGTCGACATGTTCTTCATCCTTTCGGGGTTTGTGATCTCGTATTCCTATCCGGCCGGTTCCATCGGAATCCGCGGCTACGCTCGCTTTCTGGTCCGGCGGATTGCGCGAATCTATCCCCTGCATTTGCTGACCTTGCTCGCCTTCGTCGTGCTGGCCTGGATCGGGATCCAAGGCCCGACATCACATGCGAGCGCGCTGGACTTCGTCCACAACGCGCTTCTCGTCCAGGCCTGGGGGGTCACCGATCATCTCAGCTTCAACTCACCCTCCTGGTCGATCAGCGCGGAGCTGTTCTGCTACCTGCTGTTCCCGCTGCTGATGCTGCTGGCAGGGCGTGTCTCCGCGCTGACGCTTGCGATCATCGTGGCGAGCCTCTACGCCGTGCTGGCCCATGGACACCTGCCGATCTGGCAGGATCGGTCGCAAATGTATGGCGCCAATTTCGATTACGGCATGCTGCGGGCGCTTCCGAGCTTTTTGAACGGCATTCTGCTCGCGCTTCTGTTCAAGCAATTCCGCCATCATCGCAGCAAGGCGGTCGCCGTCGCGGGCATTGGCGTATTCCTCGCTTCAATCCTGATCCTGAACGTCTTTGCCAAGCCGGATCTCGCGATCATCCTGTTCTCGCTGGCCATCCTGCTGACCGCCGTCGGCGAAAGCGCCTTTGTCCGGTTCCCCGGCGCGAGCTGGCTCGGCCGGCTCGGCAACACGTCCTACGCCATCTACATGCTGCACGAACTGTTGCTGATCCTGGTGTTCAAGCCCGTCTGGCACCAGCTCGGACTGCAACCGGGCGCCTTTCCAATCTTCGCGCTGGCCTGCTGCCTCATTCTCACGATCGCAGCCGACGTGACCTACGTCCTGATCGAGAATCCGGCGCGAAAATTGATCAATCGCCTCGCACCGTCAGCCGAAACCAGGCGTCCCGCCGCTCCCGAGCCCGCTCGGGGCGAAACCCTGGAGCTGCGGCCGTCGGGACAAGCTGCGAACGCAGGTTGAGCTTCCTCAACCTCTCCTGCCCGCAAGGCCGCATCTAGGACCGTCGAAGCCGGATCGAGACTTCGTGCCAGACCCGAAGCGCGGCAGGGCGCGCGGTCAGCAGCACCGCGGCCAGATAGACGGCAGCGCCCAGCATCGTCAGCGACGCAAGGCGGAGCCAGGGCGATAGCGGGGGCAAATTATGAGATGCTCCGACGACCACCGCCGCCATGAGGGCCGAGCAGGCGAGCGCCGGCAACAGTGCGCCTGCGTAGCGCCGCACGGGGATCGACAGGATGCGCAACGATGCTCCGGCCGACAAAGGATACAGCAACACGGCGCGCACCACATAGCCGACCGCAATGGCAACCAGACCGAAGGGAGCGGCCGCGATGAAGATCGCGATGTTCGACGCCGCATAAATCAGCGTGAGCCAGGTCTGCCAATGCGGCTTGCCGAACGCCAGGATGACGGAATGATTGTAGAGCCCGATGGTCGTCAAGAATCCCGTCACCGAGATGATCGACAGCAGCGGCGCGGAAGCCGACCATTTCTCACCGAAAAAGGCGAGCATCAGATCCGGCGACAAAGCTGCAATGCCGGCGAAAATCGGCGCCGTTAGCAACGAGGTGTACATCACGAAATCGAGCAGCGCCTCGCTGGACGCCTTCCGATCGTGCTGAAGGCCCGCGACCGTTGCGAAAAACACCCGGTTGAGCGCATTTCCGATCACCGTGCTCACCGCATTCACGAGCCGCTTGGCGAGACTATAGAAGCCGGCGCCGGCCGCCCCCGTGTACCAGGTGACAAAGATCAGGTCCGAATTCGCGTTGGCGAAGTTCGTGATACCCGTGAGCGCCACGTAGCGGCCATAGCCGACGAGCTCAATCGCCTCACGGCGGCTGAAGCGGAAACCGGGACGCCACGGCGTCAGGGTCCATAGGCTGATCAATGACACCAGCGAGGTCGTGACCAACTGTCCGACGAGGGCAAGCACGCCGTAGCCGCTGATGGCCAGGGTCATGCCGATGGCTCCGCCGAGCGTGATCGAGAACAGGGTGCGAAGGGCGAGCGACCGGAATTCCTGGTTGCGCGTCAGCCAGGCCTCGTGGGTGCGGGACAGCCCCTGCACGGCAACCACGACGGAAAACCCCTTCAGCACGACGGCGAGGTCTCCCAGGCCGGAGAGGCGCTCGATCGCATTGCTGGACGCGAACAACAGCCCGGCAGCAACAAGCGAGAATCCAGCGATCAGCCAGAAAGATGCGTTGTAATCCTCGTCTTTCGGTTCGGCGCGCGCCTGGACGGCGATCGCGATGCTTTCGATCAGCACCGCACGGCAGAAATCCAGCACCAGCGCGCCCGTCGCCACGAGGCCAAGAATCTGCGGCGACAACAGACGCGCCATGATGACGTAGATGGCGAGCGTCAGCGCCTGCCCCACCGCAGAATCGAGTGTGGACCAGATGACGCCGGAGACGATCGAGCGCTTGATGTCGGCAGGCTCGCGAGCAAGTTGAAGGCTTGTCATAAGTTCAGACTAGGTATGAGCGCGCCAACGGCAGATCTGCACTTGCGCCGCGTGAGTGGTCCAAGAGTTGCCTCTTTCGACAGACAGTGTCCGTAACATAACATCTGCCATCCGAGGGCGCATGAATATTCGAGCCAATCTGCGTAGATTGATCAACGAGGTCGGCTGCGACTTTGTTCAACAACTGCCTTATCCGCATGTAGAGCTGTTCTTCTGGCGACCTGATGATGGAACGATCAATTTTGGCGACTATTTGTCCCTCGTCGTGGTGGAACAGCAACTTCGACGCAGCGGTCATACGCTTGCCGACGAAACCTCACGCCAGGCGCGGATGTTTGCGATCGGCTCGGTTCTGCACTACGCACGCAATGACGACGTAATCTGGGGCAGCGGCATCAACGGGCGCCCGGGTCAGGACGATCTCAATCGTCGCGTTCAGTCGCTGGATATTCGCGCGGTGCGCGGTCCTCGCACTCAGGAAATTCTGCGGCGACGCGGACTTTCCGTGCCCGACGTTTTTGGCGATCCTGCGTTGCTGCTCCCACGCCTGTTCCCTGATCGCTTTCAACGCCGTCGCGTTCGTCCGTGGATTTTCGTGCCCAATCTGCATGATCTCCACATGATCGATCATGACGCGGCCAATGTGGTCAGCCCGCTCGGATCATGGAATCGGCGCATTGAGGCCATTCTCGAGGCAGACCTTGTGCTGGCGAGTTCCCTGCACGGCTTGATCGTCGCGGAAGCCTACGGAATTCCCGCGCGCTACGTGCGGCTCAGCAAGGGCGAAGCTGAATTCAAGTATCGTGACTATTACGAAGGCACCGGCCGGTTCGACGTCGAATTCGCCTCCAGCCTCGTGGAAGGCCGCGAGATGGGAGGCGCCGCGCCTCTCAGCTTCGACCACCAATCCTTGATGGATGCCTTCCCGATCGATCTCTGGCGCGAGACACGCTGATATGGCCAGGCGCTTCAGGGTGGCGATCTATGCGCCGCATTTCGCCGAATATTCCTATCGACTGGCCGCCGCATTGGCCAAGCATTGCGACGTCCGCCTGGTGCTCAATCGGAAGGACGCCAATCAACAATGGAATCTGGACTGGATTCCGGCCCCCGCATCGTTCGACACGCGAATCCGGGATCTGAGCTTGCGCCGATCCGGCGCCATCGGACTTCCGCGGTCGTTTCTCGACATTCTCGCGTTCCGCCCCGACATGGTTCATTGTCACGAATGCCCGGAATATTTCACCGCCGGGCTGATGGAGCTCCTGCGCCTCACCAGCCTCCCGCGCGTCCTCACCGTCCATGACGCCATTCCGCACTCCGAAGGCGGCTCAGGCACGAATACAAGTGAAGAGCGGCTGCGGGACCGTATGCGTGCCGGCGCCACACATGTGACGGTGCATGGACAGAGCTGCGTGGCGGACTTCGCCCGTGCATCGCCTGATTACCGCGGCGAAGTGACGTCCTCCATGCATGGCGTGTTGATGGTGCCATCCGCAAACAGCACGCCGATTCAGGCGGTCGAGGGCCGCATCCTTTTCTTCGGACGCATGTGGGCCTACAAGGGCCTCGATGTCTTCCTCGACGCCATCGACATGCTTTCAAAGCGCGGCGTGCGTCATCAGGCTGTCATTGCCGGCCGTGGGCCCGAGATGACGCGTTTTGGTGCGCGGATGGCCGGTATGGCTTCGGTCAACGCCATCGACACGTATGTCTCGGCCGAAGACACCAGCACCCTGTTCCAATCGGCTGAAGTCGTCGCGTTACCTTACAAGGATGCATCGCAGAGCGGTGTGCTGGCATCCGCCTATGGCAACCACCGCGCCGTCGTCGCAAGTGCGACCGGAGGCATTCCCGACGTCGTCACCGACGGTGTCAACGGCCTGCTTGTGCCGCCTGATGACGCTGCGGCGCTGGCCGATGCCCTGGAGCGTGTCCTGACGTCCAGGCCGTTGTCGGCGAGCCTGACGGACGGCGCACGGCAGACGGCAGAGGGATCGCTGAATTGGGATCACATCGCCGAACGCCTGTTCACGACCTATCGTCGTATCGCCGGCGTCACCGCCTGACGACACCGCTTGCTGGTGGCAGCGGCTGCTCGAACTTGTCGAGCGGCCCGAACAGCAGGCCCCGTAGCGCACCATCCAGGACACGCCTCAGCCTGACTTCAATCAGCTGGTAGCTTATCGCGCTCGCAACCAGCGATGCGACGAGCCCCAGGATGATGAAGGCGAACCAGAGCAGCCAGCGGTCCGCCCCCATCGCGACGAGCTTCAGCCCCGTCATTTGCAACGGAAACAGCACGAAGGGATGCACCAGATAGAGGCTGTAGCTGATCTTGCCCACGAACTGCAGCGCCGGCGCGCTCAGCGCGCTGCCGATGCCCGAGCTAGGTGCGAGAACCATGCCGAACAGCAGGAATCCCGGGAGCAGCGCAACGAAGGGATGAAACAGCACCAGGCTCGCATACATGGCGACGCCGCACACCACGCCGGCAGCTAGTCCCAACCATCCCGAGACCGGGAACCGGAGCCCGGTGGCGCTGAAGAACATGCCAATGCAGAAAAAGGCCGTGATCGGCCAATGCAGCACGCAGGCGAGGCCAAGCAGTACCAACGGCGCCGCCATCATGCGGCCGCCGAGGCGCAATGCGGCGAATGTGACTGCAAACCAGATGTAGAAGGCCCACTCGTAAGTCAGCGTCCAGGCGTTCTGCTGCGCGATCGGCAGACCGAGTGCATCCTGCAGAAAGAACAGGTTCGCGAAGAATATGCCGAGATAGCTGCCGGCATCGATGCCACGGAAGAATTTGTAGCCGACGATTGGCCCGACCACGAACAGCGTAACGTGCAGCACGAGAAAGACCGGCATGATGCGAAGCACGCGATCGAAGAAGAAGCGGCCCAGCGACCCATGCCGGACAAGGCTCGCCGGAATCAGGAAACCACTGATCATGAAGAACAGCTCGACGCCGTGCCCGCCCACGTTGATCACTGACTGGAGCCAGGGCCAGAGCGGCGGCAGAAAGCCGGGGTTCGCAATGTCGTACATGCCACCCTTTGGCATGTCGTAGAAATGATCCATCAGCACGCTCAAGGCCGCGATGGCGCGAAGCCCCTGGACGGACGGGACGAACGATCCGTCATACGCCACGTCCGGTTGCCTCAAAGCGCCGCTCACTCCGCGGCTCCCTGCGTGCTGAGGGTCGGCTCAAGCACCGGCCGCCGTCGGCGCTCGGAACGGAAACGGTGCCCGAATGAAATCGATGGCTTCTCGACCAGAGAATATGTGGTCCAGCTGACCAGGATCGACAGCGCCATGATGAGGCCAGCGAAGACGGACCACCCCAGCGGACCATCACCGAACCACACCAGGCGATGAACCCAGACGATCACGAACGGCGACATCAGATACACCGAGTAACTGACCACACCGACGAACGCCATCGGGCGCCAGGCCATCCTCTCGCCGAACGCGGCAAAGGCGATGAAGACCAGAGCGGCGCAAATGTAGGCCGATCCAATCGAATAGCTGTAGAAGAAGTTCTCCTGATATACGCCTCCGAACCGCCTGTCGGCCAGGGTGGCGGCGAAAATCGCATAGAGAAGCGTGCAGACCGCGACATGCCGCCAGCGCAATTTGCCGCCGATGACGGCATCGCGGACAATCTTGCCCAGGAACATCGCAGAGAGATTGAGCCCGACCTCCATCAGGGATGAGACCGTCCTGTTTGCAATCAACAGCGCGGCCATAGTCCCGATCAAGGCAGCGGCGCCGACAATCGCAACCGCCGTGAAGCGCCTGTTCAGCAAGCCCATGGCAAACAGGATGGTGCAGCTGATGTAGAACAGCAGCTCGATGGCCAGCGTCCAGTAGAACACCCAGAGGTTCGGGATGTTGGCGAATGTCTGCAGCATGGTCACGTTGGCGATGACCTGCGAGACGGGATAAACAGTGGAATCCAGCACCAGCATCGTGGCGAGCCCGATCACGATCGAGGTC
The DNA here is from genome assembly GCF_936928535.1 of uncultured Bradyrhizobium sp. Classification (GTDB taxonomy): domain Bacteria; phylum Pseudomonadota; class Alphaproteobacteria; order Rhizobiales; family Xanthobacteraceae; genus Bradyrhizobium. The sequence continues at coordinate 21,669 of NZ_CAKZHY010000023.1, read as the reverse complement.
CAATAGGCCGGATAGAGCCGGAAGAACCGGCTGATCGCGAAATCGCGGACGGGCGTCGCGCTGTCCGGAAAGCTGAACGGAATCACGAAGCCGCTGACGAAAAAGAACAGGACGACCCCAAAGCGTCCGAAGTTCATGTAGTAGCCGATCATGTCGTGAAACAGCCAATAATACGCGCCGGTCGGGTGCTTCTGCACGATCACTTCGAGCACGTGCTGAAGCAGCACCGACAGCACCGCGATGCCGCGCAGCGCATCAATGAACGCGAGCCTTTTATGCATGATCTGATCTCACCTGCCCGCACCCAGGGCCGTTCCAGGCACATCAGGGTCGAATTGATCCAGCGAACGGATCGGCCGCGGCAACTGCACCGGAGTTACGCTACTCGCCCGCGCGGCCGTCGCCCGCTTGGAAAACACCTCGCTGAAGCTCAATGCGATGATCAGAAGGCCAGACGCCGGGCCATAGTTCAGGACCGTGATCGTGAACATGTTGACGACAAAGATGAGCGTCAGCTTGTATACGTCGGTTGCCCCGAAATTCGCCCGGAACACCATCACCATGAATGCGACGAAAGGCAGCCCGAACATCAGGTAGGTCCCGATGTAGAAATTATCGACGGGCACCCAGAACGACGCCAGCGGCGAGAACAGTTTTTGCGGATAGTTGAAGCAGCCGGCGCCGCAGCCCGTCACCAGCCCGATCGGCATGAGCTGGCTCATGTAGACGAACGGCAGCTGCCAGCTGTTGTTGATGCGGTCCAGGATGCTGAACATTGTCGAGTGCGGTATCGCCGCGGTCCCCGACGCAACCACGATCATAAAGAACGGGACAAAAATCGCCGCGAACGACCACAACGCGATATTCCGGATGGCCGGGAAACGCGACTTCTCGGGCAGCATGCGGACGAGCACCAGCAGCACCAGGTACAGCACGAGCACGATCATCGTCGTCTTGCTGGTGGTCAGGCGGATCGTGTACACGGCGATGGAGCCAAACAGCAGACACCACAGCGTGCTTTTGCGAATCGACGTGATCGCGAACGAAACGAGGATGAAGAAGGCCGCCATGGTGTTGTCGGCGGCAAAGCCCATCAGGCGCTGATCGTCTCCGCCGTAGGCCCACCACAACCGGCCCGCCTCACGGACAGCGCCGAACGATTCATATTTGTATCCGACCCAGGGCATCACGTAGTACTTGGTCAGGATCACGCCAACGACCGAAAGATAGAAGGTCACGGCAATGATCGAGAGCAGCTTTCGGTAGGAGCCCAGGCTCGAATCGCAGAAGCAGAACCCGACGAATATCGGCAGCATCATCTTGAAGGCCGATATCGCCGCGTTGCCGGTTCCCATCATGAAGTAGCCGAGCACGAGCGAGAGCATGACCTGCAAGAGCGTCAGCGTCGCCAATGTACTGCGGTTGCGCAGGATACAATGCATGATGAACTGGACGAGGCACAGAAGCGAAATGCCGTCCGGCAGGTACCAGAGCGGATCCACGTGAAGGATGCTGGTGGCGTAGCGGATCACGCCGCCGAAGGCGTCCCGGATCAGATAGGTGCCGAGCGCGATCGCCTCGATATTGAGGCTGATCAACATGATCCGCGGGCGATGCAGTGCAAGCGCAGTCATATGCAGCTCAGTTGGTCAGCCGCGCCGACGGCGCGGGCGATGCCGAGAAACCGGACCGGCGTCCCAGAAGGTTGCGAAGGAGCTTGCCGCCTGGAATCTCGACGTAACGGTAGGTGTAGTGCGACACCACGAACACGGCGGCGAGTGACGCGACGAGATTCAGCGTCGCAGGCAAACCCGGCCAGACCGAATCGAATGCCGCAATCCGCGATGCCCCGAGTGCGCGCACGAAATACTCGGCGAACAGCACCACCAGCGCATGCACCATATAGATAGAGTAGGACCGGCGCCCGAGCCACACCAGCGGCCTCGCCACCAGCATTCGGGGGACCAACAACGCGTCAGGAAACGCCAGCAAGCTCCCGAGAAAGAGCGAGAAAATCAGCGGCGCAAGGAAGCTGGCGGCCGGATAGGCCTCGACAATGCCCACGAGAACAACGCTGGCGATCATGGCCGCCAGTTGCACGATGCCTTGCGTGACCGGCCCCGGCTTGCCGGGCAACCGGCGAACCACCCTCACCGTTACTACGCCCAGGAAGAAGCTCACGAAACAGCGCAGGATGCCGAAATCGGTCTGCAAGCCCAAGCTCTTCTTGTCGAGCACGAACACGATGAAGACCAGGCTTCCGGCCGCGATCAGGCCCGAGAGCGCATAGAATAGCGACAGCGATCGCATGCGCTGGGCCAGCAGCACCACCAAGCCAAAGACCAGGTAGGTATAGAATTCGACGCTGATGCTCCAACTCGGCGCATTCCAGCTGAGATAGTCGACAAACCCGAGCGAGTGCAGAAGAAAGACGTTGAGCAGGAACGAGTAGGAATTGTTCACCTCGAAGGCGGCCGGCGCCGCGACCACGAGTCCGGCCATGACCAGACTGATGCGCAGCAGGCGAAACAGCAGATTCGCGGCCAGCATCACAATATGCAGCGGATACACGCGCGCCAGCCGCCGCACCATGAAGTCGCGCAGCGAGAAGCGGCCGAACTCCCCCTCAATGGAGCTGAGCGACATCACCATTCCGCTGAGAACGAAGAACAGGTCGACCAGCAGCCACGAGCTGCGGAAGAACGAGCAGTTGATCCACGCATTGTGGGGGAAGATCGCGAGGAAGGTCGGCATCAGCAGGAGATGGTGAATCACCACGGAGGTCGCGGCGATACCCCTGATGCTGTCGAGCGGCAGGACATGCGCCTTCTCACGATGAACCGACTCCGTCACATCCACATTCCGTAGCTATTGCGCCGCAGCACTCTGTAGGACATCGCGCGCGGTTTGCAATCCTTGCGATCGACGACGCGCTTCTGATGCATGACGGTCGACTGCAAATTCATCGCTCGCTGTTCGTTCCGACATGCGGAGGACAAGTTCGCGCCACTTTTTTCGATTGCGCGATGATTTCGCGCGATCGATTCATGCTTGCGGACATTTGCGAGCAAAGTTTGCGCGAAATCCGGCGTTGTTGAGATCGCTTTGAAACGCGCAACATTGCGAATTTATCTCTCATGGCGTGGAACAAAATCGCGCGTTGTCGGATATGTCAGCTTCGCGACAAGTAGTGCGCCTCACGAATCTTCAATCTGCAACATTCGTGGGCGGCAAACTGCCAATCTCGCAGGCATTGCAACTCCTCGTTACACAACCGCAGGCAAGGGAGCAGCGTGTTTGCCACCGATACGATTGAATGAAACCGACTTTTGCGCCGCACAAAATTTGACACAGTTACCTGTCAGATTCACTCGCGCTCGTTAGCAGAATGAAGGGACACGAATGGGCAGCGGATCACCACGTCGTCGATCGAAGCCACTGTGGCTGCCAATCATCCTAGCGTCATCTGCAATGATCGCGGCGAGTCTCGGCCCCTGCGAAGCTCAGTGCGTCGAGTTCTCGGACCGCGCCTCGCAGATCGACATCGACGCATTCGTCAAATCGCCATCCTCGCTTCTGGTGCGATTGCGCAACGACAAGGAGAAGCTGAAGTACCGGCTCTCCACTTACGTCGCGACCAATCCTGCCGTATTGCCGTCGGTGCAGACGCTCATCACGGAATCGACGACCGACGATCGTTCGGCGATCGGCTCTGCGCTGCGGCTCGCCGAAGCCAGATGCACAACGACGAAGCCGGATGCCGCGCGCAAGATCAAGGATTTCACCAAGCGGATCGGCGATCTCTCGGTGCAGGCAGGCTATTCCGCAGTAGGAGAAGACGATTCCGGCGCCCCGCTGCCGCCTCGTGACAAGACTTCGACGCAACCCTCAGAGGGCAGAGCGCTCCTTGAAGGGGAATGGAAGACGAAATTGTCAGATCCGTTCAAGCCCGTTCCCATTCCTCAGTGATCATAAGGCAGCCGTCCGCAAATGTATCAGCCCAGAGAACAGTTCCAGTCGGGTCATAGGTTTGCCATCGAGTTTGGCGGAGCGGTCCTGAGCTTCGAGCGCGTGACGGACGTGCTCCGCCGCCAATGGCCTGTTATCGCGACGTGCGTCGGAGCCGCGCTTGCGCTGGTGCTCGTCTATCTGGTCACGGCGCAGCCGATGTACACGGCAAATGCGCGCATCATGATGGACACGCGCCAGACCCAGGTTCTGGACAAGGACAGCGGAACCAACAGCGCTCTCATCGATACCGGCTTTGTCGACAGCCAGGTCGAGGTGATCAATTCGGACGACCTCATCCTGTCGGTCGTTCGCCGTCTGCACCTGACCGAGGACCCCGACTTCAACGGCTCCCATCCGGGCGCCCTCGCCCTCGTGCTCGGCAAGATCATGTCGCTGTTCGAAACAGGCGAAGCCCCTTCGCAGGATCGCATTGAGCATGCCGTGGTCGAGGTGATTCAGAAGAATCTCAGGGTCGAGCGTGTCCTGCAGACCTATGTGCTTTCCCTCAGCTATAAGGCTCCCTCACCGGACAAGGCGGTCAAGATCGCCAATGCGATCGCCGATGCCTACATCGTAGGCGCGCTCGAGGCCAAGTATCAGTCCACCAAGCGTGCGACCGAATGGCTGCAACAGCGCAGCGTCGAGCTGAGCGAGCAGGCCAGTGCTAGTGACCGGGCAGTGCAGAGCTTCAAGGCGGAGCACAACATTGTCGGGACCAGCCGAGGATTGATGTCCGAACAGCAGCTGTCTGATCTGAACACGCAGCTGGTTCAAGCCAGGGCCGCAACGGCCGAAGCCAAGGCGCGCCTCGACCGGATCCAGAATGTGTCCGACCAAGATCTCGCCCAGCCGACGGTGACGGACGCCCTCAACAACCCGGTCATCACGCGTCTGCGCGCCCAGTATCTCGACCTTCAGGCTCAATATTCTGATTGGTCACGACGATACGGCGCAACCCATCAAGCGACGATCAACCTCGCCAACAAGATGGAGGAGCTGCGCAAGAATATTGCGGACGAGATCCACCGGATCGCAGATGCCTATCGCAGCGACTATGAAATCGCAAAGAGCCGTGAGGCGTCGCTCGACAAGAACGTGAAGGACCTCGTCGCCCAGGCGGGACACACCGGTCAGGCGGAAGTCAAGCTGCGCGACCTCGAAAGTGCGGCCGACACGTATCGCAATCTCTACAACAACTTCCTGGAGAAGCTGCAGAGCGCTACGCAAAATCAGAGCTTTCCGCTCAGCGAGGCGCGCCTGATCAGCACCGCGACCAAGCCCGATCGAAAGAGCTCGCCGCGGACGGTCCTGGCCTTGATCGGAGGCCTGGTCGGCGGTCTTTGTCTCGGCTTCGGTTGTGCGTTCGCCCGCGAATTCCTCAGCGACGTGCTGCGGACCCCCGGCGAAGTCGAAGAGGAGCTCGGCGTGAAGTGTCTCGGCGTGCTCCCCGACGTGCGTCCCCCAAGCAAGGCAAGCGCGTTGCTTTCCAAGACCGCCAGCAGTGGCACTCCGGATCTCTCCCGCTACGTCGTGGACCATCCGTTCTCGCGGTTTGCGGAAACGCTGCGCAACATCAAGGTGTCGATCGACGTCGCGCGCCTCACTCGGGAAATCAAGATCATTGGCATCGTGTCATCGCTTCCGAAGGAAGGAAAAACGACGGTCGCGGCCAATTTCGCCCAATTGATCGCCCTCACCGGACACCCCACCCTCTTGATCGACGGCGATCTGCACACGCGTTCATTGACCCGTGAGCTCGCGCCCAATGCCAAGACCGGACTTGTCGAGACGCTGAGCGACCCGGCCAGCCTCGGCTACCACGTCCAGCGCAGCAAGGAGACAGGCCTGGATTTCCTGCCATCGGTCGTTGCTTCGCGTCTGGTCAATTCGGCTGATGTGATCGGCTCGAAGGCCATGGCCGAGCTGCTCAAATCGCTGAGAGAGCATTACGAGTACATCGTGATCGATCTTGCGCCGGTCATGCCAGTGGCCGATTCCAAGGCCTTCAGCCCGCTCATCGATGCCATGGTCTACGTGATCGAATGGGGACAGACGACGCGATCCGCGCTCCAGGAGTCCATATCAGGCTCGGAAATGCTTCAGAAGAAGCTGCTGGGTGCCGTTCTCAACCGCGCCAACCCGAAGATGCTCAAGCGCATCGAGGCCTACAAGGGCAAGCACCATAACAGCTACTATGTGGAGCACGCCTGAGCGCCCACTCTCCTCGCCGGATCCCACCGGCGCAATCGAGCTTGTGAGCCCTCCGGCCTGCCGTCTTCGGGCGGCCGCCGCATCGAAGCCATCCGCCGGTCGGCTCCCGCGTGGGCCGACCGTTTCATTCGTCGCCCGATCGGGAACCCGCGGGTAGTTCCGCTTTCACATAATAAATTTGAAAACTGCCGCGAGCCGGACGAGCGCGCAGGGTCGCGCCCGGTTCAGCACGAATTGAACTCCGTATTCGTCCGGAATCCACATCCCGCCACCGTTGCCTTAGCTGAAAGCCGGGATTGACGGGCAGCCGACGGCCGCGACATGGTCCAAGACGCCATTTTGGTCGTCGTCGAGCTTTTCCTGGTCCTTAGTGATGATCGGCAGCCGCAGGCTTAGACACCTTTTCTTTCGAATTCCCTGAGGCTAAGTTGAGCTCATACTCATTGCTCGTTTTTGGTGGGTTCGGATGCTGATCCTCCTCACTGTTTTGTCGATTTGGGTCCTGCTCAACATCCTCTTCGTGTTGATCGTGGTTCCGCCCCGCAAGTCGCGCCGGCAGGCGAGGCCGCTCGCGACCACGCTTTCTCCGGCCCCCATCGATCCGAGCCAGCGAGAACTCGAGCAAGACGAGCCGTTCTCCCTCCGCCATGTCGTCGCGTCGGTTGCGATGGGAGCGTTCTTCGTGCTGGTGCCGCCCCTGCTCGCGCTGCGTGACGCCATCATGCGGCTGTTCGGGAAGTCGCGGCAAGGCGGCAGGTAGAGACGGCAGACAGCCGGAGCGACGCCCCAGCTATTCTGACGAGGTCCCGGCTGGCGTATCGGCGGCCTAATAGGCCTCCTGGAACATCACGGCTGACGCCGTCCGCGCCATGATCTTCAGATCGAGCCAGATGCTCCAATTGCTGACGTACCAGACGTCGTATTCGACCCGCTTTTCCATCAGATCGATCGTCGGTGTCTCGCCGCGAAGGCCGTTCACCTGAGCCCAGCCGGTCAGGCCGGGCTTCATGTGGTGGCGGTAGACATATTTGCTGATGAGCTCGTCGTAGTAATTGTCATGGGCGAGGGCGTGCGGCCGCGGCCCGACCAGGGACATATCGCCCCGCAAGACGTTCCAGAGCTGCGGCAATTCGTCGATGCTCGTCATGCGAAGGAAACGCCCGATCTTGGTCACGCGGGCATCTTTCCTGGTCGCCTGAGCGATCGTGTGACCGTTTTCGGAAACGGTCATCGTCCGGAATTTCCAGATATCGAATGGCTTGCCGTTGAACCCGCGCCGCGACTGCCGGAAGATGACGGTTCCGGGCGAATCCAGCTTGATCAGCATGGCGACGGTCAACAGCAGGGGCGTCAACACGACGAGCGCGAAGATCGCTACGCCGACGTCGAGACAGCGCTTCTGCAGACGCTCGAAGATACTCAGCGGAGGCCGCTGAATCTCCACCGCCACGGTCCCGCTGACGGGCAGGAACGGGCGCGAGACGATATCGGCGATGGAATCGTCCGGCAGAAGGCGCACAGGCTGCGGTACGGCACGCAGGTATTGGCCGAGCTTTCGAAGCATCGGCAATTCGTCCCAGTCGATCGCGAGAAGATACTCATCCACATCAGCAAGGCGCGACTGGCGGATGACATCCCGAACTTCGCGCTCCCAACGGCCATCGTCGCTCTCGTCTACCCCGAGCACGAAATGACGCACGACATCGAAGCCGTTCCGGCGCAGATCCTTGAACCGGCCCGACGTGAAGTCCAGCGGCTTGAGACTTAAGAGCACCACCTTGCGATCCACCAAGCGGCTTCTCGCAAAAGTCGTGCCGAGCACGACCTGCCAGCCGAAGCGGAGGCTGATCAGCCCAAGGCCCCCCATCGCCGCGAAGACAATCACTGTGCCGCGGGACAGGTTGTCGGTCGACTTCAAGAGGAATGCCGCGACCGCAAGGACCGTCAATGACACCAACCAGATGAAGACGGCCTTGCGCATCTGCCAGACAAGATTGAGGAGGCGGTGCGTTGCGTAGACCTCCTGAAAGTAGGCAAGCGCGACGAATACAAGGCCAACGATCAATCCGGCGCCAACCGAAGCGCCGTCGGCAGTCGACGACGTCGCAAAGCTGTAGAGAGCGGAGCCGGCGACGTAACTGAGCAAGATCAGCAGAAAATCAGCCGCGATGACGACGATCTGAAACGGCCGCTGGAGAGGGGTGCCGCGAGACAGTGACGGCGAGTACGCCTTCTCAGAACCATAAGTTGCAACAGCCATTCGAACCTCTACGTATCGAGAGAGCGCCAGACGTATTTTGTGATGCTGAAGACTCGTCTCTTCCCCACGCAGAACGTGTTCAGTGATCGCAGCGACATTGTGGCGCTGCACGCAAAACTTTTGCGATGCAAAGCCATCGCCATTTATCGAAGAGCTCTTTCTGATTCCGTTCGCTTGGAAGCTCGTCACAGTGCTGACATATCCGCGGACACGCTGCCCTATTTTGAATCAAGTTCCACATCGAAGCGACGCACGGAAGCCGCGCAAGCCGATTTTCAGCTCAGCATTGAGGCACAAACTCCGCGCCGCGAATACCCGCCAATCAAATGCGAGAATTTCCTCGGAATACCACCTCCGGACGTATCGTCATTTTTGCATCGAGACATGAATCTTTCGCCGTCGCGACCTGCACAGCAATGCATCCAGGCAGTTGGCCTCATTGTTGCACCGCATCGTCACATGAGGAGTGGGCAAGAATTGCCGTGCCTTCCTTTTGGCAAGATCAAGCTTGAGAAGCACGCCGATAATGCTCCCGTTCGATTGGAATTCTCTGGTGCCGGCGTCTGTCGACCTCGCGACCGAAAGCGCGCCATGATATCTGGTGCCAGACCACCCTTGCCGATTTTCAAGCCGCAATTGCCGGACGGTGTTCGCATCTACGCGATATCGGATATTCACGGCTGCGCTCATCTGCTTCGGCCCATGTTGCGCGTGATCGACGCCGACGTCGCCCACCGCAGGCCACGCTATGCCATCGAGATATTCATGGGCGACTATATCGATCGTGGACCGGACACGCGTGCGACCCTCGATATCCTGGTCGAACGCAGCCGTCGGGGAAACGCGGTTTTCCTCAAGGGGAATCACGAGGCATTTCTGGTGAGAATCTTCGAAGACCCCTCGTTATTCGAGGATTGGATCGGCGTCGGCGGAGCCCAGACATTGATGTCCTACGGACTTGCGCCGCCAGATCTGAAGCGAGACGAACCGGCGACGATCTTGCGCGACTTAATTCGCGCCATGCCGACCGAGCATCTGGAGTTCCTGGACAATTTGCGATTGAGCTTTACTTGCGGGGACTTCTTCTTCGTTCACGCCGGCGTCCGTCCGGGCGTCCCCCTCGCAGAGCAGACCGAACGCGATTTGCTCTGGATTCGCGACGAGTTCCTGCGAAGCGACCAACAGTTCGGGAAATATATCGTCCATGGCCACACGCCGGTCCGCAGCGCCGAATTTCAGGCGAACCGTGTCAACATCGATACGGGCGCCTATGCCACGGGCAATCTTACCTTGATGAGCATCCAGGGAAGCAGAATGCTGGCGGTGTGACAGGCGCGGGCAAGGATCCAATGGATCCTCGACGAACGCGAAGCAGACAGACGGATTAGTTGAGCAGATGAGGCGTCAGCCGAGCACGGGTCTCGGCCATCCAATTGCTCCAGGCCCGCTCGTGTTTGACATAGAGTTCGAGCCAACGCTCGTTAGGCTTGTGCTGACGGATACCGGACTCATTGGCAAGGAGTTCAGCGCCCGGGCGGGCTTCCCCACTCTCCAGACTCTCGAACTCGATCGTCTCGGAAATCGTCAGACCGACCAGAACGCGTTGGCCGGCACCGTCCATGATGTAGCGCCGCGGAGCATCCTTCTTTGGCTCACTCATGTCGTTGTCCCCTTTGAATTGATGCGAAGCACGTCTGCCGCATGACCCGACGGAACCTAGAAGGCCCGTCGCGCATGTCCGAAAGCTGAGGTCGGAGCAGGACTCGCCGATGAGCGTAAGACGGAGGGGAAACAGTTTGCCAACTTCCGTCGGACACGCCAGGCGCGCAATGCGTATCCCAGGGCGAGCCCGGAGCAGAACAGCGATGCAGAGACAGAGGCAGAAACCATTGAAGGCGTCCTTGAAGGAGTCGGTCCTGCATCAAGAGTGAGTAGTGTGTCGACATCATGATTCCCGGCGCGCAAAGATTGTTCACGCGCGAGCCCGGGTGCGCGGCAGCGGGCTCGATCCAAAAATCCAAACCAAGCATCTGTCCTCGTCTCTTTCACGGTCGCGCCATTTCTGGCGTGGCTCAGCGCTTCGAACCGGCTGAGCCCGACAGCGTTGCGCCCGGGACAGCTCGTCCAAGCATTTTCTGCCGCCTGACGCCCTTGCAACCTTTTGGAAGCCATCGCATTATTCCGTGCCTCATTTCATAGGGATTCAATCCAATGAGCTTCCGAGCCGTTATTCCATCGATTGCCCTCTCTGCACTCCTCATCGCTTTGACCGCACCCGTGGCTTCCGCCGCGGAGTTGGAGCTTGCCCCGATGCACCATCGAGCGGCCCACGCGGCTTACGTCCAAACCGGTCTCGTATTTTGGGATGACGTCTACCCGCCCGCGATCTATGGCCCGCAGCTCCGCCCGATCGAAGAGGTCGCGGGCATGAAGGCGGCCGCCCGCCCGGTCTCACAGCGCTGGTGGGGTTACTGGTACGTGCGCTGACGTGCGCCGCCACCGCAACTGACGAAACACACCGATCCATGAACCGCCGCGCCGGGCAACCGCGCGGCGGTTCTGTTTGTGATGCAGCCCCAGTCAAAGCAGAGGTTCGTGACGCCCGTCACATACCTGACGAGAGCGGCAATGCTAGGCGTAGTCACATCGGCGTCGAATGAACGCGCCAGGTCAAGGAGCACATCATGACTAACGCAATCAATACGCAGAGCGAGGTTCTGAGTGAACGCGAACTCGACCGCGTGAGCGGCGGCATCAAGGGCGCACTCGAGGGAGTGTGCAGGAAAGACGAAGCAAGGAGCGACCCTGCTCAAATGTTTCAACAGATTTTGCAGCAGCTGACCCAAGGACAGTAAGCGTACCGGCGATGGACCAAATGGCGCGGCGTGTTCTCTGCGGGCGCTTTCTGGTTGGCTGGTCTTTGAACAACTTCGCCATTGGCCATTGCGCGACCTTGTGAAATGTCCGGTTGTCCGCCTGTGTTGAGACTTGAGCGGACATCCGGCACCGCAGCTTGGGCGACGATATCCGTCGACCGAATGGACCATCTGGCAGTCTCACGTCGCCTCATCTAGACGCAGCGCGCTTTGCTAATGACCGGTTCGATGGTCGTTCACCTGGCCACCACCTCCGGTTTGGTGGTTCTGTTGCTGGGCTGGCCATCCCTCGAGGCCGCCTTGCCGGCAGGATGAACTGGTGCACGCGGGATAGACCGAGATCTCGCCCGGAGGAGCATCGCCGCGGTGGTCGCGCACGACGACATTGTTCGAGCCGTTGGGCCCAAACGTACCGTTCGTGCCAATTTGTCCCCTGCCGCCGGCATCGGCCGCGGTGGCCAATGACAAGATGAACATGACGAGCACACTCGACCGAGCAACGCACCTGACGATGGACATGTAAGTCTCCTTGTCTATCAAACCTGCATCGAAAAACGACTTGTTGGAGCCCTACGGAATCCGTTTGCACTTTCCGTTGAAGCATTCGAAGCAAGCCTTGCTGGTGCATCCGGTCGCATATCCAGGCGAGTCGGCTCCCAGCGAGCAGTCTTTGCCCATTCGTTTGCATGCGTTCACCAAGTCGCCTTGTTTGGCGGCAAATGCCGATGTCGGCAAAGCGCCGGTGCTGACGAGCGTGAGCGCTGCTAATCCAAGCAGGCCCGCCCAAAGCTTCGTGCAGTTGAACATAGCCTCCTCCAGGGATACGGACGTAAGTTGGAGCCGATTGAAGAGGCCGCCGATACTGGGACGGCCTCCAATTGCGAGCTGCGTCTGGGAAGCCGAGCTCAGAACGGCGGCTGCCCCGGCCCCGAGCCCGGGCCGAACGGGCCGCGAAGGTTGCCCGGGCCTTGCAGGCCGCCAGCGATGAAACCGCCAACCCACAAGACGGCGTCCTTGATGGCGCCGCCGATGGCGCGGAAGGCGTCTCCGAGCCAGTTGCCGCCGACGACAGCTTCGAGTTCTGCATCGTTCAGTTCGATGATTTCCGATTTTGCATGTGTTGGGTTCAGCATGTTGGTCGCTCCTGTTCAAATGATGGATGTGATGAGTTGTTGAATGCTTGGTTCTCAGCGGAGGAAGATGCCACCCTGCAGCCAGGGGTTCGGCCCCATGGGCTGATGGGTCGTGATCTTCCCATCCACAATCCACGGGCCGATGCAGCCTCCGTCATTGATGAAGCCGCCGCACACAGAGCTCAATTCGCGCTCGTCCAGTTCTTTGCGATCTCGGTTGCTACGCTCGGTCATTTCTGTCTCCCGCTGTTGTGGAGGGTCCATCCCCTCTCATCTCGTGGACGCAGGAGTACCGCAGCCCGTGCGGTTACACCGTGAGACGGATCACAAAGGCGAGCGACTGGCTTTTTGCGCAAAAGAAGCCCGATTTCGCAGTGGGTTCCGACAGACTGCCAGCATCCTAGAAGCTCGAAAGAACAAGCTTGAATTAGGTTTCGAGCCCTAAACGCTGGTTTGACCTGCTTCTTGGTTTGAAGGACCGGAGGGTTTGCGGCCGATCAAAGCATCTGCCGCTGCGCAAACGCTGCAAAAACCCCCGCTGCGGCGGTCAATTCCTCGAACGTCCCCGCTTCGACGATCTTGCCGTCAACAAGCACGATGATCCGATCCGCGTTCTTGACGGTGCTCAGCCTGTGAGCAATGACGATCCGGGTGACGTTCAAATTTTCCAATGCATCACTCACGATGGCCTGGGATCGATTGTCGAGCGAGCTCGTCGCCTCATCGAACAGCAAGACGCGCGGACGTCGCGCGATGGCGCGCGCGATCATGATGCGCTGCCGCTGCCCCCCGGAAAGGGTGCTCACGCCCTCGGATATCTGGGTCAGCATACCCATTGGCATTGCCTTGAGGTCGTCTTCAATTCCCGCAAGTCGGGCGGCGTCCCACACCTGGTCGAGCGAAAGCCGAAGTCCCCCGCAAATGTTTTCGTAAATGTTCCCATTCGCGAGCCGAGCGCTCTGCAACACGACGCCGAGCTGGCGCCGCACAGCACTTACATCCAGCGTGTCGATTGATTTTCCATCGTAGAACACCGCGCCCGATTCCGGCCACTCGAATCCCAGCAGCAGCCGGAACAAGGACGACTTGCCGCCGCCGGAGGGCCCGACGACCGCGACGTATTCGCCCGGCGCGATCTTCAAGGAGACATTGTCGAGCACCAGAGGGCCGCTAGACAGATAGCGGAACGAAACGCGGGCCAGCTCGATCGATCCAGACAGCTCTCCCGGCGCCTTTCTGTCGTCCGAAATCTCCGTTGGGCTTGCGATGAGAGGACGCAACCGGAGCAGTGGCGGTATCGCAATCAGCGCTTCACTGACGCCACCGGCCCAGGAGCCGACGGCCCCCATCGATTGCCCGAAGGCGGAAAAGAAGGCGAAGAATCTGCCGAGGTCCGTGAGAAGATTGCTGTTCGAATAGGACGCGTAGGCAAAGATGATCAGCGTTGCGATGGTCGGAAATGCCGTCTCGAACGCGCCAAGGCCGTTGCTAGCGAGCTGTGACGACACGAAATACTGCTTTTGCGTCGCGAACTGCTTCGACCAGATCCCGAGGGCGCGCCCGGTCGCCCCCGATACCCGCAATTTGCCCACACCCGTCAGCAATTGGAGGACGAATCCGCTGACCTTGCCCTGCTGGTTGAAGTGCTTGTTCTCGAAATAGAGCCGCAGCAGGTTGGTCGAGATGATGGCGGCCGCCCTGACGAATGTCAGCCCAATCGCGAGCAGCGCCAGCTTTGGACTGTAGTAGATCATCAAGCCGAAGCTGAAGATGCAGAAAAGGCCGGCTATGATGCCTCGGAGCGCGTGACCCGTCAGGGCACGACGTGCGGCGTCGATACCCATTGCGCGGTCGACTAGCTCGCCTGTCGTGAATTTCCGGAACACCGCGGTGGGCAGCCTCAGCATGCGATCGATCATCGCCGACTGCAATCGCAAGTCGATCAGGGCTTCCATGCGGAGCATGACAAGGCCTTGCATGACCTGGACGCCAACTACCGCAAGGGCTGTCAGGCCCAACGCGAGGCCACAGAAGACGAGCTGGTCGAGCTCGGATCTCGGGATGATCGAACTGATCAGCAGATTGGTGACGAAGGGCGTCACCAGAGACAGAAGCCCGATCACCACGACCACCAGGGCGATGCGCAGCCCGCTGCCACGCGCATAGCGCAGCGCAAATTGCAGAAGGTCCCTGAACTTCAGCGAGCTTGACGGCAGTGGCGGATACAACATCGCCGCGTCCGGAGCGATCTGTGCCGCCACGGTGCGACTGACCGGCCAGCGCGCCTTGGTTTGCGGATCGATCATGACGTAGCCACGGCGCGGCTCGTAGATCAGGGCGACCGGCTCGCGCTTCTCGCCGAACCAGCCGACCAGCGGGCCTGCGTCGGTTCTCCACCAGCCCGACCGGAGCACGACCTGCCGGAGCCGCAGCCGAGAATTCAGCGCGATCTGCGTCAGCCCGGCGAATTCCTGCCCGCTGCCATCGAGGCGACCGGAGAGCGTGATCGGTGTACGCATCGCGCTTCCGACGAGTTGGCAAGCGCCCGCCAGCCGATCGGAATACGATGCATCGACCGCGTCATGATCGAAACGCCGCACGATGATGCCGGAGAGACGATCGAAGGCTTCCATGGACTGCGACGCCGCAAGGGCATTGCGGCTCATCAGCCGCTCGCTCTCGCTTTGCCTGCCGTGGACCAGAATGCGCTCGACGCAGGCAATGAAACTCTGGTGAAACTGATCGACGGCCGGCCAGATCGCGGTCGGCACTGCGCCGGTTGCAACCAGGTCGCAGCCTTCCGGGCCCGCCTCGACCCACAAGCCTGACGTGAGGGGCAGAGGCTGGCTTCCGGCGGCGTATGGAGCGGAAACGCCCATTAGGCTGATGTCGCCGCGCTCCGCAGTCAGCCACAGCACGCCACGCATGGGGCCGCGGCCGCCTTGGTTCGGTGAAAGTTCGGCCTTGCCCTCCGGCAGCTCAGGCATTTGCCACGGAGGTGTGGGCCCCGCGACGAAGCGCGCGAGCCGTTCGATCCAGCGTGTGACCTGGGCCGGTGTCACATCGGACCTGGACCGCGCAGATGCCCGCGTGCCTTCCGTCCCCACCGCAATGAAGCGTGCGCCGCCTCCGGCTGGGACAGTGATCTCCGGGAGATCGGCGACGACGTCGCCGCTTTCGATCCGAAACAGATGGCGTCTGCGCCCGCATTCGCCCTCCTCGGTATCGACCGCGAAGATATCGAGATGACCGGCAACGACCTCAAACGCGTAGCCATGGTGATCGAGCAAAATGGGTTTGCGACCATCGAGTGACATGTCGATCGGAAGCGTCGCCGATCTGAATAGGCTCGCGCCGGACACAATGTTTTCAGCCGGAGCGGTCATTCCTGGGACACCAGCCTTGCATATTCGCCATGCTGGCCCAGCAGGCTTTCGTGCGTCCCGCGCTCCACGATCTTGCCCTGCTTCAACACGACGATCTCATCGCAATCCCGGATCGTGCTCAGACGATGTGCGATGATGATGCAGGTACAGCCGGTGCGGCGCAAATTTTCGTCGATTGCCTTTTCCGTGACCGGATCGAGCGCAGCCGTGGCTTCGTCGAGAACGACAACGGAGGGACGGCCGACGAGGGCGCGCGCGATCTCAATGCGCTGTCGCTGCCCACCGCTGAAATTCGTTCCACCCTCGCTCACATAGGAATCGTAATTGCCGGCTCTGATGGCGATGTCGTCCTGGATCTCTCCGTCTTTCAGCGCCCTGGTGAGATCGGTGTCCGGCGTAGTCCGGTCCCATAGCGTGAGATTGTCGCGCACCGTTCCTTCGAACAGGAAGATGTCCTGATCCACGTAGGCGATGGAATTGGCGAGGATTTCGGATGGAACCTCCGCAAGCGGAGCCCCATCGATCAGGATCTCTCCTGCCCAAGGCTTGTTGAGTCCGCAAATCAGGCGTCCCAGGGTCGATTTACCGCTTCCGGACGTGCCAACAATTGCCACGCGCGATCCCGGACTGATGTTGATCGAAAGCTCGGAGATGAGAGGCGGCTCAAGCAGTGAATAGCCGAACTGTACATTCCGGAGTTCGATGCGTCCGGCAAGCTTTGCCGGGAAGCGCCCTTCGGATCCGCTGAGCTTCGGCTTGTCGCCGAGCGGATAGTTGTAGACGTCCTCAAGGCGATCGAGGGCGCCCCGGATCAATTGAAGGGCGCTCGCCTGATTGACCAGCGTTGCGACCGGCTCCGAGAAGCTTGCCATCAGCGACTGGAAGGCGACGAGGCTGCCGAGCGTCAGCGACCCCTCGATCACCCGCAGGCCTCCGAGGATCAGTATCGCCGTCATGCTCAGGCCGGAGATCAGGGTCGGGATCATATCGAGCAAGATTGACGACAAGGCGAGGTCGCGCTCGGCATTGAGAAGCTTGGCGTGGACACCGGACCATTGCCCGAAAGCCTCGTCCTCGAGACCGCTTGCCTTGATCGTCTCGATGGTCCTGACGATGCTGACCACCGCCCCTAACGACTTGCCGCGCTCTTGCGAGAGCCCACGGCTGAGGTCCTCCCGACGCCGGTGCGACAGGCGCAAGGACAGAACATTGAGCATCGACAGGGCGACGCAGATCGCGGCAAGCCACGGATCGTAGACCACCATTGCGAACGCAAAGAACACGACGGAGGTGAGGTTGAGCACGTTGGCCGCAATGCCGCCCGCAAGCAGCCGCGCGATCTGCTCGTTAGCCGCAACGCGCGTTGCGATATCGCCGGCATGGCGCTGAGTGAAGAACTCCATCGGCAACGCCATCACCCGCCAGAGAAACCGGCTGATCATCACCACCGAGAGCTTGGTCTGCAGCCGCAGCAGCAGCGACTGTTGGACGAGCGTCAGCGTCGTACGGATCAGAGCGGTGACGGCCATGCCGACCAGGAGCGGACGCAACCACCCGTCTAGATGTTGGATCAGGATATCGTCGATGAAGATTTTCGAGAAGCTCGCGGCGACCAGGCCCGGAAGAACCATGATGAAGCTGAGCAGGACAAGCAAGCCCACGGCCGCCTTTGACCCGCGCACCTCGCGAACCAACAGGCGCAGTCCGCCGGGCTTGCTCCCTTGCGCGACGAACGCCGCCGTCGGCTCCATGGTGAGCACGACGCCGGTAAAGCTCCTGTCCAGCTCGTCAAGGCCAATTCGCCTGCGCCCAAAGGCAGGGTCGTTGATGTAGGCGAACTTTCCATCGATCCCGTCGAGAACAACGAAATGGTTGAAGTTCCAGTGGATGATGCAGGGCGTCGGCGTCGCGCTCAGCGTCGAAATTTCCTGCCGGAATCCCTTGGCGGACAGGCCGAAGCGCCGCGCGGCCCTGACGACGTTGCTGGCCTTGCTGCCATCGCGCGACACGCCGCATTCGACCCGCAACTGCTCGAGCGGCACCCACCGGCCATAATGCGCCAGCACCATGGCGAGACAGGCTGCGCCGCATTCCGCCGCCTCCATCTGCAGGACGGTGGGTGTCTTCTTGACTCCTCGACTAGGCTTGACAGACCTATCCATCGATCCCGGTCAGCTTCCTGATGAGAGGAACAACGAGATCCAGCGGACGCCGGTTTCGGGTGGTGATCTCGGCCTGAGCCAGCGTGCCGCTCGTCAGGTGAACCGGAGGTCCTTTTCCGACGGCCCATCGATAACCGCTCGTCGTCGAGTCGTCCCGCTCCAGAGATACGGTGACTGCATAGGGCGCGCCGTCGTGGGAGAACACCTTGACCAATTGGTCGTTGTGAAGCACCGCGGTCATTCCCTGCGGAGTCACGGGAAACTCCGAAACGCTGGAGACCATCCCGATCATCATGCCGAACTCCTCGCGCTTGACGGTGCTGGGCGCGATGCGCACCTGAGAGCCTGGCTTGACGCTCTTGCCTTGCTCGGCGGAGATATAGATGACCGCCTCGAGCTTCGCGCCCTCGTCTTCGATCAGGACGACCGGGGTGCCGACGGCGAGCACCGAACCGGTCGATGTCTTGATCTCCAGCACGCGACCCGTGATCGGGCTGATAACCTGCGAATTACGTCCCAGGGTCCCGGCGAGGGCCTGCATCTCGCGACGCGAATTGTTGGCCGCGAATTCGGCCTGCTGCAATTCGTGCTCGCGCTGGGTTTCGAGATCGGTCTGCTGCGCATGCAGTTTGAGAATCTCGTTTTGCGAGTCCGTTCGCCGTTGCTGCGCCTCGGTCAACTCGAGACGGCGATCCTCCAGCGTCTTTCGTGTGGTCAAACCCTTGACCATCAGCTGCTCGAGATTCTTCACGTCGATGTCCAGGGACTGAACGCGCTGCCCGGTTGCCTCGATGACCTTGTTGAAGGCTGCTTCGAGCTTCTCGAGATTGGAGGCCTTGACTGCGAGCTCCGATCTCACTTTCTCGGCCATGTCATCATGCTCACGCTGGCGCTCTTTGTAGGCTTCGGCAGCGTTTGCGTATTTTTGCTCGATGTCGGTCTGCGAGATCTGGGCGATAATCTGACCGCGCTCGACATGGTCGCCGACGGAAATACTGAGCGAAGCGAGCCGTCCTTCCGCGGCAGAGACGGCATCGACAACGCGACCGCTGCCGACTAGAATTCCTTGTCCTGACACGCGCGAAGGAATCCTGCCGTAGATCCCCCAGACAAGCGCCGCAATCAGCGCGACCGTCAAGACGACGGCCAGGATCCAATCGGCCGGCTTGGTGATCGCGACGAGATGATCGAGTTCGTCCGGAGATGCGGCGCGTTGCAACGCGCTGGCGCGAAAAATATGTTCGGGACCGTCGGTCACGCTTCAAATCCTCGCAAACGATCTCGACGCAATCACTTTCAGTTCGTCAAAGAGGGCCTGGAAAGGCCGGAGCAGGCGCCAATGATAGCTAGGAGCGGATTTTCCTACAACGGTTGCGTTCCCGGCGCCCCATGCGAGGCCTGTGGAAACAAGACGATTGAGGGTTCCATTGTACAGCGCTATTGTCTCCCTTGAGGGCAATGGGATTGTTGACGCAGAGAAATTCGGGCGTCTGAATGAGATGGCAAGCGGACAGGGTGAAACGTGCCGGCGCAGTCCGCGTGGTTGCCAGCCGACTGGCGTGGCAATGCCTGGGATTGCTGGTCGCAACGAAGATGTGCGTGGCCGGTGTCCTCAGCCCCGCCGACTTGAAGCGCGTCGAAGATCTCAGGCCCATGTTTGCCGGCCTGATGGCGGACCTCGTCCAAACCACTAAACGGACCGACATTCCTGCTGTAGACGCAGATTGCGTCAAAGCCACTATGCAAAATCTTGTCGAGATTTCCCAAGAGCTATCCAGTTACGAATATCTGATCACGATCGAGAAGGAGCTGACGAACGTCAGCGAAAATGACCCCACGCGCGACGTGGTCAAGTTTGCCGTTGAGCAGTCGATCAATATTCTTTCCAGCCAGCGTAAGAAGATTGCGCAACTTCCCGATCAATGCACCAGATCGGCTGTCGCGTCAGCGAAATCCCAGCAGGCTCTCCAGGTCGTTGATGCGACGACCGGGATTTTGAGTTCCATTCGCTCCCGGCTGTGACCTGGGTGCACCCGCCGGGCGGGCGCTACCCCCCAAAAGCCGGCTCAATAGCACCTCTGTGACCCGTCTCACGGTCTAACCGCACGGGCTGCGGTACTTCTGCTGGCACGAGATGAGAGGGGATGGCCCTCTACAACAGCGGGAGACAGAAATGACCGAGCGTAGCAACCGAGATCGTAAAGAACTGGACGAGCGCGAATTGAGCTCTGTGTGCGGCGGCTTCATCAATGACGGAGGCTGCATCGGCCCGTGGATTGTGGATGGGAAGATCACGACCCATCAGCCCATGGGGCCGAACCCCTGGCTGCAGGGTGGCATCTTCCTCCGCTGAGAACCAAGCATTCAACAACTCATCACATCCATCATTTGAACAGGAGCGACCAACATGCTGAACCCAACACATGCAAAATCGGAAATCATCGAACTGAACGATGCAGAACTCGAAGCTGTCGTCGGCGGCAACTGGCTCGGAGACGCCTTCCGCGCCATCGGCGGCGCCATCAAGGACGCGGTCGAGTGGGTCGGCGGCCTCATCTTCGGCGGCCTGCAAGGCCCGGGCAACCAGCGCGGCCCGTTCGGTCCGGGCTCCGGGCCGGGGCAGCCGCCCTTCTGAGCTCGGCTTTCTCGAGCGACCTCGCGAATTGGAGCGGCCTCAGTTGGCGGCTTCTTTCATTTCCAAAGCGAAGGTTAAGTCTGCCGGAAACTACCGCCAGGTCGCCAAGACGCTGAAGGACCTGAGCAAAAGCAACTAACCACGAAAAGATTCTATCTATCGTTTTGCAGTTGCTACAACCTCTCCTTGCTACAACTCGAACTGAGGGCTAATCCTCCGCAGAGGAGACGAACAACGTTCATCGCGTTTCGTCCTCGACGCAGTGGCCGCGCGAGCGATAGTCGCTCGGCTCCGGCACCCACAATTTCTGCTTCGATGTGCACGCTGAATCCGTTTTGCCGACATCACCCGAAGCGGACAAGAAGGAAGCGTCACCAGCGACGGCCGGCGAACAACTGCAGTTTAGGGGCACATGCGACAAACATCCGATATGCCTTCCCTTTGCCTGACCTGCTGTAGCGCTTCGCAGTGTTGATCAGTGCCGAGAGGGCGCAGACGCTTCTTAGTGGCCTGCCGCGCGTTTCTTTTCGTACATGGCCTTTACACCCGCGAGGCAGGCGCGGATCTCCGGCCCATAACCGACCACACGACGCGCTTCCCAGTCGTCCATGGTGTATTTGCCGTGTGTAATGCGGCTTACGCAAGCCCGGCCTTCTGGAGTTGATGCCGAGGCGACAGACGTCAAGGGTATTGCGATCAAAGCTATTGCGGAAGCGAGCCGTAGAAGCTTCATGAATCACCCGTGATTGAACGCCGCCTATCGTACACGCGGAGCCACGTTCGACAAGATTAGCGAAAGTAGTAGACCCGACCAGCTAAGAAACATGGTTGAAGTCGCAGTGGTGGCCCGTGGCTGACCTCCACCCCTGGCGCGGCGATGTCCGCTTCCGAGAGATGACCCGACCAATGGCATGCGGCTGCCGAGGGTAGTCTTTGACCCGATGTATGGTCCGGCCGCGCGTCGCAAGAAGATTTCGTCGAATTGGCGGTGAGCG